>DIOL01000012.1:60775-61044 GCA_002423895.1 Bacteroidales bacterium UBA5515 | reverse complement strand
TGGGTCCGGGGTTCGAGTCCCCGCGAGGACACTCCTAATTATCCTAAGTGTAGTTTAAATATGCTTAGGATTTTTAATAATTCAGTCTTCAAACTTCAATTCAAATTGAAAATATTTTAAAATCTTCATTGTAGATTTCGAAGAAGTTTTTTTACTTGAATAACTAAGTTATCGTACACAAAAAGTCTGACTTTTCATTTCAAAAAGTCAGACTTCTTAACATGAAAAATCAGACTTTTTTACCTTAAACAAGAAGTCTAAAAGTAAAA
>DIOL01000012.1:10487-60644 GCA_002423895.1 Bacteroidales bacterium UBA5515 | reverse complement strand
AAACAAGAAGTCTAAAAGTAAAAATTAGAAGTCCACAAGTGAAACAGACAAGTTTAACCCAAATTCCTAAATAGGATTTTCTATTAAAATTTATTGTCCACTGCTTTAGCAGGTTGACAAGAAAAAGTTATTTCCGTTCTATTTCTAATCGAATTTACCTCCATAATATTAACTAAGGCTTTTATGTGTTTAATATGTAATCTATTCAATAAATGGAATGTTGATAGCATTTTATGAATTATCTTTGATTAAATAAACTTTAAATCGAGCCAAATTAAACATACTGATTTTTATAAAATAAATACTTTTTTTGGAGCCAATTAATTCCTAATAGCGAAAATTATATCAAATAATTTGTATATTACAATTTTATTTCTACATTTGCACATTAATAATTAGTATTAACTTAAAATAAAACACTATGAAGAAAATTACATTATTAGCACTAATAATGACGTTTGTTAGTGCATCAAATCTATTCTCTCAGGCAAGCAAGTTTATGCAACCAGACCCTACAATCGGAATAGATGCAATTATTAAATCAAGTAACCCTTACACTAATTTTGGGAATGTTGATGAGCTTGTAATGAATTCCTCTAATACGGGAACTATTCGCTCATTAATTAAGTTTGCAGATATAAATACTATCCCTGCAAATGCACAAATAGAATCTGCTGTGCTTTATCTTTATGGATATGGAACAAGTACAATTACTCCTAATGGAAATAGTTGGCCAAATAATGGTTTATCCAATGAACTATGGATAGAAAGAATTACTCAACCTTGGTCAGAATCGACAGTACAATGGTCAAATCAACCAACTACAACTACATTAAATAGAGTTAATGTAACACCATCAACTTCTGTACTCAATTGGAACTATTCGGATAATTCCAATAATTTACTTCAAATGGTAAAATATATGCACGCCAATCCAAGCCAAAATAATGGATTCATGATTAAATTACAAAATGAAACTTCTCCTCGTAATACTTTCTTTAAATCAAGTGATTTTTCTGAAGAAAAATTTAGACCAACTTTGATTGTGTTTTATTCTACTGCTGATTTTAGCTATACTTACTTAGCTTCAAATATTTATGCTTATACCTTTTCTTCTCAATATTTTTGCTCTTCTCAATGGTCTCATGAGTGGACGATAGATGGAGTTGTTGTATCAACGAATATGAACTTTAACTACACATTCCCTTATTCTAGTACATATACTATTTGTCATAAAATAACACATATTTATGATGGACGAGAATTTACAAAGTGTGAGACAATTTGCATAGAATAGATTATTTATAAGAAAAGTATTTAATAATAATTTAAAACAATAATAAAATGAAAGCATATACATATATAAAATATATATTATTTGTAGTAATTTTTGCTACAACAATAAGTGGATTTTCTCAGCAAAAAACAGTAAAATTCAAATATCTAAATACTAAAGCTACAGATGCAGTGATTCAGACAGATTGGTCTGTGAATCCAACTCCATATAACGGAGTAAATTTTGGGAGTATGAGTGAATTGGCAACTACATCTACTTTTTATAAAAAAGGGACTATTAATAGTCAATTTTTATTAAGATTTGATCAATTAAGTTTAATCCCAAATAACGCTAAAATAATAAGTGCAAGTCTTAAATTGTTTGGAGTGCCAAATAGTACAAATTTTCCTCTTGGGAATAGTACATTAAGCAGTTTCTCTTACTACATTGAAAGAATAACATCATCTTGGGATGAAAATACAGTAACATATAGTACACAACCAAGCACAGCATCTACAGGGTATATTTCAATGCCTGCTGCGACTTCCCAATGGAACTATAATTATACTTTAAACTCTACTTCAACTTCGAATCCTGAACTTATAAATATGCTAAACTATATGAAAGGTAATAATGCTAATAATTGGGGATTTATGATTACTCCTAATCAAATATCTCAAAATTATTCTGGGATTGTATTTGCCTCAAGTAATCATTCAGACCCTACATTATGGCCAGAATTAACTATAACGTATGAAGAATTTAATTGTGATTTTAAGGTATCGGCAGATACTCCAAACCCTAAGAGATATTCTTTTACTTCTTTAAATACTTATGGTAATCATACTTGGAATATTTATGATGCAAATTATATTCCAATTATCCCTACTGTATCAGCCTCTAGTTATGCTTATACATTTACAGCTGCTGGAACTTATTATGTAGAGCATATTGTTACTACTCCTAATAATAATATTTGCAGTAGTATAATTAGTATTTGTGTAAGTCAACAAGCAAAAGGATTAACTTTTGAAAGAAAAAATACGTTTTCTAATTTAGATAGTGAAAATACAATTAAGGTTTACCCTAATCCTGCAAAAGATAATGTAACTATTAAATCAATAAATACTATTGATAAAGTGGAAATATATAGTATAGTTGGATTAAAAGTTTTAGTATATAATATTGTTAATAAGGAAGCTAATATTAATATTAGTTCTTTAAGTAAAGGGACATATTTATTTAAGATTTTCACTTCAGAAGGAGTAGAAATAAAGAAACTTATAGTAGAATAAAATTAATAATTACAAATAATAAACATGAAAAAAATTATCCTTTCTTTAGTTGGATTATTTCTAACTATTGTTACAATGGCACAGCCAACATTTGTTTCAACACAACCTTCAAATAAGAATGTTGTTATTGAAGAGTTCACTGGAACAAATTGTACGTGGTGTCCAGCAGGACATAAAATTGTTAATGCTATTTCGACTGCTAATCCTGGAAGAATTGTAGCTATTAATATTCACCAAGGAGGTTTTTCAGGAAATAATCCTGATTATAAAACTGAATGGGGTAATGCTCTTGCTAACCAATATTCAATTGCTTCTTATCCAAATGGCACATTAAATCGTGGATCTGGACCAGTTAATTATACTACATGGCCTACTGCAGTTACTCCTATTCTTGCTCAACAATCAATAGTTAATGTTGCTGCAAGAGCTCAGATTGATGCAGAAACAAGATTACTTACAGTTACAGTTGAAGTATATTATACAGCAGATGCAGAAACGTCAACAAATAAATTAAATGTAGCAATTTTGCAAAATGAAGTAATTGGACCACAATCAGGAATGGATAAGAATCCAGACTACGTTGTTGGAACACAATATCGACATATGCATATGCTTCGTCATCTTATAACTGGTCAATGGGGAGATCTTTTATCAGTAGAAACTTCAGGAGTTATTCCTGCTGGAACTTTCTTTACTAAAACCTACACTTATACATTACCAGATGCAATTAGAAATGTGCCATTAGAATTTGAAAACATTGAAATAGCTGCATTTGTAGCAAAAGATAATAAAACTATTTACACTGGTACATTATGTCAACCAACATTTATTATTGCAAATCAATTTGGAGCAGAAATTAAATCTTACAAATTGAATGACCTTTCAGGATGTTCAAAATATGTAGGACAAACTTTAAAAGTTAGAAACATTGGTCAAGATACAATTAAATCAATGGTTATTGATACAAGAGTATTCGGATTAAGCAATATAACAAATTGGGAAGGAGAAATTGCTACATTCCAAACTGCTGATATTCCAAATCTACCTGTTTTAGAACTACAAAATGGTATTCAAAATGAAGTTGACGTTTTAATCCGTTCAATAAATGGAATCCCAACAGACCTTAGAGAAATTACAACTTTCAAAAAACCAGCACCTGCTCGTAATGGATTAACTCTTTATCTTACTTTAGATAATTATGGAACTGAAACAACTTGGAATATTAAAAATTCATCAGGAACAGTTGTAAAATCAGGAGGACCATATACAGATGCTCAAACAGACAGATTGAAAGTTGTTGATTTAACAATAACAGAAAACGATTGTTACACATTTACAATTAATGATCAATATGGAGATGGAATTAACTCTGGATATGGAGTTGGAGGATATTATATTTTAGATGGTCAAGGAGATACAATAGTTGTTTCTGATGGTAAATTTGGAGCAAGTGATGTAAGAAAAATAGGTTATGGTGACTATATTGGATTAGAAGAAGTTTCTTTAAACGATGTTTCAATGACAATTTATCCTAACCCAGCTAAAGATAATGCAACATTAGATATTAATTTATCTCAAAATTCAGTTGCAACTATTAAGGTTGTTGACTTAATGGGAAGAAATGTAATTGATTTGGGAACAAAATCAATGAAAGCTGGACAAAACACAATTGAACTTAATACATCTAATCTAAATAATGGAATGTATTTTGTTAAGGTTGCTTCAGAAAATGGAGTGGTAACTAAAAAGATTACTATTAACAGATAATACTTTCATAACATAAAATTGGAAAAGGCTTGTGTTTAACATAAGCCTTTTTTTATTTCCCTTTAATCAAATAAACAGTTTTAAAAACGAAGGAGAATGTTGGCAAGTAAAACTCAAAACTTTTTACATCTGAGAAAAAGTTTATATCTTCGCAACTTGAAAACATATTAAACAAACAAATAAAATGAAAAAAATAATTTATGTTTGCCTTGCAGTAGCATTAATTGGCTTTGCAAGCTGTCAAAAGAAAGAAACCCCAAAAGAAGAAACAAAAAGTCCTATGCAAGAAAAAGTTGATGAGTTTGCATCAGTAAGGTTAACTACAGACCTTTCGCATTTGAGCCAAAATGAAAAAGAATTAATTAAGACTTTCCTTGAAATAGGTCAAATTATGGATGATTTATTCTGGAAACAAGCCTATGGAAACAAAACAGATATGGACACCATAAGCGATAAAGCAGCAAGAGAATTTGCAATGATTAATTATGGTCCTTGGGAAAGACTAAACAATATGAAGCCTTTTGTTGCAGGATTTGGAGAAAAACCTCTTGGAGCAAATTTCTATCCAGTTGATATGACTGATGAAGAATATAATACTTTAAAAGATAAGAATAAAGATAATCTTTATACTGTTATCCGTCGTGATAAAGATGGAAAATTGGTTGTTAAATGGTATAGAGAAGAATATAAAGAAGAATTACAAAAGGTAGATAAGTTATTGGAAAAAGCTATTACATTGGCAGAAGATGAAGGTTTGAAAAAATATTTAGTTGAAAGAAAGAAAGCATTCCAAACAGATGACTACTTTGCATCAGATATGGCTTGGATGGATATGAAGAAATCAAAACTTGATTTTGTTTGTGGTCCAATTGAAAATTATGAAGATCGTCGTTTTGGTTCAAAAGCAGCTTACGAAGCATTCATTTTAGTAAAGGATGAAAAATGGAGCAATGACTTAGCTAAATTTACATCAATGCTTCCTCAACTTCAAAAAGAACTTCCAGTTGAAGCAAAATTTAAGAAAGAAATACCTGGAACTGATTCTGATTTGAATGTTTATGATGTTATCTTCTATGGTGGAGATTGTAACTCAGGTAGTAAAACAATTGCAATTAATCTTCCTAATGACGAAAGAGTTCAACTAAAAAAAGGAGCAAGACGTCTTCAATTAAAGAATGCTATGAAGGCAAAATTCGATAAAATCCTTATGCCAATTGCAGAACAAATTATGGTTAAAGACCAATTAAAGAATATTAAATTTGATGCTTTCTTCTCTAATGTTACTTTCCACGAAGTTTCTCATGGTTTAGGAATAAAAAATACTATAAACGGAAAAGGATCTGTTAGAAAAGCTTTAGGTAATCAATACTCTGGTTGGGAAGAAGCAAAAGCAGACATTTTAGGACTTTACATGGTTACCTCACTTATTGAAAAGAAACAAATAACTAATATAACTCAAGAAGATGCACTTGCAACTTTCATTGCAGGAATTCTTCGTTCAGTTCGTTTTGGAGCTGCTTCAGCTCATGGAAAAGCAAATATGATGTGCTTTAACTATTTTCAAGACAATGGAGCTTTCTCAAAAAACAAAGACGGAAAATATGTAATTGATTTTGCAAAAGCTAAGAAAGCAATGGAAAGTTGGGCAGCACTTATTATTAAGGTTGAAGGAGAAGGAGACATTAAATTTGCAACTGAATATAATGATAAAAATGGTGTTATTAAACCAGAACTTCAAAAGGATTTAGATAAAATCAATTCTGCAAAAATTCCAAAGGATATTCGTTTTGAACAAGGAAAATCAGTTTTAGGATTATAAAAAAATAGGTAATGAAGATTGCAATATTTGGAAGTGGTAGTTGGGCAACAGCAATTGTTAAGATAGCAACAGAAACTCATCAAGAAGTTTATTGGTGGGTTAGAGAAAAGGAAATTGTTGATGGATTAAAAAAACATAATCATAACCCACTTTACCTTAGCCAATGTGAACTTAATACAAGTAAAATAAAAATTTCTAATGACATAAAGAAGGTTATCTCAAAGGCAGATAATCTTCTCTTTGTCATTCCTTCTGCTTTCTTTGCTCGTTCTTTGGAAGGGCTGAGTGCTGAAGATTTCAATAACAAAAATGTGATATCTGCAACCAAAGGAATTGTTCCAGAAACAAATCAAATTGTTGCAGAATTTATGAGAGACAAATTTGATGTTTCTTATGCTAACCAGGCAGTAATCAGTGGACCTTCCCATGCAGAAGAAATTGCTAAGGAAAACTTAACCTACCTTACTGTTGGATCTCACAACTCTCTACTGGCAAAACATATTGCCGATAGCTTTCAATGTCGTTATGTGAAAACAACAATTTCTAATGATATTGAAGGAATTGAATATGTTGGTATAATGAAAAACATTTACGCCCTATCTGTTGGAATATGCAAGGGATTAGGTTTTGGAGACAATTTTATAAGTGTTGTTGTTTCAAATGGATTGCAAGAAATGGAGAATTTCCTTTCTCTTTGCTCTCCTTTGGATGGAAGAAACATTAATAATCTTGCCTATCTTGGAGACCTTTTAGTAACTTGCTATTCTCAACACTCACGCAACCGTACTTTTGGACAAATGATAGGATTTGGATATTCAGTCAATTCAGCTCAACTGGAGATGAAAATGGTTGCCGAAGGATATTACGCTGCTAAATGTATTCATGATTTAAACAAAAAATATAAAGCAGAAATTCCTATTGCAGATGCAGTTTACAGAATACTCTATAAGGCTTCTTCTGCAAAAAAAGAATTTGACTTGCTTTCAGAAAACTTTCAATAGAACTTTATACTAATAAAATAGAATAAAGTTTTAAATTATTAAATCCTTGTTTTAGTCAAATAAAACAAGGATTTATTTTTAGCATATTTTATATGTCTTTTTGGGTAAACAGCGAATTATTCCTTCAAGTTCAAGATTCAACAAACAAGAAGCCAAAACAGAAGTATTCAGTTTGCATTCTATTGAAAGGTCGTCAATATTTATTTCTTCTTTACAATCAATAATATCATAAATAATGCTTTCATCTTTATTTAAGTGAGTAGGTTTCTTAGGTTTTTTCTTAGTTTGAGTTTCTTTGGCAACATCCCAATTCATTATCTTTACAATATCATCAATGGAATGCAAGATATTGGCTCTTTGACTGCTAATTAAATAATTGCAGCCAAGACTAAATTCATCATTAACTCTTCCTGGCAAAGCAAAAACTTCTCTATCGTATTGATTTGCCAAATCAGCCGTAACCAAAGAACCGCTTTTCTTTGCAGCTTCAATAACAATAACACAATCACACAAACCAGCAATTATTCTGTTTCGTTTTGGAAAATGAAAACTTTCAGGTTTTGTTCCAGTCATAAACTCTGTAATCAAACCACCCTGCTTTGTCATTTCAATAGCCATGTCAAAATTTTCTTTAGGATAAATCATATCAAGTCCATGTCCCAAAACTGCAAATGTAGGAATACCTTCCTTAAGACTAACTCTATGAGAAACCGAATCAATTCCATAAGCCAAGCCACTAACAATTCCAACACCATATTCTTTTAACTCTTGTACAATTTTTTCTGTAAGGTCTTTCCCATATTGTGTAGCATTGCGAGTTCCAACCACTCCAACCATTTTTCCAAGGTTGAGGTCTTCATTGCCTTGATAGTAAATGCATATAGGATTATCGGGAATTTGCAAAAGACGATTAGGATACTCTTCATCTTTAAAGAAAAGGCATTTAATATTATACTTCTCCATAAAAAGTAATTCCTTCTCGCATTTGTCAAACATTGTTTTATTGACAATAGCATCAATGGTTTTTGTTCTTGTTTTAAATATCTTCTCCAAATTTGAACGACTCTCGCTAAAGAATTCCTCAGTTGAAGAATAAACGTTCATTATCTCCTTAGCTGTTGAAGGTCCAACTCCAGGAATGTTTGCAAATGCTATATCGTAAATTGTAGCCATATCTATAGTTTTCTATTTCACAAAAATAATAATTTATTTTGAACTCAGATAAAGAATTAGAGATTTTAATTCTGCACTAATAAGTATTTATAAGATATACTATCTAAGAATTTATGTCTTATTAATTTTTCTTTAAATAAGGGAAAAGAATATTTATATCAAGAATAAATTTATTAAAACGAGGAATAAATTTGATAAGGTACGACCTTATTATTATTATGGTCGTACCTTAATCAATTAAGGTCGTACCTTAGCAATGTTATGGTCGTACGTTATCAAATTTATACTTGATATTATTAAAGTATAATAAGGGTTTGATACACTTTTATAAAGTAAAGAAAAATTTATGCGTAGTTTTCATTGATAAACTAATGATAAAATTCAGGTAAAAATCAATTATGGAGTTTTTTTGAAATAATAATGTAATTTTGCATTATGAACGATTTTGTCAATAGGAAGAAGATTATTAATGATCCTGTTTATGGATTTATCAATATACCACTTGGAAGTATTTTTGATTTGATTGAGCATCCCTATCTTCAACGTTTGAGAAGAATTAAGCAGCTTGGACTTAGTGATTTGGTTTATCCAGGAGCTCAACATACTCGATTCTCTCATTCTTTGGGGGCAATGTTTTTGATGAATCAGGCTTTGGAGGTTTTAAAGCAAAAAGGACAGATAATAACAGATGGAGAAATTGAAGCTTCCTTAACTGCCATTCTTTTGCATGATATTGGTCATAGTCCATTTTCTCATTGTCTGGAACATTTCTTTTTTGAAGAAGTGCACGAAGAGGTTTCTTTGGAGCTGATGAAAAGAATAGGAGTTTCTCAAATGGCAATAGATATTTTCTCAAACAAATATTCAAAACATTTTCTTCATCAACTGGTTTCTTCTCAACTTGACACAGATAGATTGGATTATTTAACAAGAGACAGTTTCTTTACTGGAGTTTCGGAAGGAGTTATAGGAACTGAAAGAATTATAAAGATGCTATCCGTTAAGGATGATGAATTGGTTGTTGAGCAAAAGGGTATTTATTCTATTGAAAAGTTTATTATTTCAAGACGGTTGATGTATTGGCAAGTTTATATGCATAAGGCAGTTGTTTCAGCAGATATACTTGTTAAAACAATAATAAAAAGAGCAAGAGAAATTCAGGAAAAAGGAATTGACTTAACAAAAAATATATCTCCTTATTTGGCATATTTTATTGAAAATGGAACAAGAACTCTTAAAGACTCCAAAGCAATTGATTATTTCACAATGATTGATGATTCAGAAATTTGGAATGCAATTAAGGTTTGGTCAATGAATGAAGACTTTATTCTTTCTTATCTTTCAAAATCATTGATGAATCGTCATTTGGGAAAGATGCAAATTCAAGATAAACCCTTTTCAGAGAAAGATATTGATAATGTTGTAAGGCAAATGACCAATGTCAATAAACTTTCAAAAGAAGAAATCAAATCTTATTTTGTTTTAACAGAAGAATTGAAAAACAAGGCATATAGTTTTAAGGATGACAGCATAAATATTTTGTTTAAGAACCAGGAAGTAAAAGAAATTTCAAATGCTTCCGATCAATTAGACAAAAGATTTTTAAGTAAGGAGATAAAGAAATACTATTTATACAAGCTAAATTTTCAGGATTTTTATTTCAATAGGAATTAAGTTTTTAGAATTTTTTCTTTTTGCATATTTGCCCTTTTTATAACTAATGTGTACCTTTGGCGAGGATTTTAGAATATAAAGTTTAATATAATTATAAAATGAAAAAGTATTTATTTTTTGCACTTGCTATTACAATCATTTTTGTTTCATGCAAGCCTCGTCCAACTAAAGATGACGTAGTTGGTAAACCTCAAATTGAAGTTAAAGACGGAAAGCTTACTCCAGAAGTTCTTTGGGCTTTTGGTCGTGTTGGTGAAGTGTCTGTTTCTCCAAATGAAGATAAGGTTTTGTTTACTGTTAAATATTTTGATGTTAAGGAAAATAAAGGCAATTCAGAGATTTATTCAATGAATATTGATGGTTCTGATCTTAAACAATTAACCAAAACTTCAGGCAGCGAATGGAATCCTCTTTGGAGTCCTGATGGAAAGAAGATAGGTTTTTGTTATGCAGATAATGAAGGAGCTCAAATTTATGAAATGAATTTAGAAGGAAAGGAAAGAAAGAAGATTTCAAATGTTAAGGAAGGAGATATTGAAGGTTTCTCTTATTCTCCTGATGGAAAGAAAATTCTTTACATTAGAGCAATTGCCAAAAAAGATAAATATGCATATTTGAAAGAAGGTTTAGACAAAACAACTGGAAGAATTAACGATGATTTAGCTTATAGACACTGGGATAATTGGGTAGATAATATTCCTCAACCTTTTGTTGCTGACTTTGACGGAAAAGAATTAAAGAACCCTATTAATCTTTTAGAAAATACAGAATTTGAATCACCAATGCGTCCTTGGGGAGGAATGGAACAATTAACTTTCTCTCCAGATTCTAAGAAAATTGTTTACACTTGCAGAAAGAAAGTAGGTAAGGAATATGCTTATTCAACTAATTCTGATATTTATCTTTACGATTTAACAACCAAACGTACAGTCAACCTTACTGAAGGTATGATGGGATACGACCAAAATCCCGTTTTCTCTTCTGATGGTAAGCTTTTGGCATGGGAAAGTATGGAAAGAGATGGATATGAGGCAGACAAAATACGTTTAATGGTTATGGATTTAACAACAAGAGTAATTAAAGACTATTCAAAGGATTTTGATCAAAATTCAAATGGACTGACATTCTCCAAAGATAATAAGAGCATATATTTTATTTCTGACTATCAAGGAAAAGATGATATTTATAAACTTACTCTTGCCGACAATAGTTTTAAAAAGATAACAAATGGCATTCACGACTACACTTCAGTTATGATTGCAAAGGATAAACTTATTGGAACAAAAATGAGCATGTCTCAACCAGTAGAAATTTATTCTGTAAATCCAACCAATGGTGCTGAAACTAATATTTCAAATGTTAATAAAGACCTTTTAGCTAAGGTTAAGATGGGCAAAATTGAAGAAAGATGGTTTAAAGCAACTGATGGAAAAGACCTACATTCATGGGTAATCTTCCCACCAAACTTTGACTCTACAAAAAAATACCCTACAATTCTTTATTGCGAAGGAGGTCCTCAATCAACAGTTTCTCAATTCTGGTCTTACCGTTGGAACTTCCAAATAATGGCAGCTCATGGATATATTATTGTAGCTCCAAACCGTAGAGGACTTCCAGGATTTGGTCAAGAATGGAATGAACAAATCAGTGGCGACTATGGTGGTCAATGTATGAAAGATTATTTAACTGCTATTGATGAAATGAGTAAGGAAAGCTATGTTGATAAAGATCGTTTAGGAGCAGTTGGAGCAAGCTTTGGAGGATATTCAGTTTACTGGCTTGCAGGACACCACAACAAACGTTTCAAATGCTTTATTGCTCACAATGGAATGTTTAATTTGGAACAACAATACCTTGAAACAGAAGAAATGTGGTTTGTTAACTGGGACTTAGGTGGACCATATTGGGATAAAAATAATAAGACAGCTCAAAAAAGCTTTGCTAACTCTCCTCATAAATTTGTTGATAAATGGGATACTCCACTAATGGTAGTTCATAGTGAGTTTGATTATAGAATTGTTGCTTCTCAAGGTATGGCTGCTTACAATGCAGCACTTAATAGAGGAATTCCAGCTCGTTATCTTTACTTCCCTGATGAATCTCATTGGGTGTTGAAACCTCAAAATGGAATACTTTGGCAAAGAAACTTCTTTGATTGGTTAGATAAATGGTTGAAGCCAGTAACAAAAGCCAATTAATACTTTAGAGGGAAAGTAATTCCCTTAAACTAATTAGAAATAAAAATAAATAAATATACAAGAAATGGAAATCATCGGAAAATTTTTAAAAACATTACCTGAACAAAAAGGAACATCACAAAGAGGGGAATGGGTAAGAGGAGGATTTGTAATTGAAACAGAAGAACAATTCCCAAAACAAGTTGCTTTCTCTCTTTGGGGAGAAGACAAAGTAGCTATTGTAAGAAATATGCCACAAGGAACTCAAATAAAAGTATTCTTTTCTCCTGAAAGTAGAGAATATTTAGAAAAATGGTACACAGATTTAAGATGTTTTAGAATTGATACTTTCAATCCAGTTACTCCTGGTGCAGCACCAATGCAACAAGCTCCAAACTATTCTGCTCCAGCTCCTCAATATTCTAACACTTCAAGTCAACAAGCACCTGCTCCAGCAGAATCTTATGGCTCTTTTAATGCTCAAGAACCTCAAGAGGATGACGATTTGCCATTCTAAGAGAAATAAATATTGAGTTTTAACTCTTAATTAAAAAGCTTAGTCCTATTTAAAAAAGGCTAAGCTTTTTTTTCTGTTATTTTCATTGATAATCTTTAATTTAATTGATCAACCTAACAGATTTTTTTGTATATTTGCAAAAGAAAATATCGATTAAGGTTTATTCAGGACTATTTATCCTTAAGTCCATTCCCATAAAATAAACTTTATTTCCTAAAACATATTAAATAAAAAGATGCACATCTTTTACAGTGAAAGATGCACATCGTTTGGTATGAAAGATGCGCATCTTTTGGGTAAAAAGTCCCTGATTAATAAGTTTTATATCCCGATTTAATAGAAATATGTCAAGGTTAGAGAGAAATATATAAGGTTTAATTTCAATTATGATTGAGTTTTTTTCAACTTGGATTAATCTTCTTTATACAAATAGGAATTTGAGAGTACATAAATAAGAGCAAAGAAATATGTACCCATGTTTCTTTCAAGCATTGATTCAAAAAGAAAGCTAAAACCAATAAGAAGGAATATGGTTAAAAGGAAAAACTCTTTTTCTTTTATCATTTTAATCATAGGGAAGAAAAACAAGGAAAGCAAAATCAAAAGTCCAACTAAGCCCAAAGCAATTGTTGTTTGCAAATATTGATTATGAGCATTAAGGTAAGATTGGAAATGTACATTTTCTCTTTCATACAATTTTTCAAAGGTTGATTTAACATCACCAGTTCCTACTCCAAAAACAATATTCTCTGAAATTAAATTAAGACTGTTTGAATAAATAAAATTTCTTTGACTCATGCTGCTTTGCTCAGGCATAATATTATCGTTCTGCCCGATATTATTAATGGCATTACTATATCTATGGCTTAATACATTAGTGTTTAGAACAAGAAATAAAGATAGAGATACAATTAGAGCAGTACTTATTGCTAAAACCTTTCTTTTGCTAACGAAAAACATATCAATCAAAATCCATAAATAGGAAATCACCATTACAATAAAGCCAGTTCTTGAGTTTAGCATTATTAAGAAAATAGAGATTAAAACAATTAGAATTGATTTGATTAATCCAGTGTTTTTTATGTTCCTGAAAATATTGTTTAAAGGGATTTTATAAGTCAAAACAAGTCCTGTTGCTGCAAAAAGAGAAAGATAGGATGGATGAAAATTTGCACTAAGCTTAGTGTATATAATTTCAGGCAGTAGAGGCAATGAATTACTTACAGCTCTTACAATTCCAAAAGAAAAACAATAGAATATTGTTATGATAAGTCCAGCAATAATTGATAAAGCGTAAAGCCAAAGCTTATCTTTTGTTAGAAAACTTTTTGGCAAGAATATGAAAATTATAGGAAGAATAAGCATAGGGAGTTTAATTTGAAGATCAAAAAGAGCAGAGTCTTTGTTTGAGCTATAGAAAACGCCAATTATATGAAGACAAAAGAAGATAAGAAAAAGAAGAATTTTCTTGTCAAATAAAGGTTTAAGCACATAAGTTTTTGTAAGAAAAGCAAAGAGAGTTGATAAGGCAAGAAAAGTTATTGCAAGAGACTTGAAAAAAGGAGGAAGAAAGATTGATAAGCAAATAAATATTAGAGAAAAGAAGACGAACTTATCAATAATGTACTTAGTTTTGAGTTTCATAGAAGAAAATTTTCTATAATAAAATAAATGATTTAACTGCAAATTTACACATTTTGAATATTATTTGTACATTTGTAAGTTGAAAATATTAGATTTTAATAAATAATGAAGAAGGTTAGTTTACTTATTCCTGCATATAATGAAGAAAAAGTACTTCAGCTTTTATATAAAAGGATAAAAGCAATTATTGATAGCTTAAATCAATATGAATGGGAAGTATTATTTATTAATGATGGGAGTAGGGACAATACATTAGCAGTATTGTACAGTATCCGAAATCAAGATAATAGAATAAATGTTTTAGACCTTTCCCGTAACTATGGAAAAGAAGTAGCCATGCTTGCTGGTTTCGATTATGTGAAGGGAGATGCAGTAATTATTTTGGATGCAGACCTTCAAGACCCTCCTGAGTTAATTCCTCAAATGTTAGAACAATGGGAACAGGGCTACGATGATGTTTATGCTAAACGCAATTCAAGAAAAGGCGAAACATTCATTAAGAAAAAGACATCACAGTGGTTTTATAAGATATTGCAAAAAAGTACAGATATACCAATTCAACTTAATACTGGAGATTTCCGTCTTTTAGACAAGAGTTGTGTTCAGGCACTAAAACAGATAAGAGAAGCAAATAGATACACTAAAGGAATGTTTAGCTGGATTGGATACAATAAGAAAGAAATACTTTTTGACAGAGATCCAAGAGCAGCAGGAGAAACAAAGTGGAATTATTTAAAGTTAACTTCATTGGCAATAGAAGGAATAACATCATTCACAACCAAACCACTAAGAATATCTACATTTATAGGAGGTTTTGTTTCAATGATATCTTTTATTTATGCCATCTATATGCTTTACGATACAATTATCTATGGCAATGATGTTAAAGGTTATCCTTCACTTTTAGTTACAATTCTTTTCCTTGGAGGAATACAATTACTTTCACTTGGAATTTTAGGAGAATATATTGCAAGAATTTTCATTGAAACAAAGAACAGACCAACATATTTTGCAAGAACATATAATGGAGAAAAAATAATTTAGCTATGGAAGAAAATAAGATAGAAAATAAAAAGAATACTTGGAAGTATATTTTTTATGCTTTAGCAGCAATATCATTGATAATGATGATAATTGCAAGTCAGAAAGCTGGAATTTCTGGAGATGAGTTCTTTCACACAGAACATGCAAAGAATGTATTTAATTTTTATGCCACTGGAGGTAAGGATTCAACAGCAACAGTAGTAACGGAAACTTATAACCTTCCTCTTTATGGTCAATTGATAGACAACATTGCTCATGGAATAACAATTCTTTTTAATGTTGATGATTACATGGCACTTCGCCATGCACTAAATTCAATAGTTGGCTGGTTGGCAATTTTGTTTGTTGGATTGTTTGTAAAAAGAGTTGCAGGATGGAGGGCAGGAGTTTTTGCAATAATTCTTATGATTGTCTCACCACGTTTTATAGGGCACTCGTTTAATAACCTCAAGGATATTCCTTTTGCAGCAGCTTCAATGATGTCTATTTACTACATGGTCAAATTCCTTGATGAGCTGCCAAAAAGAAAAATCTCCACAATGATAATGCTTGCCATTTCAATTACATTTGCAATTGATGTGAGAGTTGGAGGTCTTATAGTTATAGCTTATTTTGCTCTTTTTGCACTTGTTTACTACATATGGAAATATAAATCTCTTAAAAAAGAATTCGGAAAAGTATTACTTTGGAGTTTGGGGATTGTTTTTGTAGGCTACTTCCTTTCAGTGTTGTTCTGGCCTTACGCATTAGTATCACCTATTGATAACCCAATTTCAACCCTTAAGGGGATGACAAATTTCAGTGCTTCCTTGCGTCAAATTTTTGAAGGACAAGCACAGTGGTCAGATGTTTTACCTTGGTACTATACTCCTAAGTTTATTTTAATGACAATACCAATGGTTGTTATTCTTGGAGCACTTGCAGGATTAGTTTTGATGTTTAAAAACAAAAAACAGTGGTTCTACTACTTCGTTTTACTCTTCACATTTATCTTCCCTATATTCTGGATTATAATAAACAAATCAAATGTTTATGGAGGTTGGCGTCATGCTATCTTCACTTATCCTCCTTTAGTTGCATTTTCTGCTTTGGGAATAGAATCTTTAGTGAAAGCATACGATAAAAAATATTGGAGAATAATTGTTCTTTCTGCTTTTGGACTACTTTCAATAAATCCAATTATTCACGTCATAAAAAATCATCCTCATGAGTATGTTTATTTTAATGAACTATCTGGAGGAATGAATAAGGCTTATGGAAATTACGAATTAGATTATTATTTCCACTCACTTAGAGAAGCTTCAGAATGGGTTATTGCAAATGCTCAAAGAGATGAGTTAACAACAGGCAAAAAGATTGTAGTTGCATGTTGGCATCCAAAACCAATTGATTATTATTTCCGTCACGATACTGCAAAATTTGCCACAACATTTATTCGCTACAACGAAAAGGGAGATGTTGATTGGGATTATGCAATAATATGTAATACAGGTATTGCTCCAGAACAATTGAAGAGTGGAGTTTTCCCTCCAAAGAATACTGTTTACAAGGTTGAAGTTGATGGTAAACCAATTTGTGTTGTTCTTAAGCGTAAAGATAAATCAGATGTAAAGGGATTTGAATTGAAAAGTAAGGGAAAATTAGATGAAGCAATTCCTTTATATTTAAAAGCAATTAAAGCAGATCCTCAAAACGAAACAGCATTAATCAATCTAAGTGAAATTTATTTAAGAAAGAATTTGCCAGATAGTGTATTAATGTTCACTAATAAAATGCTTAAATTAAATCCTAACTCAGAAAACGCAAATTATTTCAAGGCTTATGCTCTCTTTATGCAAAACAAAGAAAATGAAGCTCTTTTGCTTTGCAATAAAGTGATAAAAGATAATTTCAAATATTCTGCTTCCTATTCATTAGCTGCCAACATAAAACTAAAACAACAAGACCTTTATGGAGCTGAAGAATATCTAAAAGGAATAATTTCAATAGATCGTTTTGATAACCAAACTATGCAACAGCTATTGGCAATTTACCAAGCCTACGGACTTGATCAAAAAAATGCCTACATCAAGCTATACTCTCTTTTGGAAGAACATTATAAAAAGGCAGGAAACGATAAAACTGCCCAAGAATATGGCGATGCAATAAAACAAATGTTAAGTAATAGATAAAAACCTGAATAAAATGAAAGCAATAGAAGTAAAAAAAGACATCTACTGGGTAGGTGCAATTGATTGGAAACTTAGAAATTTTCATGGCTACCTAACTCAAAGAGGCTCTACCTACAACGCTTATTTAATAGTAGATGAAAAAATCACATTAATAGACACCGTAAAAGGATATTTAACTAAGGAGTTGATAGAAAGAATAGCTGATATTATTGACCCTAAGAAGATAGATTATGTTGTCTCCAACCACGTTGAAATGGATCATTCAGGAGCAATGCCAGAGGTTATGGAAATGTTACCTAATGCAACAGTTATTACATCTGTTGCAGGAGAAAAGGAACATAGACTACATTTCAAAAAAGATTGGAAATTTCAAACCGTTAAGTCAGGAGACACACTTAATATAGGTAAAAGAAATCTTCACTTTGTTATGACTCCAATGGTGCACTGGCCAGACAATATGGTTACTTACTGCCCTGAAGAAAAAATCTTATTTTCTAACGATGCCTTCGGTCAACACATAGCATCAAGTGAAAGATTTGATGATGAATATCCTGTTGAAACAATTTTGGAAGAAGCAAAGAAATACTATGCAAATATTGTTTTGCCATACTCTTCACAAGTTGTTGGAGTAATGCAAATTGTTAGAAGTTTAGACCTTGATATTATTTGTCCAAGTCATGGAATTGTTTGGAGAAAGAATATCCCTCTAATTCTTGAAAGCTATGAAAAATGGGGTTCAAATAAAACAGATAAGAAAGCAGTTATTGTTTACGACTCAATGTGGAACTCCACTGAAATGATAGCAAAAATGGTTAAAGAAGCCTTTGAAGAAAAAAAATACAACTACTGTATTTACGACTTAAAGGATACTCACATTTCAGATATTATGACAGAAATTGTTGAAGCAGAATATATTTGTGTTGGTTCTCCAACTTTAAACAAAGGTATACTTCCAACCGTTGCAGCATTTCTAACCTATCTTCAAGGATTAGCTCCAAAGGGAAGAAAAGGAATTCTGTTTGGAAGTTATGGATGGGCTCAAGCCAATATGAAAGCTCTTGACAGATATATGGAAGAAAGCAGTATTGATGTTAAGTACAGAGCAAACATCAATTTCATTCCTTCACAAGAACAATTGGACAAAATTAAACAAGAAGTAATGGAAGTAATCTAAAATAAAATTAGAGCACAACTATAAAAAAGAAAAGGAGCAGATTATTTATAATTTGCTCCTTTTGCATTATCCTATTTTATAGGCGTTATTCAGAATATTTTATTACCTCAATAGGACAGGACTCGGCTGCTTCTATAATTCCATCGGTGTAATCTTTATAATTAACACCTTCAATAACATTGGCAACATCATTTATTTCAAAAACTTCGGGACATGTGTCTGCACATAATCCACAGGCTATACAGCCTTCTTCTATCCAAACTTTTTCTACTGCCATACATTAAAATTTAATTAGTAATATTTTTGTCACATGTAACATCAATATAACGTAAACGATATTTTATTTATTGATTTATTATACTGATATTTTTTCTTTTCAGCTTAATTAAATTAATAATCAATCCATTATATTTGACAATTTACTCCACTTGTCCAACAATTACAACATAGTTTTTACCATATTTCTTGGCACATTTTGGACATGTTGTATACCACATGTACCATTTCTTTATGTTAAGCCCTTTTGAGTCTACAATTCCCTTATAGTCCTTACACCATTTATCCGTTTCCTTGAAATTGCCCTCATAAACTTTACTGTAAAACTTACCACTCAACATTACATTATTCAAGCCAGAAACTTCTTTGTCAACAGCCAGGTAAATATCCATATTCCACTTTGAAGTATGATCCGATAATCCCAAGTTTTGCTCTATTTTTGCTCCTTCATTTCTAATCTTCTGGTCAAGCTTTCTCATAACAGAACCGAAATTCAGAGGCATATAAAAACAAGTGCAAATACTGCCCTTAATAAATCTTTTATTGTCCCACTCAATTATTTTATCATCCCATGGTATTGGGTCAAATTCAGGACAACAAATTGAATTGTCTTCTTCTTTCTTCATAATAACTTTGTTTTTGATTAATAACTAATTGTTTAGGCAGCAAATATAGAAATAAAATTTTAAGAATTACATTTAATCACTATTTTTTTACTTATCAATTATTATCAATCTCATAGCTTACATTAACTTCAACATTTACCTTAATCATATCCCATACAGGGCAAATCATATCTTCAGATATTTTAATAGCCTTATCAACATCAGCACTTTCAACATTTGAAGATTTAATGTATAACTTAAGTTCAATTGTTTTAAATGAAGTTGGATGTTCTGTTTTTCTATATCCTTTCGAATCAACTTTTAAACTTGTTATTGATTTACCACTTCTTCTGATTAAAGTCAAAACACTTGTCCCTAAACAAGAAGATAAGCTTAAAAGGAATAGTTCCAAAGAAGTGTAGCCATTCCCATCTCCAAAAGGAGGAATATAATCTATTAAAACAGGTTGATTGTTTTCAACTTCACCTTTGAAGTTTAATTTTTCATTAATAAGTTCAATTGAAGAAATAACTTCTTTTGATTTGTCTATACTGCTCATAACTTTGATATTATAATTGTTTTCTTTTTCTTATTTTGCCAATAGCTCCTTTAGGTGCAGGAGGTTCTTTCACAAACTTCATTTCCTGGAGAACATTCACCAAATCTCTGTCTGCACGATAAGTCATTTTACTGAACTTAACTCTTCTTGGAGTTATGTTTTCTTCTTTGTCAAAACCAATGCTTGTTAGGGCAACTCCAAAAGTGCCTATGCCATCAAGTTTGATATTATATCCATCTCCCAATTTGCCTTTCATCATTATAGAAAGCTCTTTCAATACAGCTAAAATTGCACTTTCTTTTGCAATGCTTTTTGAACCGATTTCTTTAGCAATTTCTTCCATTCCCAAAGTCCCTTTGGTGACAGGGACAGCAAAAAACTTTTCTTCTTTAGCTCCATTCTTAATGTAGCATTTCTTTTTTGTTCTGTAAAAATAAGCCATAATTAATATTTCTTTTTAGTTTATAATTTTTTAATCCTGCTTTAGCTGAAAATAACCTTATCATATTTCTTTTTAATCGAAGTATATTTTCAAAAAGTCTTGATATAAAACTTATTAATCAAGGACTTTTTACCCTAAAGATGCGCATCTTTCACCCCAAAAGACGTGCATCTTTCGGTATAAAAGATGTGCATCTTTTATTTCAACAAAATTTTTGGAAGAAAGATGAATGGAAACTCAAAGAACTAAGTTTTATTACCTTTAAAATGCAAATATACAAAATATTTTCCAATTTGTCAATAAAAAAGAAGTAAATATTTATTAAAATATTAAGTGTTGTGATATTATTCAAATAATTTGACAAACTAAGCTTTTATTTGTATCTTTGAAATATGATTTGATATAAATATTCTCTGTTGCAATACAATTTAAGCAAATACAATTTTAACAAATAAATGAAAATCAAATGAAAAAACTCACATTAATTCTTTTAGCCCTTGTAGGCGTTGTGTCCTTTAACTCATGTAAGGATGATGAACCAGAACAACCAACCCCTGCAACAACAAATATTTTTACAGAGTTGAAAGGCTACACAGGTAAAACCTTTCAATTTGTTTCATCAACAATTAGAGCTAAAGGCTTTAATGTATTAAGTTTTGATAGTATAGAAGAAATGAGAATTTATTATTTCGCAAACTCAGACAATTCTTATAAATATTCTATTGGAGAATACGATGATACAGTGTTTGCTGCATCCTATGAATATATTAATGATAATAAAAATCTATTGCTAACCAATTATGAAAAGAATTCTCAAACTGCATTATCCTTTGTTGGTAACAGTCCTTTATTATACTATTCTTCTGATATTGCTATTATGAATTCTGAAGAAGGAAATATGGAATTTAACAATAGAGCAGATTATTTAACAGCCTATAATCAAAATAAGGATAGTATAAATTATTGTTCTGAATCTTGGGTGTCTCAAACTGCAATTGTTGGAACAGAATTTAATTATGATGAATTTGAAGGGCACTATTCAATGGCTTTATATGGCGATATGCTTCGTATGCCTATAATGATTGAAAAAGCAAAAAACAAATCAATATTTGATATATTGAAACATAAAAAATAGAATATCTATTTGGTAATAAAATTCTTTACAAAAAAGCAAATGAAAAAACTAACATTAATTCTTCTATCCCTTATAAGCTTAGCTTCCTTTAACTCATGTAAGGATGAGGAACCAGAACAAACACCTACCAAAGCAAGTATTTTTACAGAGTTGAAAAGTTACACAGGGAAAAACTATGAACAAGTTTCAACGATAATTGAATCTAAAGACTTTACTTTATCATATACTGAAAGTGTGGATTTGATGAGACTTTATTTTTTCATTAACTCAGACAGTACATGCGGATATGCTTTTGGAGAGTATAATGATATTATTTTTGTTGCAACCTATAATTATTTTGATAACAATAAAAGTATTTTGCAAACTAATTATGAAAAGAATTCTCAAATAGCAGTATCCTTTGTTGGTAACGATCCTTCATTATATTATTTTTCTAATATTATTTTTTTTAATTCTGACAATAGTGAATTGGAATTTGATAAGAGAGCAGATTATTTAAAAGTTTATAATCAAAATATAGATAGTATAGGTTATTGTTCTGAAACTTGGATATCTCAAAATGCAATAATTGGAACAGAATTTAATTACGATAAATATGATTTCCCCTTTTCTTTAGTTGGATATGCAGATATGCTTCATATGCCAATTATGTATGATAATTCAGAAAATATATCAATATTTGATTTATTGAAACATAAAAAATAGATTATTTTATTCTTTCTAAATTTAGAGAATAATAAATTCTATAAAAACTTAAAGGCATCTCTTAATCAGAGGTGCCTTTTTTCTATACAGTAAAATATAAAACGCATGATTGACTAAAGAAATATTGTCTAAAAAATGTAATTAACGTTTGCAAAAGGAATAGAAATGTTGTATATTTGTGTATTGATTATACTAAGACCATTATGTTAAACACTTATAGAAAGTCTTTAATTATTAGATTTATTGTTTTAATATTTCTATTAACTCCTTTTTTTGCCTATTCAGATAATGAAAATGAATTTAAAAAAACTGTAGTTTATGTCAGTTCATATTCCGAAAAAAATCATTGGGCAATAAAATGTAAAGAAACAATATCAAATAAGTTTATTGAAGAAGGATATACAATAAAACTACTTGAATTGTATCTTAACGAAAAAATAAATCCAGATCTTGAAACAAGAACAAAAATAGTAAAAGACTATTTTGCAAAACTCAACCAAAAGGTTGATGTTGTGTTAGCATTTGACTATGGAGCAACAGATGTTTTCCTTTCATACACAGATTCAATTATCAGCAAACTGCCAATTATATTTGTTTCTGAATTAGAGCGAGGAAGAGTAAATAATAAAAAAAATGTAACGGGAATTATTAGCGATTATGGAGTTGGTCAAGTTTATAAAACAGGACTTAGAATTTTTCCCACTACTAATAAAGTATATGTATGGGCAGATAAATCTCCAACAGGAGTATTCTTTATGAATGAAGCAAAACATATTCTTAAGGGATATGAAAATGATGGAATAGAAATAGAATATGGAGTAGACGCAAATAGTGATGAAGAATTATTGCTTAAATGTAGAAATTTAGAACCGAATTCATTTGTAATATTTAGCACTTGGCAGATAGATAATAAAGGAAAAAGATATTTTGCAAAGGATCTTTATCCTAAAATAATTGCAAATACAAAAGTTCCAATACTTAATGTTTATGATGGATTTATTGGAGAAGGTTTTGTTGGTGGATTTGTTCAATCGGCTAAAAAGAATGCAGCAGCAGCTGCTGCAAAAGCAATAAGAATATTTAATGGAGAAATTCCAGAGAAGATGACTATTGATAATATCCCTCCAACTCCAATTTTCGATTATGCTAAAATAGTTAAAATGGGAGGAAGTCCAAGATTGCTACCTATAAATACAGAACCAGTTCATATGTTAAGAGCATTCTTTATAGCTCATACTCCTTTACTTGTAATTTCTTTTATAGCCTTTTTAGTATTAATAGCCTTTTTAATTCTTCGTATTAGAAACAAAAGACTTAATAGGAAAATAAGAGAAAAAGAAAAGCATGAAAAGGAATTGGAATTAAATATTAAACTACTTTCTTTTGCAGTTCCTTCTCTAAAAACTGTTTTCTGTAGTTTTGATGAAAGAGAAAAAATAATTCAGCTAATGTTTAATGATGATGTTGGAGAGAAGAGGACTGTAAAATTGACTGTTTCAGAAATATGTGAGAAAGTTATTGAGCCTTCTTTTGTAGATAAGTTTATTGAATTTTATAATGGACTTTTGCATGTAGAAGAACATTATGAATTTCATTTTGAATTTAGAGGAAAGTTTGCTGAAGACGAACCTTATTTGTGGTGGGAAGCACGAGGTATTGTTGAAATGGAAGAAGATGCAAATGGGAAATACAGAATGATGAATGCAATAGTTTTCAATATTGAGAATTTCAAAGTAACAGAATTAAAACTTAATGAAGCATTAGAAAAGTCAATTCAGAGTGAGAAACTTAAATCTAATTTTATATCAAATATTACTCATGAAATAAGAACACCATTAAATGCAATAATTGGATTTACCAATCTTGTAATTGATTCAGATGATAAGGAAGAACAGCTTGAATATAAGAAAATTGTTAGAGAAAATAATGATAACCTGTTAGATTTAGTTAATGACATAATAGACCTTTCAGAAATAGAAACAGGCTTTTTGGAATTGAAACGAATTAAATTAGATTTAAAGCAATATTTCGAAGAGATAGAGAGTGTCTTTAAATATAAAATGAAGGAAGGAGTTGATTTAATAGTTGAAAGTCCACATAAAAGTTGCATTGTTTATCTCGATAAAAATAGATTAACTCAAATTCTAAAAGAATTGATAGAGAATGCTATTAAATTTACCGACAAAGGCTATATAAAAATTGGATATGAAGTTATTGATGAAAACAAGATTAAATTTTATGTTCAAGATTCAGGTAAGGGCATTTCTGATGAGAACATTTATAAAGCATTTAACAGGTTTGAAAAGCTTGGCTCCTACAAATCAGGAACAGGATTAGGATTATCAATAATTAAAGCGATATTAGATTTTGCAGGTGCAGAATATAATATAGAATCAAAAGAAGGAGAAGGAACCTTATTCTGGGCAATAGTTAAATCACAAATAATTATTATTGATGATGAAAAAGCTAAGGATACTAATATTGAAATAGAATATTACGATTCTAAAAAAATCAAAATACTTGTTGCTGATGAGAGAATGTGCCCAATGATTTTAAATGATGAAGCTTTGAATAAAAAATATGAAATTATTTGTGCAAAAACTGGAGTTGATGCAATTGATAAAACAATTACAGAAAATCCAGATATAATACTAATCTCTTTAATGTCCAAAGATATTGGAGGAACTGAAACAATAAGAAAGATTAGAGAGAATAATAAGGAAGTATTTATTTTAGCTATATCTGAAAATATTCCAGCAGCAGAAAAAGAAAAAGCATTTAATGCAGGATGTAATGAATTTGCTCAAATGCCAATAGAAAAAGAAGAGATATTGAAAATAATTGAAAAGGTAGAAAACGATAAAATTTAATAAAACTACTCCTTGAATGAGTTATTTATTGTTTCAATTATTTTATTCTTCTGAAAGCAAGATTTTCTTTATTGTTATCTTGTCTTTAGTTTGCTTTTGTTTAATAATGCAATCTTTAATTCTCTTTCTAAACTTCCAGCAAGTCATTTGATTCAGTCCAAGAAGATCAGAATATTCGTAAGAAGAGATTTCCTTACCCACAACGCATACATTATATGCAATGTAGAAAGCTTTGTTTATTGGGAATTTAATATTGTGAAATATTGTGTGAGCAGTAGCAGATTCTTCTTTTTTGCAACGGGTACACCTTCTTGAAGCAGTAGTTTTGCCCTCGCAGTAATTAGTATTGCCACATTTTGTACAAACAAAACCATCTTTCCATTTAATTTTTGCAATGAACTCCAAGGTCTTATCCTTATCTTCAAACAATTCACTGGCAAGTTTTTCTGAAATATCTTCTTTAAATATCATTGCAGAAATTTATTTTATTTAGTCTAAAATTAATCTTCGGCAAAGATACAAGTTATTTTCCTAATTAAGTGATATTCTAATAAAAAAAGAGTGATAATAAAATAATTTATTGGTGATATTATAATAATTCAAAAATTTGATATATCTTTGCAGCGTCAAAAATTAAAAACAAAGAAAAAATGAGCGATACAATAAGAAAAATATTAGGAATGGCTCCTTCAGTAGATTTAGGAGAATTGATTAAAAATGGTGCAACAATACTTGACGTTCGCACAAAAGAAGAATTTTCACAAGGCCATATAAAAGGCGCTTTGAATATTTCTGTTGATAAACTTCCTCAAAACCTAAGTAAGTTGAAGAATAAAGAAAATACTTTAATTACTTGTTGTGCTTCAGGAATGAGGTCAGCTTCAGCTAAAGCATTTCTTAGTTCAAATGGATATACCAATGTTTACAATGGAGGAAGCTGGATTAACTTAAAACGCAAATACGATTTATAGAATCAAATTATTTTGAAGTCATATTAATAGATTAACTTTAGGTCAATAAAAAAAGCACTTGCAATAATTTGTAAGTGCTTTATTTTTTGTGATTCAGGCGGGATTATAGGAATGCCGTATAGCTTATTAAGAAAGCAGTTAAATGAGGGTGAAACAGGTTTTAGGTTTTGCTTCTTATTCAATTTATTTGGCTTTTATAGGGGTTTTTGGTGCGGATTTGGTGCGGAGTGGATTTAGCTACATGAAAGAATAGGTAACAATCGTCCTACTTGAGCATAAATAATAATTTCTTACGTTTCTGTGTTAGAAAATCTGAATGTACAAAAAAGGGTTAATTATTTTCAGCTTTCCCCTTCCTATTAAAAAATGGGTATTTTTTCTTTAATTTTGGGATAAATAAACTAGAGGAAGTAATATTTGTAATTATTTTACCCAATAATTCCTCTGAAATAGTTGAGTGGAATACTTTACAATCATCAGTTGAGTTTATATTTTTTTTAAAATATTCCTTTTGAATCTCTATAAATTTACTTGCGTCTATTTTACTATCGTAATCAAGAAAAGGGTATTCGTTTTGAGAAATATCAATATGTAAATCCTTCACCTCTTGATCAACATTTGCATTTATTTCTGAATTTATTAAAGCTATAGCTACTATTAAATCATCATTTCTCTTTCCAAGAACTATACAAAATTTCCTTCTATCAGGGTGCCCTTGACAATCTATTCCATGATCTTTATTATTAAGCTTTATTGCAAAAACGTTTCCTTCTTTCAACTGATTGAATATATACCCAGAGTCTCTTGTATCAGGAGGTAAAAAATCTGACAAAGTCACCATATGCTTTTACAATTTTCCTTCTAATATCATTTGATCTTTGAGTAATCTAAGGCTATCCTCATTAGCTCCAGCATCTTCCATAACATCAAAGATATTCATTTTACCATTTGTTGAGGCTTTACAGTATGCTAAATCGTGTGATAAATCACGAATATTGGAAAAACTAAGGTCTTTTATATCATCGTATGCCTTTTTCAAACAATCAATATTTGATGACGAAATTTCGTCCATATCAGGATTTTCTTTTGCAATTATTTCATTCCTATTTATATTAATCGCGTTAATGATAATAGACACCCCTTTTCTGGATGTATTATTCTTTAATGCGTCATCAACAAATGATGATACTGGTCCATGGGGCATTGCCATATAATTATCATTTGAAAGCCTGCAACCAAATCTATGAAGATGATTTTTTTCTGCAAAATATATTGTTTTGAGTATTTTATACTTATCAAATCTTCCTCCGGCAAGTTGTAATATATACAAAACAATTGCTTTTAATTTAAGTATATCGTCTTCGCTCATAGTATTATTGTGATTTTATAATTTGCAAATATACACATATATCGTATTATTGAACACAAATTAGTCAGAAAATAATAAATCAAATATAATTATCAAAACCAAAAATACAAAAATTTAAAACGAAAAGTACATTTTTCACACACGCATCAAAGTTTTTAAAGGGCAATTAATCTGTATTTAATTGCCCTCTTATTAACCTAACTAACCATTTACTAATCTTTCCTCTGTTAAAGAAAAGCAGAGCAAGTATAATCAGCCCAATCACTAACTTATATATCCAATCAGTGGCTTTTACTTCCTTTGTTTCCTTAATTAGTTCGTTTTGTTTTATATCGTTCTTCTTATCAGTATTGATTAAGTTACTCTTATAATCAACACTATCATTCTTAGCCTGAGAAATACCTTTATTTTCTTTTTTTGTATTAGTTTTTGTTTCCTTTATATTCTCCTTGATTGTAACTCCAGAACTATCTCTTTGCTCAGTTCTTGCAATCTCAGTAATTGTAATCTCAACCTCCAAATTTGAAGTTGTGTCAATGACCCAAGAATTAAAAAATTTCTTCTCTTCCTGCTTGCTCTCCTTCGTGGATGAAGTGGACTTGTCAATTAATTCGCTTTCCTTTACAACCTTCTTGGAAGTGTTGCAACTAATAAGCAATGCCATTAGCAATAAGCAACTGCTCATATTTGCTAATCCTATCTTGGTACTCTTTAATCTGTTTCTCATAACTCATTATTTTTCTTGATTGTGATTTAAGGCTTATTATTTCAGCTCGTAATTGACTAATTTCTCTAACCAACTGTTCGTTCTCACCACGAAGAACTGTACACTCTTCGAGTAGCTTATTGACTCTTGTCTCTAAAGAATTAACAATATTCTGCCAGGTAGTTATAGCAGCATCAATATTAGTAATATCTTGCTGTTTGACCTGAGAATTATACTGCTTTCTTGTGAAGAACCACCCGAAAAAACCGCCAAGTCCAGCTGTAACAATTCCACTTATTATAGTGATTATGTAATATCCTATTTCTGTTCCTTGCATCATCATTTCCATCTTTTACAACTTAAAGAATTGTTTTCTATTAATCCCTATTCGTCTCGCTGATATATGTATCCAACTCAATTTCTTTTCATCAATAATTTGGTCAAGAACTATTTCATTTGTCTTAACCATTTGACGAATTAGAGAATAAAGTTCCTTATTCAACAACTTATTGCCTGCCGTAATATCGGCTGCAGCTTCATCACCAAGACTAAGATGTTGGGATTTATTAGCCCCACCAATTGCTTGGTTCAGTTCTTTAGTCCTAATACCACTATTAATATATATAGGCTTGCCGAACTTAGCTTGAATTTTCACAATAATAGCCATAAGGCATTCATAATCCAACACGTCATTACCCTTAAGAGTGTTATCAATTCCTTTCTTTTTAGCTGTAGCCGACTTCTCGAAGTCCACAAGCTCGAATGTTGTTCCATCAATTGTTATCATCTTAATTTGCTATTAAATATTTCTGTTTATCATACATATAGTTTTGGTATATCTCATTCTCATTTAAAGCTTGATTATACATTAATAGGGAATAAATAGAGCCTTTGAAGTGCCGATTTGTCCCTTGATAATTATATCCTAAAGATAAACCCAAAGCTCCAACACCTGTATTTGTAGTCCAACTCCAACCTGCAGGCATTGTAGCTGTTCCGACAAGACGACCACTAAAATATAAAGATAGAGTTCCTTGATTGTAAACAAAACACCAATTGAATTTCACACTTGGCATTAAACTCGAGGAAATGGCTACTCTTACGTGTTGATTTGCTACCCCGTTAACTGTAACAGGATAAAACCCCCAACCAACAATACCATTATCATATTGTCCTAAAGATAATCCTACAGGATAATTAGCTTGGCACATACCCATTATAGCACCCCAGTTTGCAAAAGCCTCATAAGTGCAGGTCATTTGAATCGTGAAGCCTGTTGTGTTCAAATAATCTCCTATTGGGATAACTGTTCTATCATTATACTTTGTATTGTGGAATTTCCACCAAGCAAGTTCTGTAGAATAAACCCCTTTCCTGAAGGATAAAGACTTTATATTGTCTGAGTCTAATTCGCAAGCAATTCTTTGTGTTGCTGGGTTATCACCAACTCTGAACTGAAAACACCTTTCAGTTAATTTAGAATACCATCCTAAATAGTATGAACCTGGATTTAAAGAAGTCAAACTTAGTTCTTCCGTTGTAAAATAATCAAGAAGACCTCTACCTGCATAAAAATTATAGTCGTTTCTCAGATGTTTATTTATCATCAGCTATTTAGTTTAAAATATTAGCAAAAATCATACCTCTCCAAATACATATAATCCAAGAATTATAAGACCAAGAAGGCTGTACACCGACAAATTTATAGAATGAATTAATGTTTATTACAAGCCCACCAGCATTGTTTGGGTTTGTAATAATCATAGTATATTCATCAAGTGAATTTAGGTAATTAAGATTAATCGTATGAGTTGTTGTTTGTCCAGACAAGTTTATATACTGAACCTTATTGGCTGAAGGATTAATATTAACGCTACCATTAGAGGGTATGTTAATATCTGTTATAATAGACCTCTTATCTTGCTTACTATTGACAGTAGTTATTAAACTATTAATTTGCGTTTGTAAATTTACAATATCTGAATATGTAGCAATTCTCTTCCACTTATCGCCTTGCATTCTGTAAAATATAGAACCCATCATAATATTATTATGCACGTTTTCAGTTGTAATGTATAAGACTTGTACCTTTGTACCAGCATCTTTATCGCCGAATTGTTGAACTACGCAATATTCAAAAGATGTATTATAAGAGGGATTAGTGTCGCCATCATTATTCAAAGGAGCATTACACATACTATGAGCACAAAACCAAACATTATTTTCATAAGAAAACAATGCATCAAAATCATCAGTAGGAACTCCTTCATGATTAGCATTATATATAGCAGGTAGACCCCCTTCTATCCAATCTTTAATCATGGTAAAAGTGACATAAAAATTTTCTGTCACAGGAATTTTTTGACTGCCGTTAATCGAGGCTTGTTGTGCTAAAGTTGCTATATCCTTATGAATTATTGCCATATCCTACACTTGTATTATTGGTTGTTATATCCGCGTCATTATATGTAATAACTACTATATTATTCGCAGTTTGTGTTATTGTCATACTTGCCCTTGTAATCTCATCTGCTGTTGTTTTGAAATTAAGTGTTACGGTTCTATCCTCGTAAGTATCGTTCACACTCAATGCGTGAACGCTTACTTGAGTAGTCCCAGCAACCCCATCCATTGTGCTAATTTCCAACCACCCTGCGACTATCATAACTTATGCTGTTGCACTTTCTTCAGAATACCAAATATCATTTGCAACCACATTGAAGTTTTTCACAACGTTCAATTCATTTTGGGCGAAACTCAATGTAGAAACAGAAAGACTTATACTTCTTGCAATACCAGCTAATTGGTTCACGTCAAGCGTTAACAGAATTGTGCCTGAAATAGGATTAACAAAGTTTATTTGAGTACTTCTTGCTAAAGCTGCTACAGCTTGAGCATCTACTCTTATAAACATATTAGTTGTGCCTGAAGCTCCTGTGGTTATATCAGAAGTTTTTGTCTGGTTCAATATCCTTAACCAGCTAACATCAGTTCCGTTATTCTCAACAATGTTGTACGCAAAATTGGAAGTAATCGCTAAAGCCTTATCTTCTCCAGCATTTGAGAAACTACCTAATGTAACAGGATTAGCTGTAATAGTCAATCCAGCGTCCGCACTACCTTGAGTAAGTGTTATAGTCCCTGAATCTACGTAAGTCGTACCATTCCAAAACTGAACCTTATACACTGCACTTACTGCTGCACCAGTATTATTAGCAGCTACAGCAACTTTTATTTGAAAATTAAATTCTGCAATGTTGCCAGGGTCTCCTGTAAAAGTTCCAATAAGTCCAGATACAGTATAACCTGAATTAACGCTCAAAGTAAGTGTTTTTCCACTAACCTTAACCAACTGGAATTTTTCTGCATTAGTTGCTGTAACATTAAACGTTGAACTTAGAACATTGTACGCAACATCCTTGCTTGTTTCTCCAAGCGTCATAAAAGCAGGTTTACCAGCTGCCTTTAATGCTATTGAAGCAAACTTACTTACTTCATTAGTCATATAATGCTTAGCGTACTTGATATATTCTGCACGACCTGTATTTGCTGTAGCTAATTTAGCTGCAATCTCTGTTGTTCCAGCATTACCTGAAACAGGTGTAACTTCAAATTTTCCAAAAGTTGCCATATTATTTCTTTATTAATTATTCTATTAAACTTCTACTTGCATCACTTGCAAACAATTCCTCAACTTGCCATTTCCCAAGACTCATAATATTATAAGTTTTCTCTTCTCCAACAAACATAAATTCTAATTCTGAAGGGATAATAAGGATGTAACTCCCCCAAATAATCCTGCCATTATGAATGAGAGCAAGTAAGTCTTTGTTGTTATGTATAAATCTTTTAATTTCATTTTGCCCTATAATTACCATATCTACATATAAATTCCATAAAGTACACCCTCTTCCTGCAATTCAGGAGGTGGCAATTCATTAAGTATTTCTATTCTCTTCACATTAGAAGAGGCGACCAACCCCTCTGTTTTTTGAGAGGGTATTGCTTTTTCTTTGAATAGCTCTTGAGCTTCTTCATTAGTAATCTCCTTTATCTGCCCTGCTCTTGCTTGGACTTTCCTTATTCCCGCCATACTCTTTTATGTTAAATAGATTGCTTTCAATCTCATTATATCCTCAGCTTTTGGAATAGGAGCTCCAGTAATCACAATAGTATCTCCTTCAAATACAAAACCTATATTAACAGGATAAATTAACGCTCCTATATACAGCTCAGCTGTCTCTTGGATTAAAGTACCTCTATATTTGAACTGGGCATTTGATCCATTTTGAATACCTTCTAATGTTTTGTAGGTTGGGTAAACAAAACTTATATCTTGCTTAATCTCGCTAATGAGGGTGGGTAAAGATACTTTAACCTGTTCTGGTTCTTCGACCCCTTCTTCTCCTTCATTCCTTGCGTATAGAACCACATTATTATAAGTCTCAGCAATTAAGGGGGTTTCTTTAGTCTCCTTTGCTAATACCTTACCTATCTCTGTAGATAAGTCCGTATTGCTTATGTAAGTTCCTTTAGGCTGAATACCTAAATCAGCAAGAGTGTTGTCAAGCTCACCTAGTTCAACTCCGTTAATTTTGGGTTTTTTACCTAAATCTCCGAAATTAATAGTAAGATTCGATTTTACATAGGCTTTTATTTTAGCAAATGTTATCTTCTTTGGTTGGTTTGGACTTGTTGTATCCCCAACCATTACTAGTAAATCCTCTTTAGCCTCTACATCAGGCATATCATCGTAAAACTTCATAGCTTTAATTTCCTATTATTATAAACTTCTTTTTCTTAGTACTTACCCTTACGGCTTGGCTTCCTATGTAATTAAGGTAAGCTACACACTCATCCAATAGCTTAATTCCTCTTTTCTCTGCTTCGTTTGCCACTCTTACGACTGCTCTGTCATCCACACTATCAGAGAACTCTAAGGATCCTTTAGCCCTAGCCCCGGATGATGTTAGGAATACATTGGAATTACGAACATAACGAGAGTACGCTAAGTAGGCAATGGCTTTCTTAAGCCCTGATAAGTAAGCCGTATCCCCGTTATAATACCCCCCTTCTAATAGAGTAGTATTGTTTTCACTATCCACTTTACTAATTAAATCTTTGTACAATTTAGCCCCGATTGAAGGGATTACCCACTCTTTCTCCGCCTCCTCTATGTAAGGGTCTATACGCTTAACATCGTCAATGTTAACGCTTATATCTCTTATCCCTCTTATGTAATTGCTATCTATTATCATTATGCCTCATCCCATTTTAGTGGTTGCACGGCAAAATTAGCTACTTCGCCTGCTGCCCAATTCGCGAATATCTCTGTCATTGCTCTCTCTACGTCTACCCTGTAAGGGTTAGTAATAGAATTATAATATTTATAGCTTGACTGCATGAGTTCTGCCCCAAAACCAGCTCCTATGTCCTCAGCTCTAAGGATAGGAGGTTGCTTGAAGGCTCTACCTATCTTATCTTTAACTGATTTCTCAGCTTTATTATAGTCTTTATCGTAATTTGTAGACTCGAACTTCAAGAACTCAGGCATGTCTTCCTTACTCTCCACCTCCATATAAGCTATTTTACAAGCCTCTTCGTCGCCCTGGAAGCCTATAAGTTGTTCTTGAATTGCTGAGGTATCGTCCTCTTCTCTGCCTTCTGAGTCATCTGTATTAGTGTTATCAAGGCTTTTGCCTTTAACACCAACTACTACGCCACCACTCATAAACCTGTTGCGGATATTCCTGTAAGTTATATTGCTTAGCCCTTCATCAGAGCTCATGTCTGTAAGAGCAGGGGCAAATAGAGGGATAGGGTAAGTTTTATCACCATCTCCCGAGAAGTAGAATATCTGACCTTTGTATTTATCCCAGCCACCCGCGTTATCTGCCTGTTGTTCTATTATAGCTGTATCGGGATTATATAAATCGATGAAATCGATATCTTCTTTCTTGAATTTCTTTAACTTGCTGAACTCTCTCGCCCAGTCGCTGTGTAATGCAACTTGCGAGAAGTTGCCGTCGTTATCCATAAGAGCAAATCTTATATGCTCGAACGGTACGTGGCTAAACCCTACCTTTTGCCCTAAAGCGTTATAATTGATGTGCACGGCGAAACCATTATATAAGGCGTAATCTTTGACAATAGACCTATGTAGAGCATCTAATGTAAGCCCTTTGCTGTTAACCTCCTTAGCATAGATGCTATTATCCAACCCCATACCTGTTAGGAAGTCTGCATAAACACCAACGCAAGATAAGCCTGTAACGGATGAGCCTACGATATTCCTGACTACCTGGTAAAAGTCGTTATTTTCTCCTATAGTCTGAATACCTAAGCTCTTGTTATTGGCTATCTCTATTACACTTTGATATTTTAAGGTCGAATATTTCATGGCTAATTTTAATTAGTCGGGTGGCAAGGTCTCGCTCCTTATGGGCTCTAAAGCCTACCCCCGATAGAAGGAAAGAGGTTTTACCCTCTTTCCCTTTCTTTGTATTTTTCAACGAGTTCTTCCCAGTTCTCTGGTTTCTTTTGGAACTTGTCAATCAATTTTGGATTTTGTGCTAAATGAAATAGCACCAATTCATTAGTAAGGTTATGATTGCTCATTGCCTTTCCTGCGTCAAATCCTACATTGTCCTCAATCAAAGCCCCAGCGTAGAGCTCGAATTCGCTTCTAACGACTTCTCCTTTAAACTTCATAATCTCAACATAAGCGTCAACTACGCAGTCCTTACAGCCGGATTTCAAATCTTTACCAAGAATTTCCTTGTATAAGAACTCTAACTCCGACTTGTCCTCAGGGTTCTTAGTGAAATGCCCTTTAGTTACTGAAGGGTTAGCGAAATTCTTATTAGCAAATTTCTCTCTGAAAGCTACGAGCCTTTGCTCGGCAGTAATTACAGGATCAATAGGAGGATTTTCTCCGTCCTTGTTTTCTTCCGGATCAACAGGAGGGTTTTCCCCTTCCTTGTTTTCCTCCGGGTCAGCAGGCGGGATAATGCTATCTTCGCCCGTTCCTGGCACTATAGGGTTACCCTCATTTAATTCCTCTTCTCCCATTACTTATTCTGGTTTTAAGGTGCGACAACTTGCAGCAACCCTTCTATAAGGGTATCTGTTGCTGTAGCACTGGTTTTAAAAATAGATTTAGGTAAAGAGCTCTCCTTCTCATTCGCAGGAGAAGCAAGCTTAACGCTATACACCACTCCATCAGCGAAAGCAGTAGTGTTGTTGCTTTCAGTAAGCTCCATACCAGCATCATAACCGTACATTTCATACTTAACTTCGCCAGCTGCTCCTTGCTCCTTATTCTCCACGATAGCCACGACCTTAGCTCTCGACAAAACTTCAATGGCGTTTTTAGCGTCTTGGGTTTTGGTCAATATTTTTGCATTGATTATGTGCTCCCAAGTAGGCAGGTAAGCCTCTTTTACGAGGTTATGCTCAGCTACAAGAGTAGTGTCTTTGAACTCGAAGGCGTGAGCGTATTTGCCAGCCTTCAATTGCAGAGCTTCCACCACTCCGTTAAGCTCGGTAGTGGCGGTTCTGTCAATATCTGCATAGTTCATCAGTAATATCCTCCCATTTAGCCCTGACACAGCTCGCTTGCATGCGTCAGCAATAAGTCCTTTTGATAAATTCGCACAATCCATTATTATTTCTCCTTTCTTGATTAAATAGCGATTTGTACTAACTCAGGATTAGCCAATTTAGCATCCATCATTCCAGCTGCTAACGAGTATACGTTTCTGTCTTTTTTGTCATACCAAACATCAATTTCAGCAAAGTTGCCCATCTCATCAACTCCTACAGCTAAAACTGAAGGGTTGGTGTAAATAGCCCTGTGAGGGTTAACCCACTTAGTGCCATTATTGTAATAAGCCTTTATGATTTGGTCGAACTTAGGAACTGGTAATAGAGGGATACCATCGTAAGATAGAGTCTTCATGCCATTTACTAAGTTAACATACATGCTTTCTAAGCCTGTTCCTTGAAGGGACGCCTTATAAGCGTTATAGAATGATTGGGTGCAGATAATTATATTACCTTTCATTTGAGCTAATAATGGATTAGCCTGAGTGGTTAATTTTTCCAAATACCCCTGAACTTTGGTTTTATCCATTGCCTGAGCGACATAGCTTACTCCGGCATTCTCCGTAATAGCTACTCTTTGCTCAGCGTTAGCTGTGTAAGCAGTAGTTATCTGCTTGAAGAAGCCATCAAGAACGTTGAAGAAGCCTTTATCCGTTCCGTCTTTAAGCTGTCCACCGTTAGTAACAGTATCTGCGCCCACGTCTCCGAAGAACGCGAAACGAAGCATCATGTCCTTAATGCCCTCAATCAAGAAGTCAACAATGATAGACATGTAATCGCTTGATGTGAAGTCCGCTCTTTGAATACCTGTTTTTAGCGAATATATCGCGATAGTGCTCTCAAGGTCTTTGTAGCACTGCTTCAAAAACACTTCCCATGGAGCTGGCTCCCAAGTAATCTTTCTTGTCCCTAAGTTCCAAGTTTGAGCCTCTGGGTCGCAACCTTGACCGGCTTTACCCACTAACCCTCCTGGGCCAACAAACCCAACGTCTTTTTTAAACTTGATTCCTTCATGGATAGTGCAAAATAGAGCTAATTCAGGGGATTCAATAACCCCTTCATAAACTAACTCTTTTACAGATTTCAATTCTTCCTTAGTGAAGGCGAATTTTGCTAAATCTATTAATCCTGGCATGGCTTAGTTCTCCCTTCCTGCTAAAACACCTTTGTTTCGGAAAGCTTCTCTGCGTTGTCGCACTTCGTCCTTCGTCTCCTCCGCTGTTTGGTTATTACTATTGTTCTTTTTGCTTGGTACTACCACTCTGTTTGAGCGGTTTTTCGGTACGTAAGAGCTCTCAATTTGGCTCTTAAGCTCTGTGATGAGGTTTACTGACTGAGTCAAATTTTCTCTCAACTCGGCATTTTCTGCTCTAAGGTCAGCGTTTTCAGCCTCTAATTCCGCACTATTTTCAGAACTCTCAGGTTCTGTAATGCTTTCGATTTTACCGTCTGTAACTACTACTACGGTTCCTTCAGGATACTCGCTTGTAGCTTCAGTCAAAGTAAAAGTACCGTCAGGAGAGGCGTTGTCGCCTACCGCTAACGTGTCATCTTCTTTTTCTGTTGAGAAAAGAATAGCGTCCCCCTCTCCTTTGAAATCAAAATTCACCTTAACGCTGTTAAGGATTTTATCGACCCCACCAAGGAAAGAGTTAATCTTATCTTTCAACTCTTTTTTTAAATTTCCCATGTTTTTATTGGTTTTGGTTATTACTTTATTAGTATTATACGAATTGATTTTATCAATAAATCCCCATTCTAATAGCTCAGAGGTTGTGCGTTCTTTCTCCTCCTTCATGATAGCTTCTAATTTCTCTCTATCATAACCTGTACGGTCAGCGTATATGTCGAGGATAGCTTTTTGGTCTTTCTCTACATCGTCGGCGATTGCTCTTAAATCGTCCGCTGTAGCCCAGTCGCACACCCCTGCTCTTACTTGATGTATAACTGAACGAGCATTAGGGTTAGCTGTCCTATTTTCTTTAGGGGCAGCAAGCAGCATTATAACAGCCATAGAATGGCAAGAACCCTCTATGTTAGTGTATAGATTTTTGCCCGATGTTCTTAGATAGTCATAAATAGCTAAGCCCTCAGATACAGAGCCACCACGGCAATGGATGTTGAACTTAAAGTCTTTCTCATTGTTGTTTTCGTCAAAAATTCTTTTAACTAAATCCAACGAAAAAGCCTCAGATAAGCCTAACCACTCCATCCAAATGCTTTCATCCTTATTAGCGATGTCGCTTTTAATATCAATTTCTATCATAATTACGCTGATATATGTTACTATCTGTACGCTCGCAAAGATAGAACTGGAAGTGCCTTTGCTGTTTGTAAAGATTTTTACCAATAAAAAAGCCCCCGCAAAAGCAGAGGCGAAATAATATGAATAGAGTAGGGGCTATCTGTTATTGCCTCTACTTTGAATGTAGGCGAACCTCTTATCCTCATCACGGATGTCCTCGACGGCGACATATATTTTTTGACCCTCAATAGCTTTAATCATTCTATCTACGTCTTTGGTCGAAAGCCCTCCGCCAGCAAGGTTACGCATAGCATAACCTCCGTCAAATGCTACTCCTCCGCCTGCTTGGTTAATTGCCGATAGTAGTGGAGTGTACATCATTGTAGAGCGTTTATTGATTATTGCTTCTCCTCCTTCTGCTTCTATAAGTGTTCCCCCTTGTGCGTGAGAATTGCCTTTTAGCAGCATACCTCTGCTCGCTTTAGGGATAGGTGTTGCCATAACAGTCGCTAATTGTGCCGCACCTGTTATACCAGTGAGAACTTGTAACGCAATATTAGGTGCCGCCTTCATTATAGCCGATGCGGTATTAATTGCAATTTCAAAAGCTTTTAATAGCTTTTCTCTGATGGCTTGCTTCCTGACTATCTCGGCTTTCTTTCGGTCTAATTCCTGCTCTGACTGGGCTATCTTAGCATCATACTGCTCTTTAGAGATTATACCACTGTCTAATTGCTCCTGGTAACTTGCTTTCTTTTGCTCGTTTCTTTCTTCGTATTCCTGTAATTCTTGGTCGTCTAACGCCTTAGTGAAGTTATTAAGCTCAGATGCTAAGTTCATAATCTTACCCGCCCATTCTTCAAAGATATTAATTCTCTCCTGGGCATAATTCTTAGCCGCTTGGGCGAGTTCTGCCTCAAGTTCTTTCTCCTTGTCTATATTCCCTCTGTAAAGCTCTAATTCAGCCTCAATGGAAGCTTTTTTAAGTTCATAACGTTGTTGGGCAGTTAGATTTTCATTCAATAGCTCAGTATTAAGAGCTATTTGGTTGAGTTTTGTTTGAGCAGCTCTTAGTTCTGCCTCATCCTCGTAAGTGCTTAACCCTTTTTCTTTCTTCAGCTTGATACTTTCTTCGAGTTGAGCAATTTCTACCTTTGCCTTTTCTCTTTCATTGTCGGAGTACTTTTGCAAATCCCCCTCGTATTGCTCTTTAACGACTTTTTCAACGTCTTCAATTTGTTTTTTAAGGCTCTCTCTCTTGAGGTTTTGTATGTCTTTTTCTAATTTGAGTTCAGAGTCAAAAATAAAACTATCGCGTTCTATATAATAAGCCTCTGTCTTTTTATATTCCTCGTCGTACTTAGCCTCAATAATTGCTATCCATTCTGCCTGCTCCTTCTCAGCAGCCTGTTTAAGTGATTTCTCCTCGTCTTTTAAACTCTTATCGAGTTTATCAAGTTTAGCCTTGTAGGCTTCATCAATGTCTTTTTCTCTTTGCTTATAAAAGGTCTTTTCGCTTAAGGAGAGTAAGTCTAATCCACTTTTATACTCTCGGGCTGTTATTTTTCCGTATTTCTTTTGGGTGTCTAACTTTTTTCTCTCTGCGTCCTGCTGCAGACTAAAAACTTTCTCCTCATAGTTCTTGTCATTCTCAAAGCTCTTTTCTTTGCTTATTCTTTCATACTCTAAATTTTTCTCTTGAATTTCTTTGTTCCGGTCTATTCCTTTAATTATGTCGTTAAAAGCTTTTTCTCTTGCCTGCTTAGCCTTTTCAATCCCCTCTTCTCTTTTACGCTGTAATTCCTCTTCTTCTTCAATCTGCTTATCTCCTACACTATTATAATTATCATTAATGACTTGCGCAGCGGCGTCTCTTGCCTTAACCAATTCATTATGTGCCTTAACTTGCTTGTTATATTCCTCAGTCCCTTTTTTAAGCTCCGCTATCTCTGCCCTTTTAGCTATAATAGCCGCATCTGTCTTTTTAATTTCCTTCTCTTTTTCTCTTATTATATCTTTCGAGGCTTGTATCTCAATGTCTCTTTTACGTTGTGCTATTTCGCTTTCTTTTTTAGCTATCTCTTCCTTGCTCGCCCCATTCTGTTTCAATCTAAGTATTTCCTCTCTTCCTCTTTGCTCATCTGCCTTAGCTCTATTTTTATTTTTAGCCTCTAAAATATCTAACCTTCTTTCGGTCTCCCAAACTGCTTGATTATACTCGTTCATAGCCTTCTCTGCTGCTTTTTCTGCATCGGCTGAGCTGTCAAATGCTTTTACTAAGGCGTATACTCCCGCGACTAAAGCGGCAACGCCTAAAGCCACCAAAACAACTGGGTTTGCTGCTAAAGCAGCATTCCACGCCCATTGAGCAACTGCGACGGCTTTCGTAGCTATATTCCCTGAGGTCTTAGCCGCTGTCCATGCTGCCTCGGCTGCCGCTGCTCGTGCTGTTTGTACCAACCCTAATTTTTGTAAGATGAGATTCGCCTTCTGATACACAATACTGTCTTTCTCTAATGTGTTTTTAATCGCTGTGAGAGAAGTAAGAGCCGTTAAGGTTATTTGCATTTTGCCCATAGCCTCAGCGAACTCATCAGAAGCCTCTTTACTCAATCCTACGACAGAAGCGTAAGCCCCGTATGCACCAATTGCCCCTTGTAAAGACTGAGCCAATGCATCAAGATTACTGGTATCACTAGCAGCACCTTTAGCCTCATTTTGCACGTCGCCCATCGCATCCTTAAACTCGGCTAATTGAGCCGCCATCTTCTTGTACTCCTCTGTTGATTCTTTGCCCTCTAATTTCATAATAGTAAGCTCTTCGGTCAGCTCTCTTAGTACAGTTCTAAGCCCTTTACCGGCTAGCTCGTAGTTCCCGACTTGTCGGTGGAAATTCCCTAAGGAAGTTTCAGCCTCAGTAAGTTCATCAGATAGTTGCTTTATCTCTTGAGCTTTTTCTTGCCCATATACATCTTGCCTTGCCGCTTTAGAAAGGCTGTTATATTCCGCCGTAGCCAAAGATAATTTAGCCTTTAAAGCGTCAAGGCTATCACCCTGAGCTTTCTCTGCAATTATGTTGTTTTGGATTTCTTTCTCGTAAGAGCGGATAAGAGTTGACTGGTGCTTAATTTGTTGCCCCAATTCCGCCAACTTAAATTCTTTCTCCTGGTAAGCTCTTACTTCCTCGTCATTAGTAGGTTTACTATTTTTCTGCTCTTCCCTTAAGGCTTTCTGTTCCTCCTTTAATTGGGCTGTCCTTATCTTAAGTTTAGCTAAGTTCTCGAGAGCTTCTGTAGCTTTAATCTCTACATCTACTAATACTTTTTTATCACTATTTGCCATAATAATTTGGTTTTTCTTGATTTATGTTGTATATTTGCATTCTAATTAATTCTTATGTCTGGGATAATGTTATATGGTATTATTGTTGCTGTATTTTGTATAGCCATAGTTTTGGCTCCTTCAAAAGGTGTTAAGCCCCGCAAGAAAAAGCCTAAAGCCCTTTTCCCTTGGGATTCGGACTTCTACAAATAGTCCTTTTCTCACAACCTTATCAAATCCACTTTAGTCAGCCTGTCTCCAGCGATAAAATTACGTATCTTGCTTATATAGAAGTATGCCCCAAATTGCTTTAAGTATATAGGAGTAAAGAAGTCTAATTCCTCTATGTCTCTCTCGCTTAAGAGCAACCCTACTAGTAAGCATTTAGCGTTAACGAGCATTCTATTAGCCAGCTTATCGTAATACTTATCTATAAGGTTTTGGGCAGGGATGTGGTTCACCACACCTAAAAACTCGTTAGATACCTCAGTATGTTCTACAAGATGGGGTTTAGTGCCTTTGTATTCTTGCTTAACTGTATTATTTTGGCTGTCTACTGAGTACTCATATAATGGGATAACGGCTAATCTGTTCTCGCCTTTTGTTGCGTCTTCTCCGCTTTCCCATTTAATAGTAAATAAATCTTTCCATTTATCTAAGTTGCCGTTACTCACGTAGAAATTGCCCTTATCTTCCAAGTCTTCTTTTTTCTCAAATCGGATAAAATTGTTTTGCCCGTAACCGTCAATTATAAAGCTTAATTCTTGGTTCTCTCTACTTAACTTATCTGACCAATCTTTAGCGATCGACTTATTCTCATAGAGTTTATCCATGGTGTAGGCTTTGACTACCTTATTGTTTTCATCCGCATATACTGTTAAGCCGTAAGTTTGGCAAAACGTTTTAAAACAATCCCAATAGGTTGTAAAGCCTGTGTTATTCCCAAAGTATAATTTACCTCCTGTCGGTACCACAGAAGCCTCCGTTTCGACAATTTCTACATTTGAGCTAATAGTAATTGATGATGTGTCTACATGGTCTACTGACCTTATGCCACACACCATAGTAACTACGTCATTTTTATTTACCCCTACCTCGACTTTCTCTTCTAAGCTCCCTATAATTGCTGCTGTCTGAGTTAATGGTACCTCTTTTATTAGTTGCCCATTTAAAGCTACTTGATAAAATAGAGTGTGTGGATGGGGGGAATTAATTAATATTCGATAATTTAATTCTATGTGTACTTCTATTTTCCCTTCTATATTTGAATGCCACAATAATCTGGTTTTATTAGTAGAGACCACCATATTATTTTCCGAAATAAGCATGCCGAAAATATCTCTTGTTATGTGCTGCTTAAAATACAAAGCCTGCCCTTCAGGATTATGGGGGTTCAGATTTTGGACGTTGATTGCTGCTGAAGAGTTAAACATTTCTAAGCTGTCTGTCCAAGGCTTCAACGAGGCTAAGGAGATAACATCTCTATTTTTACTTGTTTCAGGCAAATTACAGATAAGCTCATAACCGCACAGTTCTACAAGCCTGTTTGCTATTTGAAACAGATTAGCAAAATAATAGTGGCCTGTCTTATACTCCTCGCCTAACTTACCATTAATACAATTAGCCCACTTTACCCATTGAGGGAGTGCGCCGGAACCTACAATGGTATAGCCTAAGTCCGCATCCTCCATTAACCTATTCTCCATAGTGTAAAATAGTCCAGCATTACCACTTAATACTTGTCCTTCTATGTATTCGCCTACTCTATCAACGATAAATATAGAGCTTTTGCCTGCGAGAGTAAACCCATTTGAGAATAATCTACATTCTATATTTTTATAAGGCATTAATGTGCTTGCCTCGAATAGATCCAACCTCTCTAATACTCTTAGATTAGTCGGCGTCTTAGGCAGTTTTATAGCTTGCGAGTAATCGCAATTGCGGTCTTTTAACTCCGCAATAATATTAACCTGGTAATTCATAACAGGTTCTTCTCCTGGTATAAGGTCTAAATTATGCCATACTCCAGTAGTATCTTTAACTTTTAATTCGTACATATCTCTTTCTTTTTGTTTAAACCGTAAATAATTTTCTTGATAGATTCTTCAGACTTATTGAACTTGATTGAGCATTGGGTGAAGGCATCCATTTTGCCCTCTCCTTTACCTATTAGCTCGTGATAGTAGGTGTATATCTCTAATCTCTCCTTAGCTCCATAGGTTATAATCTCCTTGTCAAGCAAGTAGTCTATAACCCTGCCGTTGTAGTAGAATATGTCTATGAGTGTTTTGTCCATATTAGAATTGCATTTGTCTTGTTGGCAGTAAGAAGTTAAGGGCTAACCCATGAACGAATGAGCGTGAGTCATTGCTTAACTCCACGTCATCAATCTGAACTTCTATCCATTTGCCTAGCTCCTCGTTGTAGTATTCTACTCTTGGGGAGTAGATTATATCTTTAAGTGCCTCATATTCGTTGCTGTTGAGGTTGCCCGCTCCTGCTAAAATTGTCTGTTTGCCTTTAAGGCTTAATGTTTTAGTAAAACTGCTAACCTCTGACGTATCAGTATAAGGGATGAACTCTTTTCTCTCTGCTATTGAATTGCTCTCGTATTGTCGGTACGAAAACATCCAGTAATCTCTGCCCCCTAAAGTGTTAACCCAGCGAACATAAAAAGGCTGTTGAGGTACACAGCAAGTATCTATATACTTTCTCTTAATCGTTAAACCAGCTGAACCCCTAACTATGACTATCGGATTGCCTAGGTTGTCGGTAATAACCACATCGTCATTAGTGGTTAGGTATTCCTCTACACCGGTATTATTGCTGATAGCAATGTAATTACTCTCCTTAACATTAGTGTTGTAAACTTTACCGCTAATATTTACCGCTCTTTGGCTCTCGCCCTCAAAATTAAAGTAATTAGCTTCGTCAAAGCCTAACACACTTATCACTCTCTCATAACCTGGATAGAACCTCAACCTGTCAAACTTAGTAAGGAAGCTCCCTTGTTTTGCTACAAGGCTTGAACTTTCTCCCGCTTGAACCACTGAATTAACCGCTGTAAAATATATCTCTTGCCCTTCAAGCTTCACGTTGTAGTTAACGGATAGGTAATAGTCCTCCCAGTAAGTACCATTGCCAACCATTCCCGCGTCCTTGAAGGCTTTAGTTAATATAGGGCTAATGTCGAATAGAACTATGCCATTGAAAGCCTCTTTGGTTAGCTCGATTACGTCAGAACCTATCCTTACCGTCATCTCAACCTGCTCAAGAGATGTTTGAACTTCAAATACCACCGGGTTAAATGCCGTGTGAACTTTAGCTGGTTGTCTTGCTATCATAATACTTCAAATACTTTATTTTTAACTTCCTCTTCTAATAGAGCACCTATCTCAATGCTCAATATGTCTTCGAACCTCAATGTTGCTGTTGTGAATATATCTTCTTCTCTCTTCTGTCTGTACATCATGGTTCCTTGTTCTCTTATCTTCTTAGCCACGAAATATACAAATCTTGCTCTGTCTTTATCTGAATTAAAGGTAATACCTTTAACCGCTGCCCATTTAGCGATTATAGCCATAAAGTTCTTAGGTATTTTCCCAGCACGTCGCCCTCGCTCAAGAACTCCTGAATAATTATAGCCTAAGAGTTGCCCTCTGAAGGGTGAAATCATCTTAACCTCGAACCCTGCTTTAGTTCTGCCTGATGCGACCTGCCCAGCACTAATATGTCTATTAATGATATTCTGCTTTAATTCCTCTAATAATCTCTCTAATCCTACATCCATATAGCTACTTATATTTTCTTTCTAATACCTTGCTGTATCTTTGGTTATAGTAATATTCTTCTAAATCAGTGTACAGGATGCCAAACACCTTGCTGTACTTCCACTCTAGAACCTCATCAGGATCCTTCCCGTAATTCTTGGCTAGAGCCTTAACCGTTGCGAACTCCCCAACTTTTTGCGAATATTCCTTGACCCCAGCTCTTATCTCGTCTTCCGAAGGTTCATAAGCTAACAATTCCTTCTCCTGTTCTGCCCAGTGGGCAACCCCTTCTACTATATCTTTAAAATAGTTTACCGTAGACTTAATGTGCACTATATCTCCAGCATCGTACTTGTAATCGCTGTGGATAGCCTTAATAACAGACACCATAAAAGCTAAATCGTACTCCTCTGCCTCTGCTAATAGCTTCCTGACTGCAATGTAAGAGCCGTAAGTTATATCACCGCTCTTAACATCAACCCTGTTCTTAAGTACTTGCCTTATCGTCATAGCCTAACAATTGTTTTCTATAAGTTCACACTCGAAATCTATCATAACACTAACCTCATTAGCATCGAACCTGCTAAGAGGGTAATAGTATTTAAAGAGCTTGTTGCTTGAGAAATGGGGACTATCGATAAAAGCCTTTATGAAGGGCTTAACAATCTCTGCTTTGATAGCCTCTCTTATCTGCTCTCTACCTATTGCGTTGAGTTCTTGCTCAGGTATCACAGAGAAATATATATTAAGCCTTAATTTGTCGGCCTCAAAATTCCCTTGCATGTTTATTTCGCCTTCCTTGAACTCCTCAATATAGGCGTATTTTGTGCCTCTAGCAAAGCCGTCAGCACGTATGTTGAACATATTGCCCTCATCGTATTCTACAACATAGTCAGCGTTCGCCTGTTCTATTACGCTTTTTATCTTCTCTAACATCTCCGTTATTATTTATATACCATTTTTTTAATTCCCTTAGATACTCTAGGCTTCGGAGCGACAAAATGATACATGCCCATAATCAGCATGTCCAAATAGTCGGGTGAGCGTCCTAATAGTTGCTTCATCAAATCCTTAGAGATTATATTCTTCTTACCAGTATCGTTATCAACATCGACAGCTTTTAGCACTCCTAATTCCTCTTTTATCTTTTCCTCTTGCTCCTTAGTGCATATAACCCTCATCAGTCTGTTGTTTACTACCTCCGCGAGCTTATAAGCACACTCGGATTTAAGGTTGGCATACTGCTTGTCGAAAGCAGAACCGCCATTATGGAACTCAACTATCCCTCTTATGTAGCTCTCCAGGTAAGCCCCTAGGCCGTCACTATCCGCTACCACCTGGCTATGACTTACTTTACGCCTAAGGACTAACCCTTTGAGTTCTTTCTCTATAACATCAGCTGGAGAGTAGGGCATATCTATTTCTACTTTCACAACTAAACCTTTCCATCCTCCCGCTATAAATCTGTCTCTACCTTTCATCGCTAAGTCGGCACTTATCCTATCCGGACCGATAGCCTGAACGTATTCATTCGTAAATAAATCACAAATAGCGTCGTAGTCTATTAACGTGTTAGGGTCGTCATCATACTCCCAGTTACCGAATAGTAACCTCTCTTTTTGGTTGGTAGTTAAAGACCTCTCTAAGTTCAATAGGTATGCTGCTGATAAGCATTTGTTATCCGTAGGCAACGCCTGGATGAACTTCTTATAGTCCTCTATTGTGCCCTCTTTGCTTTTCTTGTAGTATTCTGAATAGAGGTAATTCTTGGAAGGGTTACAGGTTTGAAGTAGTTTAGGAGCTAAGTTGTACAGCTCATTATTCCAACGACCAATTGAAGCTTGGAGGTTATTCTTAGCGTCTAAGGAGAACTCCCCAGCTTCTTCAATCCAGCCTCGTGTCATCTGCATGGAGCCGAAGCGGTAATAATCAGGGTCAGAAGGAAGATATTTAGCGTCTAATAGATAAACGCGGCTTTTGTTGTAAAGTTCAAAGTAGTTATCTTGCCCGTTATAGCTGTAATACTTGGACGTTAAGACCCAATGTTGGAATACCTCATGTATACTTGGAATAGTATACTTTCTCAAATCGTTGAGGTTTTTTCTCGCTATAAAGTAAAACGTATTTGGGTAAGTAAGTGCGTCTCCGAATATCAAAGAACAGCCCAAGTAAGATTTTCCCGAACCCTTGGAGCCGCCATAGAGGATGTCAGTAGTAACCTCATCACTCCAATATCGGCAGACTTCTTTCTGCTTCTCATTGCCCCTGGTGTCAAATACTAGCGTCCTCGTATCCATAGCCTCACTCTACTTTCATTCCTACAATCAGCTTAACAGAGTCCTCATCCAGCTTAATATCTTGCTTAACTGGGGCGTCGAAACCTAGCATTTTACAAATCCTCTCTATCGTCCAGCTCTTACCGTGTAGTTTAAGCTCTATCCCATGCTTTGTTTGCTTTATGCTTTCAATGGCTTTTAACTGCTTTTCAGTCAATTCATCGAAAGATTTAAAACGTATATAGCAGCCATCGAAATAAACGTAATCCGCTATATTAGCCTCCAGGATGTTTTTTAGCTCATCCAATACCTGCCTCTTAGTTATCTCCGAAGTCTGAGCCGACACCTTAATACGCCTCTCTATCTCAGCGTTAACCTTAGGGTGTTTTAGCATCTCTTGAGCCATACGACGTACGCTGTTATCCTTCATCCTACTGCAGTCATACGCATAGCGATATGCTACAGTAGCGTTGGAGACCTCCAAATACTTATCAACAAATTTTGCCTGCTTAGGTGTTAAATCTAACTTTTTCACGAGGGCAAATATACAACGTATTTATCTAAAAACCAAATTTAACCTGTTTATTTTCAGAGGTTTGTAATTTTGGAAATTACATTTAGGACAATCGGAAAATTACATATTTTTCTTTAAGTGCTTGCAATAATTGTTCTTGCGTATCGCCTTTATTTTGCAAAGCTTGATAAACATTTTCATCATAAGTTCCAGGCGTAATTAGATGATGGATTATAACATTTTTGTTCTGTCCTTGCCTGTGGAGTCGAGCATTAGCCTGTTGGTATAGTTCCAAAGACCAGTTCAAACCAAACCAAACTATGATGTTGCCTCCTGCCTGGAGGTTCAAGCCGTGACCCGCACTTGCAGGATGGGCTAGAAGTACTTGTATCTTGCCCGCGTTCCATTCTTTAACTTCGCTTTCAGTTCTAAGCTTCTTAGGATTATACTTTCTAAGCTTCTTAGTTATTCTATCCAAATCATGTTGGAAGGAATAAAACACTAATACAGGTTGCCCGTTAGCGGTGTCGATTATCTCTTCTAAAGCGTCTAATTTTTCATCGTGGATTTCGTAATAGTCGTGGTTCTCGTCGTAAATTGCTCCGTTAGAAAATTGCAGTAATTTGCCAATAACAGCTGCTTTGTTTACCGCAGTAATAACTTTCTCCCCCTCGAACAAAGACATTACTCGCTTTCTCTCGAACTCTTTATATTGCTCCATAATTGACTGAGGCAAAGGCGAGGATACTATTCTGTCAATTCTCTCAGGAAGTTCTAAATAGTCCTCCGCTTTCATACTAATACAAATGTCTTCTATCTTCTTGTATATTTCATTCTCTCCATTCTCTTTAAGGTCATAGTTGAATACTATTTGATCGTTAGTCCTTCCAGGGGTGAAGTACTTTTTCCTGTAAGAAGTTATATTCTTTCCTAACCTTTCACCTCTATCGAGTAAATAAATCTGCGCCCAAAGGTCGATTAAGCTGTTAGGTGCTGGAGTTCCCGTAAGACCAACCACTCTTTGGATTAGTGGTCTAACCATTCTAAGAGCTTTAAAGCGTTGAGCCTTTGGTGATTTAAAGCTTGAAAGCTCGTCAATGACTACCATGTCGAACGGGAAGAAGGTACCCCCATAATGGGAGACAAGCCAAACAACATTCTCACGATTGATTACGTATATGTCAGCCTGTTTGTCTAATGCTTCTTTACGTTGCTTTTCAGTACCTAATACTTTCGATACTCTAAGATGTTGTAAGTGGTCCCACTTACAACATTCACTCGTCCATGTAGTCTCAGCCACTCTCTTAGGGGCTATTACTAAGACCTTGCTAATGCTGAGGTCTCCATATATGAGTTCGTTGATAGCTGTTAAGGTGGACACTGTCTTTCCCAGCCCCATGTCCAGGAATAAACCGCAATAAGGGGCATTTATTATCTTGTTAGTCGCTGTGTTCTGATAAGCGTGTGGTTTGTATCTCATCCTCTTACCTCCTCAATCAAGCTATCAAGTGTTGCCTTACTATCTACCAATCTTGCATTAAACCCCAATTCTTGTAGCTTCTCGGCTTGAGCCTCCTGTATGTCTTTTAACTTCTTACCTGTTGATTTCACCTCTACAAACCAAATCTTGCCCTTAGGCATAAGCACCAATCTGTCGGGCATTCCTGTGAAATAAGGAGAGGTGAATTTAATAGCCAATCCACCTGCTTTCCTAACCTCTTCTCTGAGTTTTTTTTCCAAATATTTTTCGCTGCTTTGTATCATGTTTAATTTTCTGTTAAAATTCGTAAAGGTTACAAGTTACAAGATTTCCTATAAAAGATATATATAATTAGGCATATTATATTATATTAATATCACTATTATGCCCTCTAATTTAATTTTTAAAGTTTAAGGCTATTTTTTTGTAACTTTGTAACTTTCGCATTTATCATTCTGGCTTTCTTACTTTTATGCGGTTACATTTTGCCTTTTTTTCTGTAACCTTTTTTGTAACTTTGTAACTTTGGGGTTACATTTCTGTTTTCGCTTTTTACCCTTTATTTGCCCTTTTTCG
>DIOL01000012.1:7008-10371 GCA_002423895.1 Bacteroidales bacterium UBA5515 | reverse complement strand
TTTATTTGCCCTTTTTCGTGCTTTTTAGCGCTTATTTTTTAAAGTTTGTAACCTTTTTTAGCCGTTTGTAACCTTAATAGCGGCTTCGAGAACGCGGTAAAAGCCTCTTTTCGTAACCCCTTTTACCTTAATTACCTTTTCCTCGAAGTCATCCCTCTTCCTCATAATCTCTCTTATCCTGCGGGAATTTTGCCCGTCTAGTCGGTCTTCTAATCCTCCCAAAGCTTCTACCCAAATGTCCTCTACTGTTAGTTTGTCGCGTAGCACTTTGCCCTTACTCTGCAGCTCGTCCGGATGGGCAAAGAAACTGTATCTAGCTCTTACGTCTATATCCTTCCAGTTAGTTGGCCAAAGAGTATCTGCGTAGCTGTTAATTGTGTTTTCCCAAGGGTCAGCTTCTCTGTGTTGTTCCTGTAGCTCTCTAGCTAGCTTCTCTATCTCATCTCCTAACCACAGCTCCTCACCCTTCTTATAATAGTGTAATGCCTCTGACCACACTTGCCCTCTGAGCTCTTCAGTAAATCCAGAGAACACTTTCTCTTTAATGAATTCAGGTCTTACACTTATAGGTAGGAATCGTCTGTTACCTGTATTACCTCTAAGAAAATCCACATTATTAGTAGTTGCAAAGAATACACATTGCCTTGGCACCTCAATAACATTCTTACCATAAGCTGGACGGAACCTGTCTGTCCTGGTAGTGATATAACTCTTTATCCTTTCAAGGTCTGCCTTGTACATACCCGCAAGTTCCGATATCTCCATAATCCAAACACCTATAACCTGCTCTTTACCTTCTTTACCTGATGGGGATTCGAAGTTATCAGAAAACCACTCACCAGCCAGTTTATCAAATACCGTAGACTTTCCGACGCCTTCTTTCCCTACTAGAGTAAGCACGTAATCATACTTTATGCCTGGTTGAAACACTCTAGCAACGCAAGCAGTTAAAGCCATACGAAAAGCTTTACGCGTGTAGTCGTTATCCTCAACCCCTAAGAAGTGAGGCAATATTTTTTTAATCCTCTCTTCACCGTCCCAAGGAGGTAAAGAGTTTAGGTATTCCTTAACCGGGTGATATTGGCACTTATCGAATATAATCATTAAAGCTGCTGTTATTAGCCCCTTGTTAGAGAAGCCGTATTCTCTATCCATGTAAAACCATATATTAGCCTCGTCTGAATCCCGCCATATAGAGAAGTCTCCTTTATTTCTCCAAGGTAGCTGTTTTACAACCTCAACAGCTAACCTCAAGCAGTTAAGTTTGAAAGCACCTTTTAGGTATTTATCGTTAAGCATGATCATCTCACAATTCTTAGCCGATGCAACTATGTTTCCTTTTCTGTCAACGTCAAGTTCACTCATCCAGTCCTCGTTAACCTCTTCCTTACTCTCTCCTTCTACTTCTGTGTAACCTACAAAGTCGGATTTAGCCCCTTCAATCCTCTCCCTGGCTAGCGTAAGCTTAACCTCGCTGTCAGCAGTAGCGAAGTCCAGCATAGCCAAAGTACTTGGGAGTTTATTAATCGGAGTACCTTCCTTTGCTCCTTCATCCTTTAATATGAACTTATGAATGCGTACAAGGTCGAAAGCATTACACAGCTTACCGCCCGTTGGGTCAGTGCCATGGTGCGAGTAAGCGAACTTGCCATCATAAACAACCATACCAGCAGAGGTACTGCCTTTCTTATATGTGTACCTGTTAGGAATGTCACACGCCTCGTATTCATCCGAGAGGAACTTAGCAATAGCCTCGTGAACGTCGTACGTTCTACAGAACGCACCAACAACCCCCTCTTTCTCTGTTGGGTCTTCTTGCTTCTTGATCTGTTGGCGTACTATCTTATCAACCTTATCGGACACCTTCCAGGAAGAGCTATCAGTCCAATCATGGTAAGAGCCCAGTATCTCATCAGCGTCAATCCAAGAGCCGTCGCAGTAGTCGAAGAAATACGGAGCATCCTTAGAAGTACTTTGCCAATACATAAGTCTTGCAGCTTCATAAGTAGTTTCGTCGAATAACTCTATCCCGAATTGGTCCGCAACGTGTCGAGCGATAGGCTCATACTCCTCTCTACTAACAGGACGGCTGAGAGGTAATACAATTCGTAATCTCGGCTTCTCAATCGTATGCTTATGCGTTGAGTAAGCACAGCAAGCATAGCCGTATAAGAGCTTCCAATCTTCCCAAGCTTGCATATCACCAAAGTCCATGTCAAGAGTTATAAGGCTTCGATGTAACACCGTGTCAGTCTTACGCCTACCATTGTTGAGGTAACCCCCAACATAGCCTCCAACATCTTTTTTGTTATCCTGGTACTCTTTTTTTGAGGAGATGTATTCTAGATAAGTCTCGTCAGTATGGTAAGGAGTAGATACCTTCTTTACGAACTCTGACCATAGGATAGTCTTGTTCTTCCAGGTAACCTCTTTTCTGCTTCGTCCGGTGGCAAGGGCAATCTCGCCGTCATTGGTTAGTTTAATTTCTTCCATATACTTATTTTGCTAAGTCTCTATTTATTACCTCAATGCCTAAAGACATCGCTAAATCAACTTCTATTTTAGCGCCTTTAGAGGACTCCCAATTATCTAATAGATAAATAGCATCGCAATCAACTAAAGCCTTTATGTCTGCCTTCATATAATCTAACCAAGTAAAATCTTTTACGAAAGGTTGGACTTTAATGGGGTTCACCGGGATAAACCCACTTTCTTCAAGCGTTTTTTCGGCATGATTAAAACTTTTTTTCACGGCTTCAATCGGCAGCCCGGAAATGGCTCCTGATATGTATACTTTCTTTTTAATTGCTTCTGTTTGTTCTGACATAGTTATTTAATTGTTTTTCTAATTCTGAAACCATCCGTGAAAAACTTGTATATATTCTTTACCAGCCCCACAACAATGCTTGGCTTTTTTCCCGCTACCGCAAGGGCAAGGATCGTTCCTTCTTACCTCTCTTACAACCTCTGTTGATTTGTTAGGGTTACCTCTAAGTGGATCTATGAAAGAATGGTTCGGCACTGGTATTTTTTTTTCTTCTTTTTCTTCGGTTATGAAGTTTTTAAGAGATTTAGGAATTTCATTAAGAGAAAGTTTTTCCATTAAAGCATCTAAATTAGATTCAGATGCTGCTCTTTGTAAATCTTGTGTTACTGGCATAATATTTTTTTATTTTCTAAATATTCTTTTACTTAATTGTGTATTGCAAGGTGTATCCATATCTATCTCGGAGGATAAGCATCTGCTTTAATAGCGGCGTATCTTCGTAAACAAGTACTTCTCTTTTTCTTGCTCTCACTATGATGCCTTTCTTTTTCAAAAGGGCGTGTATATTGTATCTATGTTTGTTTGTTTGTTTGTTT
>DIOL01000012.1:4605-6861 GCA_002423895.1 Bacteroidales bacterium UBA5515 | reverse complement strand
TGTTTGTTTGTTTGTTTGTTTGGCATAAGGCTTAAATTATTAAATGAATCTGCTGGCAATTTTGCTGATAATGTCTTCCTCCTCTAAAGAAAGGGAGTTTCTATTATGGGCTAGTACCTTCAATGATTTATACCAGTCAACGTCACCCCCATTTTGGCATAATGGTGTTTCGATAGCAAGGTTATCTTCACTTAGCATTTCAGCTAATTCTAATCTTTCTTCGTGGTCTAGTTGTCTGTAAAACTCGTCCAACTCTACTTCTACTTCTACTTCTATGTACATAATCTTATTTATTTATTTATTTAATAATTCAGGATTATCGTGAATGCTGCCAATCACTTCTAAATTGTTTAAAAATTCCTCAGAGGTATCTGATAGGGAACAAAATAATATAGGAGGAGTAAAATACACTCCAAAACTTCCACAACAAAATTCAATAATACCCGTATCTAAAATATTGTCATTGTCTTTTATTATGTCTCCTTCGTAAATATCTATTCCATTTTTGTCTTTTAATCCTGTAAATTGTCCAACTGTTTCATTCTCTATTTTGACTCCATCTAAATAATGGCAATTAGGGATATAAGCTAAATTATGTACTAATGGTAATATATATAAATTACCCTTCTTATAACCAACTCCATGAATTAAATCTCCATGTACCCAATTATTATCTTTATCTTTTCCTCTAAATTTTAATTCTCTTTGCATAATGTTATTTATTTATTAATCTTTCTTGTAATATTCAGTAATAAAAGCATCTCCTCTAAGAGGTAAGTCTTCACACCATTCAGGAGAAATCTTCATAATATCCAATACCTCTTCCATAGCTAGCTCGCTCTTGCTTGCCTCAACTTCGGCTATAACTTCATCATGCACGTGCATTACGATGTCATATCCAGCCTTATTAATTCTTAGCATACTGTCTGCCAAGCAATCTCTTGCAATAGCTTGAATAACATTCTCGGTTAGTTTTCCTCCGTAAGTTTCAACTGTTTCCCATTTACGAGTGGTTTGGTTTAGCCCCTCGTAAGTTATTGAGTTTTTACCTCTGTAAGTGCTAACAGCAGGCGAATAGTATTGAAGACTGCGCCCTGAAGGCAGTATAATAGACAAGCTTTTATCTTTTTTTGAATAGGTTGCAAATAATACCTCATTATAGGCATACATGATACCAGGGCTAAGAATAGCCTTTGTAACCATAGTTTCAATCCTATTCCAAAGCAGAACGATATTAGGGCTTTTGGCTCGCCACCTATATACTATGTCCTCAAGTTCGCTTTCAGCAATCCCCATCTTATCAGCACCGAAAGCCTTAAGAGCCCCAACACCGCCTTGATAGCCTAAAGCTAATTCTGCTATCTTACCCTTTGCCCTGTAGTCTGAACCTTTAGTTACACTCTCGATAGGAATACCAAACATTGCAGCTGCTGAGGCTTCGTATATCTTGCCGTGTGAACGGAATACGTCTAATCTCCACTGCTCACCAGCAAGCCAAGCAATTACCCTTGCCTCGATAGCTGAGAAGTCAGCAATAACGAACGTCTTATCCTTAGGAGCTATAATAGCAGTACGTATTAATTGAGATAAGATAAATGGGATAGGTTCTGAATAGCATAGCCCCATAAGTTCGCTATCTTCTAACTTCGTAATCTCCCTGGCGTTGGTTAAGTCATCCAGGTGGTTTTGAGGTAGGTTCTGAACCTGTATCAACCTACCAGCCCAGCGACCAGTACGAGTGCCGTAGAATTGTGTTAATCCTTTAACTCTCCCGTCGCTACAAACACACTCTTGCATTGTCTTATACTTAGCCGTTGAAGTTTTAGACAGCTCTTGGCGTAGTTCAAGAACTCGCAATGCTTTCTCATTATTTATCTCTCCTTTAAGTTCACTAACAATTGACTTAGTAAGCGAGGAGGCTTTAATTCCTTGAGTAGCTAACCACCCTTTAAGAGCAGTAGGAGAGTTAGGATTAGCAAGCCCTGTAAGCTCTCTAGCCTCTTGCATAAGAGTCTCAGTATTGCATTCATCAAGCAATACTGCAGAGTTAACTAAATCCATATCGAGCATAACCCCCATGGAGTTAATCTTATAGTCTAGGGCAAATAGTTCTCTCTCACTTTGAGGTATAGAGAAATAAGATAGCTTATTACTAATATCTCTCTCTGTTGCTACATCCTGCTTGCAGTACTCTTTAAACAGCTCCCACTTATCCTCATCAAATAAAGTTCTTTGGTTCTTCTTCTTGGGTTTACA
>DIOL01000012.1:0-4458 GCA_002423895.1 Bacteroidales bacterium UBA5515 | reverse complement strand
TGGGTTTACAGAACTCTTCAATTAAGCTCTTTCCCGCCTTCATCTTTTGTTGCTCAACACCTAATACCTCAGCACATTGAGAAAGTGATAGAGGAAGACCACACATTGCCGCCTTAACCATGTCGCACTCCCACTGCATTACATCAAAGTTTAAATCGAAGAACTTGTTAAGGCAAGTAATCTCGAATACCGCATTCCAAGAAGTCTTAAGATAATAAGGAGAAGTAAGCAAATTAATAATAAAATCATTAAAGCCAGAACCGCTGCGTTCAAAATCTATTATCTTAATGGGTTCGTTGTTAACAGCAAAAGCTAAGAGCAGTATTTTGAAATCTTCTGAGTCTACGTATCTGTGAACCCCCGCGGTTGTCAAGTCTACCGAGCTGTATGTTTCTATATCTATGGTTAGTTTATTCATTTTCGGTTTGAGCTTTTAATTGTTTATTGATTTGGCGGTTGATAGCTCCTTTAATCTGAATTAATTCGGCTATCTCTTTTGGTAGCCTCGCATGGAGGCTATTTTCAGTTTTCATTTGCTCCGCCCTACTTATAATGTATAGATTATCAATGTCGCAATTTTGTCTATTGCCGTCTTTGAATTGAACATTATACCCTTCAGGAATAGCTCCGTTATGTTTTTCCCATACATGTCTATGAAGCAGTTCGTAGTTTAAATTTAGCTTTGACTCACCTGTTTTGACGTATACATACCCGTCCTTAGATACTCTCTTGTGTCCTAAGCTATTAATATTATGGGGCTTGTTACCTTTCTTAAACATTGTAGCCTTACACTTTTCGTAAACCTCTTTTGGCATCTTAGCCCCTTTATTAACCGGGACTGCCCCTTTTCGGAATTTACCACAATTAGTGGAGTTCTTCCAAGCCTCACTTTTATACACGCCACGTTTAGTGGCGAAAGTTACAATAGTAGACTCTTTAATATTGTAAAGAACTGACAGCTCTTTATCTGAACAATTAGGAAACTTCTCTAAGAGCTCTCTTTGCTCCTCAGGGCTCAGCATTTTTGGGGTTATATAACTACTCATAAGAATGCTCTTTAGATTTTATGGATGCTAAACTCTCGTCGAGTTCAGCATCAGCATCTTTAATGCTTGAGCCTACTTGCTTCACTTGCTCAAAATTCATACTATCCTTTACCTGCTTAGGTAAAGCGTTAAGATACGACACCTCTGTTTTTGCTGTGTCAATAATAGTAGCAAGAAGACTGTTAGCTGTTTTAGCTACATCCAGTTCTATTTTTCCTTCCCTTAAATCCTTAAGCAAACTCATAGCATTTGCCCTTACGTCCTTCAACGTAACATCTGGGGTTCTTTCTTTATATTCTGTACTCATGGTTAGTTTATGGTTTTTATTTAGGCTTATTTTTTTAAAAACTTTTGCCCTCTATTGGGCACTGAATAGAACTTAGTATCTATTTTGCAGCAGTGTTTATTTTTCTTACCACTACCACAAGGACAAGGCTCATTTCTGCCTGTCTTTTTTGTTTCTATATGGGCTCCAGCTTTAGGCGTCCAAATTAAGTGCTCTCTTCTCTCTTTCATTGTGATTTTTATTTATTGGTTATTAACTCTTTCTTAACTCTTCCGCCCTTTCGGTCAAGGAAGTCCTCGTAATACTTTTTCTGCAGTAGCCTAACCCTGCATATCCGGCAACAAGTTACATCTTGATTATTGACAGTAACACTGGTAATTTGCTCAGCTCTTAATAGCTTATGGCATATATCACATTCACTGCTCATAGGTATTTACTTTATTTATCGAAATCATTTATTAAGCCTTCCACTTGTGCCAACTTCGCAATTAGAACCCCTCTCAACCATTTAGCAGCTTCATATCTATTCTTTGGCTCGGGGTCTTTGCTGAATACATGGATTAGCAAGTCAGAAGGGTTTTCATCCATGAAAATGTCTAATTCGCCAATATGATGTAGTAGCATCTCTCTACGGCTTTTGTATTGTTCAAGTGTATAGCTCATAATCTTGAATTATTTGTTTATTAGAACCCTCCCCCGAATTGAACGGGGCATCGGCAAACCTGCAAGGGTTTTAAGGACATAACTAACCAAAAATGTCCTCGTCTTCTACATATTGCATAACATCTATTTCTGCAAAATCACTTTCGGCAGAGCTCCTTCCTCCTAGAGGTTCGCCGTCAGCTATCTTCATCAGGTGGTTAAGTCCGCAAGCAATCCCTTTATTACCGTTCGTATTGAATGGATAGAAAGTAATGGACGCAACCCCATAGCAACCGCTGTATACAGCATCTTGGTCTAGGATAGGATTACGATTAATGTCTACTACTCCAGGGCGGGTTTTACAGCTCGCATTAATGAAATAACTGTTAGCGTAAGCCTCGTCATCAGGGCGGTCTAAATCCCCATCTCTAAGAGGCAACTTAAGAGTTGCGGGTTTTTTACCTGCGAACTTCCCTGCTATACCGTTAAGAACAGCGTTATTAATAGCGGTTTTAACCTTCTCAATAGTTGCGGTGTCGCTTTTAGGAATTATTAAAGAGGCTGAGTACTTAGCCTCAGTTGTTCCTTCGATTGCTGAAGGTTCCCACACATGTAAGTAACTAAATCTTACCTTACCTGTTGTAATCTTTGTTTCTTTTACTTGATTTGTCTTCGTTGTCATTTCTGTCTGTTTTTAAACGTTTTGTACTAATTGAACTAAATATTTACATTTTTAAAATCTTCTGCCGCACCATCCGCGCTATTCCACTCAGGGCGTTTGTCCCCCTCAGGAACTAGGGTAGGTTTACCGGCAGGTTTAATAATTAACTCTCCGACTAATTCGTTGAAAGGTTTCTTTCCTAAGTCCTTTTCTAAAGCCGTAATAGTTTTGATTTTCTTTTCATAAATAAGGGCAGGGTCAATGCCGGCACTTACAAGAGCCTCAGCCACCTTGTCGGCATCGGAATAAGTCCTATTGCTTCTACCTTCTACAAGCTTGAAGCCTTCCCACTTCTTGCCATTAAGTGCTTCAGTAAAAGCGAACTCTTCGATAGAAGTTAACCACTTCCTAATACCGTCTGCCCTGGTAAGAATAGCAGCTATATCCTCGTCGCTTAATAGCTCAGAAGATAGCATCTCAGGTTCTGTGTATTCAAGGTTGTATTCAGCCAAAGCCTTACATAGATGTTTAGCTCGGCAAAATCTACAATGGTCGCCTGCTTTATAAGAACCCTTACCTTCGTAAGCCAATTTAGCAGCAGGAACTAGGACGTTAACCGCCCAAGTAAGAAGGTCTACAACTGAGATTTCGTAAGAAGAATAGTTCTTAATTCTCGGTTGATAGATAGTCATTATAATACTTTTGATGTCGTACAACATCTCGAAGGAGTTGTAAGCACCTAGAGCGTATAACATCATTTGTGTGTTTTCGTGGGCTGAAACCTCAACACCTTGACCGTACTTAAGGTCGATAATTCTCATTACTCCGTCAGCTACTATAACAGCATCACCAGTTCCAAATCCCTCTTCTACCCACTTAGAGAAATCCAAGCGTTGTTCAAGTAATAGGGAAGCATCAGGAGTAATTGCTTTAGCCTCATTCAAGAGCTCTAAAACAAAGTCTCTGTAATCTTCGCAGTGTTGTTGCATGTCAGAGTTGTAAAGAGGATTTTTCTTTAAGTCCTTAATAGCTTTACTATCGTTGGAAATTAAAGCCTCACCGAGTGAATGGGCTAACGTGCCCTCTTCAGCGTATACGCTAGTAGGGTTTTCAAATTGTTCCTCTAATCTAGCTGAAGGAGGGCAGTTAAGCCATTTATGGGAGCTCGAAGCCCCAAGTATTGCGTGTGCTGCCATAACTATAAAGCCAATATTGTATTACGAAATGCCTTTCTCTTATCCTCAGGTAAAGTGGCTATCTGCGTAACGTTAGCCACGCCGTAAGACTTAATAGTAGCACTAATAAGGTCTTTAATGGCTTCACTTTGTTTTGCTTTAGTAATAACTAAAGCTCTGAGGCTTTCGGCTGATAACTCATCGTTATCGTTATCGCTTTCCTCTACTTCGGGAGCAGGTTCAGCAACTTTCGCTTCTTCTTCAACAACAGCTTTTGCCTTAGTCTTAGGTGTGGCAACAGCTTTAGGCTTTTCTGACGCTTGTTCTTCTACCTGGATGAAAGGAGCGTCAGGGTCTCCAGTAGCAAGGTTCTTAAGACCTTCTACTAACATACTCGCAAGTTGGATGAACTCAGGAGTAGGACTCAACTTGATGTTGAGGTTTAAATTTAATTGTCTCATTTTTGAACGTTTTTTAATTATTCGGATTGTTTACTGAATTCTAATTCATCACTATTGTGGAGTATTATATTGTTCCAGCCGCATCTCATAATAGCATTCCCATCTAATTTACACTCTATAGTTGTAATTGCTAATATGTAGGCGTTGTCCCAAGCTTCTACAGAGGCGTTGTCCGAAGCTCGTACAG
>DIOL01000032.1 GCA_002423895.1 Bacteroidales bacterium UBA5515 | reverse complement strand
AACTTTTTTCAGGACAAGTCAATGTTAAGGTAATTTATTCAAAATTATAATTGGTTTACTAACCTTGCAAATGTAAAAAATAATTTTAAAACAAGGAAATATTCATATATTGTTTTTAAATGCTCTTTAATTTGATTTCTAACAGTTTTTGTTAATCAACATGTTTTTCTGAATGTGTTCTTACCATTTTTCTTTATCTTTGCACTTTAACAATTGGATATAGTTGTTAAATATTTAATGACAGACTTTTATAATAATATATGATAAAGATAATAACAATAATAGGGGCGAGGCCTCAGATAATTAAGGCTTCGGCTATTAGTAGGGCTATTAAGGAAAACTATAAGGATGATATTGAAGAAATAATTGTTCATACTGGACAGCATTATGACAGGAATATGTCTGAGGTTTTCTTTACTGAACTTGATATTCCAAGACCTAAGTATAATCTTGCTGTTGGTTCTGGAAAACATGGTGAGCAAACGGCAAAGATGATTGAAGGGATAGAAAATATCTTAGAAACTGAAACGCCTAATGCTATTATTCTTTATGGAGATACTAATTCAACTCTATCTGGTGCAATTGCTGCATCTAAGATTCATGTTCCAATAGTTCATATTGAAGCTGGATTGCGTTCTTTTGACAAGTATATGCCAGAAGAAATAAACCGTATTATGTGTGACCATGCTTCAACTCTTTTATTTTCTCCAACAAAGGCTGGATATAATAATTTAATTAGAGAAGGATTTAGTACTCAAATTCATGAAAAGCCAACTATGAATAAACCAAATATTTATCATAGTGGTGATATTATGTATGATAATACTCTTCATTTCTCTAAAATGATTAAGAATAGAGAAACTCCTCTTTCTTGTTATGGAAAAGATTTTATTCTTTGCACTATACATAGAAACACTAATACTGATGATGCAAATCGTCTTCAACCAATATTTAAAGCTATTGAGGAGATAAGTAAAACTCAAAAGATAATTCTTCCACTTCATCCAAGAACCAAGAAGATGATGCCCCTTACTTTGGGAGAAAGCTTTGCCAAAGAAGTTGAAAATAATTCAAATATAGAAATTATTGACCCTGTTTCTTTTCTTGATATGATTTATCTTGAAACTAACTCAAAACTAATCTTAACTGATTCAGGTGGAGTTCAAAAGGAAGCTTATTATCTTGAAAAACCTTGTGTTATACTTCGTCCTCAAACAGAATGGGTAGAAATAGTTGAATGTGGTAATGCAGCTATTGCTGATGCAGACTATGATAAAATAGTTCATGCAGTAAATAATTATATAAATACTCCTCCAAAAACCTATCCAAACATATTTGGAGATGGACAGGCAGCCAGGTTTATGTGTGGAGTTATGCTAAAATGTTTATAAGATGAGAACAATAGAAGAATTACAGGAAATAGCAATAAAGATAATAGAAGAAGAAAGTTTTTTAGCTTCTCCAAATAATCTTTATGAACCTATTGAATATGCCATGCACCAGGGAGGAAAAAGGATACGTCCTTTATTATCTCTTATGGCATCAGATCTTTTTTCTGGAGATATTGAAAAGGCTAAACCAGCAGCAATTGCAATAGAAGTACTTCATAATTTCACTCTTTTGCATGATGATATTATGGATAAGTCTCCTTTAAGAAGAGGTATGCCAACGGTTTATAATAAATATGATACCAATACTGCAATACTTTCTGGAGATACAATGTTTGCCAGGGCTTTCACTTATTTATTAAAGGCAGAAAAAACACAAATACATGATTTAGTTGAAACCTTTACCAATGCATCAATAGAAGTTTGTGAAGGTCAGGCAATGGATATGTGTTTTGAAGAAAGAAATGATGTAAGTATTGAAGAATATATTGAGATGATACGCCTTAAGACAGGAGTTCTTCTTGCCTCTGCCCTTAAATTGGGAGCAATTACAGCTCTTGCAGATAAAAAGGATATGGATTATCTTTATAATTTTGGATTAAATATAGGTATAGCCTTTCAGTTGCAAGATGATATATTGGATTGCTGGAGTAATTTGGAAGATTTTGGAAAGGTAACAGGAACAGATATAGCTGATAATAAGAAGACTTTCCTTTATTTAAAATCTCTTGAAATTGCTGATAAAGATGATAAGGAGGTTTTAACAAAATATTTCTCCTCCACCAACTTCGATAAAAAGGAAAAAGAAGACGCCATTAAAGCAATTTACCACAAACTTAACCTTAAAGCCATTGCACAGGAACTAATGCAGGACTATAATAATAAGGCAATGGAGAGTTTGGAGAAGATAGGAGTTGATAATCAAAGAAAACAAAACCTTATTGACTTTGCAAACAAGTTAATGCACAGAAATAAATAATTTTAATAATACTATTTTAAACCCAAAGCCCAATTTCTTGAACTCAGACTTTATTATTTTGAAAAAAGATAAAGAGATTTTGAATTATTATAAAGTGTTTGCAGTCAGATATCGTCGCTCCTAAACTGAAAAACGTCGTTTGTCAATATAAAAAACGTCGATTTTGAATAAGAAATCGACGTTTTCAGCAATAAAATCGACGATTTATGAGTATAGTATAGTGATCATAATTCAAAATGATAAGGTTATAATTCATAATAACTTGATAATATTTTAGAATAATAGGATTGCAGTCTAAAATTATTGGATAAGAGTTCTGATTTGTAATTTAAAAATTCAAAATAACAATTTAAAAATTATTTGGTATGGGTATTAAATATTTCAAACAAAGGAGAAAAATCACAAAAAACTCTGTAGCACAAACAAAATACATTCCCAAAATGCAGTTAGAGCCTGTTGTTGGGATGGAAGAGATTGCGGAAATGGTTGAAAAGAAAAGTACTATGAGCAGAGGTGATATTTTGGGAGTGTTGTCTGAGGTTGAGGTTGTGATTTCCTGGATGCTGGAGATGGGACATCCTGTTAAAATGACATATTTGGGGACTTTCTATCCTGTACTTGAGGTTTCTTCGGTTGATGATCCTCAGCAGGTTAGCAGTAAATTAATTAAACGATTAAGATGTGTTTTCAAACCAGGTAAATATTTAAGAGAAAGACTTAAGAAAGCAGAGTTTTCACTTGGCGACAACAAGATTAGAGAGGTTAGTTATAAAGGGAAAAAGTAGAGAATATTCCTTTTTTGAGCCTTAAGTTTAGGAAAAATCGTAAATTCGCAGCAAGAAAAAAATAATAAAATAAAAGATATGAAAGATTTTAATAAGGAGTTTAAGCTATACGCTACCAAACACAGAAATATCAACAGCATTACTTATGATAAATATGCTTCACATTTTCAGAAGAGTGCTTATATAAACCCGACAATTATTGAAGAACGTCAGTTAAATATTGCTCAAATGGATGTATTTTCCCGTTTGATGATGGAAAGAATTATATTTTTGGGTACAGCTATTGATGATGATGTTGCAAATATTATTCAGGCACAGCTATTGTTTTTGGAAAGTGTGGATTCATCAAGAGATATTCAAATATATCTAAATTCTCCAGGGGGATATGTTCATGCAGGATTGGGAATTTATGATACCATGCAATATATTCGTCCAGATGTTGCAACAATATGCACAGGCTTGGCAGCATCAATGGGTTCTGTTTTGCTATGTGCAGGAGCAGCAGGCAAACGATCAGCCCTTGAACATTCAAGAGTTATGATTCACCAACCACTTGGAGGAGCTGAAGGACAAGCATCAGACATTGAAATTGCAGCAAGAGAGATAATAAAAACAAAGAAAGAACTCTATAGCATAATCTCTAAGCATTCAGGACAAACCATAGAGAAAGTGGAAGAAGATGGCGACAGAGATTTCTGGTTAACAGCCAAAGAAGCCAAAGACTACGGAATGATAGATGAGATACTTATTCGAAATGAAAAATAAAAGCTGATTTGCTTTTAAATTAAATCCTAAAAATAATATAGTGCGGGGTGTATTCTATCCCGCACTATATGAATAGAGACATAATATTGTTATAATATGTTAAAATAAATTAATAATACAATATTTTGTTGTATGTTTGTCCCTGATTAAAATTAATTTCTTATGCAAAAAAAACTTATTTTAACAGTAGTTTCTCTGTTCTTTTCATGTATTTTGTATTCACAAACAAATTTTAGTTTTGATTACGATGCTAATGGTAACAGAATAAAGAGGGAAGTTATAGTTATACCTTCCAAAATGGCATATTCTGAAATGCCTAATGATAGTATTGTTGATGATAAATCAACAATCAATATAATTGAGAGAGATGATATAAAAATCTATCCAAATCCAACAAAAGGGGATTTAAACGTAGAAATGAATACAACTTCTGATATTCAAAAAATACAAATAAACATTATTAGTATAAAAGGTCAGCTACTCTATAATACAGATGTAGTGCAAAGAGCTTATAATTTAGATTTGTCTTCTTTTGCACAAGGAGCATATATCTTAATAATGCAAGTTAATGATAAAAAATATGAATGGAAAATAATAAAAGAATAGTACTATGAATAAGAAGACATACTTTTTAATATTAAGCTTAGCTATATTTTCTTTTACTAAAATCTTTTCTCAAGACACATCAAAATCATTAGGTAAAATAGAAGGAAATATAGATGTATCAGCAACAGGAGGAGCAGTATATACCATTCCAATAGCAGTACCTCCTGGAACAAAAGGGATGCAGCCAAATATTACTTTAATCTATAATAGCCAAGCAGGAACAGGAGTGATGGGTAAAGGTTGGAATATTAGTGGCTTATCAGCAATTTCAAGAGGAGGAAAAACATTTTATCATGACAATAAAAATGAGAAGGTAAAATTTGATGATACAGATCATTTTATATCAGATGGGATGACATTAATTCCTGTTAATGGTAGTAATGGAGCAGAAGGCACTGAATACAGAACAGAAATAGAATCATATGTTAGATTTTATTCAAGAGGAAGAATAGGCAATAGTCCAGAGAGATTTGAAGCACAAATGAAGAATGGAAGTATTGCAGAATATGGATCAAATCCAAATTCTCGATATAATACATTAGAAAGAAATAATAATGCATTAGAAATAAAAGAAGAACCACTTTCATGGAATATCTCTAAGATTACAGATGAATTTGGAAACTATATGACCTTTACATATATTAATAATTCAACCACTGGAGATTTCTTAATATCAGAAATAAATTATACAGGTAATGTAGCAGCCAATCAGGCACCATATAATAAAGTTGTATTTGAATATGAGGATTATGCTAATTTTGTCCCTTATTATTTTGAAGGGGTACAATATCGTAAAACTAAAAGACTAAAAAGAATAAAGACATCTGTAGAAAATGATCAGTTAGTAAAAACATATGAGATATTGTATGGAACAAATACGTCAAATACATTATTTTCGGTATCAGAAATTAAAGAAATTAACTATCTTGGAGAAGAATTAAATTCAACTAAATTTAATTGGGATTTATCTAATACAAATGAAGTAGTTAATCTTGAGGGAAGAGTAATAAATAATTTATACTATACTTTTTTCAACAATGGATATATTCCTGATTGCGATAGCAGTAATATGAAAATTCATTTTGGAGACATAGATGGAGACGGAGATAAAGATATTATTGTCTTAGGAACGAATAGTTATGCCTCTAATAAAGATGACTATTATAACGTAAATAGAACATTAAGTATATATGTATTTAAACATGAAGATGACGGGACATTTACCAGATTTGTAGCAGCTAATCAAGATAATGGTAATATATTTGGATTTTCTCAGGGAGATATTAAAGGTATAATGATAGAAGATAAAGACAAGGACGGTAAAGATGATATTTTAATCTTAAGAAAAAATAATATACTTTTTACTACATACAATCCCAATACAGGTAAATTTTCTATAAAATCTCAAACTTCATTAAGTAATGATTTTATAGCTTTAGATAATCAAGGATATATTCAAAAAGATCAAGATCATGGTTATACATTTGCAGATGTAAATGGTGATGGTATTTTGGATTTAATACAAGTTGATTACTCTTATGTAAAGTATAAGCTAGGGACTATAAGTGGATTTAATAGCATATGGACTTCTAGGTCATTAGCTCTAATTGGAAATCAAACAAGATTTTTATTTGGAGATGTTAATGGAGATGGAATGGCAGACTTAGTTACAGCTAGCGTTTTCATCCCTCATTTTCAAAGTGCTCCTCCTTATTCTCCCATTAGAACTTATTTATCCAATGGAAACGGATTCGAAGGATCAACTGCTTGGACAAATCTTGATGATGAAATGACTATATTAGCTCTTAATATAAGCAATGACTTGCAATTAGTAGATATAAATGGAGATGGTCTTGCAGATTTAGCAGGGTTAGCAGCAGATGTATCTCGTGTTTATCTCTCTACGAGTAAAGAGTTTGTATTCACGGCTTCTTATAGTAGGGATATGCAAGGAGCTGGATGGAAACATCCTGATTATCCTTGGCGTTATGTGGATTTTAACAATGATGGACTTATTGATATTGTTGCATATGCCCATAATGCTATTAGTTTTCAGCTTAATAAAGGTATAGTAAGCAATAATTTAGGGGAAGGCTTTACGAGTATTTTTTCTTTTGCTAAAAATCCTAATGGAGCAGAATGCGATAAGAATGCACGCTTTATAGTAGACTTGAATAATGATCAATTTCCTGAACTTATAACTCTTGGTTATAGTTCAAATACATGGATAAATTTTGGCAAAAAAAATGATAACATAGTGATTGATTCAATAACAGATGGATTTAATAATAAGATAAATATAGATTACAATTTATTCAAAAAATCATTTAGAAATCAAAGTTTTTCATATCCATTTACAACTATTCTTTATCCTTTGCAATTAGCAAAAAAAATCAATTACTTTTCTAATGACATGCTTACAAGTAGTATTAACTATGATTTTGATTCTCCAATATCACATATTCAAGGGAAAGGCTTTATTGGATTTGAGAATATAATTGTTACAGACAATGTAAATCAATCTACAAATACAAAAACATTTGTATTAGATCAAGAAATATCATTATTAAAATTAAATGAGGAAATAATTAATGCAGGAGATTTTTCAAAGGATATTAAATACGTATATAATGTAAATAATATAGGTAATCAGAAGTATTTTATATTTGAAAAAGAACAAGACACAATTAATGATTATCATTCTAAAACTAAAACTAATACAAAATGGATAAGAGACAATAACGGCAATATAATAAATATAAATTCACATACAATACCTTTATCTAGTTCAGGAACTACTGATCCACAAAAATATACTACTTCCGTTCAAAAAATAGGTTATGAAAATTTAAGTAATGGGTGGAATTTCAAAACTAAATATGATAGTCTCAAAATAACTAATGAAAAAAACAAAAAAGCCGAACAAATCACTTATTATGAATATTCCAATAATAGACTATCCAAGGAAAAGCATCATTTTCTAAATGATACACTAAAAAATGAGATTCAATACAATCAATATAATGCTTTTGGTTATCCACTCCAAGTTATTCATGCAACGCAGAATAAACTAAGGTTTTCAGAATATTTATATGATAGTAAAGGAAGATGGTTAACACAATCAAGAGATCCTTTTGGAATTATTACATTATATGAACGTGATTCCAAATATGGGAACCTTATTAAGAAAACAGATCAGGGAAATTTAATAACCAACTATACATACGATGCTTGGGGAAGATTACTAACAACAACAACCCCAGAGGGAGAAGTAGTAACAAATAGTTATATTTGGGGATACAATGGATACGCACCTCCTCAAAATAGTTTGTATAGTAAAATAACAGAATCTAATATTAATGGGAAAGTTTCTGTAACATACGATGCACTTGGAAGAGAAATTCAGACAAAGGATGAGACTAAACAAATACTATCAATAGTAGAAACAAGATATAATCAAAAAGGACTAGTTGCAAAGAAGAGTTTGCCATATAAACTTGAAGGTATGTCAGAAAGCTCCAAGCAATGGATAGAATATACCTATGATAATGAAAATAGAATAATAGGAGAAGTAAGCCCTTTATTATTAAATAACACATATCAATATCAGTCAGGAATCTTTACGAATACTGTAATAAATACCAATAATATTTCAAACACAACAATCACTCAAGAATATAACTATTTAGGCCAGTTAGAAAAGTCAACAGATAATGGAGGAGATATAACTTATACCTATACAGCCGCAGGTCAACCAGATACAATCACTTCATTAAACGGTAAAACAATTATCACCTATGATGAAGCAGGAAATAGAAGAAGTATAACAGAACCAAACTCAGGTACTCAATATACGTACTACAATGGCTATGGAGACATAACAAAACATGTAGATGAGAAAGGTACCATATATTCATATACATATCAATTATCAGGACAATTACTAAATAAAGTAATTACAGGAACTGATGGTAATTTTGAACGAATAGATTATGTTTATGTAACATCTAATGTTGCTTCAAAAGGATTTTTGCAGTTAGCAACAAAAAAGTTTAATAATCTATTAAGTACAGCCATAAAAACAGCATATCAATATGATAGCTTGGGAAGACCTAATAAAATCACAGAATCAATAACAGAATTCACAGGTATAAAGAATTTTGAGAAAGAATTTACATATAATAATAAAGGACAGATTGCTACAGTTAAATATCCAAGTTACGATGGAACCAATAGATTAGAACTGCAAAACATATATAACTCACAAGGGCAGTTAAGAACAATCAAGAAAGGAGATAAAGATTTATGGCGAAGAGAAATGGATAATGAATATGGAAAACCTTTACGAGTAATATTAGGCAACAGTACTGGAACAATGTATTATTATAATGAAAATAATCAGTTAAAAAAGATAAATTCTGGAACATTATCAGACAGAATCGTTACTCCAGTAGATCCAGGGCCAAGAACACTTGATGCAACGATCAATGGATTAACTCCAGGGGATTTGCCATCACAATCAGTAGGTGAAAATATTCAGAAATGGGTATATGAATATAATGTAAAAGGCTTAATGAGTAGCAGGCAAGACTCGTTATTAATGCAAAAAGAAAACTTTAGTTATGATAACTTAGACAGACTAACAAATATTAATCAGCAAGTAATAATACCCCCAAGACTATATGATGTTAACAGTTCCATATCATACGATAACCAAGGCAATATACAGAATAAGACAGATATTGGAGCCTATACTTATGATAACGCAAAACCCAATGCCATATCAAGTATAACAGAACCAGCACCATCTTTACCATCTTTATTCAAACCTTTAACACACAATTTAAACACCGAAACCCAAGATATCCAATATAACCTTCATAACAAGATAGAGAAGATAACCCAAGGTAATAAGGAACTAAAATTCTACTATAACTCCTCGCAAGACAGAATAAAGGCAGAATACAAAGAAAACAATATCATACAAAAGACAACTTATTATATAGGTAATTATGAGTGCGAAGTCTATCCAAATGGACGCATAAGAGAATTAAGTTATATAAATACCAATACCGGACATACCATCATCAACCTCAAAGACAATAACAACAATACGCCAACAGATAGTCTTTACTATATATTTAAAGACCATTTAGGCAGTTATGACAGAATCACCAATCAATTAGGACAGATAGTAGAAACCTATAGTTTTGATGCTTGGGGCAATAGAAGAAATCCCAATAATTGGCGAGGAGCCCCAACTGCCACACAAATAGAAAACTACAAATTCACACGAGGCTTTACAGGACACGAACATATGGATAAATTTCAATTAATCAATATGAACGGCAGGCTCTACGACCCAGTAATAGCAAGATTCTTAAGCCCCGACCCTTATGTAGCCAACAACACCTTTACCCAAGACTTCAACAGATACTCATATTGTAGAAATAATCCATTGCATTATACTGACCCGAACGGAGAGTTTTGGCATATAGTTATTGGAGCAGCCATAGGAGGCGTCATAAATCTTGGAGTAAAGATTTATCAAGGAAAGATTAACAGTTTTGGAGATGGACTTATGGCTTTTGGCATAGGAGCAATAGCTGGAGCAGGAACAGCAGCAACAGGAGGAGCAGCATTTGCGGCAGCGGGAGGAGGAGCAGCTGGAGCAGGAGGCTTCTTAGCAGGAGTAGCAGGTGGTACAGTTGGAACAGCATTTTCTTCATCCGTATTAAGTGTAGGAAACACAGCTTATTTTAATGATCCGTTGATGACACCTAAACAATTTTTAATTAATACTTCACTAGGAGGACTTTTAGGAGGAACTTTGAATGGGCTTGCAGCATTAAGCAATGGACGTAATTTTTGGACAGGAAATTTCCCAAAACAAGTAACGCCAACAGTAACAACACCTTTGCCAGCACAAACAACAGAAACAAATAATGCAAATACTAAAATTTCCCCACAGGAAAAAGGACAACAAGGAGTTGAAAGAGCTGCTGAAGAACTTAAGGCACAAGGATATAAAATCCAATCTCAAGAGATAACTTTAGAAGTTGAAGGGGTAAGGGTTCGTGTCGATTTAGGTGCAAGTTTTAATGGAGAAGTTCATTTTATTGAAGTTAAAAATGGTCCATCAGCTGGCTTTACACCTAATCAAAAAATAGTTTACCCTAAGATGATGGAAAATATTCCGGTTATACCTAAAGGATTCAATGCAATGAAAATGCAAGAACTTCAAGTCGGAGAACCAACAACTTCTTATCAATTAATAATTATTAGATATAAATAGAATGTCAAGAGTATTTAGAAAAGAATTAGAAAGAGAAATAACAACACTCTGTAAAGAGATTGGATTTAAGAAGAAAAAGTATAATTTCTATAAACCCATTAATAAAAGTATATATGCAACACTTGGTTTTGGAATGGCAACATTTGGAGACAAAGGGCATATTTACGTTGATGTTACTGTAGGCTTATTTTTTAAGGAAGTTGAAGATGTATATATGCAAATAACAGGTTATAATAGATTTGAAATAATGCAACCAACTATTGGAATGCAATTAGGTTATTTAATGCCTGAAGAAACATTTAAACAATGGGATTTTGTTGAAAATGCAGATAATACTTTCTTGTTTGAAGATTTATTTATGAATATTAAGACTTATGGCTTCCCATATCAACAAATGATGAGCAACTTTGATAGATTATTTGATGCTTTTGAAAAAAGAGAAAGAGGAATATTAAATATTGGAAGAGATAGATACTTACCTATTTTATATTATTTAAAAGGAGACAAAGAACGAGGACTAAAAGCTGTTGAAGAAGCTATTGAAAGGCAAAAACAACCTATGAGTGAAGAAGAAGCTAAGGTGTTAAAATCATTTTCAGATAAAGGTCATATTGTTATTGGTAGTAGAGAAAGAAAGGTTTGCCCTGAATATTTGAAATTTGTTGAAAAATATAAATTGTTTGTTAAAGATAATTGAAATTAAGTTATCCGTATATGTAATGTTGCTTACATTGTCGTGTGGGATAACTTATTCCGCACTTTAAGTTATAGAAAATGAAAAAGCTAATTTTTATTTGTTGTGTCTTTTTATTTCCATGAGGTAGTGTATCAGATTTGGCGTTGATATTATAACTAATTGAGATACATTAATTATTAAAATTAATTTATAGAAAAGATAGGATAACATACTATGTTTTTTTTGGTAGTGCGGGATATGAACTATCCCGCACTTCTTTATTATAAGGGTTTTTAATCCGCGAGATGAAATAATATTAAAAGAATATAATATATAACATATGATTTAAAATAAATCGTTAATTTTGCGGGAAATAATATAGAAGATAGTTTATGAATAAATTGAAACAAAATTTGGAAAATGAAAGATAAAAGTCTCTTAAGGATAGGAGTTATAATGATTTCTATCCTGATTTCTTTTAATTCTTTTTCGCAGGATAAGATTCTTTCTAAGAAGATTGTTTATGAGGTTAAAATTATGAACTCTCGTATTGAACAGTCTGTGAAAAAGGATTCCATTGTTTATGATTATTTGGTTGATAAGAGGTTTTGGTGGCAAACGATTGATACAATAATTTCTCAAGTTAAGTCAAAGAAACTTTATTTTAAGACTTCTGAGAGAGAAAACCTTGTTTTTGATTCCATAAAGAAGGATTTGCAAAAGAAATACCTGGCCTGCTTTAAGGATACTTTAACTGATAAGAAATTTCAAAAGCTTCTGGAAGAAGAAATCAGGGCAATTAAGTTTGAAGAAGAGTGGACTTATAATCCTCAAACAATGATAATCAATAAGAAAGTAATTGGCTACAACCCAATAATCACAAGAGATTCTGTAATTCTTCAGGATGAAGACCTTGTTCCTAAGGAATTTTTCCGCTTTGAGCTTGGGTGGATATATCCAAGTCTTAAGCCAGAGCTGAAAGATACTCTTTGTGTTGTGAGAAACATTCATTTCACAATACCAATCTATAATAAAACACCATATCACTGGTGGGATTCGCATATTGAGCCAGAGTATTCTTTACCATATTTTGAATCTTATATGCAAAAGGCAGAGCAGGGACAGATTAAGGTTTATGCTCAACCCAATTCAACTGAAAGCTACACAAGAGCTGAGATTATCAAACGCAAGCAGTTTGAGATGATGACTACAATAGATACTCAGGATATTTATGGAAATGATGTTCCAAAGGATACTATTATAAAAGGTAATTATAATACTGATAATTTAGACTATTTACGCTTTGGTGATGAATGGTATTTTGATATTCTATCTTCACAATTTGTTAAAAACGTAAATTATCTTTCTCCAATGATTCAAATTATAGGAATGGATGGAGGTCTTAGGGGTTTAATGCCAATTTATTATTTGAGGAGGAGGTAAGATGAAAAGATTTGTAATAATTATTTTTGCTTTAACAGTCTCATTTATTGGATATGCTCAACAACCAACGCATTCCATAGAATACGAATACCATAATGTTGGAGTTTTTAATCCTGAATGGGAGATATATCACAGTTTAAATCCAAAGAAATTTGAACATATTACTGGATATTACAGAGAAGAACTTGCAAAGATTATTTTCAATGCAGTCAGTTCAAAGCAGGTAAAGATTTATGACCAGAGAAAAAGGGAAATATCTATTGATACTGTTTTGAATCGTATTATTGAGTTTGAGAAAAGAGAATTTGGACATATTCTAAAGAAAGATTCTGTTTTCAAATTTATTTATCCTTATATATCTACTTATTCTTTTGAGGAATTTGTAAAATATGACTTCAAAACTCTTGCATTGGAGAAGACCATAAAGGCTTATTGCCCAACACTGGTACGTTATAAGAGTTTTACTGATACAAAGGTAGATACAGTAAGGTTAGAGCTATTCTGGATATTTCCTCAAGATGAGGTAGTGGAGGAAGATAATAAGAAAAATAAAGAAATAAAAGACGATTATTTCAATATTCCTGATACTATTATTTCACTTCAACCACTAAAATATCCAGTTCAAAACCCTTACACAACATCTCTTTTTTATAAAGCAAAAAATAAGGATGCAAGCATAGTAAGGGCTGATGGTTCAAAGTTTAATGCTCCAAAGGAAGTTGATGATTTGTTTATTTTGAAATCAACTGTTTATATTGAAAATGAAGAAACTGGAGTTGAAGAAAAGAAAGAAGTAACCTCAGATATTATTCCAGAGGATATAACACATATTCGTTTGGGAGAATTGTGGTCAATTAACAGGAATAACCTTCAAATTAAAAAGCAGGTTAAGTATATTATACCGCTTTATATTTACGATGATAAAGGATTTAGGCAACTTGGAATTAGAATAAGATGAACCAAAAACTTTCCCTTAGCGGATTAAATAGAATTGGAGTAGAGGAGTTTAAGCAAAAGGAGAAAAATCCAATTGTTATTGTGCTTGACAATATTAGAAGCATGAATAATGTTGGTTCAGTTTTTAGAACTTCGGATGCATTCCTTATTGAAAAGATATTTCTTTGTGGGATTACTCCCAAACCACCTCATAGAGAAATACAAAAAACAGCACTTGGAGCAACAGAAACAGTTGATTGGGAATATAAAACTACAACCTTTGATGCAATTGATGAGCTTAAAGGCAAAGGATATCTTATTTATTCAATTGAACAGACAGTTGGGAGCATTATGTTGAATGATTTTATTTTTCCAAAACAGGAAAAAGTTGCTATTGTTTTTGGTAATGAAGTTGAAGGAGTGGATCAGGAAATTATTAATATTTCTAATGGTGTTATTGAAATTCCACAGTTTGGGACTAAGCATTCATTGAATATTTCAGTAAGTGCGGGAATAGTTATATGGGACTTATTCAATAAATTACAATAATAATTTGAAAAAAAAGTCAAATAAATTTGGCAGTAAAGAAAAACATTGTATCTTTGCACTCGCTTTTAAGGGGTCTTTTAAAGATAAAATTGGTTCGGTAGTTCAGTTTGGTTAGAATACATGCCTGTCACGCATGGGGTCGCGAGTTCGAGTCTCGTCCGGACCGCTAAAAGTTAAACAATAATAAAGCATTGATATTTTATATCAGTGCTTTTCTCTTATTTAGACACTTTGTTATTTATTCAATGGGCTTGGTTTGGTTTTGACAGCAAGGTAAATGGGTAAGTAAGCATGCAGGCACACGTAATAATTGCCTTAAAAAAGGTTACACACAAATTAATTGGCGAAGAATCTTACGCTTTTGCTGCTTAATCGAAGTTTAGTAGATTAGCTTAATCTGTATCAAGGATATGGAGCAAAACGTTCCTCCACGACCCATTCTCTATGGTCAAAGATAAAGGGACGCACGCAAAATAGAGATAGTTTTTGAGTTTCTTCGGCTCAATTACGAAATTTAAGAAGATAAGGCAGGACTTAGGGTGTCTTTCTCCTTTTCTTGCACTAAAACCAAAGAAAGAATAAGCATGTAGAAAGTTTATTTGTTTCTTGTTTGGACCAGGGTTCGACTCCCTGCAAGTCCACTTTTTTGTTTCAGTATCTGCTGATTCTTATTTCCATCATGAAATTTTCTCAGTTTTGTTAATCTATATGCATACTTATGCATCTTTTTTATTCCTATAAAATTTATTTTTCATTGCTAATCAATATTCTTTGATAGAGTGCGTTAATATTGTAGATGTAAAAATAATTCTATAGAAAATTATGAACATGAATAATATTGAAAATAAAGAAAGTATTTTGGAAACAGGCAGGATTGGATTTCAATGGGAAATGGAAAATCCCTTTATATTCTGTGCTCATCATAATGATGCTTTTCCAAAAGGAAATAAAAATCAAGGACCTGATGTTTCATTAAGTGGAAGAAATATTGGTAGCGATTTCTCCAACAAAGATGGATTCAGTATGTACCATGGAGAAATTGTTCCTGGCTTTCCAATGCACCCACATAGAGGATTTGAAACTGTTACCATCGTTTTGAAAGGAATTATTGATCATTTTGATTCTCTTAAGGCTCATGGACGTTATTCAAATGGAGATGTCCAATGGCTAACAACAGGAAAGGGATGTCAACACTGCGAAATGTTCCCCCTTGTTAATCAAGATAAGGATAATCCTTTAGAACTTTTTCAAGTATGGCTAAATTTACCAAAGAAAGATAAGTTTTGCGAACCTAACTATAAGATGCTTTGGGCAGAAGATATTCCAGTTTTTGATGTTGTAGATGAAAACAATAATAAAACATCCATTAAACTAATTTCAGGAAGCTTTGAGGGGAGAGTAGGATTGGAGCCAACTCCAAACTCTTGGGCTTTTGATAAAAATAATAAGGTTGGTATAGTCTTAATAAAGATGAATCCTAATGCCAAACTAACAATTCCTAAGGGTACAAAAACTATGTCAAGAAATCTTTATTTCTATCAGGGAGAAGGAAGTATAGTAATTGAAAACAAAAATATTCCATCCTCAAACAAAATAAGACTAAATGCTGAATTTGAAACTCAAATAACTAATAAAGATAAGGAATCCTTTATTTTGCTTCTTGAAGGAGAAAGAATTGATGAGCCAGTTGTTCAATATGGTCCTTTTGTAATGAATACTCAGGAAGAAATATATCAAGCAATTCAAGATTATAGAGAAACAGAGTTTGGGGGATGGCATTGGGAAAGAACAGATCCAGTTCATTCAATAAGCTCAGGAAGATTTGCAACTTATATTGACGGAAGAGAAGAGGTAAGGAATTAAGCTTGTAAATATCATTATTTTTGACAGTTACTGAGCCTTAACATTAAATTAACATACACTTAATATCAAATTAATTTTTAAGGGGTAATTCCTGTATAATTTTGCTACTTCTTTAAACAAAAAGTCGGAATTATGTTTGGAATGGACTCTTCTATTTTTATCCTCTTCATCGCTTGTATATTATGCGCTGTAATATTTGAATTTATTAATGGTTTTCATGATACAGCCAATGCAGTAGCAACAGTAATTTACACAAGAACTTTAAAACCTCGAATAGCTGTTTTATGGTCAGGGTTATGGAATTTCTTAGGAGTATATCTTGGAGGAATAACTGTTGCAATGACAATTATGCACCTATTACCTCTTGATGTATTGATAGAACAATCAATGAGTTTAAGTATTTCTCTTATACTTACCTTACTTATAACTGCAATAATCTGGAATATTGGTACTTGGTATTTTGGACTTCCTTGTTCAAGTTCTCATACATTAATAGGCTCAATATTTGGAGCAAGCTTGGCCTTAGCTTATGTTACAAATACTGGATTTGCAAATTTGCCATGGAAGAAATTGGAAGAAGCAGGATTGTCTTTATTGGTATCTCCTTTATTTGGCTTCTTTATGGCAATGGTAGTAATGTTTTTGTTTGGAGTTTTTGTTAGAAAGAAACGTTTCTTTGCTCAAGTAAATAAGGATAAAAAGCCTCCATTTTTAGTAAGATTGACATTAATATTGACTTGTACATCAGTAAGTTTTGCTCATGGTTCAAATGATGGACAAAAAGGAGTTGGATTAATGATGATAATTCTTATTTGTTTCTTGCCAACCAAATTTGCAATTGACCCTGATAAAAATCCTGCTTCAATGGGAGGAAATATAGATCATATTGCATGGGTGTATAATAAAGTTGATTATTCAGCCATACCTGCAAGTGATACTGCTCTTGTGAACAAATCAAAACACAGTATTGTTAGACTTAAAGAAATATCTACAATACTTAGTAATCCTGAAGAAAATACTCATAAATATAATTTTGAAATCAGAAAAAACATATTAATCCTTGAATCTGCATCAAAGGCTATTATAGATTCTGAATCAACAGATGCAAGAGCAAGTCAAGAATTGAATAAGAACATTAAGCAATTAAAATCTTATACAGAGTTTGTTCCATGGTGGGTTATTCTTATTGTATCTGTTTCCTTAGGACTTGGAACCATGATAGGATGGAAGAGAATAGTTGTAACTATTGGAGAAAAAATAGGTAAAAAACATTTGAGTTATGCTCAGGGTGCAAGTGCAGAAATTGTTGCAGCAAGTACAATTGCAGCATCAACAATGTTAGGTTTGCCAGTAAGCACAACCCATGTTTTATCTTCAGGTATTGCAGGTTCTATGGCATATAGAGGGGGGATAAAGAATATTCAAATGGATACAGTAAAAAGTATACTTTTGGCTTGGGCATTAACAATTCCAGTAGCGGTAATTGTATCTGGAGGTTTGTTTATGTTGATAAATTGGATATTACACTAATCTATTTTTAAATCTACATAGAGAAAAGTAGATAAGCATTTAGTATTTTAAGAATAGAATCCAATCCCAATCTTCAGGGTTTCCAACTCCAACGCTTGGTGTGTAAAGGAAAAGTTTTACAGTAGCATCAGGATTGGAACGTAAATAATCTCTAACCTTCACTAAACCTTGAACAGAAGACCAGATTGGAGAATAGTCATAATCTGTATTTTGAGGATTAAAAACATTTTCAAACCCTCCTCTTGGAATATAATAATCGCAAGTTAAAACATGATCAAAATCACTTGCAGGAAGAATGTTTTGAGGATAATTAATATGTCCTAATCCCATCCAAATTATATCACCATCAAAGATTACTTTATTTAATTCTTCATAAATCAATTTTATGTTTCCAAAATCACCAGGAGGATCATATTGAGTTGCAATTGTAAAGGTTTCAGAAGATTGAGAAAATAATAATTCCTTTCCCCCTTCAAAACTGTTTGTTAAATAATCTACTTTAAGCATAAGTATTTTAGAGGGATAATGCCTTTCCATTTCCTCACAGGAAGAAAATAACAAAATACTTAAGGAAGCTATTATAGCAACTGCATATGAGTAATGCTTGAATTTTAAAATACTTGATTTCATAAACTGCATATTTACTGTTAATTGAAAATTTGATTTTCAAACTGTCAAACTTCCAAAGCACAAAGATACATTCAAATAAAGTAAAAGTCAAGCAATAAAGTTTAAATGTAATTCCAACTCCTTATTCTATTTTACTGAAACGCTGTTTTAATTTACTAACTCTTCGTTTTAATTTTTTCTTTCTTCGTTTTATTTTACTGAAACAAGGTTTTATTTTCATTAAAGTATCATCGTTACTTTTGCCTTTAAAAACATCAATCAAAATTGAAAATATATCAATCATATTTTTATTTATATCCCTTATATTTTTATTTTTGACTGACTTATTTTTCATTATGATTGAGTTATTCCAATAACCCTTTATAGATATTTACTAAACCTTTTTTGAATAATTTATCTTGTTAATTTGTTAAATTACTGGGGATATTTAACAAGTTAACAAGAGTTAATAGTTAATGGGTAACCCCAATATAAAAATATTGGGGGTTACCTCAATAACTTACTATTAAATTCTTTGTTACATAAGTTAATTAGAGATTAAGCCGTAAATTTGCTGTTTAAATCTTACAATCTTCAGAACTAATAGAATTAATATTGTCAAAGATGAATAATATAAGGAAATGTGATGTTATAATAGGAGGGATATTTGCCTTGCTAACCATAGTTTTTTTAATAATGTCAAGCAAAAATGAGGTATTCTTTAATTGGATATTTGAAAGGCATCAAAATATTTTGAGCTGGTATATAAGACCATTATTTCTAATACCATTTGCCTTTTTTGCTTATAAGAGAAGTTGGTTGGGAATATTTATAACCATATTCTGCATCTTTACAAGTATGTTTTGGTTTAATAAACCAGAGATAATCAATCCTCAGGTAAAGGAATTCTTAGAATTTGAAAAAGAATGGCTTTTTAGTATTTGGGATTATAAAAAGATATTATTAGCCCTCACAGTCCCTGTTTCATTCTCTCTTTTAGGACTTGCATTTTGGAAAAGGAGTCTATGGTTGGGCTTATCAGTAGTGGTATTAATAGCAAGCGGAAAGATAGTTTGGAGTATATACAATGCATCTGAATCTGGAAAACAAATCCTCATCCCTGCAATAATAGGACTAATATTCTGCATACTATTAATCTATTATGGTTTTAGGAGATTAGAAAATAAGAAATAATACTATAATTATTAATTGCTTGCAAATAAATATTTTAAATTTCTTGTAACAAATATAGAAAGGTAAACTAAATTATGGCTAATAGAATAGAGAAAGAAAAACGCATTATGGAGTTTATGGTTAGACTCTATTGCTCAAAGAAAGAGAATAATAATGAACTCTGTGATAGTTGTAAGGAATTAATAGAATACTCCAAAAAACGTTTAGAACATTGTCCTCACGGCAATAATAAACCTTCATGCAAGAGATGCCAGAAGCATTGTTATAGAAAAGAATACAGAGAGAAGATAAGGGAAGTTATGCGTTATTCAGGTCCAAGAATAATCCTCTACAAACCATTAGAATTTATTCGACATCTTGTAAAATAATTGAATAGAATAAGATTTTTGTTTCTAATGAATATCAATTGTATATTTATTAATGAGATAACCATTTGAGATTAATACTCAATAATACTATTCTTCATCTGGATATTCTTTTTCAGTAATATTGAATTCCTGATAATTTGTAAACAAGCCTAGAAATTCTTCATCTTTTTTTATCTGCAACTCCTTTTCCTTTGAAAATGGAACAATATCCTTAATTAAACACATTTTGAATTGTTTAAATTCATTTGTAGTTGCAATTAAAATCATTGATTTACTCTTGTAATTTGAATAAATACAGAAACTATCAATAATTATATCAAGAATATAATTTACAAACTCTTGTGGCATTTCAAATGAATAAAAAGCAAAGACTATACCAGTTCCTTCAATGTCTGCATATCTTCTCGCAAAATTATTGCCTTTTAAATTTTTATATGTATCAAAAAACTGTAAAAAGTTATTTGAAATCACTCTTCGATTGAATCTATTAAACGACATTATAGCTGTTGCAAGTTCAATTGAGTTTTCGTTGACATTATTTAAAACTTCATTTTTTACAAGTTGATCAAGAAAGTAACTATTTTTATCATGTTCTTTTTTTAACTTTACTTGATTACTTTGATTAAATTCAGCCCAATTACCATCCAATTGAACAAATATAGCATTATCCTTCTTTGAATAAAAGTAATCAGGAAAGTGCCTTTCATTTTTTAAATATGTAGCCAAAAGGTCATGTTCTGTTCCTGAAATTAATATATTTTGTCTTTCAAAAGGATTGAATTGCTTTTGAGAATATTCAAAAAATTGCTTTGTAGTGTTCTCAGAAAAATCATTTTCATCTCCTGGAAGAATGGTAACAGTTTTATCAATAAATAGTTCTTCTCTTCTTTTTAAATATTCTAAGAAATCAGGGATTGTATCTAATTCTTGAACGATAGTCTGAAATGCCTCTTTATCTAATATAGTAATGAATTTTTCATCTTGTGTATCTTTGTTGAAAGGATAAAATCGAACACCTTCTCCTAAATTAACTATTACTCTGTAAATATTTTTTATTCTTTCCTTTGGAAATCTTTCAACTTCTCTTTTTGGATGCTTAATAAATATATCTCTGTTGCTGTTTAATAACTTTCTCTCTGCACCATAAATTTGGTTTACCGCCTTTTCAATTGTTTTAGTGAAATATCTTGAATACAAGTTCTTAAATTCATAATTTTTTACAGAGATAATTATCAAATTATCGTTAAATTTGATTAGTAAGTCACATATTTCTTTTTTGTCTCCATATTCATCTTTTGGATTTGCGTAACACCAAAATTCGAAGAATGAATTATAAGCTATTTCATTTACAAATTCTTCTCCAATGTTTCCTTTTTCATTTGAATTCATAATAAATAATGTTGTTACTTATTTATTTTCTCTTGTATTTCTTTAAATGTTAGACCGTTTTTATTAATCCATTCGGTGAATCCATTAGAGTTTCTCCCTAAAACCATATTTGAAGCAGCACTGGGACTACTAAAAATTGTATCTTCAGTAAAAACTAATTTACCTTCTCTTTCTTCCAATATTTTTGTTTCTAATAATTTTCTTCTCATATTTCTATAGGTTTCTGTGCAAGATTTAGATAAATCTTTTTTTGCCTCACTCCATTTTGTAACTACATATCCTTGATCTGTTTCTTTCATGGTTGCAATAAAAAACTTTGATGCTATATGATAAATCTCGAAATTTTCATTTGTACTTTCTAAGTCAAATGTATCATTCTTAATTATAGTAGAAGGGATTAAGAAATTAAAACCCATAATAGGAAGAATGAGTTTTATCTGTTCAAGAAAGTATTCCATATCTGAAACATCTGCTTCATGAAGAGTAGGTAAATTTGGAGAATTTCCATTATCAATTTGAGCTGTCTTAGCATCTAATGCGATTTGGATAAGTCTTGATTCCAAGTATTTAATCTGGGTTTTTGTTAAAAGATCATCTTTACTTATAAAAAATATTAGCTCTTTAAAGTCTTTGTTAGAATCACTAAGATGTTGTTTTAATCTAATTTTTATATTTTCAGCTTCTCCAATATATATTTTTTCATCAAATGCTTCATCGGTTGGATCTCCTTTTAAAAAGTATATTCCAGGTTTGTCAAATTCTGAACGAGACATAATTTTATTAATTGAAGCTCTTGGACTATAAATTGCTTTTCCTACCCAATTACCAATTTCACTTGTTCTTGGGCCATATGCTGTTCCATCAATCATATATACTGTAATTTTCTTTCCAATTTCTGAGTTTTTCATATGTTATATAATTAGAGTAAATTTAAAGTAGAGTAAAAAGACACTACTTATTAAAAAATTAATTTTTCTAATATCGCATCAAAGATAAAGATTTATTTCGAAACATAATATATTAATAGTAAATTCCTTTAACTAAAAAATAATTAGTTTATTGCTATGAAATATCCATTTATCAATAACACTATAATATAATAATTCCCTTTCAACTTAAATACTTAAGTATTCGTTCAGCGGCGAGTTCTCCGCTTATTACAGCCATTGGAAGTCCTGCTCCTGGAAGGGTAGAAGCTCCAACGTAAAACATATTTGAGAATTCTTCATCAAAGTTTCTTGGACGCAATCCTCCTATTTGCATTAGTTTATGAGAAAGTCCTAAACCACTTCCCTGATAAAGGTTGAATTTTTCTTCCCAATCTTTTGGCGTATAGACTGTTTTGGTAATTATGTTAGGAATAATATTCTGATTTATTCTTTTAGAAAAATCTTCTAATATGCTGTTTACTATATCATCTGCATCATCCCAATTGCTTTTGTATTGAAGATTTGGAACAGGGCAAACAAAGAAAAGGCTTTCGCATCCTTCTGGAGCACACTCAGGATTATATTTTGAAACATTATTTACATAGAAATAAGGCTTTTGAAGAGTGTCTGGTTTATGCATTACATCCTTTGCATATTCTTCAAAATTATTGCCAATAAAGTAGTTATGCAAATCGAGTTGAGGTAGTTTACCTTTAATACCAACATAGAAAGTTAGATATCCCATGGTCCATTCCATCTTTGAAAGTTTCTTTTCGGAGTATTTCTCTCTATTTAAAACTCTTCCTCTAAACAATGCAGCATCAGCATTTATTAAAAATACATCTCCTGAATACTCTTTACCCTCTTTATCAATTACTTTCTTTACCTTGCCTCTTTCTTCTTCAACTTTAGCAATCTCGCTATTATAATGAAAAACAGCACCGCTCTTTTCTAATTCTCCAACCAATCCATTTACAATATTATACATTCCTCCTTCAACATTATAATATCCATCGTGTCGGAATTCTGTGTGAGAAAGAAGACTATAAATTGCCATAGTGTCAAAAGGAGTTCTCCCTAAGAAAAAGGCTACCAATGAAATAACCTGCTGAGCTTCTTTTGAAGAGAAATGTTTTTGGACGTGTGAATAGAAGTTATTGAAAAGTTGAGGAATATGTACCGGATTAACATGCATAAGTTGAAAAACATAGTCGAAAACGCTATTGAAATTATTCTTAATTACTATATCAAAAGTATCTTCGAATAATTGTTTGCTTTTCTTGAGGTATTTCTCCATATTCTTTTCAAAATCAGGTTCAATATCTTCAAACTGCTTAGCAAGTTTTTTTATATCCTTGTTAAGATGATAGGTATGATTACTATCTCTAAAATTTACACTGTAAAGAGGATCTAACTCAACGAATTTAAAAGGAATATCTAAGCCACATTTTTCAATAAAATCTTTGAAAACAAAGGACATACTAAAAAAGCTTGGGCCTGTATCGAATGTAAATCCATCCTTTTTAATTTGATTAAGTCTTCCTCCAGCTTGGTTGTTCTTCTCAACAAATTCAACCTTATAACCTTTTCTTGACAAAAGCAATCCGCTTGCCAAAGCACCTAAACCAGCGCCAACAATAATAATTTTTTTATCCATTTTATTTAGTTTTTTTCAGAAATTGAGGATATAATTCATTTTTAACCCACTTAAAATCAGGAGAAATCTTAAGGGCTAATTTATAATATTCTTCTGCCTTTTTTGGGTTATTCAATTCTTGATAAGTCATTCCTATTATTGCAATTAAATTGATATAAGTCCAATCGTTTTCAGGCTTACTCTTATCCATAATTAACTTTGCTTTAAGGTAGAATTGCAAAGCTTTTTGTTTTGAACCTCCAAAAGTAGATGGCATATAGTATTCAATATTACCCATTTGTATGTATCCAAAATAATTATCTTTATCTAAACTAATTGATTTTTCAGCTTCTTCAATACTTTTTGGACCAACAAATGGGGCTTTAATTTTGTTTAGTCCAATCTCAAAACCATAGTATGCAGATTGATAGGCGTGGATGATTGGAATATTAGCTTTTACTTTCTTCAATTTACTCATCCTTGCCTGGCTTCGATTGATATATTGCTTTGCATCTTTAAATCTCTTATTACCAATACACCAGCCTATATAACCATATTCATAATTTAAAAGTTCCAATTCCCTTTGATTATCTTTTTTCGTTTCAAAATGCATGTTATCAATGGTTTTCTTCCAAGCAGCCATATTGTCGCTTATATAGGAATCATATATGGTTTTCTTTTCTTCACTTGAATAAGAATAAAGAGACACTATGCTGAAAACAAGAAGCATAAATAATTTTAAAGCTATCTTTTTATTCATCTTGTAAGTCTTTTTTAAATCTTGATAAGGTTCTATTTCTTGCAAAACTATGTTCTATTATTGGCTTTGGATAATCCTTTGTTCCAAATTCCTCTACCCATTTTCTAATATATTGAAAATTAGGATCAAATTTCTCTTGCTGTGTAATTGGGTTGAAAATTCTAAAATATGGAGCTGCATCACAACCACAACCTGCAACCCATTGCCAGTTACCATTATTGGAAGAAAGTTCATAATCCATAAGTTTATTTGCAAAATACAATTCACCCCATCTCCAGTCAATTAATAGATGTTTGGTAAGAAAACTTGCAGTAATCATTCTTACTCTATTATGCATAAAACCAGTGGAATTCAACTCCCTCATACCAGCATCTACAATTGGATAACCAGTTTTACCTTGACACCATATTTCAAATAATTCTTCATTATTATCCCATCTAATTCTGTTGTATTTAGGCTTAAAGCAAGAGTTTTCAACTATGGGGAAATGATATAAAATCTGCATAAAGAATTCTCTCCATATTAGTTCTTTCAAATATGTTAAACTTAGTTTGTTAGCAATTCCTGCAAGTTTTCTAATACTTATTCTTCCAAAACGAAGTTCAACACCAACTCTGCTAACTCCATTTTCTAAATATGGTTTATCACGTGTATTCTCATAATTAATTATAATATCTTCATCGATTTTATAAGGATGAAAAATATCTCCGCAAGCCTTATAACCAATATGTTCTATCTTAAAATTATTATCTTCTGTTGGAAGTAAGTTATGCAGATATTCTTCACTTGCATAGTATTCAAGATTAATATTATTAAATCTCTCTATCCAAATCTTAGAATAAGGAGTATAAACTGTATATGGCTTATTATCCGATTTTAAAATATCTTCCTTGTGAAAAATAAATGAATCTTTAAATGAAAAGACTTTAATATTTTTACCATTAAAATATTCTTCAATTTCCTTATCTCTCTTGATTGCATAAGGTTCGTAATCCAAATTAAAAAAAATAGAATCAATAATATAGGTTTCATTTAATGATTTAAAAATATCAATGGGTTTACCATAGAAATACTGAATATTAGATTTATAATCCCTTTTTAGTTTTACATTTAAGTTTTCAAGAGTTTGGAAGATAAAATTAACTCTTTTGTCATATATATCTGTAAACTGTTTTAAGATTTCAGTATCGAAGATAAAAATAGGTAAAACCATATTTGATGAATTCAATGATTTGAAAAGTCCATGATTATCATCCAATCTAAGATCTCTTCTAAACCAAAAAATACTGACTTTCTGTTTCATATTTTTCTACCTTTCCAAGTTAATTCACTATTCCTCTTGTCTTGAAAAGATTTCAAAATAATTCTACCAAGAGTATACTGCTGATGTACAATGTATTTTAAATTATTCTTCAAACTTTGATTTGATATAAGACTAATTAATATTCTTGTTATCAGAATAATAAATATATAGACAAATAATAAAAGTACATCTCCATTTATTATAAAGGGTATAAACCCAAAACTTGTTAATAACCAGAATAATAATGCTATAAAATACGAATTTCCAAAGAAGTAATTTATATTTTTTGAAAATCCTTGAATAGATTCTTCAAGAGAACTATACATTCTGCATGATATATCTTTTAAAGAAGCAAGACAAGCTATTCTTAGTTTATTTTTTTTATAGAAACGAGAGATTTGAATGTCCTCTGCTTTGCTTGTTTTGAACAGTTTATGAGGTTGTAAATTATTATATGTATCAGTTTTGAAAAGCATAAACTGACCATTTGCAGCTGATATTGAAGAAAATTTAGAGTAAAGCACTAAAGGTAACGCAAGTAGAGAAAGAAGAATAAAGTTCATATTAGGAATTGATATTTTTTCTCCTTTAGTAATCATTAATTGATTTGGGAATATGCTTAAAAGCTCTAATTTGTTAGAAATAGCATACATAAGTACTTTTTCAATGATATTATTACTTATTCGTACATCTGAATCTATAAAAAGCAGATAATCTCCTTTAGCTATGGTAGATAAATTATGACATGCAAAATTCTTACCCATCCATCCAATTTCTAAATTATTTGATTCTATTAACTTTATCCTTGAATCTTTTAATGAATACTCTTTTACAATATTTGCTGTATTATCAATTGATTCATCATCAAAAACGAGAATTTCCATAACAACAGAATTTGAAGATATTAAGTCTTCAAGTATATTCCCAATATTTTTTTCTTCGTTTCTTGCAGGAATAAGTATTGATATTTTCTTATCTGTTTTGAATTCAATTGATTTGTTTAATCTAACTCTAAACAACCAATTCGTCAGACTTATAAGAAACTGGAAAAGAGAAATAACAAGAATAAAGATTGAAATATATTTAATCATCTTTCTCTATTTATTTGTTTTTGAGTAGAATTCATGTAAAACGCATTATAAGCTTCTTCAATATCTTTTAGATTAAATTCACCATTAAATTCTTCCAAATAAATAAATAATGAAGGCTTGGAATTTGAAAAATAATCAATTAAGTTTGCTGAAAATAATAATGTAATTTCTTTTTGGTTAATTATCTTCTCAATTCCTCGTTTAAATATGAAGTTTGATTGATAAATAGAATTAATCTCTCCTTGAGGATATATAACTAATAGATTATTTTTGTCTTCTAATATGCTTGAAGAATAGTTTATTGAGTCAATTATATGTCTATATTGATTATTTATTGAGAAACCTCCTGTTTGGTTGAAAAATTTATATTCTAATAGCTGTTTTTCATGCATCATAAAATAGAATTTTTTCTTTAACAGATTAAGATTAATATACATCGCCCAAAATCCATCCCACCAGGATACGTGATTGGATATAAGAAGAATAGGCTTGCTTGTATCTATATCCTTTTTCTCTATAATTACAGAATGAAACTTCCTTTTTATCATTACCTTAGTGTAAATTTGGAAAAAAGGATATATAAGAAAATTATGTTTAGCCTTAAGCAGATTTCCTTTTTGCATATTAGTGCTTAATTAAAATTATAAATACAAAAAGAATGATTTGAGCTAAATATATAGGAATAGCCATTTTATTCTTAATTTCTATTTTAGAGAAATACCTTATTGAATGAAAAAAAACAGCAAGAAATCCCCACATAATAAAGTTTTGAAGAGGTATATTATTAGACCAAGACCACATTTCCATCTTTGGAGCAGCTCTTTCCATTATAATATCATAGATAATCATTAGTCCTGAAGGGATTATTACTTGTGAAACAAAGTTATACTTCAGTTTAGTAAATATTGAGCTTGTAATATAAATAATCAGGATCCAATTAATACCAATTAGTAAAGGGGTGTTAAATAGTTTTATACCCAATCCGTGAGAATATTGGTAATCACCAAATAATAATCCTGTATTTACTCCAATCATCTCAATAATAAAGCTTGATAAGAATATAAATGAGAAATAGATTATTCTCTTTTTATCAGTTGCCTTTCTGTCATAGAAAAACAGAAGGCATAGGGTAAGAATAAGAATTATTGGACTAAGAAAAGTAAATAGTTTATTAGTATAATTAATTGAAAATCCAATTATTCCAACAGAATAAAATATAATTATATTCTTAATAAAAAACCAATCATTCTTATTGCTTAGTTTATTCATTCCTTTTATCACTAATTTTTGAAAATATTATTTTAAACCACTCTGTATAATTATTTGGATTGTTTTGAATGTCTTTTTTAAGTTGTTCGTAGCTAATGTATTTCCAATCCTTTACTTCAATTGGACATGGATTTGGTTCTTGATCACAAATAGTACTAAAAAGTCTGTCGTATTCGTGTTCGAAGAGATTATCATTTAGCTTTGCATAATATGTGAAATCCAATTCATGTTTCAATTCACCTTTAATTTCAATCCCCATTTCTTCAATTAATCTCCTTTTAATTGAAACCTCATAGTTTTCTCCGATTAAAGGATGTGTGCAACAAGCATTTGTCCAAAGATTAGGACTATGGTATTTATCTTCTGCTCTTTGATGTAATAGCCATTCACCTTTAGAATTCATAATTAACAAGGAAACAGCTCTGTGCATCTTCGCTTCTATATGTGCTTGGAGTTTTTCCATTTGACCAATTGGATTGTCATTTTGGTCAACTAATTGAACTTGTATATCTTCGTTATTCATTAAATGCCTTGTTTTATTTTATACTTAATTAATGCATTGAATAACAGTAATAATTTTGAAGAATCACTCACTCTTATTCTCTTTTCAATTACTTTGTTTGCAGGAGTTTGCTTGATTTTATTAAGCAAACATAGATAGTATTTATATGCAATAATTACTGCTAATTGAGATCCCTTTGGAAGTTCTTTTATCCCAAGTTTTGCTTCCTTGAAATCATCTTCTATATCTTTTATTAGTTCTAATTTGTTTACTTCATCAAATTTCTCAATTTTGAAATCTACAAAATATGTACGTCCTAAGTTTAATACGTCTTCTTTCAGGTCTCTAAGAAAATTAACTTTCTGAAATGCAGAGCCTAATCTCATTGCTGGATTATAAAGCCTATTAAATAACTCGTTATTATTTTTGCAAAATATTTTCAAACACATTAATCCAACAACATCTGCAGAACCATAGATATAATCGTTTGCTTCTTCTTTTGTTTTATATTCTTTCTTTTCTAAATCAGCACTCATACTTTTTAGAAAGTTTTCAATATATTCATTGGGAATATTATATTCTTTTACTGTGATTTGAAAAGAATGTAGAATAGGATTGGCACTTATTCCTAAATCATAAGCAATAGAATAGTCTTTTTTAAGTTTTTCTAACAATGCTTTTTTATCATAGTCATGAAAAGTATCAACGATTTCATCAGCTAATCTTACAAATCCATAAACACTATGGATTGCTTTTCGAGTTTTTGAATCAAAGAATTTTGATGCAGAATAAAAAGAAGTGCTATACTTCTTTGTAGTCTCTTTGCTTATTAGGAAAGCCAGCTCATTATATTTCTCAATTGAGTTTTCTTTCTTTTGCATAGGAAAAGATTATAATTGTTAAGGTTATGTATGCAAAAATAGAAAAATAATGTTAGGAACAGCAAGTATAATAATATTTTTTGTAAAAATATTATCTCTCTAAAGATATTTTGCTTTTTTAAATGTTCAAAATCATTAATTTAATTTCCTTTGAATGAAATTGAAAATAAAGAATTTTATCGATAATTTACTCCAAAACGATACAATATTGCATATTATATTGCTAAAATTGGGTTTTTGTTTATCCAAGAATTGTTTTAAAGATAAGTTTAATGTCCCCAAAGAAAGTTCTTGTTTTAATATAATTCAAACTTAGAGCTATCTTTTGGGGCATTATTTCATTTATATAGTATTGTTCTGGATTATTACTTTGTGAAAGAAGATCGTTTTCGTTGCGAAATGTAATAGAAGAAATATCAGTAATTCCTGGTCGAACATTTAAAATTTGTTTTTGTTCTTCAGAATATAAATCAACATATTTTCTAACTTCAGGTCTTGGCCCAACTAAAGACATATCTCCTTTCAAAACATTAAATAGTTGAGGAAGCTCATCTATTTTATATTTTCTAATAATATATCCTATTTTTGTTACTCTTGGATCTTTACCATCTTTTCCAACTGATAATAAACCTTTTGAATCAGCTCCAATAATCATTGAGCGAAATTTGTAAAGAGTAAAGTCTTTATTGCCTTTGCCCACTCTTTTTTGTTTGTAGAATATTCCTCCCTTTGAAGAAAAAGATATTGCGATACCAACAAAAATAAAAATTGGACTAAGTAATATTAGTCCAATTAGAGAGCTCGTGAAATCAAAGAATCTTTTCATTAAAATTTATAAGCTTATATTGTAATACCCTTCAACAAGATTGTTTACTATGTAATCAACTTGTTGATTTGTAAGTTGTGGGTATATAGGAAGCGATATTTCACGTGTATAAGTGTCATAAGCAACAGGATAATCTTCAATTTTATATCCCATATTTTTGAACAATGTTAACATTGGCATTGGTATGTAATGAACATTTGTTGCAATATCTTTCTCTGCCAAATATTGAATTAACTTATCTCTTTGTTCTTCAGTTATTGGATTAATTCTCAGCGGATATAGATGATAGGAGGTTGTAAGCTCTTTGGTATCTTGTTGTGGAAGTATTGCCCAATGATATTCTTTTAGAAGAGTAGAGTATCTTTCATAAACTCTTTTTCTTTCTCCAAGAAGATAGTCATATTTGCGTAGTTGAGCAAGTGCTATGGCAGCATTTATATCTGGCATATTGAATTTCATTCCGTGTGCAACAATATCATAACGCCATGCTCCTGCTTGAGATTTGGAGAATGCATCCTTTGTTTGCCCATTTAATGAAAGAATTCTAACTTCTTTATATAATTCATCATTATCGAATGGTTCAGGAAGATTTAAACATATTGCTCCACCTTCTGCAGAAGTAAGATTTTTAACAGCATGTAATGATAAAATACAAACATCAACCAGTTCAGCAATTGTTTTTTGATTAAAAGTTGCACCAAGAGAATGGGCTGAATCAGAAATAAGTAATATTCTTCCTAATTTTTCTTGATTGGATGATGTTGGTACAAAAATATCTTTTATTTCTTTAGAACTTATAAGTTCCATTATTTTCTTGTAGTCGCATGGAACTCCTCCCAAATCAACTGGAATTATTGCTTTAGTTCTTGGGGTTATGGCTTGTTTGATTTTTTCAATGTCTATAGTTAAATCGTGCTTAATGTCAACCATAACTGGTTTTCCCCCTGCATCCATTACTGACATTGCTGTTGCACAGTAAGTATATGAAGGAACAATTACTTCATCGCCTTCTTTTAGTCTAAGCCAACGCAACATAAGTATTGCACCGGAAGTCCATGAATTAACACAATTAACTCTTTTAGCTTTGCAATATTCCTGCAAGCCTTTTTCTAATGCAGCAACTTTTGGACCAGTTGTTATCCAACCTGAAAGTAAACTGTCATTAACTTCTTTAATTACATCATCATCAATGTATGGGGGAGAAAAAGGTATCTTCATTTTTTATATAGACATTATTTCTTTTTCCTTAATAACCAAAACTGCATCAGATTCTTTGATGTATTTTTCTGTTATTGTTTCAATTTCTTTTTCAACAGCTTTAATTTCATCTTCAGAAACTCCTTGGTCTTTTAGCTTTTTAACTTTATCTATAATGCTGCGTCTAACATTTCTTACACTAACCTTAGTTTCTTCAACTTCAGCTTTTGCTCTTTTTACAAGTTCTCTTCTTCTTTCTTCAGTAACTGGAGGAAGCATAATACGAAGAATATCTCCTTCAAATTTTGGAGTGAATCCTAAGTTAGCAGCTAAAATTGCTTTATCAATTGGAGAAAGCATGCTCTTTTCCCAAGGTTGAATTACAAGCTGTTTTGGATCAGGAGTTGAAATGTTTGCAACTTGTTCAATTGGAGTTGGATTACCATAATAATCAACTTTAATCCCTTCTAACATTGAAGGAGAAGCTTTTCCAGCTCTAATTTTATGCATTGCCGCTTCAAGAAAGTTAACTGCTCCTTGCATATTTGTCTTACATTCTTCTAATAAATGTTTTGATAAATCTGTCATAATCTATTTTGGTTTTAATTAAATTCTTATTGCTATTCTATTATATGTTTCTGTATTACTATTTTCTGTTGTGATAGTAAAGTTGAAAGTTATTTGATTGGAGTTATTTAAAACAGCAGTTCCTTTGATTTGGTATATACCGACTTTTTGGTCAAAGGTTGCATTGCTTGAAACAACACTTGCTGAAATATTAAAAGAAGGATTTAGTCCAAAAAGTTCTCCGCTTATTATTATCTTTCTTTCATTATTTGGATCAATCTTAATTGTACCAGAAGAAGTTTTAATTGAATTTTGATTAGTTTTGGTTTGAGGGAAAATAATATCTTCACTTATTCTCCAATTTCCATTCCAATCTGAAGAAGCTAAAGTATTGTCAGGCTCGCAAGCGAAAAAACTTAAAGTTGTAAATAAAATGCTTAGTATTGCAATGATTCTATTTCTCATTATTATTGAATGTTTCATGATTTATAAAGTGCAAATATACTCAAATAAGATTTATTTCTATATAAAAAGTGATGAAATAATTCCTTGATTGGTAATAAATGAGTAATTTTGAAGCTTGAAATTTTGAAGAAATGATAAGAAAACATATACCAAATTCAATAACCCTTCTTAATCTACTTTGTGGAATATTATCAATTTATACTTTGTATAATACAGAAAGTTTAATACTCCCTTCGCTATTTATTATAATTGGAGCTTTACTGGATTTTTGTGATGGGTTATCAGCAAGATTGCTTAAGGCATATTCTAATATTGGAAAAGAATTGGACTCACTTGCTGATGTAGTAACTTTTGGAGTTGCTCCAAGTTTAATTGTTGTTGATTTAATGCAGGAATTCTATATTTTTAGTCCAATCTTATCTTCCTATCCTTTTGTTGTTTTTATCCCATTGTTAATGGCTTTGATGAGTGCATATAGATTGGCAAAATTTAATATTGACGAGAGGCAAAAATCTGGTTTTATTGGAGTTCCAACTCCTGCCAATGCTCTAATATGGCTGTCTCTACCTGTAATATATTATCTTGAATCAAATTCAATTCATCTTTGGGGATTACCTCTTAGTGGTTTTTACACTAATCTAACTGCAATTCTTCTAAATCCACTTGTGATTCTTTTTGGATCAATCTTAATGTCCTTCCTGCTTGTTGCAGAATTGCCATTATTTGCTCTAAAATTTAAAAACCTTAAATGGAAAGACAATAAAGAAAAGTTTATTTTTCTAATTCTTGCAATAATACTTATATTTGCATTTAATTTATATGCAACACCAATAATAATTTTTGTTTATATACTTGAATCATTAATAATTAATATAATAAAGAAATGAAATTTAACGCAGAAATAGACGTAATGCCTCTTAAGGCTTTATTAGACCCTCAAGGAAAAGCTGTAACTTCATCAATGGCAAACATTGGATTAGGACAAATAACTAATGTAAGAATAGGTAAACATATAACTTTGGAAGTTGAAGCAAAATCAGAAAAAGAAGCACAAGAATTGGTTGATAAGGCATGTAAAGAGCTTCTTCACAATCCAATCATGGAGCACTACGAATTTAGATTAAGCCAAATTTAAGATGATTGGCAAGTCATTAGACATTGCTATTAAAGACTTTGATTATGATTTGCCTTCTGAGAGAATTGCAAAATTCCCTCTTGAAGAGAGAGATAAAGCAAAGCTATTAGTATTAAATAAAGATGTAATTCAAGAGAAAACTTTTTTTGAATTACCTGATTTATTGGATAAAGATAGCTTATTAATCTTTAATGAAACTAAGGTTGTTCATGCCCGTTTATTTTTCCAAAAAACAACTGGTTCAATAATTGAAATTTTTTGTCTCGAACCAACTTCTCCCAATGAAATACAAATTGCCATGGCTCAAAAAGGAGATGGGTATTGGCTTTGTTTTATTGGAAACAACAAAAAGTGGAAAGAAGATTCTTTATCTAAAACCATAATTCATAATGGTAAAGAGATTACTCTAAGTGCAAAAAGAGAAAGCCAAAAGGATAATGCTTGGATAGTTAAATTCACTTGGACTAAAGAGTACTCTTTTGCTGAAGTCCTTTCAATTATGGGAGTTATTCCCTTGCCACCATATCTTAATCGTGAAGCGACAAATGAAGATAATGAGGACTATCAAACCATATATGCAAAGCAAGAAGGCTCTGTTGCAGCACCAACAGCAGGATTACATTTTACTGATAAAACTTTTGAGGATTTAAAGAAAAAGCAAATTGCTTCTGACTTTATAACTCTTCATGTTGGGGCAGGGACTTTTAAACCAGTAAGTTCTGAACTAATTATAGATCATGTTATGCATGCCGAAAAGGTGGCAATTCCAAAACAAGTTATCCAAAACTTGATTGAACATCTGGATAAAAAAATAATTTGCGTTGGAACTACATCTGTCCGTACAATTGAAAGTCTTTATTGGCATGGAGTAAAGCTTATTGAAAACAAGAATGAGGAGATTGAAATTGATATTTCTCAATGGGAACCTTACCAAAAAGAAGAAAACATTACTCCAAGACAAGCTTTGGAAGCAATTGTAGATAGGATGAATAGAGAAAATGTAGATTTACTTTGTGGCCAAACTCAAATTATTATTGCTCCAACCTACAAATACAGAATTGTGAAAGCTGTTGTGACAAATTTCCACCAACCAAAAAGCACTCTACTACTTTTAGTTTCAGCTTTGATTGGAGATAAATGGAAAGATTGTTATAAATTTGCCTTAGAAAATAATTTTAGATTTCTTTCCTTTGGAGATGCTTGTTATTTTGAACCTTAAGGAATAAGGAATAATGTGTAATTAGAAATTAAATAGAATATTATACTATGAAGTACAAGAGAATTTTATTAAAACTTAGTGGAGAATCCTTAATGGGAGAACAGGAATATGGAATATCTCCAGAAATGCTTTCTCAATATGCTCAAGAGATTAAGCAAGCAAAAGAAAAAGGATGTGAAATTGCAATTGTAATTGGGGGAGGAAACATATTTAGAGGTTTGCAAGGTGCTTCAAAAGGAATGGATAGAGTGCAAGGCGATTATATGGGAATGTTGGCAACAATCATTAATTCAATGGCTTTGCAAGGTGAATTGGAAAAACAGGGAGTTAAAACAGAATTGCTTTCAGGGCTTAATATTGAACCTATTTGTAAAGAGCAATCCCGTAAACGTTCAAAAGATGCGATGAAAGAAGGAAAGGTTGTTATTATAGGAGGAGGAACGGGAAATCCATATTTTACAACAGACACAGCTTCAGCCTTAAGGGCAATTGAAATTGAAGCTGATGTTATTTTAAAAGGAACAAGAGTTGATGGAGTTTATACCGCTGATCCGGAAAAAGACCCTACAGCAACAAAATATTCAGAGCTAAGTTTCCAAGAAGCTTTAATGAAACAGTTAAAAATTATGGACTTGACTGCCTTTGCACTTTGTCAAGAAAATAATCTTCCAATCTATGTTTTTGATATGAACCAAAAAGGCAACCTTCTTAAGGTTGTAATGGGCGAACATATTGGAACAATTGTAAAATAAGGTAAAAATTAGACCTTGTTTCAGTAAATTCTTTCTTTGTTTTAATTTATTCTTTCTTTGTTTTATTTTATACTTACTTTTTTCTTGATAAAAAAGTAACAAAAATCAAGACAATTCACAAATAAGCTAAAAATTGAAGTTTTGAACTAAAAGTTTATAAACTCGCTTCGCTCAAACATATAAACTTTCTTAACGTTCGAAACTCCAATTTTCTTCATTCTTATTTGTAAAATGTCGTTTGGGTTGTTCTTATTTAAAAAGTAAATAAACTACCAAGGAATTTCATCACTTTTATAATAAACATAATAAGGAGCTTCGCAAGATGGTTTAATAGCTATATTATTTTCGAATAATATTTCAACTATCATACCTGTAAATTTTTCTTTTGTCAAAATACTATTTTCATCAAAAGCCCATTTTAAGAATTTATCCATATCATTTCTATATTCATTTATGTAAGTATTGTTATAATATTCTATTTCTTCCATAAGTATCTTTGATAACTTGCAATAAATTCGTTCTTCTAAACAAAATGGTACAGTTTTTTCATTTATCAAAACATCTCTAATATATGCTTTATATTCATCTTGTGTAAATCCAAATTTCTTTTCTAAACACCTGTAGAAATATCCATTATCAACTATTACTTTAATTTTCTTCCCATTACGATCTAATGTTACTGGGAAGACATACCATCTACCTAAACTTGGATGTTCAGTTATCTTGTAAATAAAATTAGTGTCAATTTTAGCTTTTTTATTATTTATTGTTGAGTCACTCTGTGCTTTTGCATAAAATAAACAACAAAATATTAATACTAAAAATATTATTATCCTTTTCATAAGCAATTTATTACACTACTTCTAATTTTCATTCAAATATCCATAACCCATACATTCAAAAGTTCCACATGAGTTAACGGGTATTCCCCATTGAAATAGTTGATTAACAATTGCGGCATATAGCCATAATCTATTTTGAATATGGATTGTTGTATCATCTAAGTTTTGAAAATTATCTTCAAGTTCACTTCTAATTATTTTATTTTCATCAAAGTAGTAATTTAAGAATGCTTCCTTGTTTTTTGATAATTCTACAAATACACTATCTCTGTATCCTATTTCATCACCAATAAGATAAGGCAAAGGGAGTTCTTTATTAGTTGCTTTAACTTTGTATGATAACAAGTAAAGAGTTTTATTATTTGTAATTATATCTCTTATTTGTTCTTCATATTTTTTGAAATCAACTTGAAAATAATCAACATAAAATCTTGCAAAATATTTATTCCATACAACAAAATCATTTGTTATTCCATCATAATTGATTTTTACAACTATTAAATAATCAACATCAGGAAATCCACGACGACTCCTATACTTTGTGATAGTATTAATGAAATTACTATCCATTTTGTAGTCTCCAATATCCATATCTCTTCTATATTTTTTAAAGATACCTATTTCTCCTTGTAGTTGCAGGGAGTCTTTTTCTCTTTCTTGAGCAGTTAAACTCCCTACTAATAATTGTAAGACTAATATTATAATTGTACTTCTCATTTTTATTTTTAAAGAATATATATTTTTCAACCCCAAAGTTAGAAATAATATTTTAATTGAACTAATTTAAAAATAACAAATTACCATTAACTATTAAAAACCACTCTTAGAAACCAATGACCTTTTACAAATAAGCGTGAAGAAAATTGGAGCATTGAACGTTAAAAAAGTTTATTTTGTTTGAGCCGCAGGAGAGTTTATAAACTTTTAGTTCAAGGCTTTAATTTTTAGTTTATTTGTGAACAGTCTTGATTTTTTGCTTCTTTTGTATCAAGACAAAAGAAAGTTAATGTTCAAATAAAAAAACCAGACTTTCCCAAAAATAAGTCAAGGATAAATCCAAATAAGTTAAGTTTATTTTGAAATAAGTCAAGGATATTTTTATTTATCCTTAGGTTATTTATGTAAATAGTGAAAGGTTTGGAGGTTACAGTTATTTTACTTATTTTTGCCAATTCTAAATGAAAAAATTCAATTAAATAAAAACCTAAAAACAAAGATGAAGAGAGTTAAAAACTTATTCAAGGCGATGTTAGCTACTGTTTTAGTAGCGTCATCAGTTTCATCTTTTGCATGCACAAGCTTTCTTGTAACTAAAGGTGCTTCAAAAGATGGTTCAACAATGATTACTTATGCAGCAGATTCACATACACTTTATGGAGAACTATACTATAATGCTGCAGCAAACTATCCTGCAGGAACAATGATTCAAATTGTTGATTGGGATTCAGGTAAAAAACTTATTAAAATTCCTCAAGTAGCTCAAACCTACACAACTGTTGGAAATGCTAACCAATGGGGATTATCAATAACTGAAACAACATATGGAGGAAGACCAGAACTTGAAGATTCAACTGGTGGAATTGATTATGGTACTCTAATTTATTTAACTCTTCAAAGAGCTAAAACTGCAAGAGAAGCCATCAAACAAATTGCTGAGTTAATGGATACATACGGATATTTCTCTTCAGGAGAATCTTTTTCTATTGCTGATCCAGAAGAAGTTTGGATTATGGAACTTATAGGAAAAGGAAATAATCCAGAAGTTAAGACAAATGATAAAGGAGAAATTGTAAAAGATAAAAAAGGAAACCCAGTTATTAATAAGAAATTGAGAAAAGGAGGTGTTTGGGTTGCAATGAGAGTTCCTGATGGATATATTTGTGGTCATGCAAACCATGCTCGTATAACAACTTTCCCTCAAGAAGTAAAAAAGAGCTATAAATCTATTTCTTCAAAAAATCTAAAAGAAATATTCCGTCCAGAAGTTGAAGTAGTTTATGCTGCTGATGTTATTGAATTTGCTCGAAACAAAGGATATTTCAATGGACTTGATAAAGATTTTTCTTTCTCTGACACTTATGCACCATTAGATTTTAGTGGAGCAAGAGGATGCGAAGCAAGAGTTTATGCAGCATTCTTACGTTGCAATAAATCAATGAAAGAATATGAAGATTATGCAATGGGTTATAATTTAACACATCGTATGCCTTTATGGATTAAACCAGAAAACAAATTATCTGTAAAAGATGTTATGGAACTAATGAGAGATCATTATGAAGGAACCCCTATGGATATGACTCAAGATATTGGAGGAGGACCATTCAACTGCCCTTACCGTTGGAGACCAATGGGATTTGAACTAAATGGACAACAATATGTACACGAAAGAGCAACTTCAACTCAACAAACAGGATTTTCAATTGTTGCACAAGCAAGAAGCTGGATGCCAGAAGGAGCAAAAGGAATACTATGGTTTGGTGTTGATGATACATATTCTACTGTTTACATGCCAATATATACAAATATTTCAAGAGTTCCTGAAAATGTTAGACAAGGAAATGGAAATATGGTAACATATTCAGAAACTTCTTTATTCTGGCTTTTCAATCAAGTTTCTAACTTTACATATTCAAGATATTCTGATATGATTGTTGATGTTAGAGCAAAACAAGCTGAATTGGAAAATCAGTTTATTAAAGATGTTGAAGAATTAGACAGTAAGATTAAAGGACTTTCTTCTGAAGAAATGAGAAATGATATTACTAAATTCACTGTAGAAAGAGTAGATAAAACATTTAGAACTTGGAAGAAACTTAATCAATATCTAATTGTTAAGTATATGGATGGAAACGTTAAAAAAGAAAAAGACGGTAAATTTACTGAAAGCAAGTATCGTCAAGGACAAAATGAGTTTCCTAACCAACCACAATATCAAAAGAAATGGTATGAAACAATAGTTAAAGACCATGGAGATGTTATTAAAGTTCCAGTTGAAAAGAAGTAATAATAATATAATAAAGTGAATAATAACTAAATAAATATTTATATGGGAAAGATGAGAATACATTCTCTTCCTTCCCATATTTTTTAATTTATGGCAAAAGGAAAGCAACTAATAGGTATATTTCTTTTAATACTTTACATCTTTTTCTATGCAGGTGCTAACTTGCAACCACATACCCATATTGTTGATGGAGTAACAATAGTGCACTCCCACTTTTCTAAGGATACACTTCCCTTTGCTAATCACAAAACAACCCATACACACAAAACATCTGAGATTAATCTAATCCACGATTTCAATATTTCTCTTTATTTCATTGTCTTTATTGCAATTTCTCTAAGAATTATTGCTCAAAAGCCAATAAAGATTGTTGTTGAAAGAGAAATACTTATTCCTTTAAAGTCCAATCTTTATAATCCCTGTTTAAGGGCTCCCCCAGTTTCTTAGTTTTATTTAATGTCAAATAAGACTTATTATTTTGACATAATTCTAATTAGAAAATTAACTGTTTACTTATTTTGAAATTACTCTATTCTAATCAATAGGATAGAATGGTTGTATAATAGTGTCTTTTCTTTTTAGATAATTCTTAAACACAAATCCTTCTTAATAATAGTTGGATTTGATAGGTTAATAAAATAAAACAAATAAGAAATCAAATGAAACAAGTTATATTTTTTGCAATATTATTTGCAAGCATAATGGTCTATGCATCTCCCACAATTAAAAAAGATGACGATAAAGCAAACATAGAAGGGCATATTTTTGATGCGAAAATAAAAACTCCAGTAGAATATGTATCAATTGGAATTAAAGGAACCTCCATTGGAACAGTAAGTGATATAAATGGTAACTTTATTATGAGAGGACTAAAACCAGGAAAGTATGTTTTAGTCTTTACATGTGTTGGTTATCAGAAAGTAGAAAAAGAAGTTTTAGTTTTAAAAGAAAATACCGAGCATGTTCATATTGAAATGCAAGAGGCTAAAAAACTAATAGACGAAATTGTTGTATCTGCCAATAGGGTAGAAACATCTCGAAAAGAAGCTCCAATAATTGTAAATGTACTATCTAATAAAACCTTCCAGCAATCCAATGCACAAGATGTATCTCAAGCTCTTCCTTTTCAAAGTGGAGTTAGAGTTGAGTATAATTGTCAAAACTGTGGATTCCCTCAAGTGAGAATTAATGGGATGGAAGGGCCATACTCACAAATTCTAATTGATTCAAGAGCCATAATGTCATCTTTGGGTGGTGTTTATGGTTTGGAGCAAATTCCAGTTAATATGATTGACAGGATTGAGGTTGTGAAAGGAGGGGCTTCAGCTCTTTTTGGCTCAAATGCAATTGCTGGAACAATAAATATAATAACAAAAGAACCAGTAAATCCTTCATATTCCATTTCCACTGACCTTAGCTCAATAGGGATGAAAACTTATGCTCAAAATTTTAATTCAAATGCAGTAGTTATAAGTAAGGACGGCAAGGCTGGAGCTTCTTTTTATCAAACCTTCAGGAAAAGAAATCCTTTTGATTATGATAATGATGGATTTTCTGAAATAGGCAAATTAGATGCGTTCTCCTTTGGGACAAAAAGTTTCTTTAAAATCGATAACAAAAACAAAATAACCTTAGAATACCACACTACCAAAGAAACAAGAAGAGGAGGGGATATGTTTGAATTTCAACCTCACCTGAGTAATATTTGCGAAATGACCGATCATAAGATTCATTCGGGAGGTTTAAGTTATGATTACATAAGTTTGGATGCTAAAAATCATTATTCCGTTTATGCTTCAGGACAATATATTGACAGAGATTCCTATTATGGCTCAAATCAAGACCCAAATGCTTATGGTAAGAGCAAAGACTTTACTTTGCTTGTAGGGGCTCAAGGCTCAAATAAAATTAATAAACTTATTTTCCTCCCTGCCACATTGGTTTATGGAGTGGAATATAGTACAAATGAGCTGCATGATGAGGTAAAGGGACATAATATACTAACCAATCAGAATACTAATGTTTATGGCGGTTTTGGTCAAATTGAATGGAGTTCAAAAACAATTAACTTCCTGTTAGGAGGAAGGTTAGATAAGCATAATTTAATAAAAAATCCAATATTCAGTCCTCGCCTTAACGCATTATACAAACCAACAGATAATTTACAAATGCGTATTTCTTATGCTTCAGGTTACAGAGCACCACAAGCTTATGAAGAGGATTTTCATCTAACTCAGGTTGGAGGATTGTCTCTAAGAACTTTTTTGGCAGAAAACTTAAAGCCAGAATATTCAAATAGCCTTAGTTTTTCTTTAGACTACTATTTACAGTTAGGAGATAATTATCAAACAAATCTTCTTTTTGAAAGCTTCTATACTGATTTGGATGATGTTTTTGCTTTAAAAGTTATAGAGTCTGACACTGTTAATAATATTATGGTTCAAGAAAGATATAATGCAAGTGGAGCTGTTGTAAAGGGAATAAGTCTTACAGGAAAGTTAATCTATAAAGACTTATATAGTATAACTCTTGGTTATACTCTTCAAAGCAGTAAGTATAAAGAAATTCAATTTTGGTCAAAAGATAATCAAGTTGAGGGAACAGACCAAATGTTAAGAACACCAAACAACTATGGTTACACAACTTTTAGCATTTCTCCAATTAAGCCTTTGGAAATTTCCCTTACTGGAACTTACACTGGAAAGATGAAGGTTCCCCATTTTGCTGGTTATATTGAGAATGACAGAATTGAAACTACTCCAAGCTTTTTTGATTTAAATGTTTCTTTAGCATATAGTTTTTCTTTGTCCAAGTCAACAGGAATTAAATTAAGCGTTGGGATGAAAAATATTCTTGATTCCTATCAAAATGATTTTGACAAGGGAATTAACCGAGATGCAGGCTATATTTACGGTCCAATGCAACCACGTACAATATATTTAGGCTTAAATCTATTTAGCAAATAATAGTATTGAGGCTGTCTCATAAATTTGAAGTGCCCCCAAAAGTTTTTAGTCTAACTTTTGGGGTGCACTTCAATTATTCTGCCTTTTAGTTAAATCAATTTTAATAATCAATGCTTTTCAAATACTTACATCATCAACTCCAAATCTTATACACTACCCCCCTCTAAGGATAAGCCTCAAATAATAAATTCATAATCTTTTCTCCCAATAGTTTTCCCGAATAATCTATATGCAATAAATCTAATGTCATTAAATCTATTAAACTTTGATTATTATAAATAAACTTTCTATTTTCAAACATCAGATAACCAGTTAATATCTGCAACATCGAACTATCACTTGGATAAATAGTATTTAATATTATTGTATCGTTATTATTAGTCCATTTACCAATTGTCTCGTAAGATCTAGAATGTACAGTTTCTTCATCAGTAATACTAAGACTAGAATCATTATATGCGTTATATAATGTATAACAGAACAAGCTATCATTAAAAAATTCCAATCTACAAAATTGACATTCATCATTAATAGTAGTAAATACTTTGCTATTGATATCATCAAGATATAGATTATCACTTTGTGATAATAAAACTGGGTGATTTATTATTATCAATAATATAAAAATTATATTGCTTTTCATATCCGTCGTGCGGGATTTGTACTCCCGCACTATATTATTATTAGGATTTATAATCCGATACTTATTCATACATTTTATTTTATCACTTCAACATCCAATATCCCTTTCCCTCCTGCATAATCTATTGCTGAACTATATTTATATTCTTCTGGCAAATATACAAATTCTTCTTTTACAGGGTTATTATGAATGTAATTTAATTTCTGTTGAAGATAGTCATATAAGTATATTTCTTGACAATCAATCCCTTCTCTTACGGATTATTTATCGGTTTACCGCTTGCCATAGCAAGAAATCTTATTAATTGTTAAAGAGCTTAAGGAGTTTAAAGACTTTAATGTCCTTAATGTCCTTAATGTCTTTAAACTCCTTAGAGTCTTTTGCGAAAAGTAGAATTTTGTTTCTCTAAAATAAAACTAAGAAAGAAAAAAACCTTGATATAACTAAATTTAAACGGTGAATAATTCTCTCTAATCGGCGAATAAATTTGCTAAGTCCTTATAAAAAACTTTTTAATCAAGGACTTTTTACCCCAAAGATGCACGTCTTTCATACCAAAAGATGTGCATCTTTCACTATAAAAGATGTGCATCTTTTTTTTAAATATATTTTGGGGATTGGAGTCTAATTTTTAGAAATTGACTTTAGAATAAATAGTCCTAAATAAACCTAATGAATGGTTTACTTTTGCAAATATACAAAATTATTTTGAATAGGAGATTCTATTTCTTCAATAATTATTTACCCATTTGCAATTTTATTCTTTATTCCTAATTTTAGGATGCATAAGATAAAGAATATTATATAAACATAAATAGTTCATATATTTATATCTTATTTGTTTAGGTCTTAAATCAATTTTTTTTTGCGTTCAACAATAAAAAAATATGTTTTGATGTTATTACCTTATAAATAATTAATAGTAGGAATAATTTAATAAAGAAAATAATTATGGGAAAGATACACCAATTTAAGATGAAGGCAATTAATGGTCAAGTGATTGACTTTGCCCAATATGAAAATAAAGTTCTTTTGATTGTAAACACTGCAAGTAAATGTGGGTTTACTGGTCAGTATGAAGGATTAGAAGAGTTGAACAAGAAATATGCTGACAAAGGTTTAGTTGTTTTGGGATTTCCTTGCAATCAATTCCTTGCTCAAGAGCCAGCAATTGATGGAGAAATTGCAGAGTTTTGCAGTATAAATTTTGGAGTTAATTTTCAAATGTTTTCAAAGATTGATGTTAATGGAGAGAATGCTCCAGAGATATATAAATATTTGAAAGCTCAAGCACCTTTTAAAGGTTTTCCTAATAAAGAGATTGGAGAAAAATTATCAAGCATATTGAAAGAAAATTCTCCTGAATTTTTAGGAGGAAACGAAATCAAATGGAATTTCACTAAGTTCTTAGTGTCAAAAGATGGAAGCAAAATCAAACGTTTTGAATCATCTGTAACACCTGAAGAATTAGAAAAAGATATTGAAGAATTTATTCTTTAGGTTTTCGAAGCATAATCTCCATGTCTTTTTTCATAATGATTGTGCCTCGTTTATCTAATTTGTAAGGTTTTAACCAACCACCTAAAGCTCTAAAAGCTCCTGGCTCACCTTCTTTTGCGGGATAAAAGTAATTGGACATTTCATCTTCAGTTACTTTTTTCCCTACATAAATAGTATCTAATTGGAAAGCAGTGAAGTTTCCAATAATTGCTTCAAGTTTTGTTTCTTTATCCTTGTCTTTAGTTGTTGGAACAGCTTTGTATTCCCAAGTTCCGTTTGGATTATATGTTCTTGCAAAGAATTTAAGTCTTGCTTCGTTTTGTTGCATTTCCAATGGAAGACGTATAGTTATTTCTGGCTTGTAATTTTCTTTTAGTTTACAAGATTCATAGTTTGGTTGACGGTTAGATTTAACTACAAAATAACCAGCCTTAAGAATAAATTGTCTTTTATGTGGAACTAATGAATAGTTATTTGTAATTTCTTCAAAAGAAAGATAGTCTTCAAAACTAAGATCCATTTGAGCATCAATTGTGTCTTTAGTGTGAGTTAAACTGCCTAATGCTCCTTTTGGCATTTTTAGCATTGAAATGTTATTAGTTACTAAAGTAGTGTCTTGCATTGGGAAGTAGTAATCGTTGAATTTGCCTAAGGCTTCTTCAGGATTATTTTCAACAAGAATATATGCTTTACTTGTTAGATCGATTCCGTTTATTGTTTTTTCTGTTTGGGGTTTACCAATAAGATTTATCCATTTGAAATCGAAAGGCATCTTATATTTAATAACGCATTCTGTTTCTCCTTCGCATGAATGGTAATATTTGCTTGGTGTTCTTCGCACAATGTATTCTGTTCCTTCTCTGGAAGCAAAGTAGTCAAAAACTCTTATTGCTCTATCTCTTGCTATAGTAGAATTTTGTTCAGATATGGCTTGACTGTCGTCATAACCTATTATTGTTATTTTGTAGAATTTGCCATTTTCCTGGTCGAAAGCTAATTTATAAACGCTATCCAAAATATCCAATCCGTCTTTAGTGTAGGTATGTTGTCCTTGTTCAAAACAAATAAATGCTTCAAACTTATCTGGATATTGTTTTTGAGGAGCAACACCACGTTGTGTCCTTTGACGAGGCATGTTAGGGATGATTATTTTAGAGCAAGACATTGTTGCTTTTTCTCTTGTTTGAGTATTTGCAACATTTGGTTTGGGCTGAGCCATAAGACTCATAGCAAACATCATTAAAACTAAAGAAAGAATTAGTTTTTTCATAACTTATGAATTTATTAGGTCAATAATAATTTTCTCAGTTGTGTAGCCTTCGGCTTGTGCGGAATAGTTTTGAACAATACGATGACGTAATACTGAAACGGCTACTGCCTTTACGTCTTCTATGTCAGGAGAATATTTGCCTTTTAGAGCTGCATAGCATTTTGCACCTAAAATTAAATTTTGTGAGGCTCTTGGTCCTGCACCCCATGAAAGATATTTTTGAGCTATTGGATGTGCTTTGGAAGTTGAAACTCTTGTTTTCTCAACCAGTTTAACAGCATACTCGTAAACATTATCTGCAACAGGTAATTTTCTAATCAAATCTTGCATTGTTAGAATCTCTTCTTTTGAAAATATTGAGTTTACTTTAGTTATCTTACCTGTAGTGGTGCTTTTAAGTATATTTACTTCTTCTTCAAAACTTGGATAGTCTAACCAAAGCATAAACATAAATCTGTCGAGTTGAGCTTCTGGTAGAGGATATGTACCTTCCTGTTCAATCGGGTTTTGTGTTGCAAGAACAAAGAATGGTTCTTCCAATTTATTAGTTACTCCAGATATGGTTACAGACTTTTCTTGCATGGCTTCCAAAAGCGCTGCTTGAGTTTTGGGAGGAGTTCTATTTATTTCATCAGCCAAAATAATATTTGCAAATATTGGTCCTTTAATAAACTTGAATTTCCTGTTTTCATCCAACACTTCATTGCCAGTTATGTCGGATGGCATCAAATCGGGAGTGAATTGAATTCTGTTGTAGGTTAGTCCTAAGGCTTGTGCAATTGTGTTTACTAATAAAGTTTTTGCCAGTCCAGGAACTCCAACCAATAGGCAGTGTCCTTTTGAAAAGATTGAAATTAAAACTTGTTCTACTATATCTTCTTGTCCTATGATTATTTTGCCAATCTCTTGTTTTAAGAGTTTTGTTTTTTGCGTTAGAATATCTAATTGCTTTACATCTGACAATTGTTCATTTGACACAAGTTCCATAGTTTAATTATTTTTTTATCCAGTTCATTTTAAATTCACAACCTTTGTATTCATCATCAATTCTGATATAGGTTTTAGGGATTCTCCTATTTGCCCAATCCAAAATAGCTTTTGTTTTTGCTGACTCTAAGACAGAATTATATATTTTGTCGTAGTCGTCTTTTAAATTTATCTTATGTTGAGGAATTTTTGTTGTAACCTTTATTAGTCTGTATGCTGAACCTAATTCAGTTTTGAAAAGATTTGGTCCAATAATATCTCCTTGATTATACTTTTCGAAATCAATTTTATCAAGGTTTTCCATTATTTCGTTAATGTTTTCTTTTGAAAAACGTGCGCTTGCACTATAAGGATTAATAATTGCTCCTCCTGTTAGTCTGGATGCATCTTCTGAGTATTGCTTAATTGCATCCTCAAAGCTAATCTTATTTTCTTTAATTAAATTGTTTATGCTATCCAAAGTAACTTTAGTTCTGTATAGTTCAATATTTGAAACTTTTGGTTGAAGTAGAATATGACGACAATTAATTAGATCTCCTCTTCTTTCAATCATTTGAATAATATGAAATCCATATTTTGTTTCAAAAACAGGGGAAACTTCTCCTTCTCTTAATGAAAAAGCTACAGATTCAAACTCTCCAACCATACTGCCTCTTGAGAAAAATCCTATTTCTCCACCTTTTTTTGCAGATGCAGGATCTTCAGAATATAGAGTTGCTATTGTAGAGAATTTATCTCCTTTTAATATTCTTTCTCTATATCCATTTAGTCTTTCTTTAATAAGTTGTTTTTCTTCTTCAGATATTTTTGGAAGAATAACAATTTGCGAAAATTCGTATTCTTGTTGAACAATAGGAAGACTATCTACTGGAATATTATTATAATAATTAGTTACTTCATTTGGAGTAACTTTAACATCGACAGTTAATTTGCCACTTATTTCATTTATTAAAATATTCTCTTTTATTAGCTCCTGATAATATTCTTTAATCTCATTAACAGATTTGTTCATTTGTTTCTCCAAAACTTCTCTTGAGCCTGCTTGACGAATCATGTAATTGATTCTATTATCCATTTCCCTATTTACTTGTTCTTGGGTAACATTTACAGAATCTATTTGTGCTTGATGAAGCATAAGCTTATTGATTAAAAGGCCTTCTAAAATATCACATTTTTCAGCATAGGCATCATCAACTATTCCATAACGTTGCTTTTGTTGTAAAAAAGAAGTTTCAAGCTCGGAGTGTTTAATCATATTCTTACCCACAACAGCAATTACTTTGTCTAATACGTTTGTTTGTGAAAAAACAGATATGTTAGTTAAACAGATTAGACTGATTAAGATGATTTTTTTCATTTAATAATTTTTAGTTGGTTATGGAATTTAGAACGTTGTGATTAACACTAAATGTATAATTTGCTCTTAAATATTTTATCCATTCGGCTTCTAAATACTCTTGATAGTCTGAAGTTACAATACCTTTTGCTTCTGATAAGGTTTTATTTGTTGGAGTTAATTGTTGATGAACAATTACTATATGATTTCTTTTTTCAATTTGAATAGGTTCACTTATTCCTAATATCCAATTTGTCATATCAACAATCTTATTTTCTCCTCTTTCATACTTGCCCCATTTGAAATCAAAATACTCAATTGTCTTTTCTTTGATTTTAAATTTCTTTGCAAGCATTTCAATTATTTCTTCATTAGTCTTTTTCTTCTTTATTCCTTTTTGAATAACTTTTTTTGCTTTTTTCAAATCAATGTCTTTGTAGAAATTAAATACAGTTGCATCTGCTCTGTCTTTCCACATATAATTATTTCGATTTTTGTCGAAGAAATTGCTTAAACCAACGCTATCATTTATTGACTTGTTCCAAACAAACTTATCAGTTATAGAAAAAATTAATATTCCATCTCTAAACTCATCAATTGTTACTTTTAAGTCAGGATGTTTGGTTTCAAGTTTCATATCTGCAAAATTTAAAACTTTTTCATCCGCAATCTTTCTGTAGATATTATTTACATATGTAGGGATATATTCTGGAGTTTGATTTTGTTGAATTTTTTCTATTCCTTTTGCAAGATCTTTTTGAGTGAAAGTTAAATCTCCAATTGTAAAAATGGTTTCTTTGCCTTCAAAACTTTCTGGAACTTGCCAATTTTTAACAAATACAGAATCAGTAATAATTTTAATTACTGCATCCAATTTAGATAAATCTTCATTAAAATTATATTCTACCTTGCTTTTCTTAATAAACTCTTCAATCGTTCTGTAACTTCTAACATCTTTAGAAATTCTTTGCTCAATTGTTGGTCTTTGAGCTTCTAAACTTTCAATAGGATTTAATTGTATAGGCTTAATTATATGCCAACCATATCTTGTTTCAAAAGGTTTAGTGTAGGAATTAACTGGAGTTTGCATAATCATTTCTGTATATTCAACAGGCATATTAATAACTCTTTGAGATGCTAAAATTCCTTGTTTTTTTGAAGAATATCTGTCATCAGAATATTTAGAAGCAACTGAGTCAAAAGAAATATTATTTTGAAGGTCTGTATAAGCGTTTTCAATTAATCTTTTTGATTCTTCTTTGCTTCCATGATTATCAAAATTTACCCAAATATGAGCAATTGTGCATGTTGAAAATGGAGCAGGTTTTCTATCAGTTAGTTTAATTATATGGTAGCCTCTTTGAGAACGTACAGGCATTGACAATTCATTTATTTTTAAATTGTAACATGCAGTTTCAAATGGATAAATCATGTTAAAAGCTGAGAAATATCCCAAATCTCCTCTATTTCCTTTTACAACATTTGTTGATTCTGGTCTTGTTTGGTCTTTTGCAGAAGGGTCGTCAGAGTATGTTAGTGCCAATTCTCCAAAGTCTTCTCCTTTTAAAATTCTGTTTCTAATATTTAGAGCTTTATTATAAGCATCCAAAGTATCTTTTGGAGTTCCATTGGCTGGAATTAAAATAAGTATATGAGATGCTCTAACAATTTCTTTTGAGCGGTCATAAGCTTCTTGTACCAAGCTTTCAGTGACTGTTTTGTCATTTAGGTATGGTTCAACTAATTGTTTTCTATATGAATTAACTTCATTTTTATATTCAGGAAGAGTATCTAATCCCAATTTTCTCGCCTCTGCTAATTTCAATTTAAAGTTAATGAATAAGTCAAGATATTCATTTAGATCTTTTTTGATTATTTTCTTATCAGGATTGGGGTTGTTTCGTTGATACATATCAACAAATTCTTTCTTTGATATTTTTTCTCCTGCAACTTCAATAACTATATCATTGTCTGTTTGAGCATAAGTTATTGAAGCAATGAAACTAAATAATAATAAACCAATTAATTTTTTCATAGAAGTTTAATTTTTATCTTGAATAATTAGGTGCTTCTCTTGTTATTGTTATATCGTGTGGATGACTTTCTGCATATCCTGCAGAGGTTATTTTAATAAATTTAGCATTTTGAAGATCTGGAATGTTTTTAGAACCTGTGTAGCCCATTCCTGCTTTCAATCCTCCAGTTAGTTGATGAATTACTTCAGAAACAGTTCCTTTATATGGAACTCTTCCAACAATTCCTTCTGGTACTAATTTGCTTATATCATCTTCCATATCTTGGAAATAGCGATCTTTTGAGCCTTGTTGCATAGCTTCCAAAGAACCCATTCCTCTATATGATTTATATTTTCTTCCTTCAAAAATAATTGTATCTCCAGGAGATTCTTCAACTCCAGCAAGTAAAGAACCTGCCATAATTGAACTTGCTCCAGCTGCTAAAGCTTTAACAATATCTCCAGAATAACGAATTCCTCCATCGGCAATAATTGGAATATTCTTTCCTTTTAATGCTTGTGCAACATCGTAAATTGCACTTAATTGAGGAACTCCAATTCCTGCTATTATTCTTGTTGTACAAATACTTCCTGGCCCAATTCCAACCTTTACTGCATCAGCACCTGCTTTTGCAAGTTCAAGTGCGGCTTCAGCAGTTGCAATGTTACCAACAACTATATCTACATGTTTATATTTTTTTCTGACTTGTTTTACAACTTCAATTACGTTTTTACTATGACCATGAGCTGTATCAATAACTATTGCATCAACCCCTGCTCCAATAACAGCATCAATTCTTTCATACATATTAGCTGTTATTCCAATTCCTGCTGCAACTCTCAAACGTCCCATTTTATCCTTGCAAGCATTTGGACGTTCTTTAAGTTTGATAATATCTCTATATGTTATTAATCCAACTAATTCTCCATTTGAATTTACTACAGGAAGTTTTTCAATTCTGTGTTGTTGAAGAATATCTGCTGCCATTTCAAAATCAGTGTTTTCTGGAGCAGAAATAACTTTACTTGTCATTACTTCAACTATAGGTCTATTAAGATCTCTTTCAAATCTTAAATCTCTGTTAGTTACTATTCCTATTAACTTATTTTGTTTGTCAACTACAGGAATACCTCCAATGCCATATTCTTTCATTAAAGCCAAAACATCTTTAACAATAGCATTTTTATCTATTGTAATTGGATTGATAATCATTCCATTTTCAGCTCTTTTAACTTTTAGAACTTCTGCAGCTTGTTTTTCAATTGTCATGTTTTTGTGTAAAACACCAATTCCTCCTTCTTGAGCCATTGCAATAGCCATCTTTGCTTCAGTAACGGTATCCATTGCTGCAGAAACAAGAGGTATATTAATTGGAATATTTCGAGAGAAAAGAGAATTTACTTTTACATCTCTTGGTATAATGTCTGAATAAGCAGGCACTAAAAGGACATCATCATAGGTTAGTCCTTCACCAACGAATTTTTCTGAATTTGAAAACATATCTTTATAATAAATATAATCTGCAAAGATAATACATTTTGGAAAAATTGGAAAGAAAAATCTTCTTTTGTTAAAAAATACATATTATCTATTAGATTGTTAGTCTATTAAATAGTTCACATAACATTAACTGATTAATTGAAATCTTTATTTGATTTTTTACATAATTTATTTTGATTTATTTTTTGAAAATTTCTTTTGAAATTTCTTTTCAAAAGAAATAAGTTTATCAAACCCTTATATTAATTTATAAAGATAAGGATTAAGTTTTGCATCCTACTGCCATGTAATCAACATCCTGCCACTATGCAAAATTTATTCTTGATTTAAATAAATTATCTCTTTAATTTAAATAAATTATTTCTTGTTTTTCGAAGATTATAATTGACGAAAATAAAATATATACAGGAACTATAACTTTTTATTATTGTTCGAGCTGATTAGTAATTTTTTATGAGTATTGATGTCTAAGATATTAAAAAATGATTGTACCTTTGTACGCTTAATCTAAGTTGTTTTCTATGAAAAAGATTTTTTTTGTTACTTCAATTTTTTTGTTATTTGCTACAAATTTAACATTAAAAGCCCAGAATATAATTGGGTATAATAATATATTAAATTCCATTCCTTCATTAAAGGAATCAATGGAAGATTTATCTTTCTCTCAAAAATTTGATTTTTTGAGATTGGATACAATAAAAACAGATAACGGAGTCTTCTTGAAATTTTATATGGGAGAAGATTTTGGAAGAACTCAAAAGGTAGGAGCACCTGAGCTTCCAACTTATAATAGATTAATTGAAATTCCTTATGGAGCTGAAATTCAGATTGAATATAAGAATATTGTTTCTGAATCAATTTCATTAGATAAATATGGTAATTATAAAGTAATTCCATCTCAAAAATCACTTTCAAAAAGTAAAGATTTTGAACCATTTATTATTGATGAAAAAGTATATTCTTCTAATGCTTTTCTTGGAAATGATTTGGTTAGAGTTGAACAGTTAGGATTTATGTCTTCTATGCGATTGGCTCGTTTGGTTATATCTCCAATTAAATATAATCCAGTAAAAAATGTTATTGAAATTGTTAGATCTTTTGAAGTAACTATTAAGTTTGTTAATGCAGATATAAAAGCAACAATTAATGCTAAAAGAATTTATAATAATCAACAATCATCATTCTTAAAGTCTAAATTATTAAATAGTAAAAATATTTCTTCAACAGTTTCAGACTCTCCTTTAAATCGTCCTTTGAAAATGATTGTAGTTTCAGATCCTATGTTTGAAGCTACTTTACAACCTTTTATTAAGTGGAAAAGAGAAAAAGGTATTGAAATTGTAGAAGTTTATAAAGGCGATGTTGGAGTAGGGACAACAAATTCTTCTATAAAAGCTTATCTTAAATCACTATGGGATAGTTCAACAGAAGAATCTCCTGCAGCTGATTATCTTCTTATTTGCGGAGATGTTCAACAAATACCAACATTTAGTGCTGTTACAAATCCACAAGATCCTGCACCTACTGATTTATACTATGCAGAATATACAGGTGATTTTTTACCAGATATATTTTATGGTAGGTTTTCTGCTCAAACTGTTCAGCAAATGGAGAACATTATAAATAAGGTTATTACTTATGAGCAATTTTTGTTTCAAGATACAGCATTTCTTAAGAAAACTCTATTAGTTGCAGGAAAGGAGACATCAGCTCCAGCTCCAACATGTGGGAATGGTCAGGTTAACTATGCAAAACAATTCCTTCAAAATAATCCTTCTATTGATACATTAATATATTATAATCCTGCTTCAGGAAATTATTCTACACAAATTAGGGATAGTATTTCTCAAAAAGGGTTTTCATATATAAATTATACTGCACATTGTGATGAATCAGGTTGGTCAAGTCCATCACTTACTACATCAAGTATTAATGTATTGGCTAATTATGGAAAATTCCCTATGTTTATAAATAATTGTTGTTTGTCAAATAAGTTTGATGAATATGAATGTTTTGGAGAAGCTATTTTGAGAGCAAACAATAGAGCAGGTATAGGAGCAATTGGAGGTAGTAATTATACTTATTGGTATGAAGATTTTTATTGGTCAGTTGGAAGTAAGTCTCTTAATTTAAATCCAGTTTATGATTCTAATAATTTAGGAGCTTATGATAGATTTTTCCATAATTATAATGAACCATTTAATAAATGGTACATAACTTCTGGTCAAATTATGCAAGCAGGTAATTTATCTGTGGAACAATATGGATCTGATTTATCAAACTATTATTGGGAGATTTATCATCTTATGGGAGATCCTTCTCTTATGCCTTATGTTGGACTCCCTAGAACAATTATTAATAATATTCCAGATACTATAGCACTTGGTTCTTCAAATACTCAAATTCAAACCGATGCTTATGCTTTTGTCGCACTTTCTCAAAATGGAGTGTTGATTGGAGCTTCACAAGCTGATGAAAATGGATTAGCATATATTAATTTTATTTCTCAAACATATCAATCTGGTTATTTAAAGGTTGTAATAACTAATCAATTCTCTAAACCAATTATTGATTCGATTGCAGTAACTACTCCGAACTATCCATTAATTAATATCAGTGATATTAAATATACCAATAATCAGTCTCAGGAGGTTACACTTTTAAATAATAATGAAGAGTATTATGTTAATTTTACTCTCTCAAATTTAGGAATTGTTTCAATTGATAGTGTTGATTTATCAATATTTAATTCAGATAATTTAATATTTTTAGATTCAAACGAATATATTGGTAATGTTGGAGCTTTATCAAATCAACAAATTCAAAACAGGTTTAAGGTTAAGGTTATTGATGGAGTAGAAGATAAGAGTTCTTTGGGATATAATGTTAAAATTCAAGGAGAAAATAACTATTTATCAAATAAAGTTTTTTCTGCAAAAGCTTCATGCCCTAATATAGTTGTAGAAAATTTATCAATTACAATTGATACAGCTAATAGCTCTTTTGTTGGAGATGAAGTTATAATAAGATTTGATGTTAAGAATAAAGGAAATAATATTTCAGATGCTGGAAATGTTTTTATAAACAATATTTCATCTAATCTTACTTATGTTTCTAATGATAGTTTGTTATTAAATCCATTGACTCCAAACGCATACTCTTCATATGAGTTCAGACTTAATTTTAATCCTGAAAATCAGCAGAATGATATTATTGGGTTTAGATTGGGTGCCATTGCAAATCTTTATGGAAATGCAAAACGTTATGATTCAATTCCAATTATAGGTAATATTGAAACTTTCGAAACAGGAAATTTGAATTCTTTTACATGGGAGAATATATCAGCAATTCCTTGGGTAATTGATAATAATCCTAATAATTCTTATAGAGGAAGCTATTCATTGAAATCAGGTTCAATTTCAAATAATAGTAAAACAACTTTAAGTGTTAATTTTACATCAATTATAAATGATAGTATTGTATTTTATATGAGAACTTCAACTGAACAAAACTATGATGTCTTAAGATTTTATATTGATAATATTATTGTTTTAGAAACTACAGGAGAAATACCTTGGAAAAGATATACCTTTTCAGTAAATCAAGGAGAACATAATTTTAAATGGGAATATGAGAAAGACTATTCTCAATCAGGAGGAAGTGATGCTATTTGGATTGATAATGTTGACTTCCCATTAAATGGAATAGTACTTTCAAATAATAATTTGAGTAATAATATAGACAATATAATAGTATATCCTAATCCTGCACAAGATTTCTTGATTGTATCTAATTTAGATAAAGATTCTACAATTAAGTTGTTTGATTCTTTGGGTAGACTTGTATTTATTCCCAAAAATAATGATAATACAATAAATACTTCAGGTTTAAAAAATGGAGTTTATTATCTTTCGATAGTAAAAGATAATAGTAATATTACCAAGAAAATTATTATTTCTAAGTAAAAGTGATGCAGGATTCTGTCAGCTACAAATCTGATTCTATTTCGAGTAATCAAATAGCAAACCCTCTATTTGCTATTCCTGATTCGCTAAAAAGTGAATCTAATACTATTGGTTTTAAGCAATATATTAAAATATTAAATGATTATACTCCCGTTTTGGTTGAGAGGAAATCTTTATTCAAACACAAAAACTATTATGTAGGTAAAGATATAAAAATAATTGAAAGGAATGTTAATCCTACACATGGATGGATATTCGGATTAATTTTTATTTCAATTATAATTTATAGTATTTTGATTAAAGCCTTTTATTCAAAGATCAAACTTATTGTAAAAGGAGTTTTTTCTAATATTACTGTATTCTCAATCTCTATTTTTCTTTTTGCACCTATATTTTCTTTGTTGGTTTATGCACCATTGAGTTACTATAATTATTTAAGTTATTCTCCTATTAATTCACATTTCGGAACATATTTTCTAATTGTTTTAGTTGTTTTGATTTTTTATTTAATAAAATATGTATTGATTTATTTCTTTGGATTATTATTTAGACAAGAGACTTTATGTGCTAAATACAATTTCAACCAAACCCTTTTTCTTATTACTGATGGTTTAGTTTTAATCCCTTTTGCCTTTTTGTTCTATTTTTTACCAAATAATCTTCAATATTCAATGCTAATAGTAATTATTATTGCAATTGGTATATTATTCTTATTTAGATTATTAAGAGGCTTTGTTTTAGTTTTCAAGAATACAAAAGCTTCTCAATTCTATTTATTTGTTTATCTTTGCACAGTTGAATTTCTACCAATAATAATAATATATAAATATCTATTTTCGTATTAATTAAGTTTTTAGCCAATAGTTATGAGCAAGCAAATAATTAAAAATGTTCTTATTTCTCAACCAGCTCCAGCTGATATTGACAAATCACAATATAAAGTATTAATAGATAAACATAATCTTAATCTTACATTTAATAAATTTTTTGATGTCGTTGGTGTTACTAATAAAGAATACAGGGACTCAAAAGTTAGTATATTAGATCATTCTGCAGTGATTGTTACTAGCAAGTTAGCTGTTGACAACTACTTTAGATTAGCTAAAGAATTACGTTTAGTTATTCCAGAATCAATGAAGTTTTTCTGTGTTTCAGAAAGTATTGCAAATTACTTGCAAAACTATATTCAATACAGAAAAAGAAAAATATTTTATGGAAAACTTCAGTTTTCAGAACTAATTAGTGTTATAACAAAGCATAAGAACGAGACTTTCCTATATCCTTGTTCTGAAGAAACTACTCCTGATAATTTTAAACTTTTAGAAAAGGCTAAAATAACATATACAAAATCTGTTATGTATCGTTCAGTGCCTAAGAACTTAAGTGAAGTTGACATCAAGAAATTTGATTTAGTGGTAATGTTTAGTCCAATTGGAGTAAAATCATTTATTCAAAGTTTTAAACCATCTGATTATGAAAAAGTAGTTGTTGCTGCTTTTGGTTCAACTACTCAAGTTGCTCTTAAAGAAGCTAAAATTAGAACTTTAATTCCTGCACCAACTATTGAGGCTCCATCGATGATTATGGCAATTGACAGATATCTTTCATTTACAACAAATGAGTTGGAGGAGCATAAATTAAAAATAGAAGAAGAATTTAATAAAAAACCTGAAAAGAAAGCTCCAGCATCATTAAAAATTACTACAAAAAAAACTGCCAAAACTCAAACAGAAAAGCCAAAGTCAAAATAAATCTTGGCTAAATGTATAAGTTTGCAAAAAGCGAAAGACTTTGTAGTAAAATAGAAATAGCTAAATTATTTGCTTGTAAAGATGGATTTTTACATTATCCAATAAGTGTAAAATTTAAGATAAAAGAAAGTATATCTCCTCAAGTTAAATTAGTTATTGTTTCTCCCAAGAAATATCAAAAGCTTTCTGTTAATAGAAACAGAATTAAAAGATTGATTAAAGAGGCTTATAGGTTAAATAATCATGAAATTAAAAGTTTTGCAATAGAGAATAAGATAGATATTTCTTTTTCTTTTTCTTTTGTAAGTCAACAAATGGTTAAATTTGATAAAATAAATTCTGTTGTAAACAAGTCTTTGACAAGGATTATTCACGAATTAAAACAGAAAATTGAAAACAATAATTAATTTTATTAGTAAGCTATTTTATTACATTTTTATTGGAATAATACGTTTCTATCAAATGGCGATTTCCCCCCATTTACCTGCATCATGTAGATATACTCCAACTTGTTCTCAATATGGATTGGAAGCAATTAAAAAATATGGACCATTTAAAGGAGGTTGGTTGGCTCTAAAAAGAATTTTGAACTGTCATCCTTGGGGAGGAAGTGGATATGACCCAGTTCCCTAAGGTTTCTATTACAATAAATATATCAGATTTATAAACAAAAGCTCCACTTTTTCAAAATAAGTGGAGCTTTTTATAGTGTCTATCGTGTATAAATAATATTAGAAAGGTAAGTCTCCAAGAGTATCGGTGTCGGAGAATTCATTTATAATGTTAGCTAGTGTAGGTTCAGTTATAGAATTATTGTTATTTTGAAACTGATCTGTTTGAGAGTTTTGATTTCTGGTTAAAATCATAAAATTATCTGAAACAATTTCAACAGAATGTTTTTTATTTCCTTCTTTATCTTCCCATTGGCGATTTCTAAGTTTCCCTTCTATGAAAACTTGCATGCCTTTTTTCAAAAACTTTTCTGCAACATCAGCCAATCCTCTCCAGCAAACAACATTATGCCATTCGGTTTGTTCTATTTTTTGTCCATCTTTATTTTTATAAGTCTCGGTAGTAGCCAAGGGAAATGTAGCTTTCTTAACTCCATCAAAAACAATAATATCAGGATCTTTTCCTAAATTTCCAATTAAAATAACTTTGTTTACTCCAGCCATAACTTGTTTTTTTGATTAATAATTAATATTTGTTTCTCTAAATAGATATTGTTAATAATTTGCAAATATATAAAATACTTTCAACAATAGATGAATTTACTTTATCAATTTAATTTTGCGCCTTACAATGAATAATTTACTAATAAAAAATTCATTCCAACTTAAAAAGATTTTTTAACATTCATAAGAATGATTTAACTTGTTGATTGTAAAATAAAAGCAATAAATTTGTAAAATTAAAGTTGTTGAAAATGAATAAATTTGTTTTGTGTGAATAAATAATTTTATATCTTTGCAAACTCAATCTACTTAATTAAGTTAGATATTAATATTGAAATTGTTAACAAATAAGATTAAAAAAAAGACATGACAAAAGCTGAAATCGTTGCAGAAATTGCACAAAGAACAGGATTAGAAAAAGTAAACATCCAAGCAACTGTAGAAACTTTTATGGAAGTTGTAAAAGATTCTCTTGGAAAAGGAAACAATGTATATTTAAGAGGTTTTGGTAGCTTTATCATTAAACGAAGAGCAGAGAAGACAGGAAGAAACATTTCAAAAAATACAACAGTAATTATTCCTGCACACAATATTCCATCATTTAAACCTGCAAAAGTTTTCATGAGCGGTATCAAAACAAAAGTAAAATAATTTAATATTTAGAAAAAATGCCAAGCGGAAAGAAAAGAAAACGTCATAAGATGTCAACGCACAAACGTAAAAAACGTTTGCGCAAGAATAGACATAAGAATAAGAAATAGATATTTCTTATTAGATTTTTTGGATTATAGAGATATAATTATCAAACAAATAACCTATATTGCGAAGTGTTATCAATCTTAATATTTCGCAATATTTTTTTAAAATAAATTTACGGCTCCTATAAATATGAATAAGGATTTAATAATAGATGTAAAAGATTCAGGAGTTGAAATAGCTTTGCTTGAAGATAAGTATTTAGTAGAACTTCATCAGGAAAAGAATGAAAACAGTCATATTGTTGGTGATGTTTACTTAGGCTTAGTAAAAAAGATTATGCCAGGCCTTAATGCCGCATTTGTTGATGTTGGCTATGAAAAGGATGCATTTTTACATTATTTAGATTTAGGTCTCAATTTCAATTCACTTAAAAAGTTTACTCGTAATGCTCAGAGTGGAGATCCCAACTCAGCATTGATTGAAAAGATGAAATTAGAGCCTAATTTAGAGAAAAGTGGAAAGATAACTAATGTATTAAAGCAAGGTCAAATTGTTTTGGTTCAAATAGCTAAGGAACCAATATCAACTAAAGGACCTAGATTAAGTGCTGAAATTTCATTTGCGGGAAGATATCTCGTGCTTATTCCTTTTTCAAATAAAATTTCAATTTCTTCAAAAATTAAAAGTACTGAAGAAAAAAATAGACTAAAACGTTTAATTAGAAGTATACTCCCAAATAATTTTGGTGTAATTATAAGAACGGTTGCCGAAGGGCAAAGTGTTGCTGAATTGGATGCTGACCTTAAGAATTTAATTTCAAAATGGGATGCAATTCACAAGAAACTACCGAAGGCTCTACCTCCTCATAAACTTGTTTCAGAAATTGATAAGTCTAATGCAATCTTGAGAGATTTATTAAGTGATGATTTTTCAAATGTTTATGTAAATAATAATGAAGTATATGAAGAATTAAAAGCATACGTTAAGACTATTTCTTCAGAAAAGATAGATTTAGTTCGTAATTATAAACTTCAAACTCCAATCTTTGAACAATTTGGTGTTCTTAACCAAATAAGAAATTCATTTGGAAAAGTTGTGACAATACGTTCTGGTATTTATTTGGTTATCGAACAAACTGAGGCAATGTGCGTAATTGATGTAAATTCTGGTCATAGAAGTAAATCCTCCCAAGACCAAGAAGAAAATGCATTAATGGTTAATATGGAGGCTGCTGAAGAGATTGTTCGTCAATTGCGTTTAAGAGATATTGGAGGAATAATTGTTATAGATTTTATCGATTTAAATATTGTAACAAATAGAAAGATACTTTACGATAGAATGAAGGAGCTAATGTCTAAGGATAAGGCTCGTCATACTATATTGCCATTAAGTAAGTTTTGTTTAATGCAGATAACTCGTCAAAGAGTTAGACCAGTAATTCATGTTGATTTATCTGAAATATGTCCAGTATGCCAAGGAACAGGTAAAATTAAATCATCAATAATTATTGTTGATGAGATAGAGAATGATTTAAAATACTTAGTTCAAGAGCAAAACGAAAGAAATCTTACTCTTATAATCCATCCATTTGTTTATGCTTTTTTGTCTAAAGGATTTCTATTTTCCAAGCATAAGAAATGGGAGAGGCAATATAAAACTAAAATAAAATTATTGGAAGATAGTAATTTTAGTTTCTTGGAATATCAATTCCTAAATGAAAACAAAGATTTAATTAAACTATAAATTTTTTCTTGAACTTTGATTAATCGGATTGACTAAACATTGTTTACAATCTATTTTACTCCTCTTTGTTAGTGTAAAAAGTCAAAGTTCAAGAAAAATATAGTTAGGCTTAAATTAATCGGGACTTTTTTGAAAAAAGTCGGTGATTAAATCGAAAAAGTCGGTGATTTTTTTAATAAACTCGGGCTTAATTTATAACCTAAAAGTAGTTAGAAAATAAAAATTAATATTCAGTAAAACTGTTTCTGTTAATTTTAGTACTATTTGCTCATAAATATTGAGAGTTTAAAATCTATATTCTTGAGGGCTTAATTTAGAGTTTTGAAAAATTATCCCTATTTTAAATAGGTCAATACTTACAATTCTTCTTGGGTCGCTAATTATTTTAAGAAATTCGTTATAGGAATCTTTACTTTTATATGGTTTTTCAATAATTATTATTGAGCTATCTTTAACAATTGTTTGTAAAGCTTGAAATTCATCATAGGAAGAAGAAATTATAATAATATTCTCTTTGCCAAATTCTTCTTGAAATAAATGTATTAATTTTATTGGATTTCTTTTGTTTTTTTTTATAATTCTATTGTATAAATCAAACATATATGGAGAGTGGATATAATACTCATTCTTCTTTTTAATATTATGTATGAGTTTGTTTTTTTGAGAGAAAATATTCATATATTTTTAATTTAGTAATGTAATTTATAGATGCAAAGATAATTCATTTCTCAAAAATTTACTTATCTTTGCTGATTGATAGTTTTAAATTGGGTGAATAGGAGGGTGTAAAAAAGATAATTTTTATTATGAAATTATATACTGAAGATGTAATAAAGAAATACGGGAAGAGAACTGTTGTTAAGGGTGTTTCTATAGAGGTTAATCAAGGAGAAATTGTGGGTTTACTTGGTCCAAATGGTGCTGGAAAGACTACTACTTTCTATATGATGGTAGGTTTAATTAAGCCTTTTAGTGGGAAAGTTTATCTTGATGATATGGATATAACTGATATGCCAATGTATAAAAGAGCACAAAAAGGCGTTGGCTATTTGGCACAAGAGGCTTCAGTATTTAGGACTATGTCTGTTGAAGATAATATAATGTCTGTTCTGGAGTTTAGAGATTTGTCATCAAAGGAAAGAGTAAAGATTATGGTTGGACTTTTGGAAGAGTTTGGCCTTATTCATATACGAAAGAGTAAAGGTAATCAGCTTTCAGGAGGAGAAAGAAGACGAACTGAAATAGCACGTGCTTTGGCAGCGGATCCTAAATTCATTCTCTTAGATGAGCCTTTTGCTGGAGTTGATCCAATCGCAGTACAAGATATTCAAAATATTGTTGCAAAATTAAAAGATAAAAATATTGGAGTTTTAATAACAGATCATAACGTTCACGAAACTTTAACCATAACAGATAGAGCATACCTACTTTTTGAAGGAAGCGTTCTCAAATCAGGAACTCCAAAAGAACTTGCTGAAGACGAACAAGTCAGAAAGAAGTATCTTGGAGAAAACTTTGAATTGCGTTAGACTATGATTTTAGTTTATGTAGATAAAATTACAAATCGTCTTGGATATACTCTTAACCTGATTTTTAAAGATATATTGGGTGTTGAATACACCATTACAACCAATAGAGAGAATTTTGCCAAACATATAGGAGCTAAGTTTTCTTATTGCAAAAATAGAGTTAAAGATGAACCATTTATTTATTCAACTGATTTGTTATTTGAAACTACAATCGAAATAAAAGAAATGGAAGTTTTTTATTTCGAAGAAAATCCTGCAATTTTTAGAACATATGCCAAAGAAACAATAATGCCTTTTGATATTTTGGCTGCTTCATTCTATTTTGTTTCTCGATATGAGGAATATCTCCCTTTTATTCAAGATAATCATGGAAGATATAGATATGAAGAAAGCATAGCTTTTCAGAATTGTTTTCTACATAAACCAATTGTAAATATTTGGGCAAAGAAATTAGTAGATAAACTTAAAAGTATATATCCTGATTTAGAATTTGCTAATCATTTTTTCAGATTTTACAATACTATAGATATTGATTCTGCATATTCTTTTAAAGAGAAAGGAATGTTTAGAAAACTATATGGTTTTACTAAAGATTTATTTAAGGGAAATTTCTCTGAATGTGCATATAGATTTAATGTAATATTTAGAGGAAAAACTGATCCTTACGATAATTTTGATTATCAAATATCTTTAATTAAGAAATATAAGCTCAAAACAATTTATTTTATTTTGTTTGGAAGATATGGGAAATATGACAAAAATATTTCTCCATACAATAAACGTTTTCATCGTTTAATAAAATATTTATGTGATTATGCAAAAGTTGGAATTCATCCATCTTACTCTTCATTTGATCAAGAAGAGGAGTTGACTATTCAAATTAAAGAATTAGAACAAGTTATACATAAACCAATTATTAGAAGTAGATTCCATTATTTGAGATATAGACTTCCTATTTCTTACAGAAGACTTATGGATAATATGATTAGTGATGATTATTCTATGGGATATTCTAAAACAATTGGATTTAGAGCAGGAATATGTTCTGGATATAATTTCTTTGATTTAGAAATTGATGGAGAAACAAAATTAAGAGTTCATCCTTTTGCAATTATGGATGTCGCTCTCAAAGATGGATTGGGACTAAATAAGGATGAAGCTCAAATTAAAATTAAACAAATAGTAGATGAAATAATTGCTGTGAAAGGAGACTTTATTAGCGTCTGGCATAACCAATCTTTAAGTGAAAGATATCAATGGAAAGGATGGAGAGAGGTTTATGAAAATATGTTAGAATATGTTTCTGCAGTAGATAGAACTCCATTTGAAAAATAGAATGGAACATAAATTTTAATCAATCGTATAAATACTCAATAATTTAGAAATATGATAGTTGTTACAGGTGCAGCAGGTTTTATAGGAAGTTGTATGGTTAGCAAGTTGAACAAACTTGGAAGAAATGATATTATTATTGTAGATGATTTCAAGAAGAATGCAAATGTTAAAAAAGCTAACTATTCAAATCTTCAATTTGCAAAAAAAATTGACAGAAAAGAATTTATTAGTTGGTTTGAGAAAAATGCCACTAAAATAGATGGGGTTTATCATTTAGGAGCAAGAACAGACACAACAGAATTTGATTGGAAAATCTTTTTAGATTTAAATCTTAATTATTCCAAGAATATTTGGAGAATTTGTGCATTTAATTCCATTCCTTTAGTTTATGCTTCTTCTGCTGCAACTTATGGAGGAGGAGAAAATGGATATGATGATGATCAAAATAAACTGCCTAAACTTAAACCTCTAAATCCTTATGGACGTTCAAAACAAGATTTTGATCTTTGGGTATTAAGACAAGAAACCAAACCCCCATTTTGGGCAGGAATGAAATTCTTTAATGTTTATGGACCTAATGAATACCATAAACAAAGAATGGCTTCAGTTATATTTCATTCATATCATCAAATTAAAAATTCAGGACAGGTAAAACTGTTTCGTTCTCATCGCCCAGATTATTCTGATGGAATGCAATTAAGAGATTTTATTTATGTAAAGGATTTAGTCTCAGTATTAGACTTTATTATGAAAAATCAACCTGAATCAGGTATTTATAATTTAGGTACAGGAAAAGCAAGGAGTTTTTATGATTTAGCAAAAGCAACATTTGTTGCAATGGGGAAAACTCCAAATATTGAATTTATTGACATTCCTGAAGATATAAGAGATAAATACCAATACTTTACAGAAGCAAAAATGAAGAAATTAAGAAATGCTGGATATACTGAAGATTTCTATTCTTTGGAAGAAGGCATAAAGGATTATGTCCAAAACTATTTATTGACTAATTTATATTATTAATAATGAATTATAAGGAAAAACTTCAACCCATAAAAGCTTTTATATTTGATTATGATGGAGTAATGACTGATGGCAATTTGTGGATAGGTGATGATAATAACATATTTAGAGTAGGTAATGTTAAAGATGGTTTTGCTTTACAATATGCTATTAAAAAAGGATATTATATTGCAATAATTTCAGGAGGTAAGGGAGATAGTATTTGCAAAAGAATGAAGATGTTGGGTATTGAAGATGTCTTTACTGAATCAGCTAACAAGAAAGAGAATTTTTTAAAATTTTTAAATGACAAAGGATTGACTTCTCAACAAGTGCTTTATATGGGAGATGATATTCCAGATTATGATTTAATGCTTGAAGCAGGAGTTTCCTCTTGTCCATCAGATGCTGTTGAAGAAATTAAATCGGTAGCAGATTATATTTCTAATAAAAATGGAGGAGATGGCTGTGTTAGAGATATTATAGAACAAGTTATGCGTTTGCATAACCAATGGTTTCACCAAGAAGCTAAAGAATGGTAAAAAACCTCATAATTGTAATTACATTAATTATTCCTTTTTTTGCTTATAATCAAGGAGTAAAAAAAGAAAAGGTAATGGATAAAAAGGCTACTTTTTATCATAATAAATTTGTTAATAGAAAAACATCTACTGGGGAGAAATTTGATCAAAAAAAATATACTGCGGCTCATAAAACAATACCTTTAAATACTTTAGTTAGAGTAACAAACACTAATAATGGACGTTCCGTGATTGTAAGAGTAAATGATAGATGTCCTAAGAGAGGCGTAATTGACTTATCTCTTATTGCAGCAAAGAAGCTTAAAATGATAAAGGAGGGTGTTGCTCCAGTTAAAGTTGAGATTCTTAGCGATGATTATTATGATATTTGGTTAAAGCAAGATGAAATTTTTAATTTGTTTGATGGATCTGAGTAACATAGAAAATAATGTTAATATAGTGCACTTTCTTTCAATAAATACCTTAGAAAAGTTATTTGAAAATTTTAAAGAAAAACATCTATAAATTGAGATTATAGAAAATAAAAATGCTGATATAGTTTTTTAATATAAAATTTATTTTTACTTTTGCAAGACGCATTTTTCTAAATAAGTATATTGCGAAAATGCTAAGCTATTAATAATTAAAGAAAAAGAGTTAAGGAGCTATTTAAATAATAGTAATATTTACATACATTTATTACATCATGTATAAACGAAATATCTTATTTCCACTCATTAAGGCAACAAAATCTTATTTGTTAGTTATTATTGTTATTATTGCTCCATTGATTGGTTTTTCACAACAAGAGCCAGAATTTACTCAATATATGTATAATCGTTTATCATATAACCCAGCTTATGCAGGAAGTAATGGTGCCATGTGTTTAACTGGATTTTATAGAAATCAATGGATGGGCTTAAAATTAACTGATATAAAGGGAGGTAAGCCATCAACTCCACAAACTTTAAATTTTTCTTTTGATTTTCCAATTAAATTCCTTCATGGAGGTTTAGGCGCAACTATAATTTCTGATAAGATAGGGTATTGGAATCAAACTTTTGTGAAAATTGATTATGCTTATAGATTTGAACTGCCAACTGGAAATTTAGCTTTTGGTTTAGAAGCTCAATTATTTAGTTCTGCAATTGATTTTACAAAATTAGTTGGAAGTGATCAGATAAATGAATTGGATGAAATATTATCAACTTCAAGAGATCCGGTTTTAAGAGATGCTTCTCAACAAAATGATTTCTTATTTGATTTAGGTTTTGGAGCATATTATCAAATTCCAGGAAAGTTTTATGCAGGTTTTTCTTCTTCAAAACTAATGGAGACAAAGAGCGACAAACTTAAATGGGAAGATAAAAGACATTATTATTTATTGGCAGGATATGAATGGACAATTCCAGCATATCCTGAATTTAGAGTTCTTCCATCTGCTTTAGCAAAATTTATTGAACCTGATGAAACTGGATATGTTAACTACCAAATTAATGCAAGTGCATTAGTAGAATATAATTATATGTTTTGGGGAGGCATAAACTATCGTATCCAAGATGCGATAAGTGTTTTAGGAGGATTAACATTAGGAGGATTCAAATTGGGTATGTCATATGATATTCCAATTACAAGATTAAAACCATATGGTTCATTTGAGTTATTCGTTAGATATTGCTTTAAAGTTGAGAACCAACCAAAGCCACCAACAAGTTATAGAAACACAAGAATGAATTAGAAAATGTAACTAAACATAATAATTTACGTTTAGGACAAAATAGAAAGAAAAATAAAATTAGAAGAATATGAAAAGATTGATTTTATTAGCATCATTAGCTATATTAGCAGTAGGATGTGGATCGACAGACAATGGTGAACTGATAGGTGTTCAAGGAAGGCAACCATTTGAAGATATGCAACCTTATGGAATGGTTGAAGTTCCTCAAGGAAGTTATACTATGGGTTCTTCAGATGAAGATATTTACTCTACCTATAATTTACAGCCAAAAACAATACAATTAAATTCTTTTTGGATGGACGAGACAGAGATTACTAATAATGAATATCGTCAATTTGTATATTGGGTAAGAGACTCAATTGCATATAAATTATTGGGAGATGTTAATCCTCAAAAATATTTAATAGAAGTTGATCAATACGGAGAAGAACTTCCTAACCCAATAATTAATTGGAGTGAAAAAATTGATTGGGAGTTAAAAAATGTAGATGAAAGAGATGCTTTGGATCCTTTGTTTGTACCTTCTGAAGAAAGATTTTACAATAAAAAGCAATTAGATGCAAGAAAATTAAATTATGAATATTTCTGGATTGATTATGTAACAGCTGCTAAGAAAGAACATTATTCTGGGATAGAATTAAGTCCTGAATTAAAAGGTTCTTCATTTGCAGGTAGACCTAATGGATTAAAAAATAGAAAAGAACTTGTCAAGAGAGAAGTAATAAATGTATACCCTGACACATTAGCTTGGATGCATGATTACGCATATTCATATAATGATAATTTAACTCGTAATTATTTTTCACACCCAGCTTATGATGATTATCCTGTTGTTGGAATTACTTATCGTCAAGCAAAAGCATTCTCAATATGGAGAACATTTATGATGAATAATTACTTAGAAGGTCAAGGTTATTCAAGAATGGAAGAATTTCGTTTGCCGACAGAAGCAGAATGGGAATATGCTGCTAAAGGTGGAGCTCCAGGAGCTGCTTATCCTTGGGGAGGTCCTTATGTAAGAAATGGTAAAGGATGTTTCATCGCTAATTACAAACCTATGAGAGGAAATTATGATGTTGATGGTGGAGTTTTACCAGTAATTGTTGCTCACTATGCTCCAAATGATTTCGGTCTATATGATATGGCAGGAAACGTTTCAGAATGGTGTGAAGACTCCTTTAATGAATCTTCATATAATTTCGCTCACGATTTAAATCAATTTGCAGGTTACCAAGCAACTGATGAAGATAGTCCTCAAATGAAAAGAAAAGTAATTCGTGGAGGAAGTTGGAAAGATCAAAAACATTTCATTCAAACTGCAACTCGTGCATACGAATATCAAGATTCCGGAAAGAGTTATTTAGGCTTCCGTTGTGTTCAATCATATCTTGGTAGAGTTCGTGGAGATAATCCAAAAACATCTTCAAATGTATATAAACACTAATTCAGAAAATTAATTAATCATTTAATATTAAAACGTTAAAAATAAATTTATTATGGGAATAGATAGTTTTGTAAGAAGTAAGTTTTATAAAAACATGGCAGCTAAGCTATACGGTCTTGGAGCATCAGCTGTTATTGTTGGAGCATTATTTAAAATCCAACACTGGCCTGGAGCTGGTCCATTATTAACTGTTGGTATGTTGACTGAATCAGTAATCTTCTTTATATCTGCTTTTGAACCGTTACATGTTGAATATGATTGGAGTTTGGCATATCCTGAACTAGCAGGAATGGATGAAGATAAGGATAAGAAGGATGAAAAGAAAAAAGGGAAAAAGAGAAGAGAAAATCAAGATGTAGACTTAAGTGGATTGAGTGGATTAAATGTTGTAGGTGGATTAACAGAAACTCAAGCTTTAGACAATATGCTTTCTCAAGCAAAAATTGGACCTGAATTAATTGAAAGTTTAGGAAAAGGATTGCAAAATCTTAGTGAAACAGCTTCTCAATTAGGGTCAATTTCTACAGCTTCACTTTCTACAGAAAAATTTATTAAAAATATGGAAGATGCAACAGAATCTGTTGCAGAATTATCATCTTCTTATAAGAAAACATCAGATTATTTGAATAAAGATTTGATGGTTTCTGGAGAATATTTAGCAAGTGTTCAAGATGCTGCAACAGCAGTTTCTACACTTTCAAACATTTATAAAGAAACAGCTGTAGCTCTAACAAGTGGAGATTCATCATACTTAAATGAATTGAAAACTATGGCTTCAAGTTTATCTTCAATAAATGCTTTATATGAATTACAAATTCAAAACTCTACTGCCCAATTAGAATCAACCAAACAAGTGCAAGAAAAAATAGATAGTTTAGTTGTTAATTTTGCTGATACAGCAGAGAATGTCCTAAGATATAAAGAACAAGTTAACGCTCTTTCAAAGAAAGTTACTGCATTAAACGATATCTATGGAAATATGCTTTCTGCAATGCAATCAAAGGCATAATAAATAATAACTAAATAATTTATTAACGCAAAATAAATAGAATACTATGGGTGCAACTAATTGTCCGGAAACCCCCAGACAGAAGATGATTTCAATGATGTATTTGGTGTATACAGCTTTGTTGGCACTAAATGTATCAGTTGAAATTCTCCAAGCTTTTGTAACTGTTGGAGATAGTATGGAAACAACAAACCAATTGTTTTCAACTAAGATAGAGAATTCTTATTATAATTTTGAAAGAGCATATGTAGCAAATCCTGAAAAAGTTGGTGCTAACTGGGAAAAAGCAAAACAAGTAAGGAAAGAAACTAAGGATATTCTTAATTATATTGATGATATGAAATATGACTTAGTTTCAGAAGTAGAAGGATTAAAGGGAGGGAAAGAAGAAGCTAAGAAAATTTTAAAAGAACAAGGATATAACGGAATTCAATCGAAAGACAACTATACAAAGCCAACTCAATACTTTATTGGAGGAACTGAAGATGGTTCTTCTGCAAAGGCTATGGAGCTTAGAAAAAAGATAGAAGCTTATCAAGCAAAAATGCTTAATCTCGCAGATACAAGATTTGTAGATAGGCTAAAAAAAATGCAAATTAATACTAAAGCTCATTATAAAAATCAAAGTGGTCAAAATTTAAATTGGCAGATGTATAATTTTAATAATACAATTACTTTAGCCGATTTGGTTTTGCTTAACAAATTTAAATCAGAAATTCAAAATGCTGAATTTGATATGGTTAATAGTTTGTTAAGTGCAGTAAGTGCAGATGACTATAAATTTGATAATGTTAGAGCTAAAGTAGTGCCAAAAGCTACTTATGTAATGCAGGGTGATAATTATGAAGCTGAGGTATTTGTTGCAGCTTATGATTCAAAGACACAATTAAGAGCTGATGTTAGAGGAGCTAATTTAGTAAGTGATTCTGGTGTAATTAAACTAAAATTTGGAGCTGGTGCAGTAGGAATGCAAAAATATCAAGGAGTTGTATATGTAAAAGGAGATAAAGGAGAAGTTCCATACCCATTCTCTGGTGAATATTTTGTTGCAGCACCTGCTGTTACAATTTCTCCAACCAATATGAACGTATTTTATATTGGAGTTGATAATCCTGTTTCAATTTCAGCACCAGGAGTTAGTGCAGACCAGTTAAATGTTAGTATAACTGGTGGAGGTGGAGCTACCATTAGTAAAGTGTCTGCTGGAAAATATATTGTTAATGTAAAAACTCAGCAAGAAGCTCAAGTTGTAGTTAGTGCAAATATTGGAGGTAAGGTAGTAAAACAAGGAGATATGAAGTTCCGTGTTAAGAAAATTCCTGCTCCAAAAGCAATGGTTGGTTCATCAGATGGAGGAAGAATTGCAAAAGAAATTCTTGTTGCACAAGGACAATTAAAAGTTGTTATGGATGGATTTGATTTCCCTGTTAGATATAATGTAACAGAATTTCAAATGACCTTCAATACTGGAGGAGATGGACAAGCACCACTTGTTTCAAGAGGAGCTAGATTTACTCCAGAAATGATCAGCCAAATTCAAAGACTTAGAAGAGGAAATAAGGTTTATATAGAAGGTATTAGAGCTAAAGGACCTGACGGAGACAAATCCGTTCAAAACCCTCAAATGATATTTACAATACAATAAAATATTAGATTATGAAAAAGATATCTTTAATATTATTAGTAGTTATTTCATTATTTAGTGCAAATTTATTTGCTCAAGTATTGGATGCACCAGATGAAGGACCAAGAGATAGTTTTTACGAAAAAATATCTTTCAATCAAAGAAAACCATTTAGCTTTCCTTATGTAAGAGAAGCTGATGTAGTTTGGCAATGGAGAATATGGAGAGTTGTTGATTTCCGTGAAAAACAAAATCAAGTTTTCTATTATCCAACACAACCAGACCAAGGTAGAGTAAATCTTTTCTATGCTTTAGAACAAGCAATTAATGAAGGAAAGATAAAGGTTTATGCAGATGATGAGTTCAAGCAAGAGATTGATTGGCCTACTCAAAAAGGATTATACTCCAAAAAGATAGAAGAACAAATTGACTCTGTTGACATTGATGGAACAGAATTCCAGGTAACAAAGGAAGTTCTAATACCTCTAAATACTGATGATATTAAAACTCTTCGTATTAAGGAAAATTGGTTTATTGATAAGCAAAGAACTGTTCAAGATGTTAGAATTGCTGGTTTCTCTCCAATTTACTATCAAGTAAAAGAAGAAGGAGCACCTCCAATTACAATTCCATTATTTTGGGTTAGATATGATGATCCAGAAGTTAGAGAATTATTAGCAAACACTGAAGTATTTAACTTTAAAAATGATGCTCAAAGAAGAAGCTATGATGATATATTCCTAAAAAGAATGTTTAGCAGCTATATAGTTAAAGAATCTAACGTATATGGACTTCGTACAATTAGTCAATATACAACTGGAGACGAAGCTTTAAGAGAATCAGATAATTTAAAAGATAAAATATTCGATTACGAAGAAGATATGTGGGAATACTAACATAATACTCTATAAGAGTCTTATATAAAAATACAGCAAAGGTTTACTTTTGCTGTATTTTATTTTTATAGAGTTTATATTTACTATTTGATTTATATAGATTATGGATATCAAAGAATTTTTTAATAATAAATCAATAAAAGGAATTGAGAAAGTTAAACAATTAACTTTAGCGATAACAAATAATGAAATTACAATTGAAGATATAAAAGAGGTTTGCAAGACTTTGAAAGATGCTGATATTACTTATTGTATGGAAGCAATAGAGGCAGTAACAAATACAAATCCTGAAATATCAAATATTGAATATTTAAAGTTTGCAATACATTATGTAGATTCAAAATCTAATAGCCTTAAAAGAGAATCAGCAAGAGTTATTGGGAATATTGCAGTGTTATATACAAATGATCTTGATAAATCAATTAAATTGCTTTTAAACAACTCTAATGATGAAGGTACAGTAGTTCGATGGAGTGCTGCTTATGCACTTTCAAGAATTATTATTTTACCAGAATATTCTAATAGTAAATTATATAATCAATTAGTTGAAATTTGCGAAAAAGAGGAAAAGGACAGCATAAAGAATATTTATTTAAAAGCCTTTAAGAAGCTGAAAAAATAAAACCTTGTTTCAGCAAAATAAAACGAAGAAAGAAAAAATTAAAACGAAGAGTTAGTAAATTAAAACAGCGTTTTGAAAAAATAGAATAAGTTTATATCATTTAGGAAATGTGGTTACTAAAATATTTTTTTTAGTTTTGTGCCATAAAAAAACTGATTTATTATGAGAAAAATATTAGTTTGCCTTTTATTCTTAGCAATACCTTTAATAGGCTTTTCGCAAGAGGAAAAGAAAGAAAAGTTATTTTCGCATACAATAAGTAATAATATTGGTATTATAATCCCTTTAGATCTTGATTGGGGTTATTATCCTTACCCAACTTTTGATGGAACAAAATATAGTTATCTTAATTTTATCCTTTCATATGAGTTGGGATTTAAAAATATGGTTTTTGCTAAGTTAAAGTTTAGAAATTTAAGGAATACATATTATGATGATTATCCTTTTTTCAGAGAGAACAACTATTCTGATGCGTATAGTATAATTTTTACCTATAATACCTTATGGAAGAAGTCTAAAAAATTATTGTTAAAAGTTGGGCAAGGTTTTTCTATTTTTAATTGGCATACTAAATATGAACGCCTTGATGGATATGGCAATTATTTATCAACAGAATATTCTAATCATAATTCATTTGGCTTTCTAGTATCATTAGGTTTATCTTATAAAATAATTGAAAATTTTGCTGTGGGATTGGATATAGATTTATATTATTTAATACTTTTCAGAGAATATAGCTTATCCTTTAGTTATACTTTCTAATTATTTGTTTTACTTTCCTCTTCCCTGGAAAATAATAATAAAAGTATAAAGTAAAATCTTTATGTCTGTAGCTATAGAAAGGTTTTCAATATATAAAAGGTCATATTGCAAACGTTCTATCATTTCATCAACATTTTCAGCATATCCATACTTAACCTGTCCCCATGAAGTGATGCCTGGTTTTACTTTAAGCAAAAGGGTGTATTCTGGATTTCTTTCAACAATTTGATTAATAAAATATCTTCTTTCAGGTCTTGGACCAACCAAGCTCATTGTTCCTATCAAAACATTATAGAATTGAGGAATTTCGTCTAATCTAACCTTACGCATAAATTTTCCAAAAGGAGTTATACGACTATCATTATCGCTTGAAAGTTTAGGCACTCCATCGCTTTCAGCATTCAAATACATTGAGCGAAATTTATGCATATAAAAAGGTTTACCTTTATAACCTATTCTTTCCTGCTTGTAGAAAATAGGTCCTTTAGATGTGAAATAAACAATTGCTCCAGTAATTATGTAAATAGGTATTAGAATTATAATTGCAATGGATGAGAATAAAATATCCATAAGCCTTTTTATGAACTTCTGCCAATTTGAAAGAATTTCATTTGAAACCAATACCAAAGGAGTCTGAAAGATTGAGGACATCTTAACTCTTCCTAAAAGTATATCAGTTGTGTCAGCAGGAACTTTAATTAGAACGTTATTATTTGATTCAATTTGAGTTATTATCTTATGAAGGTTGGCTTCATTATCTTTTTCAACTGCAATAATTATTTCTTCAACATTGTTATCTGCAATAATTTTATCAATATCCTTATAGTCTCCAAGGCAGTTTAGGAATGCTGAAAGTCCATTATTCTTTTTATCAAGATTAACATATCCAATTATCTTATTACCGGAAGAGATTTCTTGATTTTCAATATCGTGAAAGAGTTTAATTGCTTTTGAGTTATTGCCAATAATTATTGTTGGGAAGCCAATAATTTTTTTATGAATTTTCTTGGCAGCTTTTGTTGTAATTAATAGCCTTGGTATATAGGTTAGGAAGAAATGAGTAATTAGGAGAATAAAGAATGAAAAATAGTAGTTTTTGTATGATAATATTTGGTCGTCAAGCAATAGTACAAAGAATATAACTATAATTCCAACAACACTTATAAAGAATGTTTGTTCTAATTCTTTTAATCTTGACTTGCGATAGGGGTCGGTGTAAGTTCCTTGACAAAAATAAAGAAAAATCCAAAACAGAGGTACGAATACTAATCCTTTATATAAATTTGAATCACTGAAAACGGAATTGATATCATCAAAATTTCCAGCATCAATTGTGGTTTTGCGGAAAATGAAAAATAAAGTCCAAGCAATTAGAGCCGATAAAAAATCTGAGATTAGGTATTTTGCACCTTGAATTTTTCTATTCATTGTTATTGTAGGGAGAAGGTTTTGTTATTTATTTGGGTAGTGAATAATTTTAATGTTATCAACATATACCCAACCATTTTGAACTCCATCCTTTTTAAAAGGAGTTAGAAAGACTCTAAAATATTCTGGATATGAAAGCTGAGACCACACTTTCCCCAAAACTATATAAACTTTTTGCCATCCTTTACCAGCATTTGGGTTAAGTGTCATAACATTCAAATATTGTGTTTGTGCTGCAGAAGAAGCCTTTCCAGACATTCCAATTCCAAAAGGTATATTGCACCAATAATCAATTTCCATAACAACAGTAGATTTATTGTTGCAGTAAATGGAATCAGAAATAACTCTATAAGTTGTTTCATTCGCTCCTAAATACATTGCTCCGCAATAAGTTCCCCATTCAACAGTATCGGTATTATTACATTTTATTAATCTGTTTGTGTCTTGTAATAGTCCTTCAGTTTTAAAGGAAAGAAATGAGTTTTCAAACAATTCAGAAATTGCAAATACAGACCAATCATCTCTGTAAGAAATATCCATAGTTTCAATTGTATCTGTTTCTGCTTCTCTTAAGTTAATAGTGTTTATGTAAGTAGTGTAAAAAGGATAATCAGACCTTGTAAGTGAAATACCATTAAGCTTAATGCCAGGTTTAATTTCAATCTTATGATTTCCTTTCTTTAGGATAGGAACTTTGCATGGTAGAGAATAGGTCCCGATATATATATTATCTACAAAAACCCAAGCATCAGTTATAGCAGATGTTTGAAATCCATCTGTCGAACTCTGTGCTATAGCTGGATTTTCAACCATATTAAATCCTTTAATATAAATAAAAGAAGGTGTCTCTTGGTCGCCTTCAAATTCATTACAGCTAACTATAAATATAGAAAATACAAATGCCAATAAAATAATAGTTAAATAACTATTAGATAATAATTTTTTACTCATTACAAACAAAATAAGATTTCAAATTTAACGCACTAAAAAAGTTCTTTAGTATAATAATAAAGGACAAAATTAGAAGTTTTTTTTGAATTATCCCTTTTAAATCAGAACTTCTTTGTAAATTCGCATTGTTAAAATATGGAGAAATGATAACAGATAGCTTTAAACACAAAGGACTAAGAAAATCACTTGTAGAAGAATTAAAATTTAAAGGAATAACTGACAAAAAAGTTTTAGAAGCAATTGGTAACATTCCAAGACATATATTTTTAGATTCTTCATTAGACAATATTGCATATCAGGATAAAGCGCTCCCAATTGGATGTGAACAAACAATCTCTCAACCTTATACAGTAGCTTTTCAAACTCAACTTTTAGAGCTTAAGCCCAATGAAAAAGTTTTAGAAATAGGCACAGGCTCAGGTTATCAAACTTCTGTTTTGTGTGAAATGGGAGTAAGAGTTTTTACCATCGAAAGGCACAAACCTTTGTATGTTAGAGCAAAGTCTGTATTGGGACTTATGAAATATAACCCTAAATGTTATTTTGGAGATGGATATAAGGGCTTACCAGCCTATGCTCCGTTTGACAAAATAATAATAACATGTGGTGCAGAAACTATTCCAAGGGAATTAGTTTCACAACTTAAAGCAGGAGGAATTTTAGTTGTTCCTATTGGACTTAACAGTCAAGTAATGTATAAAATAACTAAGCAAAAAGAAGGAGAATTGACAACCCAAGAGTTCGGCAATTTTAAATTTGTTCCAATGCTTCAGGACAAGGAAAGTTAATTTTAAATCAACAATTTTACTATGTCCTTTATTTTTACTACCTTTGCATAATATTTATATTTTTATATATGGGAAAAGGAAAAGTATTATTTGTAAATCAGGAAATAACTCCATATTTGGAAGAGACTACATTGTCTATTTTTAGTAGGAAGCTTCCTCAATTTATTCAAGAAAGTGGCAAAGAAATCAGAACTTTTATGCCACGATTCGGTAATGTTAATGAAAGAAAAAATCAACTCCATGAGGTGATTAGACTTTCTGGAATGAATTTAATTATTGATAATTCTGATCATCCATTAATCATCAAAGTTGCTTCAATCCAACAAGCAAGAATGCAGGTTTATTTTATAGATAACGAAGATTTCTTCCAACGTAAATTCGATGTTGTTGATGACAATAAGAAAGCTTTTGAAGATAATGATGAAAGAACAATTTTCTTTTCAAGAGGAGTATTGGAAACAATAAAGAAATTGAATTGGAAACCTAATGTTGTTCATTGTAGTGGCTGGTTCTCTTCTTTATTGCCTTTCTACATTAAACGTACAGATTATAAAAATAACCCATTGTTTGGAACATCAAAAATAATATTAACTCTAATTGGTGACGAGTTCACCGAACAGTTGAATGAGAATTTTCATAAGAAACTTAAAGCAGATGGAGGTACTTTAAAGGATTGGAATTTATATAAGGAGCCTAATTATTTGAATTATATGATGGCTGCAATTTCTTATTCCGATGGAGTAGTTTTGGCATCAGACAACGTTAATCCAAAGCTAATTGAGTTTGCAAAACAAAACAAAAAACATATTATTGAATATGCTCCAGTTGAAGAGCAATACCCATTAATAAATCAACTTTACGATAAGATTATGATTTTAGATGAAGATTAATCTTACCAAATACAACATATCAAACATACTCACGTTTATATAAACAAATTTATTCCAATATTATGTTTAGATTAAAATATTTATTGTTTCTAATTCCTCTTTTTTTAATTTCATGTGTTGATGAAGACCCAATGTTAGGAATGGGTTTAGTTGATGATACTGATAAATTAAACGTAAACAAATACGATAATTTTGATATTAAAGCTTTTGTTTTTCATGAAGACTCATTGAAAACAAGTGATTATCGTTATATGACTTTAGGTTCATATTATGATAATCAGTTTGGATTGGTTAAAACATCAATTTATTCTCAAGTAAGTTTATCTTCATCCACAATCGATTTTAATTATTATAAGGATAATTCAGACTCAATAGTTCTTGCTTTGTCTTATACTGGAGCTTTTACCAGAGATACATCAATAAAGACTATGGAAATGAAGGTTGAAGTATTTGAATTAACTGAATCTTTTGATGATTCTGCTACTTATTACAAAAAATCTTCTTTGCAATATAATTCAACACCTATTGCATCTCAAACCATAACCATTTCTCCAAAAGATAGTGTATTGATAAATGGAGGTAAATTACCAGCACATCTTAGAGTAAATTTGGGAAATGATTTTCTTCAAAAGATTATTAATGCAGGAAGTTTCTCAAGCAACAAGAGTTTTTTAGAATTCTTTAGAGGATTTTACATAAAACTAACTCCAACATCTAATACAGATGCAAATGGAATAATTGCTTATTTTGATATGTATTCTTCCAATTCAGGAATGATGCTTTACTATAAAGATAATGCTGGAAGAACTCAAAAATATAATTTTGTATTTGACCAAACTTCACGTCGCTTTACACATATAGATTATAATTTCTCTTCATCAGAGCTTACACAATTTGCTTCAAAAAGAAAATCGATAACAGATACTTTAGATTGTAATTCTGAAACAGGAAAAATACATTTAGCAACCTTAGGTATAAGTGCAGCAAAATTGAATATTAATGATCTTATGCAATGGTATAATGATTCAACTCAATCCATAGGAGGTTTTAATCAAGCTATGCTTATATTACCAGTTAATGAAGATTATATTACCAGTGTTGGAGGAACACAAAACATTCCTTCTAAAATTATTTGTTATCGTAAAGATGATAGTGGTAATTTAGTTTATATACACGATGCATTTACTGCAGAACAGTTTATGGGAACTTATGACAAAGCTTCCAATTCTTATAAAATGCGTATAACATCACACCTTCAAAACTATTTGAATGGTAATGTGAAATCTTCAGATATATATCTAATGCCTGACTCCAGAACATCAACAGCCAATAGAGTTGTTCTTAATGGACCGAAGCATTCTACTAAACCAGCAAAAATAGAAATCATTTACACAAGATGAAAAAACTTTTCTTCACACTGATTTTCCTAAATACATTCTTTTTCACATCTTTTTCACAAAAGGAATACTTAGAGTATTGGAATAATAATAATATTTCAACCAAAGGATATAAATCCGACAAAGGAGTTCGAGTTGGCAATTGGACTTGGTTCTATGAAGATGGAACAAAAGACCATGAAGGCAGCTATGATGAAAGAGGAAAGAAGATTGACACCTGGACGTATTATTATATTAATGGAAAAATTAAAAAGCAAGAATGCTATTCAGATAATGGATTCGAAAAAGCTTACTATAATAATGGACAATTGTATTATTCTGTTGAAATAAAAGACGGAAAGAAAATAGGAGAATATAAGGAATACCACAAAGACGGAAAGGTTAAAATGACTGGTAATTATGTGGAAGATGAGTTAGAAGGTGATGTTGTTTGGTGGTATGAGAATGGTTATAAAGAAATGGAAGGTAGTTTAAGCAAAGGAAAGAGAGAAGGGAATTGGAAATACTACTACTATTCAAATGGAGTTTTGGGAAGTGAAGGTGATTATATAAATGATAAAGAAACAGGGAAGTGGATTTATTATTATGAAACCAAAGAGAAATGGAGAGAAGGTAATTACATCAATGGTTTAAGAGAAGGAGAGTGGATAACTTATTACGAAAATGGAGATGTTCTTCATAAAGGAAGTTATTTAAAAGGTTTGGAAAATGGAGTTTGGGAGAGCTGGTATGAGAATGGTAAAAACAAAGATAAGGGTTCATTTGTAAATGGAAATCTATCTGGTCTTTGGAGTCATTGGTATGAAGATGGAACATTAAAAACAGAAGTATTTTATAATAATGGACTAAAAGATGGTCCTGAAAAACTCTATGATGAAAGAGGGGTTTTATTCCTTTTTTCAGAATATAAGCAAGGTAAGTTTGATGGAAAGGTTGAAAGATATTCTGATAGAAAGGTCTTGATAGAAAGCACAAACTATAAAAATGGATTAAAAGAAGGTATTTCTACTTTCTATTATTTGCAAGGAGCCAAACAAAGGGAACAATCCTTTAAGGCAGGAAAACCTGATGGTAAATGGGCAGAATATCATGAAAATGGCAATAAAGCATCTGAAGGAACTTATTCTAATGGTAAACAAGTAGGAGAATGGGTAAGTTATGACAGATACGGAAATAAATCTTCAATCGTAGAATATAAAAACGGGAGAAGAGTATCTGAAAAAATTCTCAAAAAAGACCAAGAACAGAAATCAAAATCTAAAACATTTTAATGGTTTAATAAATAAAACAAATGCTAAGTCTTAATGAATTATTGGAGTATAGAATTATTCTTGCATCAAAATCGCCAAGACGGTTAAGTTTATTAAAACAAATGGGATTTAAGGTTGAGGTTGTAAGATTTGATGTTAACGAAGATTATCCTCTCAATATAGAATATTTCTCTATTCCTGAATATTTAGCTGAAAAGAAAGCAAAAGCATTTGATATAACAAAGCTTGAGGATAAGGATATTTTGCTAACAGCAGATACCATGGTTTTCTTAAACACTCAAACAGTTGATAAGCCAAAAGACAAAGAAGATGCAATATCTTTACTAAAAAAGTTATCAAATCAAACTCACCAGGTAATTACAGGCTGTTCTCTAAAAACAAAATCCCACACAAAATCATTTTCCGTTAAAACAGACGTTAGTTTTAAACAATTAACCAATGAGGAAATAATCTATTATGTAGAAAACTACAAACCCTACGATAAGGCAGGATCTTATGGCATTCAGGAATGGATAGGACTAATAGGAGTAGAAAAGATTCAAGGGTGCTACTATAATGTAATGGGACTTCCAACACAAGAGATTTTCAATCAAATTAACCATATAATAAATACAAAATAAGTATGGCAAACGAAAATTACAAAGTATTGATAGTTGATGACGAAGAAGACATTTTAGAATTTCTTTCATACTCATTAACTAAAGATGGTTTCATTACCAAAACAGCCAAGTCGGGTTATGAAGCTATAAACATTGCAAAGGACTTTATTCCTGATGTAATAGTGTTGGATGTTATGATGCCAGGCATTGATGGAATTGAAACATGCACAGAGCTTAGAGCAATTGAAGAATTGCATAACACCATGATAATTTTTCTTACGGCCAGAAACGAAGACTATTCACAAATTGCAGGATTTGATGCTGGAGCTGACGATTATGTTTCAAAACCAATCAAACCCAAAGTATTATCCTCTCGACTTAAAGCTCTTTTAAGAAGAAAGCCAGGAACAAATACAAAAGAAGAAACCAGTGATAATATTCTTGTAAGGAATGGTTTAACAATAGATAGAGAAAAATATATTGTATTTGTACAAGACCGTGAAATACTACTTTCAAAAAAAGAATTTGAACTTCTATATTTCTTAGCATCCAAACCCAACAAGGTTTTCACAAGAGATGAAATTTATTCTGCCGTTTGGGAAGATGGAATAATTGTTGGAGAAAGAACAATAGATGTTCATATCCGCAAACTAAGAGATAAACTAAAAATAGACAATATCAAAACATATAAAGGCGTTGGTTATAAATACGAAGAATAAAGAAAATGAAAATAAAGTCTTTAACATTAAGGATTATTATCTTTTCCTCAATCCTGTTTTTAGCCCTCTTGACAGGAATACTTGTTTGGTTTAAGGACAATTTATTTTTACCAACAATTGTAGCCGCCTTTGTTTTTATCCTTTCCAACTATTTCTATGTTAAATACACAATAGATAGAGAGTTTTACGATAAGGTAAGGACAATATACAAGAATATCTACAACTATAAAGTATCTAAAATAGACCTTAAACATAGAATAAAATCTTCAAAAATAGGACTTGATGAAATAAATCAAGAAGTATCCAATTGGATGGATGAGAATGATAAGCAAATAAGCAATATGATTGCCCTTGAAAAGTATAGAAAGGAATATATTGGTAATGTTGCTCACGAACTCAAAACACCAATATTCAATATTCAAGGATATGTCTCCACGCTACTTGATGGAGCAATGGAAGATCCTCATTTAACCAAGAAATATCTCATAAGAGCAGAGGCAGGAATAGATAGGTTAATAGCCATTGTTCAAGACCTTGACACCATAACCCAATTGGAACTCGATGAAGTACAACTTCAAATTACTCATTTCAACATAGCACAACTTATAGATGAGGTTATAGACAGTTTTGAATTGAAAGCCTTAGATAGAAAAGTAGCATTGGTATTTCATAATCTTGACCCTGTAATGGTGGAAGCCGATAAAGGCAGAATAAGGCAGGTTTTGGTCAATTTGATAGAGAATGCCATAAAATATAGTAAGGATGAGAATGGGGAAGTAAGGATAAAAATATTTGATATGGATGACCAATATCTTGTTGAAATATCAGATAAGGGTATAGGCATTGAAGAAAAAGATATAGAAAGAGTCTTTGAACGATTCTATAGAACAGATAAAGCACGCTCCAGAGAATATGGAGGCACTGGATTAGGCTTAGCAATAGTAAAGCATATAATAGAAGCACATAATCAAACAATCAACGTAAGAAGTACCATAGGACAAGGAACAGTCTTTGGTTTTACCCTCAAAAAACACGTTGAATAACACCAAATAGAATTGGTGAAATGCCATTTCACTTTATCAAAAAAAAGATTAAGTGTCGTAAAATCTTTATTTAGTTTCCGTTAAATAAGACTCAGTTTTTTGAATTTAATTGATAATATTACCTTTTCTATCAAATTTCTTACAAGGCTCAATGAGACTATGTTCTTGGTCAAATCCTAAGCCTTTACGTGAATAGTTAAATATTGAATCAGAATCAAGTATATATAAAACAAGTGTATTATCAGGAAGTAGAATCCAAGTTGATTGAAGTTTGTCTTCATCTTCTAAATCAAAAACGATACTTTCTTTTAAATACTCATTATCCAAACGGAAATTACAACCACAATCTAATTTTAAGAATCCTTCTTTCCCCTCCGATTTGTCTTTATCATATTCTTTCCATCCCTTAGGACTCCCATTAAAACCTTTAATTACTTTATCATTTATTCCTCCATTATTAAAGTAATATATATCTAATCTTGATTTTGGATTTTTAGAAAGATAATCATTAATAAATTCTATTGATTGAACCCTATCAACAATATCTTTATATTCTTTAAGTATTGTATCTCTTGAATATAGTTTTCCGTTATAGTTATATAGAAAACATTGTAGATAAACATTATCCTTCATAAAACTATTTTTTAGTTCTATTTTGAATTTCTGATTATCTGAATCATAATATCTACTTGAACCCGATTCTTCTTCAATACTTAATATTTGAAATTCTTTTTTTAATTCATCTATCTCTTTAGAAAATTGCTTATAAGATATATTCTTTAAATCATCATTTATCTTATGCACGACATAATTTTCCAATAAAATTTCTATAAAATGATCTTTATCTCCTGAAAAATCATAAACAAACATTTTATCCTCAAATATTTTTAATAGTGATTTAGAAATATTAATATTAAAAGTTCTTTTTGGAGTATTACTAAACTCCCAAGGAATAATCCCATATCTTTCTAATTTAATTATCGTATCGTTATATTCCAAATCAATAGTTGAGCTTGGCTCAATATTATAAGGATAAGTAGAACTATATAAAAAGTTTTTTAGAGCAGAATAATAATTTCCGATATTCTTCAACTCTTTTTTTGAATATTCAATCTCCTCTTTTGACAATTTTTTATAGTAAGTTCTTACCTTGACTTTTTTTAAATATTTTCTCGTATTCTTTTTTATATAATTTGTATCAATGCCCAAAATACTAAATGAAAGAGAATCATAATTGGGATTATATATTTCACAAATCAAATTTGACACTTGTTCTATTGGCACTTTTTTAATCAACCTTAATTTCTTTTCACTTTCATTTTTCTTGTAGTAGATATCATGCTTGATACTATCATCTCGATATAAAGAATAAGTATTTTTCTCTTTCCTTAATTCATATTCTACATTATCATAATAACTAAAATTCCATGAATTTGATCCTATCTTTTCAGATTTATTTATAATAATTCTATTTGGTAGTTCTTGAGAAAAAAGGTTTGAAGATATAACTAATAAGACTAATAATATTCTTTTCATAATATAATAATTCAAATTGTTTTGTAATTATACTATGCAAAAGTAACAAAATTTATTTTCCTACATAATAATATTGCATTTATTCAATTGCTTATATGCTTAGTAGAGAAAATAAAGGAATTTTATTTCTTGGTACTAATAGTGGCACTAATTATTATATGGAAATTGCTTTTCTAAATTGAACTTTTTGAAGAGAGTTCTGAAGAATTGAAGAAAAGAAAGATTAATTAAAGTGGAGCGTAGGGGAGTCGAACCCCTGACCTTTAGACTGCCAGTCTAACGCTCTAGCCAACTGAGCTAACGCCCCAATACTTTGCAAAGATATGAATATGTAAAGATATATTCACAATAGGGAGCCAAAATGATTTTTATGGTTTCTTATTGTAGGCGTTCATTGTTCTATCCATTCCAATTGTTGAAAAGGATTTAATGATTTCTACTATTGTATCAAGTTTTTGATTTATTGTTGCCAATTCGCCTTCATCCCATTTACCCAAAACATAATCAACCTGCCTTCCTTTTGAGAAATTATCACCAATACCAAAACGGAGTCTGTTGAATTTATTATGTCCCAAGGTTTCAATTATATGACTTAATCCGTTATGTCCTCCATCGCTTCCAGTCAATCTCATTCTAATGGTTCCAAGTGGAAGAGCAATATCGTCAAGTATGATTAAAATGTTTTCAAGAGGAATATCCTCCTTGTCCATCCAATATTTAACTGCCTTACCACTAAGATTCATATAGGTTGTAGGCTTTGCTAAAATAATTGTTCTGCCTTTAAACTTGGTTTTTGCAATATAGGCATGTCTTTCTAATGAAAATACACAATCGGTTTGACTTTTTGCAAAGTAATCCAAAGCCATAAATCCAATATTATGACGTGTATTCTCATATTCCTTTCCAATATTACCTAAACCGATTATAAGGTATTTCATATTATTTAGTTTTTAAAGTAAAATGGCGAACAATTTCTGCTCGCCATATCTACTTAATGTTATAAAGTCTTTTTATTTAGCTGCAGCTGCTGATTGACGAGTTGATTTAACCCAAATAACAACTGAAGATTTAACATTTAAAATATCAACATTTGGAATACTAATTTCTTCAACCTTTACTCCTTGACCAATGTTAAGTTCAGAAATATTAACTTCAACAAATTGAGGAATAGCGTTAGGAAGACCTTTAAGTTTCATTTTACGAATCTTAGTTTCAAGTTTTCCCCCTTGAAGAACTCCAGGAGCAACTCCAACTGCTTTAATTGGAACTGAAATTGTAATTGGTTTATCATCAAACAAACGTAAGAAGTCTGCGTGAATAACTTCATCACTTACTGGGTGATATTGAATTTCTTGAAGAATGGTAAGAGTTTTCTTTCCATCAATGTTCAATTCAACATAATTTGTGTCTGGAGTAAACAATAATGGTTTAAATTCTGTTAAGTCAACAGAAAATCTTACTTGTTCTTCTCCACCATACATTACGCAAGGAACTAATCCTTTTCTGCGAAGAGATTTTGCATCTTTTTTCCCTACGTTCTCTCTTAGAGAACCGCTCATAGATACTGTTTTCATCTTTCTTATTTATTTTTTATTTATTAATTTACCCTATTTAGTTAGGGCTTTATTTTTTAAAACTTAATTGTTAAACCTTTCTTGCTAATAGCCATTTCATAGAAGTCAGCAATTGATTCATTAAATTCAACTCTGCGGATTGCTTCTGCAAAGATTGGTGCAACAGAAAGGGCTCTTATCTTAGAAGAAATTTGTTTTAAAGGAATTGTGTCAGTAACAATTAATTCTTCCATTTGAGAATTTTCAATTTTTTCAACTGCATTTCCACTCAAAACAGGGTGAGTAATCATTGCTCTAACGCTTTTTGCACCTTTTGTTTTAATAACTTCAGCAGCTTTGCAAAGGGTGTTACCAGTATCAACAATATCATCAACCAAAATAACATGTTTTCCTGCAACATCTCCAATTAATTGCATTGTACCAATTTCATTTGGTTTGTTTCTTTGTTTGTAACACATAACAAATCCACAACCTAATTTCTTAGCATATTCACTTGCTCTTTTTGTACCTCCAACATCTGGAGATGCAAACAAAACATCATCTAAATTAAAGCTATCACTTGCCAAACCTCTTAAATAAGGAATAAATATTGAAGAAGCATAAAGGTGGTCAACAGGAACATTGAAGAATCCTTGAATTTGATCTGCGTGAAGGTCAATTGTAATAACACGAGTTACTCCAACAGCAGTTAGTACGTCAGCTACAAGTTTAGCTGTAATTGGAACACGTGGTTTGTCCTTACGGTCTTGACGTGCAAATCCAAAATAAGGGATAACTGCAATAATTCTTTTTGCTGAAGCACGTTTTGCAGCATCAACATACATTAACAACTCCATTAAATTATCTGCTGGAGCAAAGGTAGATTGAATAATAAATACATCTCTTCCTCTAATGTTTTCTTCAAAAGAAGGTTGAAATTCTCCGTCAGCATATTGAAGAACTTGTGAGTCTCCAATAGGTTTACCATAAATGGTTGCAATATCTTTTGCTAAATAAGAAGTTGCTCTTCCTGTAAAGATTGCAACACTGTCTTTAGGGTTATTTGTTTGCATAGTTGATACTTATAATGAATTGTGATGTTTTTTTGAAAGTGCAAAATTAGTGAAGAAAATTGGAATATGAAAAAAAACGAAGGTTTATTTGCATAAAAAGAAAATCTTTGTACCTTTGCAGCCTTATTTGAGTTGATCGAATAGTCGCATCAGTGGCGGAACTGGTAGACGCGCTAGACTCAAAATCTAGTGAGGTAACACTCGTGCCGGTTCGATTCCGGCCTGATGTACAAAGGGATTTCAATTATTGAAATCCCTTTTCGTTTTTTATACATCTAATAAAAACATTAACCATAATTTACTAACTCTTTGTTTTAATTTTTCTTTTCTTCTTACTTTTGTCTTGATACAAAAGTTACAAAAAATCAAGACTGCACACAAAAAGCTAAAAATTGAAGCCTTTCACTAAAAGTTTATAAACTCGCTTCGCTCAGACAGAATAAACTTTTTTAACGTTCAATGCTCCAATTTTCTTCACGATTTTTGTAAGATGTCGGTTGGTTAATTAATGTGGTTATTATTTTCCAGTTTTTTCTTTAGTTCATCAATATTTTCAACCGCTTCTTTATTTGTTAAACTTTGTCCTATATATGTTTTTCTTCCTAGATACTCAATACATATTTTACCTCCTCTTATTCCCATCATTTTTAGAAACAAGGTAAATAGGGTTGTTTTAAACTCTTGGAGATAAATATCATCTACATCAGACAAATTAATAATGTTTGTGGTGTTGAAAATTTTGCCTCTCTTTTTTATTGTTATGGAAGTGTTATCTATTTTTATATATTCATATCCTCTTATTTGCCAAAGAATAAAATCTAATATAATTGTACCTACGGACACTAACAATATAAATGAAAATAAAAATGAAGTATCCCTATTGTAGATAATTTCAATAAAAGTATTATATCCAATAATCACAATAAAGAAGAAAACAAAAAGTTCGTTTACACAAAGAATAATAAGAGTATTCCAGTTTGTTCGTTTTTTAAATTTCTTTTCCATATTAAGTCTTATTCATTATTAACTTAATTTGCTGACAAATATACAAATTCATTTTGATTAGTAATGATTTATTAGTTTATCATATTAAAAAGACATCCCACGTAAAGCCTAATTCCTTTGTGAAAAATATCTCCTGAAGGTGAAGTAACGTAATCTAATTTTGCACTAAGGTTTGCTTTTGATGAAATTTTATACTCATAAGAAATAAATGGAGAAGTAATAAAACTTCCTTTTTTATCCCATTTCACATAATCAAAAGAATCAGAAGAATTATTATCTACAACAATCTCCATCTGCTTATTGTTGCCTCCTCCAAGGGTAATGCCAACAATAAATAATGATTTCTTATATGGAAAAATAAACTCTCCCAAAACTCCACCCCATCCAATGGAATAAAAACTGCCATCCTTTTTGTATGTGGCACTGCTCCCGTATCCTTCACATCCTATTCTAAAATTATTACACACTTTAAATGACATCTTACCCCCAATTCCTAAGGCTATATCGTCAATACTATTCAAATAACCAGAATTCAAGTACATTCCTCCAATAAGTTTTGCATCATGACTGTTTTGTGAAAAGGAAGAAAAGGCAATAAAGGAAAGGCAAAGGATTAATAATTGTATTCTTATAAGTTTTTTAATCATAGATCTAAAATGGTGTTTTTTAAACATCAAAAAAATAAGGTTAAGTTGAAATTTAACCTTATTTTAAGGATGAGAAATAAGAGGAAAAATCTATTTGTTCTTAAGTAAATCTCTTATTTCGGTTAATAATTTCTCTTCTTTTGAAGGTTCAGGAGCAGGTTTCACTTCCTCTTTCTTTTCTTCTTTTTTCTTTGCAGCATTAAGTAATTTAATAACCATAAAAATAGAAAAAGCAATTATTAGAAAGTCAAAAGCAACTTGAATGAAGTTTCCATAGTTTAACGTAACTGCAGGCACATCGCCAACAGCATCTTTCAAAACAAATTTAAGGTCAGTGAAATTCACTCCTCCAACCAACAGTCCAAGAGGAGGCATAATTATATCACTTACAATAGAAGTAATAATTTTACCAAAGGCAGCACCAATAATGATACCCACAGCCATATCAATGGCATTTCCTTTAATTGCAAAGGTTTTAAATTCTTGTAAAAGTTTCATATTCCTTTTCGTTTTTTGGTTTATAAATTGTCCTCACTTATTTAAGTAAATCTAATAAATAAGAACGTTTCAACAATATTTATAAGTCTTACAGGAAGACAAATAAACGATTTTATTAAGGACAAAAATAGCAAAAAATGATTATCTGGGAGCTTTTTAGAGAAAATAAACAAGATATCCCTCAAAAAAGAAGAGATATAAAACAAAGGAAATAAGGAATAAAAGTAAGAAGACAAGATATAAAACTAATTAAACTTTGTTTTCATCTACAAATAATGGCATTGTCTTCTCGGAATCATGCCATGATTTACTCCAATTCATGCCATGAATTAGTTCATTTCATGGCATGATTCCAACCAATTCATGCCATGAATTCAAGAACATCATGCCATGATTCCAACATCGAATCCCTATTTAATTATTTCTAAACAAGTTATAGTGACATTAAAACAAAGAAAAATTAGGTATAAATCAAGGTTTTTTTTACAAAAATTCTTGATAATTTTCTTTAAAATAAAACCTCATTTTCATATCCTAAATTAAAGACAAATAATATTAAAGAAAAGATTTAACCCAATATTAAAATAATTTCTTACCTTTGAAACCTAAATAATTAAAAAAGAATTAATGATGATTAAATATCTTGTAATAAAATATAATAATAAATCAGTGTTGAAGAGGAAATCTTACACTGAAGATAAATTAAGTAGGATTTTTAGAGACTTTCATTTTAATCATTTCCCTTTTTAGAGTATGAAAAAGTATATATTAATTTTCGTTCTAATATTGTTACAATTTAACTCATTGAACAGTCAGACAATTGCATCTTATATGCTGTTTATTAAATCATATGGTGTACATATTAATCTATTTGATACTAATAAATATATTCTTTCAATTACTATTGCATTATCGTTAGATGATATTTCAGAATATGATTTGTCTTATGGTACATTTACTGAAGAAGGAAATAAACTTATATTAAAAGATAAAATTAATGGCTCAGAAATAAAATTAATAAAAGAAAATATTACAGTGAGCAATGATTTATTAACAGATAAAGGTTTAGTTTGTTTTAATAATGAATCTTTTATTTATACAAATTCACTATTTACATTTTCAGATAATTATAAGAAATTAGATTCTATTGCCAATTTAAATTATAAGGAGATTATTCAAAATAGCGAAAGTTGTAATATAAATGAAGGAAAATATAGTAGTGATAAAGGAAATTTTGAAATCAAAATTAATTCAAACAAAAAATATGAATATAAAATTGACAATATAATAATTTCTAAAGGTAATTATGTTATTAATGGTAGTATTATAAACTTTTACGATGAATATTTACGATATACTTTTAAGGCAGAGATAAATAAAGATACAATTACTAATTCTAATCTACCAGGTTATTTTGACAACATAAAATTTCATAACATGTCAAACAAATACAAGTAATTTCTATATAAATATTCCCCTATCTTCGAATATTAAACAAGTAAAGAGTAATAATATAGAATTGAAAATTCTAATAATAAAGAATTTTTAGAGTGTAAAACTAAATCAATAAAATAAAAAAGAGTAGAAATAAAATATGAAAAAACTATGCATTATTTTTATTTGTATTGTGGTTTTTATTTCATGTAAAGAAAAGCCAAAAGGAATTACAAGATTAGAATATCTTAATAATTTGAGAAGTGAAGTTATTTATAATGGAGATACAAATTCATTCTACTCGCTTTATATCAATAATTATCATGATAGTGATGTTTGGGCAGGAATTGATAATTATAATGTCAAATAAAAAGGATTATGCTTTGGCTCCTTATTCTGTTTTTATGTCATATTCTTGGATTTATCAAGAAAATAAAATAGATAGTATTGATGAATCATCAGCAAAGTTCTCTATTGAGTATTTAGAAAAAGCAGCAAGAATGGGATTTGAGCCAGCAATAGACGAATTAAACATTTTGCCAAAGAATAGTAAAGAAATGACATATAAAGAAAAGTTTATATATATATGTTCTAATAGATAGACATTGTATAAGAGTTGGAGTTAGCGATGAAAAAAAAGCGAGCGAGATTAATTAATCTCGCTCGCTTTATAATGTTTTATTTGTTCTAAAAAGAGAATACTATTGTTTAATAAATTTTCTTTGAACAACTTTATTGTCTGCACTTATACGAACAAAATATGTGTTAGGATTAAGTGAAGAAACATCAATATCTTTAGTATTGGTATTTATTTCCTTAACCATTTTTCCAAGAATATCATAAATAGCTATGCTTTCTATTTTATCAACTCCTTCAATTTTAATTGAATTTGAACTTAATGTTGGATAAACTTTTATGTTTTCTTCATTATTAATTTCTTTTAAGCCAAGAGTTGTTTGACCTGCTAAAATTTGTTGGTTTGGTGTTGAGTTATAAGCATAAGAATAAATTGTGAAAGTAGGGTTGGTTGGAGTTGAAGCAACTTTTAATTTAATCCATCCATAGCGAGTATTAATTCCATCGCTGAATTTGAAACCTGCATATCCTGTTTGTCCTACCCATACAGTGTAATCAGTAGCATGAATAATAGGGAAAACAACGCCATAGAGATCACAAGTAAGAAAATTAGAAGTGCCAGAAATAGTAGCATTTTGAGCTAATAATGAAACCTGTCCATTTGGATTAGATACAATTCCACTTCCTTCTTCAAAACAAGCTATATATGAAGGAGATTCATACGCTCCATAGTTTTGAACGTAAAACTCTGCATTTCCTCCTAAAAGATTAATCTCGTATCCAAGTTCTTCTGGATAATCTGTACCTATTTCTACAGGAGTTGGTAAATTAGTGTAAATAATTTGTCCTTGTGAAAGGAATGTAACGCATAGAGCAAATAAAGTAAATAAGATTTTTTTCATATTAATAAATTTAAGTTTGTTTATTTTGCACAAAAGTACTAAAATTGTTTTAATATAAAAATAAAAGAGAAATTATTTTCTTTTTAACCTCCAACTCGCTTTACCTTATAGCCTTCTTGAGTAAGCAGGGCTATAATTTTATCTCTAAAATCACCTTGAATAATAATTTCTCCATCCTTAGCACTTCCTCCAACTCCACATTTGGTTTTAAGTAATTTGCTTAGGCTAATCAGGTCTTCTTCTGAGCCAATAAAACCAGTGATAAGTGTTACTTGCTTCCCTGCTCTTTGTTTGCGGTCAAGCTGAACTTTAAGGTTTTGCAAATTGGGTGATAGAGTCTCTTGCTCTTCTTGATTATTGGTTTCGTATTGGAAAGAGGGGTTGGTTGAATATACTATGCCAACTCGGTTCTTTTCTTTCTTTGACATTACTTTTTGGTATTATTATGTTAAGAGATTGTGGATTTACTGAAAATTTAAGTTCCTGTTCCATTTCAACAGATTCACCATCGAGGTTTACAATTAATGAAGTGTTATTTTTTACTACCACTTCCTTTGCTTTGAATGTTTTTACATAGATTGACTTATCAATGTTTTTAAACAAAAGAAGTTGAACAGTAAATGGAAGCATGACAATAGGCACTTTCTTTACAATACAAACTTGAATAAAACCATCATCTACTTTTGCTGAAGGTGCTATTATTGTATCAAATCCAAACTGATTGGAATTGGCAAAGCTTATAAAAAGAGCTTCTTCTTCTATTGGCTGGTTGTCAATTTCAATTTTGTAGGTTTGTGATTCGTAGAAAGGATAGTGTTGAAGAATTAAAGAAAGATATTTATTGAAACCTCTTACCTTTGCTTGGCGAAATTCATGTGCAATTAGTGCATCAAAACCAATTCCTGCAATTGAAGCGTAAATTTTATTATTTACTTTAACGGTGTCAATAACTTTTGTTTGTTTCTTGTTGAGCACTTCAATTGCGGCTTCTATATTAAGAGGTATATTTAAAGTTCTTGCCAATCCATTTCCACTACCAGCAGGAATAATTCCAAGAGTAACATTTGTTCCTATTAATCCTCTAACACAATCGTTTATTGAACCATCACCTCCAACAGCAACAACAATATCTACATTTTGAATTGATGCTTGAAGACTTAAAAGAGTTCCATGATGAGCATATTCGGTATAAGCTATTTTATAGTCATATTTATTCTTGTCCAATAACTTTTCTATGGCATTTTCAACAAGTTTCTGTTTGCCTACTCCTGAAATAGGATTAATGATAAAAAGTATATTATTTTTTTTCATTGTCAATAAATAACTTGTTTTCTATTAATCTATTGTTATATTGTTGAATTATAGCTTCTATTCTTCGAGTCATCTTCTTAAGCAGTTCAGGATGTTTTTCTCCAATTTCTTTTTTAGCATTAACATCCTCTTTAATATTATAGAGTCTTGAGCCAATTCCTTCAAGGTATTTGCAAAGATAATCTCCTTGCAATAACATATATTCTCCACTTATTGAAAGTATATATGAATTCTCTTCTTTAGAGAATGCATTTTGACCAAAAGAGACAAAAGGTTTTGGATATTTTATTAATCCCATTGCTGTTGGAAGAATATCGGCTTGTTGAAGATTTTGATTTATTTTCACTCCTTGTTTTAAACTTGGATGATAGAAAATAACTGGTATTCTAAATTGTCCAAGGAGGGTTTTAAATTCTGGTTCTTGAGTTGAAGCTGAATGGTCAGCAGTAATAATAAATAATGTGTTTTTAAACCAAGGTTTAGTTTGTGCTTTTTCAAAAAACTTCTTTAATGCATAATCTGCATATCCAACTGTTTCATGCACAACCATTGTTCCTTTAGGGAATCTTCCTTTGTGTTGAGGTGGTATTGTGTAAGGATGATGAGAACTTAGGGTAAAGACTGCTGAAGTGAAAGGTTCTTTGTAGTGGTCAAGCTCTTTAACCATATATTGAAGAAAAGGTTCATCAAAAATTCCCCAATTCCCGTCATAATCTTTATCATTATTATATTCTTTTCTTCCATAGTAATCATCATATCCTACATTTTTAGTATAAGCATCAAATCCCATAGTTCCATTATATCCTCCATGAAAAAAAGAAGTCTTATAATTATATGGTTTCAACAATGAAGCAAAGGAAGAAAGATTATTATTTCCATATTGTGATGTTATGTAAGATTCATCAGAAAGAATTGGCAAGGATGAAAGTATTGCAGGTATTCCATCAATACTTCTTTTCCCATTTGCATATCCATTAAAGACAATTGATTTATTCGCAAGTTCAGAAAGGAAAGGAGTGTATCCGTTTAAATACTCCTCAGAAAAACTCTCCAATATGATTACAATTACATTTGTTTTACCAACCTCTAAAGGAGAATTGAATAAGGTGTCAATATTGCCTATAGATGTTTTATAGATTGGATTAAAATTGGAATTAAGTTCTGCTTCAGTTTTGAAATATTGTTTTGGTTCTAATCCTTTTTGCCCCCAAGTTCTATAAAGAGTAAATGGAGTGTTAAGAACAAGAGCAGTATTTTGGCTTGTTGTATAATAGTTTGCATGAACAATACTTAAAGGTCTTAGTTGGAATCCTCCTCTTTGTCCTAAGAAAAATAACCCTCCCAAAAGAATGAATATTAATGTATTCTTTAAATACCATTTCCTGTTTGAAATTATTAATTCAGGAGTGTATTTCTTGTCAATTAATTTCCTTAAATAATAAAAGACAATATTTAAAGCTACAAATAGAATTACAATATGCCAATAGTCTCTTGCAAATTGTGGTATTAGTTCAGTAAAATCTCCTCCAACACCCAAGTAGTTAAAGAAATCGTAGGAAATACGTTTATATGTGAATTTATAATATCCAATATCAATACAATTTAATATTAGAATTATGTTTGTTCCTATTATATAGAAGAAGTTTGATATTTTTCTATAGTATAAGTTTTGTCTTATTTTAATTGGCAAAAGACTTAGAAGAAGAAAAGGTAGAAGAAAAGCTACTGTTGAAGAAATGCCAAAACGTGTAGCTCCCAAGAGTATTGAAAAGAAATCTGATATACCGTCAATAGAGAAAACTGATGTGTTGAAAACTAAAGTTGCTATTTGAGTAATTAATAATAGAACTAAAGTTAGTAGAAATTTTAAGATAAGAGATATGTGAGCTTTCATTTTTTATAGTTGTATTATTTAGTTGTTTTTCTTAGGCTTATATGAAGATTTATTTAGAATTTCTTTTGCGTTTAGATTTTCAAACATTTCTTTAAGAGTTTTATTGGTTTCCTTCATATATTTTTCTACAATCTTATAACCAATATAATCTCCCAAACGAGAAGGAGAGTTTTGTAATCCTTTGGTATTTGGTCCTTCTGTAATTAAATGCATATATTCAGGTCTGTCCTTTGAATATAATAATCCATTCTGTATGATCAATCCCCAAATATTATATTCATTTTTTTCTACCCATTGCATTTGTTCATTAGTATAACGGAAAATGCTGTTTAAAGATGAGTTTGGCAAAAGCTTAGTTAATGCATAGTAGTATTTACCTCTTTCAACTATTATATCACATAATGATGCATCAGGATTAAGTTCCATTAAAGGTAAATCTTCATTATGGCTTCTTAGGTATTGATTCATTATGTCAGGTACTAAATATGCAGAATCAAGCATTATCATCATATATTTAGGGAATTGCTGATAGTATTTGTTTTCTTTTAAAGAGTTTATAGAGTATAAGTCAATAGAGAAAGTAATAAAATCTTTTCTTGCTAAAACTCTTTTAGAATAAGAATAAGAGAATTCAGCAGGACCAAACATTATTGAATAAAGTTTTGGTATTTGAGTGTTGGGATATTCTTTAAGCAGTAATGCAAAAGCAGTTGTGACCTCTTCTGAAACCCAATCTAAATTAGGATATGTTTTCTTTACAGTTTTATATGCAGAAATCATATTCGGATCGGTTGCAAAGTACTGTATTATTTTGAAATACTCTTCATCATCCAAAGTTGTATTGAAAACAGGTTTATAGTTTTCATAATTTGCTTTTAAATGAGACTTTAAATCTTTTTGATTTTGGTCAAATAAAATATCTTCAAATCTATTTACCTTAATCTTTGTTTCTTGTCCTGTTACAGGGTCAATTATTGATTCCTTTACTTTATCTTTCTTGCAGGAAAAAATAAAAAGAGATGATATTGCAATTAAGAAGAATATCTTTTTCATAGTCTATTTTTTTGTAGGTAAAAACCTTTTCTTAAAGTCTTCTGTGAAATATTTTGTTAGAAGATTTATAGGAAGTTTTATTTCAGGAGCTCCATAAGCATAAGGTCTTATGTCATATTGAGCATAAGCAAATACAATATCTAAACTGTCGAAATATATCATTTGAGAAACTTTAAAATCTTTTGGACTTTCAACATCAAATAAGTTAAGATCTGATATTGTTTTTGCTTTCTCTTGCTTCATTAATTGATTTAGTAACATTTCTTTCAATGTAATGTCATCAATTGAAGTTGGAATAAAAATATCTTCAAAGTTAAGTTTCTTGTTTAATGATAAATCATAATTCAGATAATATACTTCTTGATAAGGGTGCGCTCCACCAGTGAAGTTGTCTTCAAGAATTTTATAGCTAATAAGATTATCCTTATTATAAATAAATTTAGAATTAAGATTAGACCATAATTTATATTGGTTATTTTTATTCATAAATCTATCAACTCCTGGCTCTTGAAAAGCATCTGATTTTTCTTGAATATAATTATTTATGGCTAAGTTTATATTAATTGTATCACTATTTACATTGAAAATATGTTCAATAATTGTTTTTCTAAAATCCTTGAATAATGTATCGGAAATAATTTTAGGTAATTGAATATTAATATCAAAACTATAATTAGCAAACTTAGGATTATTTTGGTAGAATTTTACTTCTTTTACTTTAATATCCTCATATTCTAATTTTTGAGAAAGAGTTTTTTCCTGTTTTTTACACCCAGCAAAAATAAATAGGGTAGAAATCAACAATAAAATTTTAATTTTCATAACATTATTTTTTATTCATCATCTGCAATATATTGAGTTCCTCTAGGATTTTTTATTCTTAAACTATCCATTTGTTCGTTGCTTTGAAATCCATCTCCAATTGCAATTCCTGAAGAACTGTTTCTTTGTACTTTTTTGTTAGAACTTATTGTTTTCAAGCTTTTATCCCAAATTAATTCTTGACAATAAAGAGTATCTTTATTGTTGAAATTAATTATTTCTATGCTATCTCTCAAATATACCTTATTGCTATTATTATAGTTAACAGCATACTTAGCAACAAGAGTAGATTTAATTGTTAAATCTTTGTTGTAAAACCAAACTTTAACTCCTTTTGGGAAAACCATTCGAGCACTATCTCCTTCATAATTATATATTAAAGGAGTTTTTATTTGTACTTCTAAATCTCCGTTTTGACTTCTTAGTATATTGGCTGATTTAATAACTTGTACTGGTTTGCCAACTAAACCTTTTTGCCCAGAAGGACTTTTTCCTTCACATCCAATTATAAAGAGAAGAGAGGATAGACTTATAAAAAATAAATCTACCCTCATCAATATGTTTCTATAATTAGATTTTTTCACAATTTAGATATTATCTCAATCTAACAGTTGTGCTTTCATTAATCCAACATCCAACATGATAAGATTGGCCGTTAGTAATTTCATAGAAGAATGCATTTTCAGTTGTTGGCCATTGTCCAACTGCTGAACGCATTAATTGTTCACATTTGTCAGCAATTGAAGGATCTAATGACTTTGCTCTTGCTGCCTTATCATAAGCTGCCCAAGCAGCACCTCTAATTTTACCTTCGTGAGTAGCACATGATGCAGCAGAACTCAAATACATTGATGCAACAAAGTATAAAGCTTCTCCTTCTTTTGACTTATCGTAATTTGAAACTTGATAGAAAGCAGAACGAGCAGCTGAATATTGGTCAGATGCCATTAACATTTGAGCCCAATACATACATGCTTTTGCTTTATCTTCATTAGTTGTTGATTTTTCAAGAGCTTCTTTAAAGAAAGGAGCAGCGTCTTTAAATCTTTCTTTTGCAGCAAGCATTTGTCCCATCATAAATGCAGATTTAGATGTAGGTTCAATTTTATGTAAATTTTCTGTAGCGCTAAAGAATAAATCAGATTTTGTACATCCTTTTCTTTCTAAGTTAGTAGTGATTTTTTTAAGTAATTCAACGTTGTTAGGTTCAGCATCAAATTTAGGTTGGTAAATAGGAATAATCTTATCACAAGAAGCAAATGGTTCAATGATTTGTTCAGTAGCAGTTATATAATCTTGTGCTTTTTCTGCAGTTTTTGTATCTCCAGCTTCAATAGCTTGTTTTTTAGAAAAATCTAATGCGTCTGAAGCATAGTCATAAGCATCAAACAAAGGAGCCATTTGTCCTTCATGAGCTTGAATAGATGCTAAATAGTCAAAACAAGCTTTTAGATATAAAGGTTTATATTGGTCATCAAGATCAACGCCTTTTTCACCACCCTTTGCTGCAGCTTCTTTATATAAATTATAAATTCTTTCTTTTTCGTTAGGTTTTAATTCAGATAAGTCTTTTGCCTTACGTGCAATATTATTTGCTTCTTGTCCAAAAGCCAAAGTTCTCTTGTCATAAAGTTCCATTAATTCATCAATATATTTTTGTTGAGTTTCTGGAGTTTGAGCTTGAACTATAAGATTTTTTAAAATTACAACTCCTCTAATATAAAGATTAACATGGTTCATTGGGCATGCTTTCACAGCATTTTTCCATGGTTCATAAGCATCTTTATAGTTTTTTTGATTGTAAAATTCTTGGTATAGAGAGTTATTCATTATACAATCTACACTGTCTTTTGGAGTATTGCCATATTTTTGAGCAAAACTTGATGTTGCAATGCTAAATATTGCGATTAATGTTAATAGTGAAACTAACTTTTTCATTCCTTTTTATTATTCTATTTTGTTATTTATTATATTATTTTCTATTGATACTTTCTTTTAAAGAACCATAAATCTTTTGCAGAGAATGATAATCCAATTCTGAAATAATCTTCTTCTATTAAATTATTTTCTTTAGTACCTTTATTTAAATATTCAAAACTTATGTTTATCATGGTGTTAGATTTTTTAATTGGTAATCCAATTCCAAAGCTAACTCCCATTTCATTAATCCTATTATTATTAAATTCTAACATTCCATTATCGTAGAAAACTCCAAAGCGATAAATTGATTTTTGAAAATAATTACCATAAATATCAGGTCTCCATTCTCCTCCTAAGGATACTTTTAGATTGTTTACAAAATAAGTATTTTTATAGTCTGATTGAAATTTAAAGTCTGACCAAGTCATATATCTTCCATCAATTCCAATAAATAATTTATTAGGTTTTTCATAAGACAAACCTAAACCAATAGTTGAAGGATATTCAATTGAATTGCTTGAATTTTCTTCGTTTATAGAATCTTTCATATATTCAAGACCTGCACTTGTTGTGAAAGTATATCTTGATAAAACATTATCAGTTGGGAATTTAGAAGGAAGGTCATAAACAACTCCTATCCCAATTTTATCTCCATTTGAAAGAGGTTGAAAATACTGTAATCCAAGATTAAAGTTAAAAGCATTAACATGATAATTGTTTTCAACTCTTGAAGAATACATATATGTTGAATCAGGAAAAGCAATTGTAGAAGACTTATAGTAGTTTCCAAATACATATTCTAAATTAACACCAATTGATAAATTTTTTATTGGTGCAAAAGAAATTCCTAAAAGTGCTTTGTTTAATCCCCCAAGAGATTCATATGATTTAGTATGTTTACCCAATACAGTGTCAACGATGGTTTCACTTGTACTAAACTCAACAGAAGACATTGGAATAAGTCCTAATGCAAATTTGAATTTATTCCCAATTGGAAAACCAACTAAAAGGTGAGAAAGACCTGCTTTGTTTCCACTTGATTTATATTGATTATTGGATAAAGTTAACCATTCTGTATAGTATCCAACATCAAAAACAAATGAAGTAGTATCAATTCCAGCATAAGAAGCAGGATTCATATAATTTATAGAGTTATTTCTTCTATAAGCGTATCCAACTCCTCCCATTGCATTATTAATTGAGTTGTTGAAAACATTGGTTTCTCCTATTCCAAATCGAGAATAAGGCGAACTAATAGAAGTTTGAGCTTTTGAAAAATTTGGAAGTGCTACAAAAATAATTGCAACGATAATTATCCAATACTGAAATCTTGTTTTATTATGCATTTGTGTCAAGTATAATATTTAAACCCATAAGAACTAAATGTTCTTCAAGAATTGTTTTTTCTTTAAAATAACTTTGAAGGATTTTTGAATCTCCTCCTGTAAAAATAATCTTCAAATCAGAATACTCTTTAGTATAATAATCTATAAAACCTTTTAATTCCATGATTGTCCCATTCAAAACGCCAGACCTTATAGAGCTTTCTGTATTAACTCCAATTAATTTTTCTTCACAGAAATTATCATTTAATAACGGCAAAGATACAGTAAAAGTATTTAAAGCCTTATATTTCATATTTAATCCTAAAGAAATTGAGCCTCCGTAATAGTTTTTTTCTTTATCAATTAAATCAATTGTTATGCAACTTCCAGCATCAATAACCAAACAATTATTATTTGGAAATAAACCATTTGCTCCAATAACTCCAGCCAATCTATCTTTCCCTAAAGTTTTTATTGAAAGATAATGATTATTTATCGGTAATTTTAGTTCTGTATGAAAATCAATTAGAGTAATTTTTTGGTTTAAATAATCTTTCAGTTCATTCATAGTTTGACCAACAGTTGAGAAAATAGCTCTTTTAACATCTGGAAAATTAGTTAGTATTTCTTCAATATCATTATTCATAAGATTATTATAAGCCTTATAAAAAAAAATATTTGCTTTTGAAAAAACAGCTATTTTTGTCCTTGTATTTCCAACGTCAATTACTAATTTCATTTAGATTATTCTTCTGTTTCTAATTGTTTCTCTCCAGTTTCTATAACTTCTTCTTTTGAAGAATTTTCTAAAGGTATTTTTAGTACAGAGTTTAATTCATCAAATGATTTATATTTTATATAATCTTCTCTTTCCATCCAACAATCATCAATATTTAAAGGATTGTGATTCTCATCAAATATTTCATAATTCTTTTTTATTACATCATTTTGAGCGTCAAAAAAATATTCAGAGCGTTCAAAAGCTACTTGAGCACAAACAGAATTAAATGTACTATATTGACGAATAAACATTCTTGTTAATCCTTCTTCATCGAAAATTGTTTCGTAAATAAAATCCCAAGCCTGATTTTCATTTAAAATCATTTCCCCCACATACATTACTTTCTTAGAATTGGGATGAAAAATTACATCAACTTTTTTATCAATATTAATGTAGTTAACATTGTCAATTCTTGGAGTTAAATTAGTTTCTCCATTATTCAAAATATAATGATAAACCAAACTATCTCTATCCTTTAATATATTTACATAACTCAAAAAGTCTTCAGAAACTCCAATGTAATTTTTCAGAGATTCGTCTGTTAATTCAATAAATGAAGATTCTTCATCAACAAAATTACTGTCTTGTTGTTCTAATTCAATTTCATCACTATCAACATCATTACTAACTACATTAATTGAATCAACTTGTGAGAAAGCATTAAATGAGAAAAATAACATTAAAAATAATATCGCTCTAAACTTCATAAAAGGGTAGTATTCATTAATAAAAATGACATAGTTTAATCAATGTCTTCTGCGAACATTGGATCCCATGGAGGGAGCATAGTTGGTTTTTCATCTAATATTCTTAATAGTTTTGAAGGGATGTATTTCCTATCAACAACTAATCTAAACATATATTCATTAAACCACTCATCAGTCATAATCAAATGACCTTGCCAACCTGCAGAAGCACCCCAACTATTTTCAACCAACCATTTTGTTGGTTTGTTTTCTTTATTTATATCAACTCCACAAAGAGTCATTGCATGAGAAGAACCACTTGCAAAAGTTTGAATTCTTTGATTTTTATTCATTGAAAAACTTGTTCCCATTAATACACCATAATCATAATTATTAACATCCAACAAGCCTTTTGTTCTATTATAATGTTTGCCAACATCACAAGAAAAATACATCATGGTTGAATCTTTAATTGAAGCAATTGCCATTTCTTTAATCTCATCTACTGGTAAATTAATATATTTCCAGTTTATACCATCAATAATATGACGATCATTTTCAATCTCATAAAGTTTATAGTATGGACGAGTTGGATCATTCATAAACATAACATAAGTTTTGGCAAGGTCCTTACCAATATGTTTTTCGTAAAATGATTTTGGTGTATATTTCTCTGTTGAAATTTCTTTTCCAGAAGAATTTCTAAGAGTATAAGTAAATTCTTTTACTGGCTCTCCATAAGCCAATACTAACATCCTGTATATTGTAGAAAGCATTTCTACTTTCTTGTTTTCATAATCACCCTTTGAATTAATAGCTCTAAGTTCTAAAGCAAATTCTTTAAGCTTTAAAGTTATCAGTTCATCAATTTTACGAGTGTTTTCTGAATTATAAGTTTCTGGTTGAACAGTTGATGGAACTAAACCATATTTTGAAACTAAGTCTATTATTCCAGTGAATTGTCCTCCATCAGAAAGAACATTCTTCAATAACCATTCATTATTTTTACTGTCAAGAGGTTCGTCTTTATACTTTATTACTAATGATAAAAAGAGATTAGACTTTTCTAATTGATCATAAAAGAAAATATAGTTATGAGAAAAATTAAACTCTCCCAAATCATACTTGGCAATCATACCTGATCTTAAGACATTAAATCCTGAAAACATCCAACAACGTCCAGAAGACTTTTGGTCAGATATACCTTTAGACTTAACTCTATTTGAAAAATAAGTATCATATTTTGCTTCATTATCAAGATTGACAACTAAATTATCAATTTTATTAGAAGCAACAGCATTGCGTAATGCTTTATCTTGATCTGTATTTTTATAACTTTGTTGAATCTTTTCAAGCATCTGAGAATTTATTCCATCTGATTGATTTTGTGAAAAACCAAATAATGATGAACATATCATCAAGATGAACATAGATATCTTTTTCATATTAATTATTCTTTCTTTTATATAAACAACTACTTGTTTAATCTATTTGAAAATGAATTATCATATTTTACTTTGTAATCCTGAATATTTCCAAAGTTTTCTTCATCAATAATTATTGAACCATTAGTAACAGATCCAATAGTACAGCAAGGAACTCCAGTTAGTCCAATCATATCTAAGAAGTCTTCTTCTTTTTCTGGATCAATTGTAACAACAACTCTACCTTGAGCTTCTCCAAAAAGATAAGAATCAAGTCTTATTTCACTGTCAGTTAATATGTCAAATCCTAAATTATTTGGCATAGCTGATTCAATCAATGTTGTGAATAAACCTCCATCACTAACATCATGTGCAGATGCTATAAGTCCTTCAAGGATTAATCCATTTAAAGTATGGTGTAAGTTATATTCTTCATCCATATCAAAATATGGAGCAGGAGATAACTTAACTCCCTTATAAGAGTAAAGATATTCAGAACAGTTGATATCATCAACAACTTTTCCTAACAAATAAATTGTTTGACCTTCTTTTTTAAAGTCTAATGTAGTTTGAAGATTTTTTTCAACAACTCCAATCATACCTATTACTGGAGTTGGAAATACAGATTCAACCACTCCATTCATTGAAGCTTGGTTATAGAAACTAACATTACCTCCAGTTACAGGAGTATTAAATTTTCTACAAGCATCACCCATACCCTTTATTGCTTTAACAAATTGCCAATAAGTTTCAGGATTATATGGATTTCCAAAATTACAGCAGTTAGTAACAGCCAATGGTTCACCTCCACTGCAAATAATATTTCTTGCTGCTTCAGCAACTGCTATTTGTGCTCCTATTTCTGGATTAGCATGAGTATAACGGCCATTACAATCAGTTGTCATTGCAATTGCATTAGATGTTTCTTTTATGTTTACAACTCCAGCGTCAGAAGGACGATTTGTTGACATATTACGAGTTCCAACCATTGAATCATATTGTTCATATACCCAACGTTTAGATGCTATATTAGGATGCTGAACAATAAAATCAGCAATTTTCTTACATTCTTCTAAATCTGGTTCTTTTACTTGGTCTATATTGAATTTGAATGTTTCAGCAAAATAAGCAGGTTCTTTTGTTTCTCTAACATATTGTGGAGCTCCACCACCAAGAACTAAGGTTGAAGCAGGAACATCAGCAATTAAATCTCCATTCCAATAGAAATTTAGTCTGTCACCTTTGGTTACTTCTCCAATATTTGCACAATTTAAGTCCCATTTCTTAAATATGTCTTCAACAACTTTTTCTTTTCCTTTTTGAACAACAACAAGCATTCTTTCCTGACTTTCAGAAAGAAGTATTTCCCATGGTTCAATATTCTTTTGTCTTAAAGGAACTTTATCTAAATAAATATTCATTCCTGAAGAACCTTTTTCAGACATCTCAGATGTTGAACAAATAATTCCAGCTGCTCCCATATCTTGCATTCCAACAATAGCACCACTTTTTCCTAATTCCAAAGTAGCTTCCATTAATAATTTTTCCTGGAATGGGTCGCCTACTTGAATTGATGGAATATCATCAGCTGAGTTTTCTGTAACATCAGCTGAAGCAAATGTAGCACCATGAATACCATCCTTACCAGTTGAAGAACCAACTATGTAAACAGGATTACCTTCTCCTTTTGCAACAGCAGAAATTAAATCTTCTTTCTTCATTATCCCAACACTCATGGCATTAACCAAAGGATTGTTTTCGTAACAAGGGTCAAAAAACACTTCACCTCCAACAACTGGAACTCCAAAAGCATTACCATAATCGCCAATACCTTTTGTAACTCCTTTAATTAACCATTGTGTATGTGGATTGTCAATATCTCCAAAACGTAATGAATTTAATTGAGCAACAGGACGAGCTCCCATTGTGAAAATATCTCTATTAATACCTCCAACTCCAGTTGCAGCACCTTGATAAGGTTCAACTGCAGAAGGGTGATTATGTGATTCTATTTTAAAAACGCAAGCTATTCCATTTCCAACATCAACCATACCAGCATTTTCTTCACCTGCCTTAACCATTAACTGATCTCCATCTCTTGGAAGTGTCTTGATTTGTTTAATTGAATTTTTGTAAGAAGCATGTTCACTCCACATTACAGAATAAATACTTAATTCTGTAAAATTAGGAGTACGTCCAAGTATATCGCAAATTTGTTGGAACTCTTCAGGTAATAAACCTAATTCTTTAGCTGTTTCAACACTAACCGTATTATTACTCATGATAAGGAAAATATTAATTTTTTAAACTGCAAAGTTAGTAAATTCGGCTCAAAAGCCTAATAAAAAACAATCTATTTTTTAATTATCTTAGCCTAAAACAAGAATAAAAGCCAATCATAACAATAAAGTTTGATTGAATTAAATAAGACTTATTCTAAAACTTAAAGAATTAAGTATAAATAGAAGAAAAAAATACTTCTCTCTTCCAATTCATAATCATCTTTCAAGTATAGTTATTCTTAAAAGCAATTGTTTTGTAGAAAATCCTTTAATAAATCTAATTTATCTTCGATTTAATGTAGCTAAATCCTGTTTAGAAAAAATTAAATAGGGAGTTGATGTTGGAATCATGGCATGATATTCTCGAATTCATGGCATGAATTACTCGGAATCATGCCATGAATTGGTCAGAATCATGCCATGAAATCAACTAATTCATGCCATGAATTGAAGGAAATCATGCCATGAATTCGAGAACATCATGCCATGAATTGGACATTAAAACGAAGTTTAATTAGTTTTATACTTGATTTTGAGACATTAAAACTTCTTTTTAATAGGTTAAATTAAGCTTCTTTTTTAATGTATAATTGATATATATTTTTATACTTATTTTAGCCCTTGAAATGTCTTTATTTTAAACCCCTAAAGACTAAGTTTGCTAATTGAAAATGAAAAGGTATTAAGTTTTTATTTTACCCTAATAAGGTGGTTTTGTCAAAAAACTATAATATTTTTGCATAGATTAATTTGAGATAAGAGAGAAATTAAGTGAAAGCGAATAATAACTCTTGGCTTATCCCATTTAATTGGATTCAACTAATAAATTATGATATTTAGAACAGAAATTACTCCTTTAAAGTCAAAACAAAACATTGACCATAAAGATAAAATAATGCTTATTGGCTCATGTTTTACTCAAAATATAGGAGAGAAGTTAATAAACAGTGGATTTCAAACTTCAATTAATCCATTTGGAATAATATATAATTCATTCACCATTTCTCAGTGTTTGGATTATGTTTTGGAAAACAAATCCTTTACAAAAGATGATTTAATTGAAAATAATGGTTGGTATTCCTATTCTCATCATGGTTCATTTAAAGGACATACTCCCGAAGACTTATTAGATAAGATAAACAATGAAATTGCCCAAAGCCACAAATTTATAAAAGAAACAAAATATCTAATCCTTACTCTTGGTACTTCATGGATTTATACTCACAATGATACCAATAAAATAATGGGTAATTGTCATAAAATCCCTTCTTCTCAATTTACTAAAAGTCTTCTAAGTATTGAAAAAACAATAGAAGTTCTTTCTAAAAGCCTTGATAATTTTCTAAAGACAACTAATCAAAATAATCCAAAAATAATAATTACTGTTTCTCCAATAAGACATATTAAAGATGGTTATAGAGAAAATCAATTAAGTAAATCTATGCTTCATGTTGCTGTTGAAGAACTTTTAAAACAAAATTCTAAAATAGATTACTTCCCTTCCTATGAATTAATGATGGATGACTTGAGGGATTATCGTTTTTACGAATCAGATATGTTGCATCCAACTCCTCAAGCAATTGACTATATATGGCAAAAGTTTTCTCAAACCTATTTTAGTCATGATACATTATTATTATCTAAGGAGTTTGAGAAATTACACAAATTAAAACAACATCGTCCTTTTGACACTACAACCAAAGATTATCAGTTGCATTTGCAAAGAATAAAAGATTTGGAAGAAGAATTAGAGAAAAAAAGATTTATTTAAGACTATGAATACTAAATTTGAAGTTGAGGTTTGTGTAGATTCAATAGAGTCAGCAATTGTTGCTGAAAAAGCTGGAGCAAATAGAATTGAACTTTGTTCTTCTTTAGCTGAAGGAGGCTTAACACCTTCTTTTGCTCTAATTGCTCTATCTAAAAAGATGCTAAAGATTCCAATTATGGCAATGATACGCCCAAGAGCTGGAGACTTCTTTTATTCTGAACTTGAATTTGAGGTGATGAAAAAAGATATTCTTTGTTGTAAGGAATTGAATGTTGATGGAGTTGTTTTTGGAATTCTTACTCCTCAAGGAAATATTGATAAGGAAAGGACAAAAGAATTAGTTATACTTGCATATCCAATGAAGGTTTGTTTTCATAGAGCAATTGATATGACAAATGATTATTTAAAAGCTTTTGAAGATATTGTTGAATGTGGTTGTACAAGAGTTTTGACCTCTGGAAAAGAAAATAAAGCTATTTTGGGATTAGATAATATCGCTAAAATTCAACTTAATTCCAAAGGAAGAATAGAAGTGATGGCAGGCTCAGGAGTTAGTGCAGATAATGCAAAAGAAATATACTCAAAAACCAAGATTAATCATTTCCATTTAAGTGCAAAAACAATTAAAGAAAGTAAAATGGAATATAGGAATAAAGGTGTGAGCATGTCAAATGATGAATTTAGTAAAGAATATGATATTCCCTTTACTGATTCAAAGAAGATAGAAGCAATAATAGAAGTTTTAAAAGAATTAATCTAATAGAGAATAAATTTATTTCTCCAATTTATTAATTTTCTCTTTTACCTATTTGATTAAGGTCAATTTCTAAAAGGTTATTTTCTCTTTTACCATAAAGTTTTCCTTTGCTAATGGTAGCATAATAGAAATTGGATAAATTTAAAACAGGTACTCCGTCTTTGTTAATTAATATTGTTAGAGTATCTTGAGTTAAAATTTCAAATTCATTATGTTTTGAATCCAAGAAATAAAGTTCCTCATAAGGTTTTTCTTCAATGGTTTCAAAGCGAGAATTTAATAATTGGATATATCCTGTTGAGAAATTAACATAATAGTTATTCTTCCCCTTTTTAACCAATGGTTGATAAAAAGAATTATTGTTATAATAAATATTACTATCAACAAAAGAAGTGATATTCCCATAATTCTTTGTGTCAAACTTCCTGTTGGAAATAAAACCACCATCAATCAAACTATATTGAGAAATTCCATTGTCGAAAAGAAAGATAATTCTATCCTTACTTATTTTATATTCAAGAACAGACTCACCTTCCAAAATAACAGAGTAAATTAAATTACCATTACTTTCATTATAAGCCTTAAGATATGGTTTCCCGTATGCAATCTTTTTTCCCTCTTTTTGTGCATATCCATAATTGACCATATAAAGAACAGAATCCTTCTTAAATAAATTTGAATGACTAATTTCTTTCTTAGGTAAATCTACTTCCCATAAAGTTTTGGTTTCATTATCTATTTTAGATAGTTTATTTCTTGAAGCAAAGAATATGGCAGAAGAATCAATTAATGCATTGGAACGAATATTATCTACAACACTTGGCTCTGCATCAGGAATATTGTAGGAGTCTGTCAATATTCCTAAAGCAATATTTGCTGCAGAAACAATAATAACTCCAGTATAATCCTTATCGTCAGTTGTGGCTTTAAAGTCTATGCCTTTACCATCATTAATATTAACGGCATGAAAACCATTGGCGTAAATTAAATAAATAGAATCATTAACAGATTGAATATCCTCCCATCCACTTTTATTTTCAATTTCCCTTTTCCAAAGAGAATTACCAGTGGCTAAGTCAAGAGCTTCAAGCTTCTCTGAGTTTTGGGTATTAGGATAAGTTAATGCAATTTTCTTTTTGGGAATAGTATAGTAAAGATTTCTCTCTGAATTCCACAATTCTTTTCCATTGCGAATATTCCATAGTTCAATTTTGCTATTTTCAGAATAAACTAAAAGAGAATCAAATTGGACAAAATTATGATGGTCGTATGAAATCTCTTTATTCCATAATATCTCATTCTTATCAAAATCAAAAACAAATATATTCCCTTCTGATTTGTATTCTTTTTTGTTCTTTGATAGCTTTCTTAATGATATGGTTGTAGTATTTGAAGTGGAATCAATATAAAAGTTATAAACTCTATCCTCAAAAGTATATACCTTAGCTTTAACATCAGAATTTGTAATTAAATCCTTTGTAAGAATTGTATCTGAAGTTAAAATTTTTGAATCTTTTTGAGAAAAAGATTGCTGAGCAAAACTAAATATTAGAAAAGCAAAGAAAAGAACTCTCATAAATTGGAATTTTAATTCATAGTAACGTAGTTACCATTTTGGTCTTTAAATTGTCCTAAGATAATAAAAATAATATCCACAATATACCAAATACCAAAACCACCACAAGTGATAATCATCAAAATAGCTGTTCCATATTTATGATGATAAAATCTATGTGCTCCAAGATAACCCAAAATGATGCAAAGCAAAAGAGTTATAAGCCATGTGGAATTCATTTCTGCATTAATTCTTTGTGGATTATTATTTGAGAAACGGCTTTGTCTTTCACCACATTTAGGACATGTTTCTGCTTGTTTGTCAATAATTGCACCGCAGTTATGACAATACTTTTCATAATCTTTTTTCATAATGAAATTTATTTGATTTGGCAAAGATAGAAAAAAGATTCTTAACTTTAAATGAATTTTTTGGTTTTCATTTTGTTAATCTTGAGATAAAGATATTTTTTTTCTTCAATTTAGATATTTATAATATATAACTGTCAAATGAAAATAAATTTGTATATTTGCATATCAAAATTACTCGAAATAAATTCAGTAGAGTTAAATCAAATAAATATTCCTAAAATTTATCAAAATAAAAGATGCACATCTTTTACCCCAAAAGATGTGCATCTTTCTATGTGAATGATGTGCATCTTTGCACAATTAAATCCTTATTTTAATAATTTATATCCTTGTTTTAGTAAAATAACTCCTTATTATATTTCGCTAACTCCTTATTTTATTTTCATAACTTAAGACTTTTTCGAATTTAGATTACATCAAAGGAGATTATCTCCTATTTTTAATATGTTTTTATATTATTTAGAGTTTATTTATTGAGTATTGTATAATTTCTTTCCTCAAACGATTATCTAATATTTTAACTCCCAACATCAGAAATTTTAATACCTTTGCAAATAACAACCAATTTGAATTCTTATGAAAAGATTATTCTTAATAATTTCATTGTTTTTTATTTCCTTTAACTGTTTTGCAACAGCACAAGTACCTGATTATATTATTTGGGAAGAAGATACTTTGCCTATGCTGACAAATCCTTTGGAGAGCTATTTTGAAGCTCATAATATAAAATTTAGCGACTTATCTTCTGTTAGAAATTCAAGTACTGCATGTTGTCGTGGCTATGAAGCAATTTTTGAAATAAAAGAAGGAAATCTTTATGTTGTTAATGTTTTTGGTAAAAAATATTATAAAGATAAAAATGGAAACTCTCAGTTTAAGCCTATAAACGTAATGGATTCTATTTTCCCTAATCAAAAAGAATATTTATTAAAAGAATATACTGGATTTTTACGTATTCCTGTTGGCGAGAGAACAAGTTTTGTTCAAATGGGATATGCTTATGATTATGAGGGCTACGCATTTATTGAAATAGAAAAAGGCAAAGTAATACAGTCACAAATGTTGACAATTGAAGAATATAATTTATTGAAAGAAGCTCAATATAAAGAATATATTAAAACAGAAGAATTTCAAAAACATTTAAATAAATTGTTGGAAAATTCTAAAGAAGAAAAACATAACGCGGATTTTTATGTGCAATTCTTATATAAGTTTTTTGAGCCAAATATAAATCATCAAAATGGAAAATTAGATTTTATTGGAGTAAAAGAATCTTTAAATTCTCATAATTGTTATAGGTAATTAATAAATTTGTATGTTAAAAGGAAAAGTAATTAAGACGACGGGTAGTTTCTATACAGTTAGAACTGAAAATGGAGAGGTTTTTGACTGTAGGATAAAAGGGAATTTTAGGATAAAGAATATTAAATCAACAAATCCTATTGCGGTAGGAGATATGGTTGATTTTATTACATCTACCGAAACTTCCGATGGACTTATTACCAATATACACGAAAGAAAAAATACTCTTGTACGTCGCTCCGTAAATCTTTCAAAACGTTCTCACGTAATTGCAGCCAATGTTGATATTGCTTTTTTGGTTGTAACCATTGCATTTCCTCGAACACCAACTGGTTTTATTGATAGATTTTTAGTTACAACTGAGGCACACCAAATACCAACAATTATTGTTTTTAACAAGATAGATATTTACGATGATGAATTAAGGGAATATGCCGACGAAATAAAGAGCATATATGAAAGAATTGGATATACTTGTATTGAGGTTTCTGCTCTTGAGGGAGATAATATTGAGGAGTTAAGACAATTGATGAAAAATAAAACTACTCTTTTCTCTGGTCATAGTGGGGTTGGCAAATCGGCTTTAATTAATGCAATTGATAGTAATTTGAATCTTAGAACAGGAGAGATTTCTTTAACTCATTTAAAAGGAACTCACACAACTACCTTTGCAGAAATGTTCCCTTTGAGTTTTGGAGGAGATATTATTGACACTCCAGGCGTTAAGAGTTTTGGAATGTTTGATTTTCAAAAAGAAGAAGTTGGATTGTATTTTCCAGAAATGAGAGAAAGACTTAAAGATTGCCAATACTATAATTGTACTCATGAGCATGAGCCTAAATGTGCCATTAAAGATGCTGTTGAGAAAGGAGAGATTAGTGTTGAAAGATATATAAACTATCTTAATATTATGCATGGAGAAGAGTTAAAGATAGAAAAATGGGAGGATAAGTAATTTATGAGAGTAGTTATTCAAAGAGTAAGTAAAGCAAGTGTAAGTATAGATAATAAACTTAAAAGCTCAATTGGAAAAGGAATGCTCATTCTTTTAGGAATTGAGGATTTAGATACGATAGAAGATATTAATTGGCTATGTGAAAAAATTTGCAAACTCAGGATATTTAATGATGAGAATGGGGTAATGAATATTCCAATAACAGAAATTAATGGTGAAATTTTGTTAGTCAGCCAATTTACTTTACATGCAAGCGTTAAGAAAGGGAATAGACCAACTTATATTAGAGCTTCAAAACCAGATTTTGCAATTCCAATGTATGAGAAGTTTATTGACATACTTCAATTAGAACTTGGGAAAGATATTAATACAGGAGTTTTTGGTGCAGATATGCAAGTAGAACTAATTAATGATGGTCCAGTAACAATAATTATTGATAGTAAAAACAAAGAATAGATTATGGAAAACATATTATTGATATTTCTGATAACAGCAATACTTCTTTTTCTAAGTTTCTGCTTTATTGGAATAAAGATGTTCTTGAAAAAAGGAGGGGAATTTAAAAAACAATGTTCAACTGTTGATCCTTTAACTGGAGAAAGAATAGGTTGTACTTGTGGGAAGAAATCTGTTTATGATGAATGTAAATCACAGAAAAGATACTCCCCTTTAGAAATTAATAAAGAACTATTAGAAGAAACAAAATAAAAAAAGCCTTCAGTTAAAAACTGAAGGCTTTTTAGTAAGTTAAAATCTATATTAGAATTTGTGAGAAACTCCAATAGTTCCATATGCTATACCATATCCTGTTTCAACATAAACAGCCCATTTTGGGTTGAAATAGTAACGTGCACCAGCAAACCAGCTAAAGTAGAAGCCACCATAGCTTGCAGGTTCATAATGGAAACTGCCCCAATTTCCATAAGTTGAGGTAGTTGAAATGTTCCATCCTAACATTATACCTGAATATACTTCCAAATTCTTTATAAAAGTATAATTCAAATGAGCTCTTGGTCCAATAATAAATTGAGTGAATCTCCATCCTAAGTCAGAATTGTTGTAATATCCCCAATCTTCACTCCAAGTACGAAAACCTAAATATCCACCTATTCCAAAATTTAATCCTTTTACATCAAAAATGTCATTTTTTATTCCTTGAGAATAAGCAACTTCAATTGGAAGGCCATAGCTGCCAAATCCAATACCAACATTTCCAACTTTGCTCCCTTTTTGGAAAACAGGAGTTTGGGCAGATGCTGTAAAAGCAAACCCTAAAGCTAAAATAGCTACAAAAATAATTTTTTTCATAAGATTTCAAATTTTAATTACCTCTACTCATAAGGCTTTTCGAGTACCGCCTATTGTTTAAATAATAGAGCAAAAATAATAATATTTTTTAATAATTGTACATTATTTTCTGCCTATTTTACATTAGATGTAATAATTAACTGAGAATCATCTATAATTTTAGAGAAAAATAATGCTTTTAACAAAGAAACTTTAATGTTTTTATGCATAATCGAAGTGCTTTTTTGTCAATTAGCATCTATACTTTTCCCTTATATTTAAAGCTAAGTATAGAAGTTTTAATAAAGGAAAAGGAATTATTTTTCTCTTAAAGAAGTACAATTATCTTATGCTTGAATTTAATTTATCGAAACTCACATTTATCAACTTCTATATCTTATAAATTAATAATTCTATTTTGTTGAGTGAAAATAGATTTTAAGTTTAGAAATTAAGGTTTTTCTCTTATCTTTGCAAATTGAAATTAAGGCATTTTGTAACGTTATAACTTTTAGATGAAGAACATAAGAAATTTTTGTATTATTGCTCATATAGACCATGGGAAAAGCACATTAGCAGATAGATTATTGGAGTTTACAGGAACTATATCTGCTAGAGATATGCAGTCTCAGATATTGGACAATATGGATTTGGAAAAAGAGAGGGGGATTACCATTAAATCGCATGCCATTCAAATGGAATATAAATATAAAGGAGAAAAATATATTTTAAACCTAATTGATACTCCGGGGCATGTCGACTTTAGTTATGAAGTTTCTCGTTCAATAGCTGCTTGTGAAGGTGCATTACTAATTGTTGATGCTACTCAAGGTATTCAAGCTCAAACCATATCCAATCTATATCAAGCTTTAGATCATGATTTGGAAATAATACCAGTTCTTAATAAAATGGATCTTCAGAATGCAATGCCTGAAGAAGTAAGTGATCAAGTTATAGAGTTAATTGGTTGCAATGAAGATGATATTATCAAGGCTAGTGGAAAAACTGGATTAGGAATTGAAGATATATTAATTAGAATTATTGAAAAAGTTCCAGCTCCTAAAGGAGATGTTAATGCTCCTTTGCAAGCTTTAATATTTGATTCAGTTTTCAATAGTTTTAGAGGTATAATTTCTTATTTTAGGATAATTAATGGGACTATTCATACTGGCGAAAAAGTTAAATTTTTTCATACAGGAAAAGAATATGAGGCAGATGAAATTGGAGTTTTGAAACTTAATATGTCTCCAAGAAAAGAATTAAGTGCTGGAGATGTTGGATATATTATTTCAGGAATTAAAACTTCAAAGGAAGTAAATGTTGGAGATACAATAACAACAGTTGCAAATCCTTCTCAAAATGCAATTGAAGGGTTTGAACATGTTAAACCTATGGTTTTTGCTGGAATTTATCCAATTGATGCAGACGATTATGAAGAACTTAGAGCATCAATTGAAAAGCTTCAACTTAACGATGCTTCTTTAACATTTGAACCAGAAAGTTCTTTAGCTTTAGGATTTGGATTTAGATGTGGGTTCTTAGGATTATTGCACATGGAAATAATTCAAGAACGCTTGACAAGAGAGTTTAATATAGATGTTATAACTACTGTTCCTAATGTTAACTATAAAGTTTTTACAACAAAGGGAGAATGTGTAGATGTTTATAACCCATCTGGATTGCCAGAGCCAAACTATGTTGAACATATTGAAGAACCATACATAATTGCTTCAATCATTACAAAAGCAGATTATATTGGTCCCATACTAACTTTATGTATTGAAAAGAGAGGAATACTTAAAAATCAAACTTACTTAACTTGCGATAGAGCAGAAATTATATTTGAATTACCTTTGGGAGAAATTGTATTTGATTTCTATGATAAGCTAAAATCAATTTCTAAAGGATATGCTTCTTTTGATTATCATCCACACGATTTTAAGCCTTCAAAACTTGTTAGATTGGAAATATTGCTAAATGGAGATCCTGTTGATGCTCTTTCAACTTTAACACATGTTGATAATGCATATCCGTTAGGAAGAAAAATGTGTGAAAAGCTTAAAGAACTTATTCCTCGCCAACAATTTGATATTGCAATTCAAGCTGCAATAGGGTCAAAGATTATTGCTCGAGAAACAGTTAAGGCAGTAAGAAAAGACGTAACTGCAAAATGTTATGGAGGGGATATTTCTCGTAAAAGAAAACTATTAGAAAAACAAAAGGAAGGAAAGAAGAGGATGCGTCAAGTAGGTAATGTTGAAGTTCCTCAATCAGCTTTCCTTGCTGTATTGAAACTAGATTAAAAACAAATAAAAATTTAAACAATGATTTTGACATCAATAATTTTATCAGTAGCCTTTGTAGGAGCTATTTTTGCAATGGGTTATTTCAACAATAAATCCATTAAGCAATTTGTTGAAAATGAACAAAAGAAAACTTTACTTGAGATAAAGAAAATACAAGAATCTGAAACAAGAAAAGTTGTTACTCCAATTCAATTACAAGCTTATGAGCGTTTGGTTTTATTTTTAGAAAGAATGAATCCAGATAATTTGGTTTTGCGTTGTTATGAGCCAACAATGGATTCGAAACTTCTTAAAGATGTTATGGTTCAAAATATAAGAAATGAATTTGAACACAATCTTTCTCAACAGCTTTATATTTCAAATCAAGCTTGGGCATTAATTAAGAATGCTAAAGAAGAAATGATTTCAACAATTAATACTGTATTCACTAAGGAAGAAAAAAACATAACACCAACAGGTTTTGCAGGGAAATTATTTGAGCAATTTGCAGGAAAGAAAAATCCTTTAGAGTTGGCTCAAGAAGTTCTAAAGGAGGAAATCCAAAAAAGATTTGCTTAAAGTAATTTTAATTTGCTTTTAGCGTTAATAAACAAATATAAACTTTAAAGACATTCCACACTTGTAACAATACTTTTTTATATGAAAACGAATATAACAATATGTTTGGGTAGTTCGTGCTTTTCGAGGGGGAATAATAAGAATCTTGAAATAGTAAAAGAATTTATCTCAACACGAGGATTGGACACTGAAATAACTTTTAAAGGACAATTATGTTCTGAAAATTGTTTTCAAGGTCCAATTTTGATAATCAATGGTAAAACATTTAGTGAGGTTTCCAAAAGCAAATTGATAGATATTTTAGAAAAGGAGCTAAATAATCATGAATAAATTATCTTCAATCTATACAGAGAAAAATAATTGTCAAGATTGTTATAAATGTGTAAAAAATTGTCCTGTAAAAGCAATTAAATTAGAGGATAATTCAGCATCTGTAATTCCTGAATTATGTATTTATTGTGGAAAATGTACACAAGTATGTCCTGCTAATGCAAAAAAAGTAAGGGATGATTTGCCAGTTGTAAGACAAGCATTAAAAAAAGAAAAAATTATTGTTTCTCTTGCTCCAAGCTATATAAGTGAATATGAAAATATAGAAACTAATAAAATAATTGCAGCTTTTAAAGAAGCAGGTTTCTATGGAGTAAGTGAAACAGCACTTGGAGCAGAAAAAGTTGCTTTAGAAACAAAGAATTGGATAGATAGACAAGAAAATGGAGTTTATATATCTTCATGTTGCCCTTCTGCAGTGTTGCTTATAAGCAAATATTATCCTGAACACTCATCAGCAGTTGCTCCAGTTCTCTCTCCAATGGTTGCTCATGCTAAGTTCCTTAAAAAAATTTATCCTGAAGCAAAGGTTTTGTTTGTAGGTCCTTGTATTGCTAAAAAGGAAGAAGTAAATCAATTTGGAGAATATATAGATTATGTTCTTTCTTTCAAAGATATTAAATCCTTATTTGAGGATATTGGAATATTTTTTGAGTTTATGAAGCCTACGGAAGAGGATGTCTTTATCCCTATTAGAGCAAATAAAGGAAATTTATATCCAATTGATGGAGGAATGTTAACTTGTATGATTGATTCAATTAACTCTGATATTGACAGAATTAATCATAATTCCAATAAGAAGGAATCAATTAGATATATGACTTTTTCTGGAGTTAAGAACTTAAAGGAAATAATGAGAGATTTTGACTCTATGAAAAATAGTGGTAAAACCTTTATTGAAGTTATGACTTGCGATGGTGGTTGTATTAAAGGTCCTTTAGCAATTAGCAATAAATCTTCAGCTTCAAAAAGATTAAATGTTTTGGATAAAGTTAGTGTTGAGCCAAGAAATGAAGAAATGCTTAGTAAGCTCAATGAATTAAACATTTCAACTAAATATGACTTTATCAAAAAAATAGAAAAGGAAGAATATACGCTTAACCAAATTTATGAGGCACTTAAGATGGTTAACAAAAAGAGTGAGGCAGATGAGTTGAATTGTGGTGGTTGTGGATATGATAATTGTAGAGAATTTGCAAAAGCTCTGATTGCTGGCAAAGCAGAAAATGATATGTGTATATCATATATGCGAAAGATAGCTCAAGACAAAACAAATATTTTGTTGAAAAAAATGCCATCAGGAATAGTTATTGTTAATGACAAATTAAAGGTTGTTGATGCAAACAAAAATTTTGCTGATATATTAGGGGATGAAGTTAAAATGATATTTGAAGCAAATCCTGGCCTTTATGGAGCAGATGTAACCAAACTTATTCCTTATCATAATTTGTTTTCTCAAGTGCTTGAAACAGGTGTTGATATAATAGAACAAGACATTAGAGATGGTGAGCATTACTTTACGTTATCAGTCTTTTCTGTTCAAAATCATAATTTAGTATGTGGAATTATTAAAAATTTACATGCTCCTGAGGTTAGAAAAGATCTTGTTCTCAATAGAACAAAAGAAGTTATTATGGAAAATATGAAAGTTGTTCAACAAATAGCTTTCTTATTAGGAGAGAATGCTTCATATACTGAATCTATGTTAAATTCCATATTAGAATCACATTCTAATGATAAAGATGAGCTAACTAATACTAAATAACATGCTGTCAAATACCAAGAAACTCTTTATTGAAGCGGGAAGTTTCCAACAAAACAAACATGGTAATATAGTTTGTGGAGATACGGTGTTGATGCATAAATCTATTGAAGAAAATAGAACAATAGCTGTTGTTTCAGATGGGTTGGGTTCTGGAGTTAAAGCCAATGTACTTTCAACCATGACTGCTTCAATGGCTTTAAACTTTAGTATTAGAAGAGAGCCAATTGTCAGAACAGCCAAAATCATAATGGATACTCTTCCAATTGATAGTGTTCGTAATATTAGTTATGCAACATTTACAATTATTGATATTGAATCTGATGGTAAAGCTAGGTTTGTTGAATATGATAATCCTCCTTTAATATTGATTAGAGATGGGAAATTATATAAATTAGAGAAAGAAGAGACTTTAATAAAAAGAGAAGCCAATCAAATAGAAGGTAATGATAGGATGATTATGCTTTCAAATATTGAGCTTCAAAAAGAAGATAGATTAATATGTTTTTCAGATGGTGTTAGTCAATCAGGAATAGGTAATATGACAATGCCTTTTGGATGGGAGAATGGAGTTAATGATTTTATTATTGAAACATTAAAAACTAACCCATATATTTCCGCTCGAGAACTTTCAAGAATGATTGTAAAGCAATCGGAGTTTAATGATATTTTTAAACCCAAAGATGATACAAGTTGTGTTGTTTTGTATGTTAGAGAGCCAAGAAAACTTTTAATTTGTACAGGTCCTCCATTTAAAGAAGACGACGATAAATACTTAGCAGAAATAATTAAAACCTATAAAGGGAAAAAGATAGTTTGTGGAGGGACAACCTCTAAAATAGTTTCAAGAGAGTTGAATCTTGAAATTGAAGTTGATTTAAAGGATGTTGTTTCGTCAATACCTCCTGTATCTAAAATGAAAGGTATAGATTTGGTTACTGAAGGAATAATCACATTGGGCTCTCTTGCTGAAATTCTTGAAAAAGAAATCCCACATAATATTGACCAAAAAGGTGCTGATTGGGATATTTATAGAATGATTCTTGATGCTGATGTGATAGATATTGTGGCTGGAACAAAAATAAATATAGCACATCAAGACCCAACTCTTCCAGTTGAGCTTGAAATTAGAAGGAATATAGTTAAAAAGCTTGCTCTACTTTTAGAACAAGAATATATGAAAAATGTTAATCTCAAATTTATATAAACAAACAAAATATAAACAATCAAAAACAAATAGTTATGTTAAACGTAAGAATATGTGTTGGAACATACTGTTATATTACAGGTAGTTCTGACTTGATAAAACTAAAAGATAGACTTCCAGAAGAAATAAAAGATAAAGTTTCATTCATTGGCTCAGCTTGTTTGGGCTGTGACGAAAGTGACGAAAATCCAAATCCTCCTTATGCAAAGGTTGGAGATGTGTTAATCAAACAATGTAATGAAGAAAAGCTTTTAAATGAAATCTATTCTCAACTTGGTTTAGAAAGATAATCATTAGTATAATAATTTTAAATTGTTTACTATGGCAATAAATAATGCAGTTGAAATTCGAAGAGAAATTATTTGTCAACTATCAAAATTGATTATTGAAAACAAGGTAATAGAAAAGATTGACAGAATTCCATATGAAATGCGTCCGAGAAACAGTGCAAAAACTCGTTGCTGTATTCATAAGGAAAGAGCTGTTATTAGATATAAACTAATGGCTCTATTAGGTTATAACATTTATGATGAAACTGATGAAATGACTCCAATTTCAGAATATGCTAAAAGAGCTTTTGAAAGAAATGAAACATCAGATGTTATGATGACTGTTGTTGATGAGGCTTGTTCTTCTTGTGTCAAGAGCAGTTATATGGTTACCAATTTATGTAGAACATGTGTTGCAAGACCATGTACTTACGCATGTAAGAAAGATGCAATTAAAGTTGGTGAACATCAAGCTGAAATTGACCCATCAAAATGTATTAGCTGTGGATTGTGTAAAGAAGCTTGCCCATTCCATGCTATAATATATCAACCAGTTCCATGTGAAGAATCTTGTCCTGTTGCTGCAATTTCAAAAGATGAAAATGGAATAGAACATATTGACCCTAATAAATGTATATATTGTGGGAAATGTATGGTAGCTTGTCCTTTTGGAGCAATAATGGAAAAAACCTTTATGGTTGATGTATTTAAAGAAATCTCTCAAGGGAAGAAAGTAGTTGCACTTGTTGCTCCTTCATTAGGAGGTCAGTTTAAATCTGATTATAGAAAAGTTCTAACAGCAATCAAACAGCTTGGATTTGATCAAGTGATTGAAGTAGCCAAAGGAGCTAATATTACAACAGAAAAAGAAAGAGAAGAACTAATGGAACGTTTGCATGAGGGAGCTCCTTTTATGACAACTTCCTGCTGTCCTTCATGGATGAATTTAGTTAATAAACATATCCCTGAAATGAAGCCTTATGTTTCTACAACATCTTCTCCTATGGTATATACTGCCAATTTGGTTAAAGAAGCTAATCCAGATGCTGTAACTGTTTTCATTAGTCCTTGCGTTGGAAAAAGGAGTGAAGCATTCAGAACAGAAGAAGTAGATTTCGTTATTACTTATGAAGAGCTTGAAGCTTTGTTTAAAGCTGCAAATATTAATATTGATGAATGTGAAATAACTGAATTTGATCCAACAATATCAGCCCATGGTAGAGGATATGCAATGGTGTCTGGAGTTGTTGATTCAGTAAAACAAACCTTACCTGATGCTTCAATTGTTAATGAAATAGTTGTTGATGGACTTAACAAAGCTAATATTCGTCAAATAAAACAATATGCTCAAAAGGGTGAGTGCCCAGGCAACTTTATAGAAATAATGTCTTGTCCAGGAGGTTGTGTTAATGGATGTGATACAATTAACAATCCAAAAACAGCTGCTCGTACAATATTATCTCAAATTAAAAGTTAGTCTTAAAAGAAAGATTTAAACAATTAAAAATATATGACTGTACAAGAATTAAAAGAAAAATTAAACCTTAAAGTGATTTCAGGAGCAAAGGGATTGAATAGGGTTGTTGAAGGAGGTTACACTTCTGATCTTTTGAGTGATGTTATGGGAAATGCTGAAATGAATCAGTGTTGGATAACATTACAAACTCACAAAAATATTATGGCAATAGCTTCTTTAAAAGAACTTGCTTGTATTATTTTGGTGAAAGACCTTGAGCCAAATTCTGATACTATTGAACAAAGTAATGAAGAAGCAATTCCTATTCTTTCATCTTCTAAGGAAGCATTTGAAATAACTGGAGAGATATATTCATTGCTAAAATAAATCATGCAATCTTTCAAAGCAGACTTACATGTCCATACTGTACTTTCGCCTTGTGGAGACTTGGAAATGAGTCCCACAAACATAATTGCTAAAGCGAAAGAGTTAGGATTAGACTGCATTGGAATTACAGACCACAATTGCACCTTGCACTCCAAATTAGCCAAACGTTTGGGTAGTGAGCAAGGTGTTTTTGTTTTAATGGGGGCTGAGGTAACCTCAAAAGAAGAAGCACATTGTCTTTGCTTTTTTGAGGATGATGAAAGTTTAGACGAGTTCCAAATCTGGTTAGATGAAAAGCTTCCAAAGATAGAACTCGATGAAGATAAGTTTGGCTATCAGCTTGTGGTTAACGAAGAAGAAGAGATTATTGACCAAAAAGAATATCTTTTAATAAGTGCAATTGATGCCGATTTAGATGAGATATATCAAAAGGTACATTCTTTAAATGGATTGTTTATTCCTGCTCACGTTAATAAAGGAGCAAATAGCTTAACTTCTCAACTTGGTTTTATTCCCCCAGACATTAAAGCTGATGCTTTAGAAATATCACATCATATTTCAAAAACAAACTTTATTAAAAAGAATGCGTACCTTAAAAAGTTCCAATTTATTCAAAGCTCCGATTCGCATTATATTAATACATTAGGAGAAACATATTGTAATCTTATTATGGAAGAGCTTTCTTTTGAAGAGTTTCGTTTGGCAATTGCAGGAAAAGATGGACGTTATGTTGAAACAATAATAGAATAATAGCTATGAAAGACCTATCACTTCACGTTATGGACCTTCTCCAAAACTCAACTGTGGTTGATTCCTCAATCATAACTCTTGATATTAAAGATAGCATAAAAGAGAATATCTTTAAGTTTACAATAACCGATGATGGAAGAGGAATGAGCAAGGAATTTCTATCTAAAGTTACAGATCCTTACAGCACAACCAGAACAACAAGAAAAGTTGGCTTAGGACTGCCACTTATAAAGATGAATTCCGAACATTGTGGAGGAGGATTCGAAATAGAAAGCACCCTTGGGAAAGGAACAAAACTTACCTTTTGGTTTGAACATAATCATTTGGATAGACCTCCAATGGGAGATTTAGCAGGTGTTTTTGTCCTGACCATTGCACAAAATGAAGCAATTCAATTTAAGCTAAACTATCAAACCGATGTTGATACATTTGAATTTGATACCCTAGAAGTGAAAGAAGCCTTGGATGGCATGTCCTTAAATAATATGGATATAATTAAAATGCTTCGTGAAATGATAGAGGAAAACCTCAAAGAAATTAAAGCAAACGATTAAATAAAATATACAATGAGCTTAGAAGAAAAAATAAATGCAGACATAAAACAAGCAATGTTTGCAAAGGATAAAGCCAAATTGGATGCACTACGTGCTGTTAAGGCTGCCGTTTTATTAGTTAAAACAAGTAAACCACAAGGACAGGAAATAACTCCTGAAGAAGAAATACAAACCCTTCAACGCCTTGTTAAGCAAAGAAAGGAAGCTTCACTAACATATAAGGAACAAAACAGAGAAGACCTTTATAATGATGAAGTTTTTCAATTAGAAGTAATTGAACAATATTTACCAAAACAACTTTCCGAAGAAGAAATTAGAGAAGCCTTAAAAACAATAATTTCTGAATTAGGAGCTACTTCTCCAAAAGATATGGGCAAAGTAATGCAATCAGCTCAAAAAAACTTTGCAGGACAAGCTGACAACAAATTAGTATCTCAAATTGTAAAAGAACTCTTAGGATAAACTTTACAAACTATTTGTAAACTTAAGAAAAAGCTTTTGAGTAAAAGAAAAAGCTTTCCCAAACTTAAACAAAGAGTTTATTAAGATAAAATGGTGTTTCGTTATGACGAAATGCCATTTTTTTTTGCTTAAACGACTATTTAAACTTATTAAATAAGGAGTAAATCCAGTATAATGCCATTATATTCTCCATATAATGCCATTATACTTATGGTTTAATGGCATTATAGTTGTAGTTTAATGGCATTATACCAAGAATATAATGGCATTATACTGAGATTAAGAAGAAGTTTTATTATTTTGAAAGCTTATTTTGTTAGCTTATAGTCTTGTATTTTAGGTTGTAAAGCTTGTTTTCTTTTGAATTTATTTAGATTAGTTTATTTGATTTAAATCAAATAAGTAATTAGAAGCTATAATATAGTGAAGAATTACCAAAAAAATAGATCACAAAAAAAGGCTGAGTTGAATTTCAACTCAGCCTTTATAGATTAGTTATTTTCTATGTTTTCTATTTCCAATCTTGAGAAGACATTCTTAAGTAAGAATTATATCTCCATTTAGCATTTTCTTCGCTTAAACGGAATAATTCTTCAGCATCTTGAGGGAATGCTTTCTTCAAAGAAGAATAACGAACTTCTCCATTAATAAACTCTTGGAATTTTGCCCAATCTGGTTCTTTTGAGTCTAAAGTAAATGGATTTTGTCCTTGTTCAGCAAGTTCTGGATTATATCTCCATAAGTGCCAGTAACCGCATTCAACAGCACGCTTGCCTTCTTCTTGAGTTTTTCCCATTCCTGCTCTTAGTCCGTGATTGATACATGGAGCATAAGCAATGATTAAAGATGGTCCATTATAAGCTTCAGCTTCTTTAATAACCTTTAAGTATTGAGCTTGATTTGCACCAATTGAAACTTGAGCTACATAAACATAACCATAAGTTGTTGCAATCATACCAAGGTCTTTCTTTCTGATACGTTTTCCAGAAGCAGCAAACTTAGCAATTGCTCCAACAGGGGTTGCTTTTGATGCTTGACCACCAGTGTTAGAGTAAACTTCTGTATCCATTACTAAAATGTTTACGTTTTCTCCTGAAGCAATAACGTGGTCTAATCCACCGTAACCGATATCATAAGCCCAACCGTCTCCACCAAATATCCATTGAGATTTTTTGATGATGTATTGGCTGTTTTCTTTCAATTGTTTGCAAATATCGCAGCTGCAAGCATCGAAAGTAGGCATTAATTTATTGTATATATCTTGAGTGATTTCAGCATCTTCACGATTATCAATCCATTTTTGGAATAGTTCTTTTTGTTCAGCAGAGCAGCAAGTACAAGCTAAACCTTCTTTCATTAGGCTTTCAACTCTGTCTCTCATAACTCTTGTTGCTGTAGCCATTCCTAAACCGAACTCTGCATTGTCTTCAAATAGTGAGTTAGCCCAAGCTGGACCTTTACCTTCAGCATTCTTTGTGTAAGGCATAGATGGACAAGAACCTCCGTAAATTGAAGAACATCCTGTTGCATTAGCAACCATCATTCTTTCACCAAATAATTGAGTGATAAGTTTGATATATGGAGTTTCACCACAACCAGCACAAGCTCCAGAGAACTCGAACAAAGGTTGAGAGAATTGAGAATTCTTAACGTTCTTAGAAACTTCAACCAAATGTGATTTATAGCTTACGTTTTCAGTAATACTTTCCCAACGTTTTGCTTCTTCCATTTGAGTTGTAAGAGGTTTCATAACCAAAGCTTTTGTCTTAGCAGGACAAACATCAGCACAGTTTCCACAACCAGTACAGTCTAAAACGCTAACTTGCATACGGAATTGAAGTCCTTCAAATTCTTTTCCAGTTGCTTTAAGAGTTTTTGTATCTGCAGGAAGTTTAGCCATTTCTTCATCATTGATTAAGAAAGGACGAATAGCTGCGTGAGGACAAACATAAGAACATTGATTACATTGAATACAGTTTTCTGATGCCCATTCTGGAACGTGAGAAGCAATACCTCTCTTTTCATATTGTGATGTTCCACAAGGGAAAGTTCCATTTTCTACTCCAGTAAAAGCTGAAACAGGAAGTGTATCACCTTCTTGAGCGTTGATTACATCAACAACGTTCTTAATAAATTCAGGACGGTTTGAAGTTGCATTTTCAGAAGCAACAGTTTCATTAGCCCATTCTTTCTTAACTTCAACTTTAATTGCATCACCACCACGGTCAACAGCAGCGTAATTCATCTTAACGATGTTTTCACCTTTCTTTCCGTATGATTTGTCAATAGCTTTCTTCATTTGAGTAACTGCTAATTCGTAAGGAATTACATTAGCAATCTTGAAGAATGCAGATTGAAGAATAGTGTTTGTTCTGTTTCCTAAACCAATTTCTTCAGCTATAGCTGTAGCGTCGATGATATAGAAATTAATATTCTTTTCAGCTAATTCTTTTCTAATTTTTGCAGGAAGATTCTTAACAGTATCTTCAGCATTATACATTGAGTTTAAAAGGAAGGTTCCATTTGGTTTAATTCCTTTTAATATTTCATACATGTTTAAGTAAGCAAATACGTGGCAAGCAACAAAATCAGGAGTTGTTACCAAGTATGGGGAACGAATTGGAGTATCTCCAAAACGAAGGTGAGAACAAGTGAAACCACCAGATTTCTTACTATCGTAAGAGAAGTAAGCTTGACAATATTTGTCAGTGTTATCTCCAATAATCTTGATAGAGTTCTTGTTTGCTCCAACAGTACCATCAGCTCCTAAACCATAGAATTTAGCTTCAAAAGTTCCAGCTTCAGATACTGAAATTTCTGGAAGAACAGGAAGAGAACGATTAGTAACATCATCAACTATACCAACTGTAAATTGATTCATTGGAGTTGAAGATTTAAGATTTTCAACAACTGAAAGGATCTGAGCAGGAGTAGTGTCTTTTGAACTTAAACCATAACGTCCACCAATAATCATTGGACGATTTTCTTTATTGTTAAATAATTCAACGATGTCTAAGTAAAGTGGATCTCCATTAGCTCCTGGTTCTTTTGTACGGTCTAAAACGCAAATTCTCTTAACTGATTTAGGGAATACGTTAAAGAAGTATTTAGCAGAGAAAGGACGGTATAGATGAACAGAAATCAATCCAACTTTTTCTCCCTTTTTAGCTAAATAATCAATAGTTTCTTTAATTGTATCATTAACAGAACCCATAGCAACAATAATGTTTTCTGCATTAGGGTCTCCATAATATTCAAAAGGTTTATGTTCTCTACCTGTTATTTGACCAACTTTTTGCATATAGTCATTAACCATGTCAGGAATTGCATCATAGAAAGGATTACAAGCTTCTCTTGCTTGGAAGAAAACGTCAGGATTTTGAGCAGTACCTCTTGTAACAGGATGTTCTGGATTAAGAGCGTTTTCTCTATATTCTTTTAAGGCTTTTTGATCAATCAATTTAGCCATATCTTCTGTATCAAGAGCTTCAATTTTTTGAATTTCGTGAGAAGTACGGAAACCATCAAAGAAATGCATAAAAGGAACTCTTCCTTTGATTGCAGTAAGGTGAGCAACTCCAGCCAAATCCATAGATTCTTGAACTGAATTAGATGCTAACATTGCAAAACCTGTTTGGCGACAAGCGTAAACATCTGAATGATCTCCAAAGATTGAAAGAGCTTGAGCCGCAAGAGTACGAGCTGTTACGTGGAAAACTCCAGGAAGTAATTCTCCTGCAATCTTATACATATTAGGAATCATCAATAATAGACCTTGAGAAGCAGTAAATGTTGTAGATAGAGCACCAGCTTGAAGTGAACCGTGTAAAGCTCCAGCTGCACCTGCTTCAGACTGCATTTCTACAAGTTTAACAGTTTCTCCAAATATATTTTTTCTTCCGTTAGCTGACCATTCATCAACATATTCTGCCATTGGAGAAGACGGTGTGATGGGATATATAGCTGCACATTCAGAAAACATATATGCTACATGAGCTGCTGCTTGATTACCATCGCAAGTCAAAAATTTCTTTTCTTTTGCCATTTCTTTTAATTTTATAAGTATTTGAATTAAATTCGTTTAAAGTGAAAATACTTCACTATTTTAGCTTGCAAAGTTACAATAAATATATTGAACAAAAAAAGAAAAGAGATAAGAAATATGGTTTAGGCTTTTAAATTGACTAAAAATTTGATTTTGCGATAGTAAAAAAGAATTATTATAGCTATATTATGGGTTAAATTTTCTTTTATCTTAAATCCCTTTTTCTATTTCTCTCTCCACCATTTCCTTTGCCTCAGTCAATAACCTTTCACTTTCTTTACGAAGAGCAAAACTTTCATTAATCCAAGCAGCTATTTTCTCTTGTGTTGTTGATTCGATAATAGGAATAATAATGTTTTTAATATCATTAGATGAAATGTTAGTTTGAACTCCCCCAGTTCCTATTTGTTCTAATTGATATTTACCAATAATAGAATTTAAAATAAGAGATAAAACCTGCGGATTGAAGTTTTTAGATGTTATTCTCATAATCCTTTGATTAATTACAACCTGTTCTTCTTCTCTTACAATACAACTTAATCCAATAGTTCCTGACATTGAAATTAAAATGTCATTTTCAGATGCAATATCTTTCTCGCTTAAATATAAATCGTGTTTAGGAATATTAATTGCATTAGATAAGTCTAATCCTTCCTTTGTTATATTGTTAATTCGTACTAAAGGAATTCCATTTTCAGAAATATAAGTTTCACTTTTATATGGATAACCTGTAGAATAATTGTCAATAAATGATTCAAATCTTGAAAATCCTTCTTTGTGATTTTTGACAGCTTTTATAATTTCCTCATACTTTTGTTGATAATATTCTGCATCTAAGCGACCTGTTTCCAAAAATGATTCTTTATAGTTTTTTATATTTGTTTTTTCTTGCGAAGGAGTATAATTCTTTAATCCGATTGTCTCTAAAAGTAATTCTTCTGCTTGTCCGTAGAGAGATTGGGATAGTGACTTTTTCTGATTACTTTCAAATAATAAACTCTTAATTTTGTTTTGAAGATCAAAATTAATGATAGGTATTTTAATTGAACCTACTTCTTGTAAATTCATGTTGTATTGTCCAGTTGGGCGTGCTATTCTCCTTATTTGTTTATGTCCCCATTTCGAAGTTAAAAATGTAAATAAGAAATATGGATTAACTTGGTCTTGATAATCTTTTTTAATTCTTAATAAAGCCATTGCTTGTGTAATATTTGCTTTAGGAAAATCATTAGACAACAATGAACACCTACCAATAACATCCGTTGTTGCTCCTACAATATTTATCAAAACATCATCATTTTTTAATTCTGTAGATTTCATTTTATTGTTTGTGCTGTTATCAATAAAAAAATAATCAATTTCAGAATTAAAAGTTAAAATACCATTTCTAATATTATCTGTTTTTAAAAGAATTATACCATTTTTTAAATTTTCATCTCTATCTTTTGGAGTTGTTCCGCTATTAATTTCACAGATATTAGATAACTCTATAGCATTACTATATTTATTTTTTAAGAACTCTTTTTGAAAATAAAAACTATCTATTCTCTCAGAATAGCTTTCTTTTTTTACATTACTCAACAAAACTTCGCTTATTTCCAGCCCTTCCAATAAGTCTTTATACTTTTGCTCATTGAAAGGGCTATTTAAAAAAAACTTAACTGCTCTTTCTTAGCAAATTCTATAAATGCTTCAGCAATTCCGTCTTGAGTTAGTCCGTCATGGTTAAAAAGGTCATGCTTTACTATTAAGTGGTTGTGTAGGTCAAGAGCATAATCTTCTAATTTCTTTGGGTCTGTTATATACTCTATCGGTTGGTCGCTTACCATAGTCATTTCTTCCTGCTTATATTGAGGAGCAAGTTTGTATTTGCTAATATCACGTTTGCGAACATAGATTTTATCTCCACTGTTATCCTTGCTTGGCTCTTGCATTGTGGCAAAGAAAATTGGATAGTCTTCTTTTTTAGGACAAAGCTTTTCATCCCATTTCTGAACAAAGAGAACAGATGTTTTTGTTCCAGTGTGTGGTTTAAATACATTACCATGAAGTCCAACAACAGCTAAAATACGACAACGCTCAGCAATATAATCACGAATAATCTTGTCGCTTGAATTATTGAAACGCCCCTGAGGTAAAACAACAGCCATTCTACCACCAGGCTTTAAAAAATCTAAATTGCGTTCAATAAATAAGATGTCACGTCCTACAGCATTTTGATATTTTCCATTTTCCTTCTTGCCTAAGTCATATTTTGCCAAAATACGACTTTCTTTAATATCTCCAGCAAAAGGAGGATTTGCCATTAGAATATCAAAATTAAATTCTCGATTACTATTTTCGTTATTTCTCAATTCTCTAAGCTTAATCCAACCATTATTATATGTGTCTATCCATTTCTGATCTTTCTGTTCTTCATCCCAACGTTCAAAGTCAAGAGTGTTAAGGTGCATTACATTTGTTTGTCCGTCACCTGCAATAAGGTTTAAGGTTCGAGCAACACGTACAGCTTTTTCGTCAAAATCTATTGCAAACACATTTTCGTTTACATAATCGTTACATTCTGCTGGTTTAGCCTCTAAGGTAAATAAATGACTTTTGTTTAAACCTTTTGATTTAAGGATTTGTTCCCAAACATAAAATATTGTATGAACAGGAAAGCCACAACTTCCAGCAGCTGTGTCAATCATTGTTTCATTAGCTTTGGGATTAAGCATCCTTACACACATATCAATCACATAACGAGGAGTAAAATATTGTCCTTTTTCTCCTTTGCTGCTTTTATTGATTAGGTATTCAAAAGCTTCATCAACAACTTCAAGATTGGAATTAAAGAGTTTTACATCTTGCAAGGAAGCAACACAAACAGAAAGATGTGAAGGAGTAAGTAGTATTTTTGCGTCTTTACTAAATACTCCTTTCCACTTCTTCTTAGCATTATCGAAAAGAGTTTGAATCTTATCTTTTAGTTCCGTTTCTGTATCACCATAGTTACGAAATTCAAGATTGCGGCTATGGTTTCGCCCACTTTCCATTTCATCATATAACTTGGTGAAAATTAATTTGAAAAGCTCTTCAAAAACATCTACTCCTGCATTAGCCAAAACCTCATCTTCCATTTCAAGGATTAGGTCTTTAAGCGATTTTCTTTCATTAACAAGTTTGTCTTTGGCTATTAAATCATCAATTTTCCATCGTTCAGAAAGAATATCACTAAGTTTCTCATTTGCTTTTGGAATATTTGGAATATCTTCAAAATAGTTTGGGTCTTTTCTGTGGTAAAAAGAAATTTGATTCCCATTTGTCCAAACTCCAATCGGTGCGCCCGTAGCATTGCAATAGGATTTTAGTTGTTCTTTTCCGTCTTTAAGTTTTGGTTTCTTAAGCTCCACAATTATATACGGAGTTGTAACTTGGTCTTTATCAAAAATTACAATGTCAGCACGTTTTTTCTCTCTGCCAAAAGTAACATTATATTCAAGCTCAATGCGGTTTGTAGGATATTTATAGTAGTCAAGTAAAACCTCAAGATATAGTTGCCTAATTGCTTCCTCTGGAGTTAGCTTTATTTCTTTCTTCCTTACAAGACAATTAATGTAAGGTATATTTTTACCGTTTTTATCTGTTTTAACAATAATCCTTTTTTCAAATTCATTGATTTGTACCAAGTCAAATTGAGTCTGTTGGTAATCTGAATCTTTTAAAATATCTTGAAGAGTATGTACTGCCATTTTTTTATTTTTAAGGTTACAACAAAGATACAACTTTTATAAATTTCATATAAGGAAATATGTTTTTTTACTTAATTTCTGATTCAAGAATCCATTTCTTTAATCTTATTTGTGCTATTTTTCTTTTGCTAAGTATTGTAAATTAGAGAATAAACTTTTGCTAAAATAAACTTAGTCCTTGCCCTCAAAGGACTAAGTCCTCTGACCCTAAGGACTAAGTCCTCTTGACACAAGGACTAAGTTTAATTTTTAAAGCTATATTATGGGTTAAATTGTAGGGGAATAAGTGGATGAAAAATTAAACAAGGAGTTTTAAAAATTAAACTAAGGTTTTTTCTTCTAAAGCTAAGGTTTTTTTGTGTAACCTTAGTTTAAATTACTCTAAGTTTAATTTGCCTATACCTTTTTCAAAGTCAATTTATTTCTTAATTATCTTTCTATTTATGATAGTATCTTTATGTTTAAGTTTAAGTATATAGGTTCCTTTCTTTAGGAAATCTAAATCAATTGTTATGTTATTATATATTTCTTTTCTGAAAACTTCCCTTCCAAATAAATCAATTACACTTAAACTTATTGGATATTTATCAGAACTAATATTTATTTCCTTATCAATTAGTGTTGGATAAACTTTAATTTGGTTATTGTTTGCTTCAATTTCTTTTGTATCTAAACGCATATAACAATAGCCGTATCCAGCATCATAAATTATATTATTGTTTTTATATGCACATAAAAGATTCCATGTTGAGTGAAGATTGTCATCGTTCTGGTTAATAAAATCTCCATTGCTTCCAATTCCTTCAATCCAATAAACTCCCCATTGAGGATAAAGAGGATCTGCTTCATTAAAAAATATTCTTTTAAAATATTGATTATCTATTTCAATGGAATCTATAAGTGTTACAACTAAAGGTTCAGGATGTAATTCATATACTTCATATGTAATATGGAAAGTATCATTTAAACTAAGATTGAAATCAAATAAAATATATTCTCTTGGGAAATCGTAGTCGACTCCATTACTATGAGTATTAGAGTAAGTGAAAATATAAACTCTATTGCTGTCTTCTCTAATCCAATTGTTTGCTTGCCAGTTAATGGCTAAGGAAGTATCGTAGTTAGTAGCTTTCAGTAGTTTCAAATAAGCTTTATTATCAATTATTGTGTCTTCAGAGCTAATCCTATATAAGTTTGTGAATTTTTTAAACTCTTGAGTACCCGTATAAGTATGCAAGACATTCCATTGTTTTGTTGTGTCAAGAATAGATTTATTAACTTGAGAATAACTAATTTTGCTTGATAAACTGATTAAGCAAATGACTAAAATGAATAATACTTTTTTCATAAGGTTAATTGTGTTTGTTCTTATTTTTTTATCTGACAAAAAATCGTTGACAAATAATTATGTTACTAAGAATTAGGCAAAGATATAAATTATTTCCATTAATTATCCTCCAAAATACTTATTATTTGAATTTTAATCAAATTTCTTTTTAGCTAAATAAGGAGTGAGCTTACTAAAATCAAGAAAAAACTTATTTAAATAAGGAATAAATTCCGTATGGTAGCATGATAAATTTAATAAGGTCGTATGTTAACAATGTTATGGTCGTACCTTAATTGATTAAGGTCGTACCTTAGCAATATTATGGTCGTACCATACGAAATTTATACCTTATCTTTTTCAACTATAATAAGGGTTTGATACACTTATATCAAATAAGAATAAATTTATATCAAATTTCCACTTTATAAATCTTATTTTGTAACACTATTTTACAAGGGAAATCTCTTACAATATTTTGAAGAAAGTATGAGGATAGGGTTTATTTCAAGAATTCTACAATCTCTTTTATTAGCATTGCAGGGTTATCAACCAAAACCCAGTGTCCTGAATTTGGTATTGTCTTTATAACAGAATTTTTAAATACTTCTTTAAAGCTGTTTATGTCTTCTTCTAAAATATAATTGGAGTTTTCTCCTCTTAAAAGAAGGGTAGGGATATTATTCTTGCTAATAGATATTCTTTCTAAAACCTTTGAATAATCTTTTGCAAGAAGTGGTATGTTTGATTTCCAACTTATCTGATTTCTTGAATAATCTACATTTTTCAATATTAGTCCAATTAAATCGGAAGGGATTTCTTGCTCAATTAAATATTCTTTTAGCTGAGTTATATTTTTGAATTGAGATATATTGGTTTGAATAAGCGTTGAAACAAGCAATGAATTAATGTCGTTAGAGGTGTATTCTTTAAAATGAATGTCAACAACAATTAGGGCTTTAAAATATTCCTTATCAATATTCATCATTTCCATTGCAATCTTCCCTCCCATAGAATGACCAATAATAACAGGGTTTTCTAATTCTTTTATTTTACAAAATCCATAAATGATTTCAGCCATTTCTTTATAAGAAAACTCTTTGGTATGAAAGGTCTTACCATGATTGGGTAAATCTGGGATAATTACATTAAAGCCTTGTGTGGAGAGAAATTTGCCAATTGAAATCCAATTATCACTTACTCCCAACCAACCATGAAGAATAATAATTGGAGTACCTTGACCATACTGACGAAAGAAGAAATCCATCTTTTAGATTTTATTTTTAAGCAACAATTCTATATATCTGTATGCAAAAATATAAAATAAATAGATTATTCTTTTGACAGGTTGCAGAATTTTTATAGTTTTGCATGTTAAAATATAAAAGTATTGAACTATGGAATATGTAGCAATTATTATCTTTGCAGTATTTGTAAACAACGTTATTCTTTCACAATTCTTAGGAATTTGTCCTTTCCTTGGAGTTTCAAATAAGGTTTCAACTGCAGTAGGAATGGGGGCAGCTGTTGTTTTTGTTATGACTTTGGCAACATTGGTTACCTATTTAATCCAAGTTTATATTTTAGTCCCTATAAATATTGGATTTCTCCAAACAATAGTTTATATATTAGTTATTGCTTCTTTGGTTCAGATGGTAGAAATTATTCTTAAGAAAGTTAGTCCAGGATTATATCAAGCTCTTGGGGTTTTTCTTCCTCTTATTACTACAAATTGTGCAGTTCTTGGTGTTGCAATATTGGTAATACAAAAAGATTTTGATTTAATAACTGCACTTGTATATACAATAGGTATGGCATTAGGTTTTACTTTAGCTATGATTCTTTTTGCTGGAATTAGAGAAAAAATGGACTTGGTTGGTGTTCCAAAAGGAATGCAAAAGATGCCTATTGTTCTTATAACAGCTGGTATTCTTGCTATGGCATTTATGGGTTTTGCTGGATTAGTTAAAATTTAAGATTATGAATGATAGCGAAATTAAAAATGTTTCCGCATCAGATGTTTCAAAAGAAGAGACAGAAAAAATAGATATTGAACCAATAAAATCTATTGTTAAAAATAAAACCAGTAAGAAACTTTCTAAGGGACTTCAAAAAAAGACAAAGAAACCTTCATGGTGGGTTAGGACAAGAAGGAAAAAATTAGTTCTTGAATTAAAAACCTCTCTTAAAGAATTAGGAGTAAATAAAGCTTGGGTTCATAAACATTTTATTAACGCTGAAGAAAAGAAAGTTAATAACATTACTATTTATATTGAACTTAATAAAACTAAAGCAAATAAATATGATGCTCATCAAATAGATGCTTTAATGGATAAGAAGTTTAAAAGAAAAGTTATTAATGTTATTGATGTTGCTTCTTTGCAGCCAGCAATAAAAGAATATGTTTCTAAAGATATAACTCCTTTATTATAGTTTTAAATGCAAATTTCGGCAGTAATCATTACTTTCAACGAAGAAAAGAATATTGAACGTTGTATCAATTCCTTGCAGGGTGTTGTTGATGAAATTATTATTGTTGATTCTCTTTCTACAGATAAAACTCAAGAAATTTGTTCAAAGTATGACTTGGTTAAGTTCTACACTCAAGAATGGCTTGGCTATTCAACACAAAAGAATTATGCCAATAAATTAGCTTCTTTTGATACAATTCTTTCTATTGATGCCGATGAGGTGCTTTCTTTTGAACTAAAGCAAAGTATTTTGACTATTAAGGCTCAGTATGATAATATATCAAATCCTAATATAATCTTTTCCGTTAAGCGTTTAACCAATTACTGTGGCTCTTGGATAAAACACTGTGGTTGGTATCCCGATATTAAGAAAAGAATATTTAATAAATCAATTCAATGGGTTGGAGATATTCACGAAGAATTGCTTTATTTGCCTTCAACCAAAATTAAACTTCTTGAAGGAGACCTTTATCACTATTCATTTCATACCACCTCTGACCACATTAAACAAGTAGAGAAATTTACAGACCTTACTGCAAAACAAGCTTTTGAAAAAGGTAAAATGATTTCTTGTTTTGGAATTTGGTTTAGACCTAAATGGAAATTCTTCAGAGATTATATTCTTTTAAGAGGAATACTTGATGGATATGCAGGATACCAAGTTTGCAAAATATCTTCATTTGCAACATTCTTGAAATATACTAAGCTTAGAGAATATTATCGTGAAAAAGAATAATATTTTACAAGTGTTTTCTTCTTCCTTTTGGGGAGGGGGAGAGCTTTATGTTTTTGATTTGTCAAAAAGATTAATAGAAGATAATCATAAAGTTATATGTATATCTAAGAAAAGCAGAATTATTGCAGATAAATTAGAGTCATCTGATATTCCTTATTATAATTTACCTCTTTCTGGAGTTTTTGATTTGTTTTCAGCTCTCAGAATAAGAAAAATAATAAGAGAAGAAAGCATTGATATTATTCATGTTCATAATTTTAAAACTCTTTTCTCAATTGTTTATGCAAAGATTCTATCTAAGAAAAAACCTAAGATAATTCTTTCAAGACATTTGATTAAAAAGGCTAAGAATAATCCTTTATACAATTTTCTATATTCAAAGATTGATAAAATAATCTTTGTTTCAAATATGGCAAGAGAAGAATTCTTTCTCTCTAATCCAAGAATAGAAAAGTCAAAAACTTTAGTTATACATAACAGTATTAAGCCTCAAGAAGAAAAAGCTAATACATTAAATATAAGAGAAGATAATAATATAAGCGAATATGCTTTATTAGTAACATTTACAGGAAGAATTGTACCAGATAAGGGTGTTGATATATTAATTAAGGCTTTTTCTCAATTAAAGCCAGAAAATACATATCTGATTATTGCAGGAAGTGGAGAAGAGGAATACTTAAAAGAACTAAATAAATTGGTTGTTGAATGCAATCTATCTTCAATGGTTATATTCTTAGGTTTTGTTAAAGATATTTCTTCTTTAATTGCTCAAAGTGATATAGGAGTTTTTCCTTCTGTCTGGAGAGAGCCATTTGGACTTTCAATAATTGAATTTATGCAAGGAGGGAAGTCGGTAATTACCACAAATAATGGAGCTCAAAAGGAATACATTATTAATAACGAAACTGGAATCCTTGTTGAACCAGGAAATGCTGAACAGCTTTCAAATTCATTGAAAACCTTAATTAATAACAAGCAATTAAGAGAAGAGATTGGTCAAAAAGGAAAGATATATTTTGAAAAAGAGCTCTCCTACGAACAATTCTACAAAAAGATAATCTCTACATATAATATCTAAATTGAAATTTAGATAGTTTCAGGCTGTTTTCCCAATAAGAAATAAAGAGAAGTATAAATAAAAAAAGAACTCAAAAACTTTTTAGGGTTCTTGAATTCTTTTTTATTAATTATTTAGTTGTATTACTCTAAGATTATAGAGTATGAACAGCTTGAACTAATTCTTTTCCTGTTTGAACTGCTTTTAGGTTTTCTGGAATCATTCCATGATGACGTTCAGGAAGTGATTTCATAAGACCTTTTTCAATAAATTCTTCTGTAACTACAGGTTTTACTTTTAAGAAACCTCCAAGAACAATCATATTGAAAACTTTAGCTAATCCAAGTTCAGCTGCTTTTTCAGTTGCTGCAACTTTATAGATATTAATATCTGTACGTTTAGGAGGATTAGTTATTCCGTTTGGATCATATAATAAAACTCCACCAGGTTTAACGCTGCTTTCAAACTTATCAAGTGATTGTTGATTAAGAATAATAGCTGTGTCAAATTGACTTATAATTGGAGAGCTGATTCTTTCATCTGAAATAATTACTGATACGTTTGCAGTTCCTCCACGCATTTCTGGGCCATAAGAAGGCATCCAGCTAACTTCTTTATCTTGCATTGCACCTGAATAAGCAAGTATTTTGCCCATTGATAAAACTCCTTGTCCACCAAATCCGGCTATAATGATTTCTTCTGTCATTGCTTTGTTATTTTAATTATTTTTGAACTAATTCACCATCAACTTTAATATCTCCAATTGGATATTTAGCGAACATATTTTCAACCATCCATTCATTTGCTTTTGGTGCTGGCATTTTCCATCCTGAATTACAATTAGAAACAACTTCAACAAAAGAAGTTCCTTTTTTGTTCTTTTGGTTTTCGAATGCTTGACGTACTGCTTTTTTTGTTTTTCTAACAGCAGCTGCTGTGTGAACAGATTGACGAGTAACAAAGTATGTTCCTGGCAATTGTGCCAAAAGTTCTGTTATTTGCAAAGGATAACCATTTAATTCAACGTTACGACCGTAAGGAGTTGTAGCTGTTTTCATTCCAATTAAAGTTGTTGGTGCCATTTGACCTCCTGTCATTCCATAAATACCATTGTTGATGAAAATTATAACAATATTTTCACCACGGTTACATGCATGAATTGTTTCTGCTGTTCCAATAGCTGCTAAGTCTCCATCACCTTGATATGTAAATACGTGATGATCTGGATTCAATCTTTGGATTGCAGTTGCTAATGCAGGTGCTCTTCCGTGAGCAGCTCCTAAAGAGTCAACTTCAAAATAATTATAAGCTAAAACTGAGCATCCAACTGGAGCAACGCAAATAGCTTTATCTTGAATACCCATTTCTTCAATAACTTCAGCAATGATACGGTGAGTTGTTCCGTGTCCACAGCCTGGGCAATAGTGCATAACATTATCTGTTAGCACATCTGTTCTCTTGTAAACCAAGTTTTCTGGTTTAACTATATCTTGATTAAACATATACTATTTTCTTTTAATGATTTTTTCTTCCAATCCTTCCAATACTTCTTGTGGAGTATGAATAATTCCACCATAGCGTCCAAAATGTTCAACAGGGCAACGGAACTCAGCTGCTAAACGAACATCTTCCACCATTTGACCTGCACTCATTTCAACAGCTAACATACCTTTTACTTTGGTTGATAGTTCTGCAATTTTCTTTTTAGGGAAAGGGAATAGGGTAATTAATCTTAAAATACCAATCTTATATCCTTTTTCTTTTCCTAATTGCATAGCTTTTTCTGCAATACGTGCACTTGAACCATAAGCAACAAATATGTAATCAGCATCATCACAGTTAATGGCTTCGAAGCGAACTTCTTTTTCTTCCATTTCTCTGTATTTTGCTTGAAGTTTGTGGTTATGTTGTTCTTGTTTTGCTGAATCAAGTTCTAATGAAGTGATGATATGATGTTTTCTGTCTGCAGGTTTACCAAAACTTGCCCAAGGAGCATTCTTTCTTAATTCTTCTTCTGTCCAACGAGGAACATAATCTCCAACATATAGTTTTTCCATAACTTGTCCAATTGCACCATCAGACAAAATCATAACTGGATTACGATATTTAAATGCTATTTCCCATCCAAGGAATACGAAATCATACATTTCTTGAACTGTTGCTGGAGCAAGAACAAATAGTTGATAGTCACCATGACCACCACCTTTTGTTGCTTGGAAATAGTCTGCTTGTGAAGGTTGAATTGTTCCTAAACCAGGGCCTCCACGAACAACATTAACAACAATTGCTGGAAGTTCAGCACCTGCAAGATAAGTTAATCCTTCTTGCATAAGGCTAATTCCAGGAGAAGAAGAAGAAGTCATTACTTTCTTTCCAACTCCAGCTCCTCCATATACCATGTTAATTGAAGATGTTTCACTTTCAGCTTGAAGTACTACCATTCCTGTCTTTTCCCAAGGCTTTTCTGCCATCAAATGTTCCATTACTTCAGATTGGGGAGTGATAGGATAGCCAAAGTATCCATCGCAACCTGAGCGAATTGCAGCTTCTGCAATTGCTTCGTTGCCTTTCATTAATTTTAGCTCTTTTGCCATTTTCTATAATGTTTTATTCGTTATTATTTTGCTTTGTAAACAGTAATTACTCCGTCAGGACATACCATTGCGCAAGAAGCACAACCAATACATTCATCTATTGTTGCTTCAGAATAATTATATCCTTTACCATTTACATTTTTTGCTAAAGCGAGTACACTTTTTGGGCATGCTACAATGCAAACACCACAACCTTTACAACGCTCTTTATCAATTACAACTGTTCCTTTTGCTGCCATTGTTTTATTGTTTTTAATTTGTTAATATTTATTTTTCATTATTTTCAGCCTTCAAAATTATAACTTATTTTTCATTGCCACAAATATTTCATCCTAAATTAATTTTTAATGCAATATAAAACCAATGATGTCGTTATTTTAAAGTATATTATATTTATTAATTTAAAAACAAAGAAATTATGTCAAAATTTACATTACCAGAGTTTCCTTTTGCTCAAGATGCATTGGAACCACATATTTCAAAAACAACAATAGAATTTCACTACGGAAAACATCATCAAACTTATGTAGATAATTTAAATAAACTAATCATAGGAACAGAATTTGAAAACTCTACATTAGAAGAAATTGTTTTAAAATCAAATGGTGGAATATTCAATAACGCAGCTCAAGTTTGGAATCATACTTTTTATTGGAATTGCTTAACTCCAAAATCAAATCTTAAACCTGAAGGAAAACTTTTGGATGCAATTGAAAAAGAATTTGAAAGTTATGACCAATTTAAAGAAAAGTTCACAAATGCTGCTGTTACTCTTTTCGGTTCAGGATGGGCTTGGTTAGTAAAGGATAAAGATGGAAAACTAGAAATAGTTCAAACATCTAATGCGGAAAATCCTATGCGTCAGGGCAAAACACCTCTTTTAGTTTGTGATGTATGGGAACATGCTTACTATATTGACAAGCAAAACCGTCGTCCAGCTTACTTGGAATCATTCTGGAACTTGGTTGATTGGAAGAAAGTTGAAGAAAGATTTTAGAACTTAGTTCCTAAAGTTAATATTCTATAAGTCAAAAGGGATACTCAATAGGTATCCCTTTTTTAGTTTGTTATATTTGCAAACGAGGTTGAAATTAAAAATTAAAGACATTCGACAAATCATAAATATTATCCTTTGAAGAAAATTAATCGGGACTTTTTCAAAAATAAACGGCATCTTTTTGAAAAAAGTCGGTGATTAAAATGAAAAAGTCGGTGATTAATTTTCATTAAGTCCACACTTATTTTTTCTTTCTATTATTCAGGCAAATAGAATAATTATTTTGACTATTCATTAATTATTTCTAAATTTGCAAGCTCAAATATAATTTTAGAATCTAAAAATAAAAAATCATGAATGTATTAGTGTTGAACTGTGGTAGTTCTTCAATTAAGTATCAGTTAGTTGATATGGCTAATGATGCTGCTGTGTTGGCAAAAGGTTTAATAGAAAGAATTGGTTTGGAAATGGGAGAGTTTACTCATAAACCAACTGGAAAAGATAAATATTATGTTAAGACTCCAATCCCAACTCATAAAGTAGGTATTGACCTTGTTCTTAACGCTTTGATTGATGAAAAAATAGGTGTTATTAAATCTTTAGATGAAATTAATGCTTGTGGTCATAGAGTGGCTCATGGAGGAGAAGTTTTTAAATCATCTGTTGTTGTTGGAATTAACGAGAAAGCAAAAATTAAAGAACTATGTGCATTAGCTCCACTTCATAATCCTGCTAACTTGGAAGGTATTGAAGCAATGGAAGCACTACTTCCAAAAGTAACTCAAGTGGCTGTTTTTGATACTTCTTTTCATCAAACTATGCCTAAGGAAGCTTACATGTACGCAATTGACTACAAATACTACACAGATGACAAAATACGTCGTTATGGTTTTCATGGAACAAGTCATAAGTTTGTTGCAGAAAAAGCAGCAAAGTTGGCTGGTTTAGATATAAATAATTCAAAAATTGTAAGCTGTCACCTTGGAAATGGAGCATCAATTTGTGCTGTTAAAGATGGTCAAAGTGTTGATACTTCAATGGGATTTACTCCAGTTGAAGGATTGGTAATGGGAACAAGAGCTGGTGATTTGGATATTGGAGCTTTCTTATACATTTGCGAAAAAGAAGGATTAAACATCAATGCAGCAAATAATTTAATCAATAAGAAATCTGGACTTTTAGGTATTAGTGGACATTCTGATATGAGAGAAGTTTGCGAAGGAAAGGAAAAAGGAGTAGAAAGAGATGTTGTTGCTTTTGATTTATTCTGCAATAGAGTAAGAAAATATATTGGAGCTTATGCTGCAACTATGGGAGGAGTTGATTTAATCCTTTTCACAGGAGGAATTGGAGAAAATGCTGACGATGTTCGTGAAAAGATTTGTGAAAGATTGGAATTCTTAGGAGTTGACTTTGACAAAGCAGCAAATAAAGATCAAAGAGGAGTTGATTTAATGATTTCAAAACCATCTTCTAAGGTAAAGGTTATGATGGTTTCTACCAATGAAGAATATGTAATTGCAAAAGATACATATTCTTTAGCTAAAAAATAAATGAAAAGGCAAATTGCAAGTTTTCTTTTGTGGCTTTCTGGCTGGAAATTAATAGGAAAGCCAGAGCCACAAATGCAAAAATGTGTTTTTATTGAAGCTCCTCACACTTCAAATTGGGATTTTGTATGGGGTTGTCTTGGATTGTGGAAGCTTAAAGTAAAACCTAATTTTCTAATTAAAAAGGAATTATTTGTTTTCCCATTAGGAGGAATATTAAAAGCCTTGGGAGGAATGCCAGTTGATAGGGGAAGAAGTTCCAATATGGTTGACCAAGTTGTTGAGATATTTAATCAAAAAGATAGATTCTCTTTAGTTATTACTCCTGAAGGAACAAGAAAACTCTCTCCCCATTGGAAGAAAGGTTTTTACTATATTGCCACAAAGGCAAATGTTCCAATCTATCTTGCTTACCTTAATTATGATAAAAAAGAAGGTGGAGCAGGAAAGATATTTTATCCAACTGGAGATTATGAAAAAGACATGATGGAAATAGAAGAATTCTATAAGGATAAGATTGCAAAATTTCCAAAGAACTTTAATTTGAGCAAAGAAAACCGAAATAAATAAATACATATATGTTAAGAACACATACTTGTGGAGAGTTAAATATAAATAATGTTGGCAGTGAAGTAACACTTAGTGGTTGGGTGCAACGTTCACGTGATTTGGGAGGAATGACATTTATTGACCTTAGAGATCGCTATGGAATAACTCAACTTGCTTTCAATATGGAAACAAATTCTGAACTTTGTCTAAAGGCAAGAAAGCTTGGAAGAGAATTTGTTATTCAAGTTAGAGGAAAGGTAGAAGAAAGAAGCAGTAAGAATAAGAAAATACCAACAGGAGATATTGAAATAGTTGTAGATGAAATTAAAATACTAAATTCTTCCAAAACACCACCATTTACAATTGAAGATAATACTGATGGAGGTGATGAGCTAAGAATGAAATATCGTTACTTAGACCTTAGACGTAATACTGTTAAACAAAATATGTATCTTCGTCATAAACTTTCCATATTGGTAAGAAATTACATGAATGATTTGGACTTTATGGAAATAGAAACTCCTTACCTTATTGGTTCAACACCAGAAGGAGCAAGAGATTTTGTTGTTCCATCAAGAATGAATCCAAATGAATTCTATGCACTTCCTCAATCTCCACAAACTTTCAAACAACTGTTAATGATTTCTGGTTTTGACCGCTATTTCCAAATAGTTCGTTGCTTTAGAGATGAAGACCTTAGAGCAGACCGTCAACCAGAATTTACTCAAATAGACTGCGAAATGTCTTTTGTAGAGCAGGAAGATATTCTAAATATATTTGAAGGATTGATGAAATACCTGTTTGAGAAAGTTAAAAACTTTAAGTTTGACTCTTTCCCAAGAATGCCTTATGCCGATGCAATGAAATACTATGGTTCTGACAAGCCAGACACTCGTTTTGATATGAAGTTTGTTGAACTTAACGATGTTGCAAAAGGAAATGGATTTTCAGTATTTGATAATTCAGAACTTGTTGTTGGAATTTGTGCAAAAGGATGTGCTGAATACTCTAGGAAACAATTAGATGAACTTACAGAATTTGTAAAACGTCCACAAGTTGGTGCATCAGGATTAGTTTACATTAAATATAATACTGATGGAACCATTAAATCATCTGTAGACAAGTTCTTTACAGAAGAAAAACTAAAAGAAATTGCAGCCAAATTCAATGCAGAAAAGGGAGACCTTATCCTGATTATGGCAGGCAAAGAAGAAAAAACTCAAATTGCATTATGTTCTTTGCGTTTGGAAATGGGAGAAAGGTTAAACCTTAGAGATCCAAACAAATATTCTCCACTTTGGGTTGTTGATTTCCCTCTTTTGGAATGGGACGAAGAAACAGACAGGTTCTATGCTAAGCATCACCCATTCACAGCTCCAAAACCAGAAGACTATCCAAACCTATTTACCAAAACAAAAGATGTAAGAGCAAATGCTTACGACTTAGTTATTAATGGAGTTGAGATTGGAGGAGGTTCAATTCGTATTTACGATAAGAAAATGCAAAAGGATATGTTTAAGGTGTTGGGATTTAGTGAAGAAGAAGCTCAAAAACAATTTGGATTTCTTTTAGATGCCTTTGAATATGGAGCACCACCTCATGGAGGAATAGCTTTTGGCTTTGACAGACTATGTTCAATATTTGCAGGAGTTGAAACCATAAGAGACTTTATTGCATTTCCAAAGAACAATAACGGAAGAGACACAATGATAAACTCACCTTCCAAAATCTCTCAAGCCCAACTTGACGAGCTAAACATTCAACTTATAGTAAAGGAATAAACTTATTCTCTTTTATATTAATAAGCCTTAGTAATATTTTGCTAAGGCTTATTTGTTTTTATAACAAATATATTTCTAAATATTTGTTTAATAATTATTAATTACTACCTTTGCCCTCATCAAACATTATATTAATCTTTAAAAGAGGAGTATAAAATGAAAAATTCACAAAAGTTATTAGTAGCTTTTATAATAGCATTATTAACAATCAGCTCCTCTTGTGAGACAGATAATGATAATCCAACACAACCAGTAATCAAATATCCTATTCAGCTCCAAATCTCCGATATTATTCCTTGCGGATGTGTGACTAGATTTGATAATGTGATTTTAGACACTGTTTACATTATAAATGATACAGCAGATTATAGCAAATATTGTAATCATCTTTCTGACTGTTATACAGATTTTTCAAAAAATTCAATACTTGTTTTATATAGCTGGCATTATGGACTTCCTTTTGGTCAAGTACCAGAATTAATAGACACTTTATGAAAGCTTTCAGATAATGAATATCTTTGGGATATAGGTTGTCGTCAATCAGCAATAGATACTAATCTTGGAAGAGGAACATATACTATTGATAGATTTGTCCCTAAAATTCCAAAAGGAGCAAAACTTAATGTTCGTATTGCAAGATAATATCAGATAAAACATTAAAAAAGAACAACAGATGAAAAAAGTACAAAAGTTATTAGCTTTTATTTTAATTGCAGTTATTTCAATAGGTTTTACTTCATGTGAAGCAGATGATGATTCAAAACCAACAAAACCAGTAACTCCAACTGAAGAAACATATCCAATGCAAATTCCTTCTCCTGGTCCTTCCTGTTCATTTGCTGTGTATTGGGATGCATTATCGGAACATGGAAGTATGGAAGATTGGCTTTATATTATTAATGATCAAGAAACACTAATCAGATATGTTGATTTGCAAGACAGCACTGGAAACTGTCAAATCAATTTCGTGGATAAAACAGTGCTTTTAGCATATACTTGGACAAGAAATCTAAATCCATCAGAAGTAAAAGATACTCTTTGGAAACTCTCTTCAAGTGAATTTCGTTGGGAGTTAACTTATAATTATTCAGTAGCTCAACCTTCAATTGGAAGAAGTGCAAATATGATTGTAGTTCCAAAAATTGCTGATACTGCAACAGTATCTTTGTATGTATTAGATGAAGGAGTCCCTCATCCATAAGAATTAAGTTAATAATAAGGTTTTGATTTCAAAAGACTTTATCTTTTAACTCTAAAACCTTATTATTTAATTCTAAGAGCTTATATTTTCAAGTCTTTATAGTTATCTCATAAAGTCTTTATAGTTATTTCGTAAAACTCTTATAGTTATCTCAAGTTCAAAAAGTGCGACTTTCTTACCTGAAAAGTCGCACTTTTAGTCTAAAAAGTCGCACTTTCCAATCAAAAAGTCGCACTTTTTAATTGTTAGATAGTTATCATTAACCTTCGAGATAACTATCTTGGAGAAAAATAATAGTGTTATAGAAAGAAATAATAGTGTTATTTAGAGAAACATTAATGTTATTCTATAAAATAATAATGTCTTTGAGGTAGGATTTTATTATCAAAAAGAAAAAAGATTTGGACAAAATGTAAAAAATAATTGTCATAATGAAAAATAAATTATACATTTGCATCGTTAAATAGAAAATTTATTATTAAAACTTTTAAATTATGAAAAGAACATTCTTGTTTCCAGCTTGTTTCAGGAAAATAGGTTGGATAATTACAATCGTTACATTACTATATTTAGTAATTGGTTTAATCTTCTTTGCAGATGATTTTGATTTTAAGTTTAAAATGCCTGCAATTGTTGCACTTGGAGAAATATTGAATTTTAATGCTGATAATATATATTTTGTATTAACAGAGACTTCTTTCATGACAACTCTTTTCCCTGTACTTATGATAATCGGATTTGTTTTTATTGCTTTTTCAAAAGAAAAAAATGAAGATGAATATGTTTCTATAATTAGAGAAAAAGCTTTAGTATGGTCTGTATTAGTTACTTCTATGGTTTTAATTTTAGCAATTTTACTTATTTATGGATTAACTGCATTATATGTTTTTTGGTTTGACTTTCTTTTCTTTTTACTTTTGTTTGTAATAAAGTTTAGGATAGATATTTTTAGGTTTAATCGTAGCGCTAAGAAAGATGAAGAATAATATTAGAGTAGAAAGGGCTATCTTGAAAATTTCACAGCAGGAGTTAGCCGATAGGATTGGTGTTTCTCGTCAAACAATTAATGCTACAGAATTGGAAAAATATGTGCCATCGGCAACAGTTATTATGAAGATTGCACATATTTTTGGCAAAAAAGTTGAAGATATTTTTGCTTTAGAGGAGAGCGATTGGAAATAAGTTATCTTTCTTAGAATAATCTTGTTAAGCAAAAAATAAAAAGCATGATGTTTATTTAAAAATACCATGCTTTTTTTATGCTAAATATCCTGTTTGCAGCAACTAAGCTATTTTATTTCCCTTATTTTAATATTGTTTTCTGAACGCTCTGAGAATTTAAAAATTGAGAGCAGGCTTAGGAAAGGTCTTATTGTTGCTATTCTCATGCTTTAGATTTGTTAAATTGAGTTTGTGATTTATTCTTGTCAAATTTAATTTTTTCTTGTTTGTAAATAATCTTATTTTTTCTTTGTTTTAGAAAAATGAAACTTGATTCTATTTTATTAAAACTTGATTCTAATAAATTATTCTTTGATTTCATTTTTCTGAGATAATATTTTTCATAAAAAAATAGGCTAAGATTAATTTCTTAGCCTATTAAATATTTTCGTTTAGTTAAAAACTATTTTTGGATATTTGGTAATTCCAAACCAAGTCCTTTTTTCTTATCAATTCTTTTCAATACAAGACCAAGTATTAATGCAGCTAATCCAAGGAATGCTAACATAAGTAGTGGGTTTGTATAATTATAACTTTGAGCAGCAACTTCAGGAGTCATTGTTCCGTTTTTTACTGCAGCAACAATTTCAGGGTTTGAAGAATCTAATATCTTTCCAATAAGAAGAGGGAAAAGCCATAATCCTATGTTTTGAATCCAGAAAATTAATGCATAAGCAGAACCAATAACCTTGCTGTCAACTAATTTAGGAACACTTGGCCATAAACTTGCAGGTACAAGTGAAAATGATGCACCAAGAACTAAGATAGTTACATAAGCAATTAAAACTCCACCTATTGCACTTCCTTTTGCCATTGGTAAGATGAAAGCAAATGTTAAGTGACAAGCAATCAAAAGAAGTGAACCAATCATCAACATTGAAGCTGCTTTACCTTTATTATCAACATATTTACCTAAAATTGGAGTAATACCTACTGCTAATAGTGGGAATACTGCGAAAATAGTTTCTGCTGATTGACGCATATAACCCATATAACAGAAAACAACCAAACCAACAACAGATGTTATCAATAGTGCTATTTTTGTGTTTTTCTTTGAGAAATTTGACATAAAAGCTGTTGCTGCACTGATTAACATTATAACATATTGAATAAATGTTACTGTATTACCTGCCCAGAAACTACCTGCTTCAGGTTGTGTGAAAGTAAGGTTACATTGTAGCATATTTACTGCATATTTTTGGAATGGGAAGATTGCTGAGTAATAAAGTACACAAAGCAATGCAACTAACCAAAATCCCCAACTTGTAAGGATGCCTTTAAGATCTTTCAAACGGAATGGATCATCTTTTTCTTCAGCTTCACCAGTTTGAGAATCAAGTTTTTTGTCCATAAAGAAATAAACAATAAACATAATTAAAGCAACCATCAATAAAATTACACCGAAAGCAACAGAGTGAGAAACATTAGCTCCTCCAAAAATATCTGCCTTTGCTATCATTGGAGAGAATATCATACAAGTAGCAACTCCCAATCGAGCCAAAGCCATTTCAGAACCCATAGCCAAAGCCATTTCTCTGCCTTTGAACCATTTTACGATTCCACGACTTACAGTTATACCTGCCATTTCAACTCCACAGCCAAAAACCATAAATCCTACTGATGCAAGTTTAGCACTTGCAGGCATTCCTTCATAGAAAGGTGCAATACCAAGTTCTTGGAATCCTGGAATATAGTTTAGATTGTTTGTAAACCAATTTTCTAAGCCTGAACCAACAAATGAAGATGATACAGCATACCATTTAATAACTGCTCCAACTAACATCACTGCACCTGATAAAATTGCAGTGAAACGAACTCCCATTTTGTCAAGGATAATTCCAGCAAAAATCAAAAAGAAAATGAATACATTCAAAAATGTTTCACTTCCTTGCATTGTTCCAAAAGCTGTTGAATCCCAACCTCTTGTTGATTGCATTAAGTCCTTGATTGGAGAAAGTATATCCATAAAGATATACGAACAAAACATAGCAAACGCTAATAAAACAAGAGCAAACCATCTCATTTTAGGGTTATCTCTCAAAGTTTGAATTTTTTCTGTCATATTATTATATATTTGTATTACTATTTTGCTATTTTGTGAATGCAAAGCTATGATATTTTTATTAAACCAAGTTTTATTTACAAGGTTTTTATTTAATTCTATACTTTAAGCTTTTGATTAAGTGAAAAATAATAGTAGGAAAAAATAAAAAATAGTTTTTTTTCGAATGATATTATGGAGTTATTAAATAATCTCCTATCTTTGCAAATTCAAAAAAAAGTGTGATATTACCAAATAAATCATTATAATATATGCAAAACAAGGGAGCTATTAAAATTATCGTAATTATCTTTTCTTTAGTTTGTTTGTATCAACTATCATTCACTTATTTTACTAAAAAAGTAGAAAAGGATGCTAAAGAATATGCATTAAATAGTTATGCTAAAAATCAAGCAAAAACTCTTGCCGCTGGTAACGCAATAAAAGAACAAGAAATTTTAGATTCAATTTCTAATGAAAGAGAGTTAAATTATTTAGACTCAATTTCTGAGAAACCTGTCTATAATTTTTTATGGATGCGTCAATTTACATACAAGCAATGTAAGGCAAGAGAAGTTGGGTTAGGACTTGACCTAAAAGGAGGGATGAATGTTAAGATGGAAGTTTCAACATCTGATGTTGTTAAAAATCTTGCTACAAATCCTACCGATCCAGCTTTTTTGAAGATTTATGATAAAGCATTAGAACTACAAAAAAAGACAGGAAGAGATTTCTTCACTTCATTCCAAGAAGTAGTACTTAATGAAGGAAATACTGGAAAAGTAAATCTATCTGCTTTTTTCCGTGTAAAATTAAAAGAAAGTGGTATCACAACAAATTCTACAAATGAGCAAGTTCTTGCTGCAATTAAGAAAGAATGTACAGATGCTTTTGATAGAACATTCCAGGTTTTAAGCAAACGTATAGATAAGTTTGGAGTTTCTGAACCAACTATCCAAAAATTAGAATCTTCTGAAAGAATTTTAATTGAACTTCCTGGAGTTTCAGATCCACAACGTATTAGTCGTTTGTTGGAAGGAACTGCACAATTAGAGTTTTGGTTAGCAGGTGATGCAGGAAAGGTATTCCAAGCATTTGGAGCAGCTGATGAGTTTCTTGCTAATGTTGGAGAAGAAAAAGATACTACAATAGCTAATGATACATTAATTAATATAGATTCTTTACAAACAAAACCACTTGTTAATAAAGATACATTACCAAAAAAATCATTAGCTAAGAAAGATTCTATTAAAACTAGACCATTATTAAGTTTATTCGCAAGACTTAATAAAGGAGATTTAGCTCCTTCAGTTATAGGTACTGCAACTGCATCTGCAAAGAAAGAAATTAATCGTCAATTAGAAAGAGCTTCAAAAGTTCTTCCTACAGATGTAAAATTCCTATGGAGTGCTCAACCAATTCCAAAGACAAATGAATTTGAATTATATGTTATACAATATACTAATAAGGCAAAAACTGCACTTTTAGATGGAGATGTTATTGATGATGCACGTCAAGACTTTAATCAACAAGGACATCCAGTTGTTTCAATGTCAATGAAGGCAGAAGCTGCTAGAAAATGGGAAAAGATAACAGGTTCAAATATTGGAAATAGTATTGCTATTGTTTTGGATGATGTTGTTTATTCTGCACCAAGAGTAAATAGTGAAATTAGTGGTGGCCGTTCTGAAATTTCAGGAAGTTTCACTATTGAAGAAGCTAAAGACTTAGCAAATATTTTAAAATCTGGTAAATTAACTGCTCCTGCAAAAGTTGTTCAAGAATCTGTTGTTGGACCATCTCTTGGAGAAGAATCAATTAAAGCTGGATTTATTTCATTCTTGTTCTCTCTTTTAGCAGTATTTGTATTTATGATATTCTTCTATAGTGTAGCTGGTATAGCTGCTTGTATCGCTTTGCTTGTGAATTTATTCTTCCTAATGGGAGTTTTAGCATCAATCGGAGCAGTACTAACGCTTTCTGGTATAGCAGGTATTGTTCTAACATTAGCTATGGCAGTTGATGCTAACGTTATTATTAATGAACGTATTAAAGAGGAACTTAAAAATGGGAAAAATATTAGTAATGCAATAGCTGATGGTTACAAAGCTTCATATTCTGCAATTATTGATGGTAATGTTACAACATTATTAACAGGTATAATTTTAGCATATTTTGGAGCTGGTTCAGTTCTAGGATTTGCTATAACATTATGTATAGGTCTTCTTACTTCTCTTTTCACAAGTATTTTTGTTTCTCGTTTAGTAATGGAGTCAATGATTAACAGCAAATCATTTAAAAACAAACTTAAATTTACCAATAATCTTTCTTCAAAAATTTATGGAGCTCCTAAATTCCGTTTCGTTCAAAATGCAAAGAAACAGTTAGTTCTTATGGGTGCTGTTGTAGTAATATTAACAGGATTCTTAGTCGTAAGAGGATTGAATTATGGAATTGACTTTACTGGAGGTCGTACTTATGTTATAAGATTTGATAAAGATGTTAATCCAAATGACATTAGACAATCATTAGGTAAAGAGTTTGGTTCTGCACCTGAAGTTAAAACTTTTGGACCATCTTATCAAGTTAAGATCACAACTGATTATAAAGTAAAAGAAGATAACGAGGCAGTAAAGAGAGAGGTTATTGAGAAATTATATAATGGTACAAAGACATTCTATATAAATAAGGATATTACTTTAAAAGAATTTCAATCTACTCAAAGGTCTCCACTAGGAATAATTAGTTCAGAAATTGTTGGACCAACAATAGCTGACGATATTAAAACATCAGCAATTATTGCGGTAATTATTTCATTGATTGCAATATTTATTTACATAGCTATTCGTTTTAGAAATTGGAAATATAGTTTGGGAGGTATAGTAGCTTTGGCATTTGATGCATTCTTTACAATTGGAATTTTCTCAGCATTAAATGGAGTGTTGCCATTTAGTATGGATGTCGACATGAATTTTGTAGCAGCAATTCTTACTATTATAGGTTTTTCAATTAATGATACTGTGGTTATTTTTGACCGTGTTCGTGAAAATATTCACCTTTATCCAAATCGTAATTATGGAGAAGTAATGAATATGTCAATTAATCAAACATTAAGTAGAACAATTAACACAGTATTCACAGTATTTATATCACTTGTTATTATATTAGTATTTGGAGGAGATGTATTGAGAGGTTTTGCATTTGCATTAACAATTGGTACTGTTTCAGGTTCTTTCTCAACTTTGTTTATCTCTTCTCCAATTGCATATTTATTAATTAATAAGCAAAAACAAAAAGAGGCAGTAAAAGTAAAATAGAATAATATATTATGCAAAAAACTGATAAAAGAAAGAAGTTTTTTTAGAAAACAGAATTATATTTTGCTTTTATCAGTTTTTTGTATAAATTTGTGGCTAAATAAAGATGTATAGATGAGTATATATTTAGTACTTGCATTAATAGGATTTATATTGATATTCAAAAAGTTGTTTTCTTCTTTTGCTAAGAAAATAATGGAGAATATTCCTCAAATAGAAGATCAAAATCCTGAAAAAAATATTAATAAAACAGATTATACTGATTTTTTTGAAAGGAAAGAAACAATAAAAAAAGTTAAATCTAAAGATAATATTGAAACCACAAAACCACAAAATAAAATTAATAATACTAAAATAACTAATTCAATTAATGAAGTAGAAATAAAAGAAGAAAATGAATTTGATTTAAGAAAAGCGATTATTTATTCTGAAATATTAAATAATCCTTTTTTATCAAGATAATAAATTGAAAAATTAAATTTCATTCTTTACATAAAAAAATAAATAAAGAAATATGTTAAGAAAATTATTCTTTACTCTTGGTTTGTTCTTAACAACCAGTTTAATTTTGTACTCTCAAGGAACATTGACGGGTACAATTACAGATTCTAAAACAGGCGAACCTATGCCGTTCGTTAATGTTATTGTTCAACAAAATGGTCAACAAAAAGGTGGTGCCCAAACAGATATGGATGGAAACTATCAAATTAAACCATTAAGTGCTGGTAACTATGATGTAGTTGCGAGTTTTGTTGGTTACCAGAAAGCAATGAAAACAGGTGTACGTGTAAACGCATCTGGTTATTCTACTGGTGGTAGTATTGCTCTTGAGCCAGCATCAACACAATTAACTGAAGTTAAAGTTATTGATTATGCAGTACCTCTAATTGAACCAGGAACTGCAGAATCTGGTAAGCGTATTACTAATGATGACATCGAAAAGATGACTGCTAATACTGTTGAAGGAATTATTGCAACAGTTGGAGGAGTTTCTGATAATGATGGTCAAGCTGGAACCACTCGTGGTGAAGGTAGTATGGTAACCTATGTAAATGGAGTTGCAAAAAAAGGAACTGTAAATATTCCTAAGCAGGCAATTCAAGAGGTTCAAGTTATTCTTGGAGGTACTCCTGCAAGATTTGGTGAATCAATAGGAGGAACAACAAATATTACATTAAGACCTCCTGCAAATAAATTTAATGGAATGGTTGGTTATCAAACATCCGAACCTTTAGATACTAGAGGATACCATAGACTTGATGTTTATTTAACAGGACCATTATACAAAAAGACAACAGCTGATGGAGTAGAAAAGAGCATTATTGGATTCCGTTTAGCTGGATTTAATTCTTACACTCAAGACCCATACAATCGTCCAAGTGATAGAGGATATTACATGTTAAAAGAAGATAAACAAGAATTTTTAAATAATAATCCTCTTACTTTTAATCCCGCAACAGGTGCAGTTTATAATACAGCATCATTCTTAAGATTATCCGATTTTGAACAGGTTGGAAGAAAATCAAATATGTGGAATAATTATCTTTATTTAGAAGGTGGTTTAGATATTCGTTTTTCTGATAACAGTGCATTATTAATAAATGGTGAATATGTAAATAGCTTAAGTAAAGATGGATCTTTAAATGGTATGCTTTTAAATAATGCTAATAATTCTGAATCTAAAGGAAACAGTTTTATGGTAATGGCAGATTTTACACAAAAATTCTCTAATACTTCTGAAACTTCAAAAATTAAAAATATTATATTTAATGTTAATGGTTCTTATTCTAGAACTTATACCGAAACTTATAATAAGGATCATGGAGATGATTTATTCAAATATGGTCATATAGGAACTTTCCATACATATAAAAGAAACACTTATCAATTATCAAGAATGGAGATAAATGGTGTAATGCAAGATGTAATGGAACATAATGGTTGGTTAGATTATCAAGTCGATTTTACTCCTTCAGATAATAATCCTGGACTAGCAAGATATACTTGGCAATTATATAATGATCCAGATTTTGCATCAATTAGACCTATGTTATATAATTATGATAATATTAGATCATTTTTAGGATTAACAAATGGTGATGTTCCTAATACAATTTATCCAACAACAGAATTTGCTTGGACAAATGTAGGAACACCATATAGAGGTTATTCAAAAAGTGAAAGACAAGATGTGTACTTCTCTGCAAAAGTTTCTGCTGATATTGGAAAACATTCATTAGAATTGGGATTCCAATATGACCAATCAACTTATCGTTCATATTCATTAACTGCTAGTTCATTATGGACAATAATGAAACAAGAAGCAAATTCACATATATTATATAGAGATTTAGAAAATCCAATAATTGATAATTCTGGATCAATTCCTTATGTAACCTATAATAGATCTTATGATGAAGCAAGTCAAACATATTTTGATAGAGCTTTAAGACAAAAATTAGGATTAAGTGCAACTGGAACTGAATTTATTGATATTGATAGTTATGACCCATCAACATTTAGTATGGATATGTTCTCTGCTGATGAGTTATTTAATAGTGGTAATTCTATCGTTGAATATTACGGTTATGATCATAAAGGAAATGTTGTTAAAGGAAAACAAAATTTACAAAGCTTTTTCTCTGACCCTACAAATAGAACATTAGGAGCATGGCAACCAATTTATATGGCTGGATATATTCAAGATCAATTCTTCTTTAAAGATTTAATTTTTAATATTGGTGTACGTGTAGATAGATTTGATGGTAATCAAATGGGGCTAAAAGATCCTTATTTGCTTTACTCAGCTTATACTGCAGGAGAACTTGCAATTCCTAACCGTCCAGCAAATATTGGTGATGATTATGTTGTATATGTAAGTAGTTTAAATGGAAATTCTTCTCCTTCTGATGTAAACAATGATGGTTTTATTAGAGGATATAGAAATGGAAATACTTGGTATAATGCAAATGGTGAAATAGTATCTGACCCTAAATCAGTTGCTGCAGCTTCAGGTCAACCTCTTCCTTTCAGAAAAGGAAAATTAAACGACACTGGTCTACCTTATCAAATCTCTACTGATGCATTTGAAGATTACAAACCAATAATAATTCCAATGCCTCGTATAGCATTTTCATTCCCTGTTTCTGACAAGTCTGAATTTAAAGCATCTTATGATATGATTGCTCGTCGTCCTCAAAGCTATTGGCAGGCAAACTATGTTAATTATTTATTTATGGAAAGACAATCTGGACAAACTTTAACTAACCCAACTTTGGAACCAGAAAAAATTACTAACTATGAATTAGGTTTTACACAAGTATTATCTAAATCATCTGTATTAGTTATGTCTGCATATTATAAAGAAACAAGAGATTTGATTGCTTATGTTCAATATGTAGGTGCTGACCCAACATCATTATATTATTCATTCGGGAATCAAGATTTTAGAACAACTAAAGGAGTTACAGTTACTTATGAATTAAAACGTTCAAATAATATTCGTATTAATGCTAACTACACACTTCAATACGCTGAAGGAACTACAGGTCTTCCAAGAACAACTGTTGTATCTTTAATTCAAGCTGGTTATCCTAATATTAAAATGCTTTATCCAATCAATGACGATAGAAGACATGAATTTAAACTTCAATTAGACTTCCGTTATTTTGGTGGAAAAGATTATAATGGACCAACAACAAAAAGAGTTGTTAAAGATAAAGCAACTGGAGAAGACAGATCTCAAGTTATTAATTGGCTACAAAATTTTGGAGTTAACATAACTGGAGTAGCTCAATCAGGAAGACCATATACAAAATATTTCAGCAATACTCAAAAAACAATTGTTGGTAGCTTCAATGGAGCTCGTTTACCTTGGGTTTTCCGTGTTGATATGAACATTGATAAAACATATAACATAAAAGTAGGTAAAAAAGTAACTCAATTAAACTTATTTGCAAGAATAAGCAATGTGTTAAATATTAAAAATGTTGCTGAGGTATTCGGAGTTACTGGAGACCCTGATGATAATGGTTATTTAACTGACCCTGAAACTCAAACTATTATTGCAAACCAATTGGATGAAAATTCATTTAGAGATTACTATATGATGTATCTAAATAATTATGAATATAATTATCAACGTCCTAGAATGGTTTACTTGGGAGTAACTTATACATTTTAGTTAAAATATTAAATAGAAAAATTTTGCAAGATGAAACATATATTTAAAATAACAACGTTAGTTTTAGTCTGCCTTTTGTTGCAAAATTCTCTTTTTGCAAGAGAATATGTTGGAGCGACTAAAAAAACCACAAAATCTGCTAAAGCAGAAACTGGGGTTGAAAGATGTAGAAGAGCTCAAGGTTCGGCTGAATTAAGTATTAATAATGTTAGAGCTCGTATCAATACAGGAGGTAATATGTGGTATGATGGAAATACTGCTAGATATTATGTTCCTAAAGATGGTAGTAGTACTGCTATGTTCTGTGCTGCATTATGGATTGGAGGTCAAGACGAAAACAAGCAATTAAGAGTTGCTGCTTTACGTTTCGGTCAAGATGGAGATGATTTTTGGCCTGGTCCTTTAACTGTTGATAAAAATGCTGCAGTAAATAAATCTGTTTGTGAAAAATGGGATAGACATTTCCGCATTACAAAAGCAGAAGTTGAAGCATTTGTTGCTTCATGTCCAAAGAATGCACAAGGTCAAATTATTGGTGGACCAACTGATCCAAATTTGATTACTGAAGCAATTAAAACATGGCCTGCACATCCAGAAAACTATGCTGATTTAAAACAATCAAAATATTTAGCTCCTTTCAAGGATGTTGATGGAGATGGTGAATATAATTATTCAAAGGGAGATTATCCTTACTATGATTTCAATGGTGACCTTTGTCCAGTAGTTGCAAAACAAAGTGGTCAAAGATACAATCCAATTAGAACAATGGAAGATTCAATCGGTACTGGTGGAGAACCAGTTCATGGTGGTATTTTAGTTGACCAAGTTTTAAAAGGTGACGAAACACTATGGTGGGTATTCAATGATAAAGGAAATGCACACACTGAATCAAAATCTCAAAATCCTATTGGTTTGGAAATTCGTGCTCAAGCTTTCGCTTTCAGTATGAATGATGAAATTAACAATATGACTTTCTATTCATATGAAATTATTAACCGTTCAACTTTTACACTTCAAAATACATACTTCAGTCAATGGGTTGACCCAGATTTAGGTTATTCTCATGATGACTTTGTTGGTTGTGATGTTAAAAGAGGTTTAGGTTATTGCTATAATGGAAAAGCAACTGATGGACCAGGAACTGGAGCTTACTCTGGAAACCCACCTGCAGTTGGTATTGACTTCTTCCAAGGACCTTACTTAGATCAAGATGGATTAGATAACCCTAAAGTTTATATTGATTTAGTATTAGGAAAAGAACCAGAAAAATTGGATAAGTATTTGAAGAAAGATGCTAATGGACAACCAATTCCTGGTAATTATGATACATTATTAATTACTGCTAATGCTGAAGAATTTATTGATTATTGGTATAATGTAAATGATAAAATTACAAATGGTGCTAACATTAATGGTGTTAACTTTGGAAATGGAATTATTGATGATGAACGTTTCGGAATGAGAAGATTTGTTTATTATGAAAATAGTGGTCATACAACCAAAGGTGAACCTGATAAAGCAACTGACTATTACAACTACTTAAGAGGAATGTGGAAAACAGGTGTTAAGATGACATTTGGTGGAGACGGAACTTCAGGTACTGTTGAATGTGATTTTATGTTCCCAGGTAATACTGACCCATGGAATTGGGGAACAAAAGGTATTATTCCAAATATGACAGATACTAGAGGTTGGACTGAAGAATCTTCAAATAACTCAGCAGGTGATAGACGTTTTATGCAATCAGCTGGACCTTTTGAATTGAAACCAGGAGCAATTAACTATATTACTGTTGGTATTCCTTTTGCTCAAGCAACTTCAGGTGGACCTTATGCTTCAGTAACCCTTTTAAGACAAATTGATGATAAATGTCAAGCATTATTTGATAATTGCTTTAACTTATTAGAAGGACCAGATGCACCAGACTTAACAATTAAAGAACTTAATAGGGAATTAATTTTATTCCTTACTAATGATGCACCTTCTTCAAATAACATTAATGAATCATACAATAAGATTGATGTTTCAATTCCAGTTAAATATGATAATATAATTCAAGTTGATACAATCTTATATGATAACAGTGGTAATCCATATATTCATACACGTGATTCTATTCTATCAACTGTTCATTATGATCAATACTATCGTTTTGAAGGATATCAAATCTTCCAATTAAAAGATAGATCAGTTTCTGTTGCTGATATCTATGATGAAGATAAAGCAAGATTAGTAGCACAATGTGATATTAAAAACTTTGACAGCAAACAAAACGATGCACCTATCGCAAAATTGATTAACTACACTAAAGATGATAATATTGGAGGTTTAGTTCCAAAAGTAATGGTTAATGGTTTAAATAAAGGTATTCAACATTCATTCAGAATTAATGAAGATATGTTTGCAACAAGTAACGATAAAACAATTGTTAATAATAAAAAATATTATTACGTTGCTGTTGCTTATGCTTACAATAATTTCAAGCAATATAATCCTGAAGATGCTACAAAACTTGATGGACAAAAAATCACATATTTAGCAAGTAGAAAAACTGGATATGGAAGAAGTATTTCACCTGTAATTGCTATCCCTCACTTATTAGAACCAGAACAAAATGGAACATTAGTTCAGTCTGCTTATGGAAATAGTCCAGAAATTACAAGAATTGAAGGAAATGGAAATGGTGGAATGATAGTAAACTTTAAGAAGGAAACTTTGGAACAATTAATGGGTAAACCTAATGAAGAACCAGTTGGTATTTCATTTGTTCCAGAATTAAAATATGAAAAGAATTTTGGTCCTTTAAATATTAAAGTAATTGATCCAATTAAACTTAGAGCTGGTGCATTCAATATTAAGATTATTCCTTCTGATACATCAACTAATTTAATGTATGCAAAATGGAAACTTCAAAATGCAGACACTAATCTACCTCTTTACACAGAAAAAATTAATGGAGTATCTACTGATATATATTCAATAACATCTGACAGAGTAATTGGAGATATTAATGAACAAGTTATTTTCCCATTAGGAATTTCAATTTCATTAACAAATCCATTATCAACTGTAGTACCTCAATACATAGGAAATGATTCATATGTTAAACAAAAAAGAGTTTTTGGTGGTGAGCTTAGAGAAGGAACAGCTTTATATTCAAGCGTAGTTGCTAAAGATCCTAATAAAACATGGTTATTTGGAGTTTCTGACAATGATGGAAGTGACTTAACTAACTGGATAAGATCAGGAAGTAAAATTTCATCTGAAGCTACCATAACTGGTTTTGGAACAAATGATGATGCTGAAAGTGTATTTGATTATTTATCTCAAGACTATTATTACTCAACAATGTCTGTTATTAATGGAGGAAAAGATACTGTATTCTTTAGCCATCCTATAGATAAGGCTCAGGATTATGAAACCTTTGCAAATGGATGGTGGGCACCTTATAGATTAACTTCACTGTATGCTAACTATCAGGAAACAGTTATACCTCACCCAGGTTTCTCATACTATCATTTTAATGATGTAGCAACTCCTGCATCAATAACTAAATACAGATTAGATCCTGCATTTGTTTATTCAACTGCATCAAATAATATGAATAATATGGCTTCTGTTGACATTGTTTTCACAAGTGATAAAACAAAATGGACACGTTGCCCAGTTATTGAAATGGGACATGATCAAGAACAAACAGAAGGAAAAGCAAAACGTTTCCAATTAAGAAGACATGCTTCTGTTGATAAAAATGGTAATCCAACTAATGATGGTACTCAAGGTTGGGGTTGGTTCCCAGGATATGCTATCAATCTTGAAACAGGTCAAAGATTAAATATGATGTTTGGTGAAAACTCTCAATTAGGAGTTGGCCAACCAGGAAATGGTAGAGATTTAATTTGGAATCCTACTTCAACACAAACCGATGGTGGTGGAGTTGTTTTCGGAGGTATGCACTACATTTATGTATTAGGTGCTTCACAATTCAAACTATATACACCTAACGGACTTGAACCAAACAGAGACATGAGAGATGTTACTCCTCCTTCATATTATGATAAGGATAACAATGGAATTATGGACATGGGAACATGGGCATATGAAAAACTTAAAAAATTAGATGTATTAACATTATCTAACTCTACACCATACAATGATTATAGTAATGATAATTTAACATCAGTATCTGAATTATTCGCTTCTGTAATGTGGGTTGGTATGCCATTAGCAACTGCTTTCAATACAAATCCAAAAGCTGAAATACCAACAGATGTTACTGTTTCATTAAGAGTTCGTCAAGCTTACAAGAAAAACTACATTAATAATGTAAATGGAGCTTCTGCTTCACCTCAAAATGATAACTACCCAATGTATCAATTCTCCATTACTAAGGATATTGCTACATCAGTAGGAAATGTTGAAGTAGCTAAGACAGCTTTAGATCAAATTACTGTAGTACCTAACCCTTATTTTGCTGCTTCAATTTACGAAGGAGATCAAGTTGAAAATCTTGTTAAGATCTGTAACCTACCTCCAGATTGTTACATAACAATATACTCTGTTGACGGAACGGTTGTAAGAAAACTTCGTGGACCTTCAAAGAATGTGGTTTCAGGATCAGGAACAGCTCTTACATCAGTTGATTGGGATTTGAAAAACCATAAAGGTTTACCAATTTCTGGAGGATCTTACATTATACATATAAAAGCTGAAGGAGTAGGAGAAAAAATCATTAAATGGTTTGGAGCATTACGTCCAGTTGACTTAAACTCTTTCCAATAGTAATAATCAGCACAAAAAAGAATATTTTAAATAAGAGATATTATGAAAGATATATATAGAATATTTGCTTTGTTCATGTTAGGAGTCATGTTATTTTCTAACACGAACGTAAAAGCAGGGAATGACGACAGAAGAGGAACTGCAGGAGCAGGCTCACTTTTGATTAACCCTTGGGTAAGAAGTGCTGGCTGGGGAGGAGTTAACACAGCATGTGGCACAGGAGTAGATGCTTTGTTTTCTAACGTAGCAGGTTTAGGTAGAACACCAGGAACTGAAGCTTATGCTTCTTATAACAATTGGTTACAAAACTCTGGAATTGGAGTTAGTGCATTTGGTATAGGACAAAGTTTAGGTGAAATGGGAGTTCTTGGACTATCTGTAACTTCAATGAGCTTTGGTTTAATTGATAGAACAAAAGAAGGAAGTCCTGAATTTAATAATGGTACTTTTTCAATGAGTAATATGAACATTGCACTTTCTTATGCAAAAGCTTTTTCTTCTTCAATATATGGAGGAGCATCAGTTAAGTTGGTTAATGAAGGAATTGACAATGTTACTGCAACAGGTTTTGCAATCGATGCAGGTATCCAATATGTAACTGGAACAAATTACGAAATTAAATTTGGTATAACCCTAAAGAACTGGGGACCTTCAATGAGTTATAGTGGAGACGGTTTGTCATCTGTAGCTTCATTCTATGGTCGTCAAATGTCTTTGGAACAACGTTCAGCAAGTTTTGAAATGCCTTCAAGTTTAAATATTGGAGCATCTTATGACTTCCTATTCTCTGAAAACACTCATCGTTTAACAGTTGCAGGTAACTTTTCAGCAATGGCGTTCTCAAAAGACCAATACACTTTAGGACTTGAATATGGATTTGCTAAATTATTTATGCTACGTACTTCATACACTTATGAAGATGCTATAACTGAAAGTATTTTTGATGCCGATAACGGAGCAACAACACTTTATTCAGGTTTAGCAGCTGGGGTTTCAGTAATAGCACCATTAAAGAAAGCAAAATCAGAAGATGATAAAGGAGTTAATCTTTCTTTTGACTACGCATATAGACTAACCAAAGTTGGTGGAGGTATCCACACAATAGGATTAGTTCTTTCCCTATAGAATAATTTATTAATTTAATAATAAGATCGAAGACCTTTTATTAAGGGTCTTCGATTCTTTTTAATCCAAAACACAAAAATTATGTCAGGAATAAAGTATTATTCACAAGAAGGCTTGCAACAACTTAAAGACAAGCTGCAAAACATGATTGCTGTGGAACGCCCAGCAATAATAGCTGCAATAGCTGAAGCAAGAGATAAAGGAGATTTATCTGAAAATGCTGAATACGATGCAGCAAAAGATGCACAAGGACATTTGGAAGCAAAAATTGCTAAACTACAAGCACTAATAAGCAATGCACGATTATTAGATGAAAGTAAGTTAGACCTATCTAAAGTGCTCCTACTCTCAAAGGTAGAATTCATTAATCTTGCTAACAATCAAACACAAGTTTATGAAGTAGTTCCAGAAAGTGAATCAAATCTAAGAGAGGGCAAAATTTCAGTTACTTCACCAATCGCAAAAGGACTTTTGGGAAAAAGAGTAGGTGATGTTGCTGAAATACATGTTCCAGCAGGAGTTATGAAATTTAAGATAACTAAAATAACAAGAGATTAATATGGCAACAATATTTTCAAAAATAATTTCTGGTGAAATACCATGCTATAAAATTGCAGAAACAGAGAATTGTTTTGCTTTCCTAGACATTTCACCCCTTGCCAAAGGACACACTTTAGTTGTTCCAAAAAAGGAGATTGACTATATTTTTGATATAGAAGATAAGTTACTTTCTGAATTAAATATATTTGCTAAACAAGTAGCAAAAGCTATTCAAAAGGCCTATCCATGTCCGAAAGTAGGTATTGCTGTAATTGGACTTGAAGTTCCTCATGCGCACATTCATCTTGTGCCACTAAACAATGTTGGAGATTTAGACTTTAAAAGACCTAAATTGGAACTTTCAAAAGAAGAATTTGAGGAAATAGCCAAAAATATTATCTCTTATATATAGTTGAACAAGAAATTTATTACTAAACTTTATATTAGAAAAAGGCTGTAGTTTTAGTTAACTAACAGCCTTTTTATTTTGTATTGACTATTTTTACTTTCTTTTCTCTTCCTATTCTCCTTTAATAAGTATGAGTATATACTTAATTGGTGCATTTGCTTCATTAACTTGAATCCAATTATCCTTTATTTGCACGATTTCTTTTAATTTTATGAGCTTTCTCTATGCTTTGGGTACACTTACTCCAAAAAATATTTAAATCGGCTTATTTCTTATTTATATGATTTATTCTTTTTCTTCTCCAATTCCTATAAAACTATATTTGTGTCATAATTGTCGAAGGACTTTAACGACCTTAATGACATCAAAGTCCTTAAAATCTTTTAGCTTTGTTTATGTTTCCTTGTTTTATTTCACTAAAAGAATATTTAAACTTCAATTACAGAATAATATTATATCAACTATTATTTTCCTATTTTTTTACTTTCTATTTTGGGTAAATAATTTATATAAACACAACACTATATTCAAAATTATTTCGTATATTTGCAGATGTAAACCTCTCATTTGGTTTATTTAGGACTATTTATCCTAAAATCAATTTCAGGAGAACTAACTCCAATTCCTAAAATATATATAAAAAAAGATGCACATCTTTTACAGTGAAAGATGTGCATCTTTTGGTATGAAAGATGTGCATCTTTGGGGTAAAAAGTCTTTGTTTAATAAGTTTTTTATAAGGAGTTTGTAGATTTATTCGCCGTTTAGAGAGAATTATTCCCTATTTAATTTCAAAATAATAGGGATTATTTTTAAGGAACAAACTTATTAATTTTCAAGAACGAAAATCATATACCATTATAGAACTAAAAAAGAAAAATAAATAAAAGAGAGGAATTAAGACCATATAAAAATATTCCCCTAACTTTGGACTTCGAAAATAAATATAAAGGTAATTATGAATAAGTATAGGATTGCAAATACAAATAATAATGAAGTACTTGAGTGCAAATCCCGCACGACGGAATTTAGATTTATGTGTTAATATTAAAACTTTCATTCATGACGATATCTGGCATTTTACAATATTTAAAGAAGGATCAAGTAAACAAAAAACTACTTGAATATGGATTTTTTTCTGAAAAATTAACACCGATATTTCAGAGTAAAGATTTTGGAAAGTGGATTATAAAATCTAAACCTAAGATGTATAAAGATTGTTCTTTTTCTACAGTTTCATATCGTTTAAAAAGAAATAACAATGCTCCAAGAATTATTGATATTCCACATTCTGTGCTTTATATGCTTTCTAAAAGGAGTTTTAATGCTTCGAAATATTGATAATTTAAATAATGCTTTTATATAAGAGTGTTATGTTTTTTATGGAAATTGTATATCTTTGCGATAGATTTATTAGAAATCATATAAATTGATAGAAACGAAGAGTTAGCAAATTAAAACTGAGTTTCAGTAAATTAAAACGAAGAGTTAATAAAATGAAGTTTTAATCGGACATTTTTGATTAGGAATTAAAATTGTATTGACAGTTTATGCAGATTGATATTTAGCTTGCGAAAAATAATAATAATGAATAATAATTGATATGAATGAATTAAAGCAAAACTCTAAAAGAGCAAAATATGCTATTACTTTAATTAAAGTTGTTTTAGCAATTGATATTCTTTCAATAATCTCTTTGTACCTTCAATATGATTTATTACAAACGTTTGTAAATGAAGGAGAATTCTCTATAGAAAAAGCAGAATCAAATGATTTAAGGGAACAAATTCTCTCTATATTATATTCAGGATTTTTTATTATTTCTGCAATCACTTTTATTATGTGGTTTAGGCGAGCTTACTACAATCTACATCAAAAAATAAGCTATCTATCTTGGAAAGAAGGTTGGGCTTCTGGGGCTTGGTTTGTCCCAATTTTAAATCTATATAGACCTTATCAAATAATGATGGAATTATACAAAGAGACAATAGAATTATTAAAGAAAAAAGATAATAACTTAGCTTCTAAACTAACAACAACCTATGTAAATTTGTGGTTCAGTCTATGGATTGTAAGTAATATTCTATCAAATATTAGTTTCCGTTATCAAATAAAAGCAAAATCAATTGATGAATTAATAACAAGCACAATCCTAAATATGATTAGTTGTATAATAGTAATACCACTTGCAATTATAACAATAAAAGTAATAAAGGACTATTCAAAAGCAGAGCCTTTACTAATAGAGTCAAATACGGAAGAGAATAATTTCTCGATTTAAAAATGCAAATAAGATATAAACCGGTGATTGTGCTAATATGACTATTTATTATCCTAATTGAAATATTTGGTCTGCGAGAACTTCTCCATATTCCAAATATATATCTTCAAGTATTGTCATTTTCTTTACAAAGAAGTCGTAAATCTTATTATGATCTTCTTTATTGTAGATATTTACTCCGTCTAATTGGAAATATATTGCACTTACTTCATTATCATCAATTCCGTTAAATCTTTCAGACCACATTAATCCCTCTCCAGCTTCCTCGTCCCATAACTTCCTCATTGCTTTGAAATAACTAAACACTTCCAGCCTTTTCTCATCACTCTTATTATCTATCTGGAAAAGCACTAAAGCCTTGTTATGATCTGCATAGAACTTGAGTTGAGTATGTTTAATACTTATCTTTGAGAGCAACCACTTACGCTTAATCTTCTTTTTATGACAATATGTTTTAAAGCCATCCCAAAACGCTTTGTTAATAGCCTTCTTCTCTTCCTTTGTGAACATATAAATTAGTTTAAATTTAATAAGCAAAAACTGCAGATATGTTTTATTGAGGCTAATTCTCTTTAAGTTGTTGACTTATTGCTTTGGCTGCTATATATGCTGTTGTCCATGCTGCTTGAAGGTTAAAGCCACCTGTTATGCCATCTATATCTAATACCTCACCTGCAAAATACATGTTTTTGCAGCTCTTACTTTCCATGGTGTTAAAGTTTATTGACTCAAGGCTCACTCCTCCACTTGTCACAAACTCATCTCTGAAAGAACCCTTGCCATGAACCGAATACTCATCGTTACTTAGCCTGTTCATTATCTTATTTATTCCTTTTTTCCCAAGTTCTCCCCACTTTCTATCCAATGGTATTTCAGCTTTATTAAGTAAGAAATGCCATAACCTTGAGGATATATCATAGGGTCTTACATTTGAAACCTTCATATTTGGATTCTTAGCAGCAATGGAATTTAGGTAGTCTGTAATTGTATCGCAATTGACTTCATTAACCCAATTTACAAGTATTTTAAATCGATACTGCTTATCGTTTAATATCCTTGCGCCATAGGATGACAATTTCAATATTGCTGGTCCACTCATTCCCCAATGCGTAATAAGAAGAGCTCCAGAGGCTTTAATATTTGTTCCTTGTAGAGACACAATAGTATTCTCTGCCACAATTCCCATTAACTCTCTTATTGGGTCTTCGGGTATATTGAAGGTGAATAAAGATGGAACAGGTGCAACAATCTTATGCCCTAAAGTCTCTAAATAGTTTAATCCTTCTGCCTTTGGACTTCCACCAGTGGTTATTACTACTGCATTAAAGTATTGAACCCTTTCATTATCTTGATTAAAGGTAAGGGCGTATTTATCATTAAACGTAATTGAACTTAAGTTATAAGAGGTCTTGACTATTATTCCTAATTCTTTGGATAGACTTTTAAAACATTCGATTATTTCGTTTGAGTTCTGTGAAAGAGGGAAAACACAATCATCTTCCTGTGTAACTAATTTTATTCCCATATCTTCAAACCACTTATAGGTATCTAAATGATTGAAGATTCTAAGAGCTCGTTTTAGTAATTTATCACCACGAGGATATGCCTGATGCAAGGAATCGATACTTGCAAAAGAATTTGTAAGATTACATCTTCCTCCTCCTGATACCAATACCTTAGCTAAGACGGTTGTGTTTTTTTCAAATATAGTTACAGTTATATTTGGAGATAATTGCTTTAGGTTTATTGCCAAGAAAAAACCTGCCGCTCCACCTCCTATTATGGCAATATTCATATTATTTATTTTATTTTCCTACGTAGAAACGGCTGAATATGTTTCCTTCTTGCGGAATTTGTATTCATGAGTAATGAAAATATAGCAAAAGTAGTAATTGGAATATACTTTATAGTTCTTTTATGGCGTTAAATTAAATATAAACAAATTATATTAACCTTAAATACAAAAAGCTATGAGAAAATTTGCGGCTTTATTGTTCTTCGTTTCTTTTGCAATGATAGGTTTTGCTCAAGGAAATAAGGAAAGTTATTTAGAAATAATGAATTTAAAAGGCAATGTGAAATACATTGAAGAGAGTAGTTATTATCCACAATCAAAAGTAATAACTCGTGATAGTTTTTATTATGAACCACCATATAGAGGGTATTTTCTTATAAAATTTAATGAGGATGGGAATATGGACCATTCAATAATTAAAAATAAATTCTTTAGAGGTGTCTTTAAAGTTAGAACTGACCAATATATTTGCAAGTATAACGAAAAGGGAGATTTATTTGAAAAGATATATTCTCAGAAAGATTTTTTTGATATAAATTATAAATATACCTATGATGAGAAAGACAATTTGATTAAAGAAACTTCTTTCTATAAAGATAATAGTCCTATGCAATACGATGCTTATAAATATGATGCAAAAGGAAATCAAATAGAGATGAGTAGTTATTATGAAGATGACAAATTGATTTATAGAAAAACTTATGAATACGACACAAAAGGGAATGTGATTAGAGAAAATTCTTTTGGTCCTTATAATGAATTGAATTCTTATTCTGAATATAAATATGATGATAATAACAATAAGATTGAGAAAAATTCTTTTAGTAAGGATGGTATTTTGGATGAAAGGACTTCTTATAAATATGATAAACAAGGAAACCTAATTGAAGAAAAAATCTTTAAATCCAATGGAGATTTAAAAGATATAAGAACTTATCAATACAAATATGATAAGAAATTTAATTGGATAGAAAAGAAATCTTTATCAAAGAGTAATAGTGTATTTGAGACAGAAGTAAGAAAGATAGTTTATTATGAAGATAAGGATGAAAATAATTATCCATCTTGGGATGACCTTAATTATATTGCAGAGGATATAATACTAAATGTAGAGTAATATTTATTTTGTATTCTTTTTTATGTAATCTATTAGAGTGCCATTATTTTTCATTTGCATATATTTCTCAAGATTTTCATCCTTTACTAATAGATTTGAATATTTATTATAGTATTCGATAGATAATTCTATACCTGCAATACTCATTTCAACCTGATTATTTTTTACGTTATTTTCTAAAGCATATTTTGCACAACCACACAAATAAAGTATTATAAAAAATTCATCTTTATCAGAGAATTTAACTACGTCAGTATTAAGATTAATAGAAACTGCTTTAGTATCAGTAATCCATTGTATTAGAAATTGCATTGTTTCTTGTTGTTTTTCTATTTCAGTGTTTGGAGGAGTATTCATTAGCCAATCAATTGCTCTAAGAACATCTTTATTATACTTATCGCAATCTTCTGGTGATTGAATTTGATAATTTGGAACTTCGTAATTTTGAGAAAAACATGATAATGAAGCTGTCATTAAAAAAAATACAAATAAAATTTTTTTCATATTAATTAAGTGTTTAAATATTATTCTGCAAAGTAAGTAAAAATTATTCTTAATTCAAAGAAATGATTATTAAATTAAATTAATGCTAAAAATATTTTCTTTAATCCTTTAAGAAGAATTTGACAAATCTAAGATTTACAATTTATAAAATCAAAAGGATTAAGTAAAGCAATAATCAATTAGGGTTATTAAAAATTAAATTGTAAATTTGCCAAGAGAATAGTTTAAAAGTTGAATATTTAAATGGTAATTGAAATAGTAAAATGAGTTTGATAAAGATTTATAAAATGATATTTCTAAATGCTTTCTAAGGATTATTTAATCAATGAGTTCACTTCTCCAATCGATTCTCTTAGTTTGGATGAGCTATCGAATATGATAATTAGTGAGAATTTCCCTTTGAGTGAATTAATAGAATTGAATTTTCATAAAGATAGGAGGATTAGCTTTAGAAGTGCATGGGTTATGGAGAAGATAGCTTTTAATGATATTAATTACATAACACCAGTATTTGAGGATATATTAAATCGTTTCAATAAAATACATAATCCTTCTCTTGCAAGACATTATAATAAAATACTCCTTCAAGTTTTTAGTTTAAAGAAACAAAATACTCTTCCAGAACCTTTAAAGAATATTTTGGATAAATCTAATCCTGAAATAATTATTGAAGGATGTTTTAAATGGATACTTACTCCCAAATGTCCTGTTGCAGCTTTAATTTGGTCAATTGAAATACTTTTAAATTATATTGATGATTATCCATGGCTAAAAGAGGAACTTCCTCCAATTATTCAAAGAATTAACGTTGATTCAACCCCAGGTTTAAAAAATTATTGTTCAAAAATCTCTAAGAAATTCAAATATTTTTAATCAAAAGTAGAGAGCTAAATTTACTATTATATAAGTGATTATATATTTTTTGAATTTATTTCTTAGATTAAAGCGAAGTAAATTAATTAAAGTACATGAAATATAAAGATAGGATAATCTTTGTATATTGATATAAATTTGTAATTTTGTTGAGTGTATAAGAGAATTGAGGCTGAAAGAAAAAATAACACTAAGGAAATCTATAAAAATATTTACTTATAAAAACATAAAAGATGAAAAAGTTTCTGATTTTAATTATGATTTGCATATCAACAAATCTATTTTCCCAAACTGAAACAGTTAAAGAGGATGTTGTAGAAAGAAAAAGTATAACAATAGGTATTTTGCAAGGTGGAGGATCTATAATTGGTGCTGATTTTGAATTTCTTCTCACAGACAATTTAGGAGTTCAACTTGGAGCAGGTTTTGTCGGATTTGGAGCAGGTATAAATTATCATTTCAAACCATCAATAAGAAGTTCTTTTATTTCATTTCAATATTGGAATCAAGGTATAGGAAAATCTTTTGCACAAAATGCATTAGGGGCTACTCTTGTTTATAGAGGCAAAAGATGGTTTACATGTCAACTTGGATTAGGAGTTCCTTTACAAAAAGGTCCAGCTATGGCTAAAGATTATGAACTGCCAACTGTTATGTTATTATATTCAATAGGAGCATATATCCCATTCAAATAAAAAGCAGATACTTTATTAAAGATTAATATTTGAATGATATTTACTTTGGAAATTGCAAATAGATATTTTTTCGAATTAAATAATATAAATTATCGCTTTACATAATAAGAAAATCTAATACTACAACGTATTATTATGAGTATTGAGACTCTTGGATTAATAATATTTATTATCACATATATAGGAATAATATTTACAAGATTACCAAAAGTAAATATTGACCGTCCTTCAGCAGCTTTCACTGGAGCTGTAGCAATGATTGTATTTGGAGTAATAAGTTTTGAAGATGCAATTAAATCAATTGACTTCAATACCATTACCTTATTGTTAGGTATGATGATAATAGTTTCTACTTTAAAGCTCGAAGGTTTCTTTTCACTAATTGCATCTAAAACAATTTCTTATTCTCACTCAAGAAATAAACTATTAATAATTATTGTTTTTATTACTGGAATAGCTTCAGCATTTTTAGTAAATGATGCTGTTGTATTATTATTTACTCCAATAATCATCTCAATTTGTCGTAAAACAAACCTCAATCCAATACCTTATCTAATAGCTGAAATATTATCTTCCAATATTGGTTCTGCAATGACTATAACTGGCAACCCACAAAATATGCTTATAGGTATTAGCTCAAATATTACTTATTTGGATTTTCTTATTAAACTACTTCCTATTTCAATCATAGGAATGATAATAATTGTTTTTGTTGTAAAGCTATTTTACAGAAAGCATTTTCAAGACAAGAGTAAACTTGAATTTCAAACTGACTATAAATATGATTTTAAAAAGATGAGAATATCTGTTCTTATTTTTCTATTAGTTATTGTAGGTTTCTTTTTAGGAAAAATCCTTTCTTTATCCATACCTATTATCGCACTAATAGGAGCAAGTTTAATCCTTCTTTTTGGGAAAGCAAAACCTTCATCAGTTATTAAAGATGTAGATTGGGTATTATTGCTTTTCTTTGCTTGTCTTTTTATACTTGTTTCCTCTATCCAATCTTTGGGACTTTTGGATAGATTTATAAATATAGAGCTAAATGAAAACCTAAGTAGCATTATAGGTTTGCACTCTCTAAGTTTGGTTATGTCTCAAATTTTAAGCAATGTTCCTTACACAGTTTTGATGACTCCTTTAATGGAAGTTGTCAATAATGAAAACCTTTGGTTAGCACTTGCTTCTTCTGCAACTCTTGCAGGAAATGCAACAATTATTGGTGCTATGGCAAATTTAATAGTTATTGAATCCTCCGAAAAAGAAAATGTAAAAATAAGCTTTTGGGAATTCTTCAAAATAGGAATAGTTACTACACTAATAACACTATTTTTATCAATAACGCTATTCTATATTTATAGTATATTATAAGGATTTATTTAGCTTACTGCTTCTTTAAGTCTTTCAGCGTTTTCAGCCAATTGAAGTGCATCCAAAATATCTTGAAGATCTCCATCCATAAAAACAGGTAGATTATACATAGTGTAATTTATTCTATGATCAGTTACTCTCGATTGAGGATAATTATATGTTCTAATCTTTGCACTTCTGTCTCCAGTGGAAACCATTGTTTTTCTCTTTGAAGAAATCTCTTCTAAGTATTTGTTATATTCCAATTCAAAAAGTCTTGTTCTTAAAACAACCATTGCTTTTTCAAGATTTTTAATTTGAGATTTTTGATCTTGGCAAGAAACAACAATTCCTGTTGGGATATGTGTTAAACGAATTGCAGAATATGTTGTGTTTACTGATTGTCCCCCTGGTCCAGAAGAGCAGAAGGTGTCTTTTCTAATATCTGAAGGTTTTAGGTCAACATCAAATTCTTCAGCTTCAGGAAGAACAACAACAGATGCTGCAGAAGTATGAACTCTTCCTTGAGTTTCAGTTTGAGGAACTCTTTGAACTCTATGAACCCCTGATTCGTATTTCATTTGTCCATATACTCCATCTCCACTTACATTTAACACAATTTCCTTAAATCCTCCAACAGTTCCTTCAGTAGAATCAACCAATTCAACTTTCCAACCTTTCTTTTCGAAGAATTTAATATACATTCTGTAAAGATCACCTGCAAAAATACTTGCTTCATCACCTCCTGTTCCTGCTCTAATTTCAAAAACAGCATTCTTGCTGTCTTGTGGATCAGATGGAACCAACATCAAACGGATATCGTCTTCCATTTTTTCTTTCTTTTCTGAAAGGATGTTTAATTCTTCTTTTGCCATTTCTCTAAAGTCCTCGTCTTTTTCATTGTTAAGAACTTGTTTGGCATTGTTGATGTTTTCAATTGTGTTTTTATATTCCTTGTAAGCAGCAATAATAGGCTCAAGGTCTTTATGGTCTTTATTCAATTTAACAAAGCGTTTCATGTCAGACATAACATCTGGCTGACTCATTTGCTCTTCAATAGCTAAGAATTTTGAATAAATTGCTTCTAATTTATCTAACATATCATATTTTTGAGGTGCAAAAATACAATAAATCTTTGTTTTTAGAACTTTTATGTCTCTTTTCTCAATAAAATTTTGGATATTTGCAAATTAAATTTTCCTGTATATGAAAAGAAGAAATTTTAGTATAGCAGTATTTTTCATGGTGTTATCGATTGTTTTTGTGCTTAGTTGCTCAAAAAATGATAATAAAAATGAAGAGATTAAAACTTCAACTTCCGAAAATCCTAAGAATTTACCTTCTTCAGGAGGGAAAACTCTGGAAATGATATTAGTTATTCCAGATGAAATATATAAAGGAGAGTTGAAAGATTCTATTGGAGTATATTTTATGAAAGCCTGCGAAGGTCTTTCTCAACCAGAGCCTTTGTTTGATGTTGTTCAAATGAATCCAAATGCTTTCTTTAAATCAGAAATGTTTCAAAAACACAGAAATGTTTTCATTATTGATTTTAAATCAACAAATAAAGAAAATACAATTTTCCAGAAAATAGATTATAAATCATATCCTCAAGCATATTTCCAAATTATTGCTAATAATAGAGACAGTTTATATTCTCTAATTACTAAATATTCTCCAAGCATCATTCATCAATTCTATGATAACGAACACAGAAGAGTTGCTGCTGCATTCAGAAATTATGAAAATATTGAGATAGCCAAAAAACTTAAAACTACATTTAAGTTTTCATTAGCTTTCTCAAAAGAATATTTGATTTCAATATTTGAAGATGATTTTGCATGGTTTAGAAAAGATTTTAAAGTAAACAAAGAACAAAAGACTTTAAATATAATGGTTTATAAAACTCCATTCTTAGGAAATGGAATGTTTAATGAAGAAAAGATTATTGAGTTAAGAAATAAGATTTCCAAAGCAAATATTCCTGGACCAACAAGAGGTTCTTATATGGGTTCAGAAGGGAGATTTCCTTATTATAGAAAAACAATAAGTTTAAATGGAAAACCTGCAGTTGAAACAAGAGGATTGTGGCGTTTGTATAATGATTTTATGGGAGGCCCATTTGTAAACTATTGTTTTCTTGATGAAAAAAATAATCAGTTTGTTATGATAGATTGCTTTTTGTATGCTCCAAATCAAACAAAGAGAGATGAACTTATGCAATTGGAGTCGATTGTTTATAGCTTGAAATTAGATTAATTACTAATAATTTCTTTAAACAAAAAAACTGTTTTATCTTTGCAAACTCGTTGAATTTAGAATAATTAATCATAAAATATTTATAAAATATGAAACTTAAAAAGATTGAGCATATTGGTATTGCCGTTTCAAATCTTGAAGAAGCAATAAAATATTGGGAAGAGGTTATGGGATTAAAATGCTATAACGTTGAAGAAGTTGTTGATCAAAAAGTAAAAACAGCTTTCTTTAAAGTAGGAGATGTTAAAATTGAATTGTTGGAAGCAACATCTGAAGAAAGTTCAATTGCATCTTTCATCGAGAAAAAAGGTCAAGGCGTACATCATATTGCTTTCGCTGTTGACAATACAAACCAAGCATTGGAAGAAGTTGAAAAAGCTGGCGTAAAATTAATAGACAAACAAGCACGTCAAGGAGCTGAATGTTTGAAGATAGGATTTTTACATCCAAAATCAACTATGGGAATATTAACAGAATTGTGTTCTGAATAGATAATCTATTTACATTTAAAAAACATATAAAACAAATGACTTTTGAAAAACAAATAAAGCAACTTCTCGATAAGAGAATAGAAGCAAAATTAGGTGGAGGACAAAAAAGAATTGACTCTCAACATGCAAAAGGAAAATTAACAGCTCGTGAACGTATTGAAATACTATTAGACGAAGGTTCCTTTGAAGAATTTGACATGTTTGTAACTCATCGTTGCACCGATTTCGGAATGCAAGACAGCGTGTATATGACTGATGGTGTTGTTACTGGATATGGAACAATTGACGGACGTTTAGTTTATGTATTTTCTCAAGATTTCACAATATTCGGAGGTTCACTTTCTGAATACTTTGCAAAGAAAATATGCAAGGTTATGGATCAGGCAATGAAAGTTGGTGCACCAGTTATTGGACTTAACGATTCAGGTGGAGCACGTATTCAAGAAGGTGTTAATTCATTAGCAGGATATGCAGAAATATTCCAACGTAATATTTTAGCTTCAGGAGTTATTCCTCAAATATCTGCTATTTTTGGACCTTGTGCAGGTGGTGCAGTTTATTCACCAGCTCTAACTGACTTTATTATGATGTCAAAAGAAAATAGTTATATGTTTGTTACTGGACCAAAAGTTGTTAAAACTGTAACTGGTGAAGATGTAACAGATGGAGATTTAGGTGGTGCAATGGTTCATGCATCTAAATCAGGTGTAACTCATTTTGTTGCTGAAAATGAAACTGAAGGATTACTTATGATTCGTAAGTTAATGGCATACCTTCCTGCAAACAATATGGAAGATGCTCCAGTAGTTCCATGCAATGATCCAATCAATAGATTAGATGACTATCTAAATACAATAATCCCTGAAAATCCAAACAAACCTTATGATGTTAAGGATGTAATTAACGGAATTGTAGATAATGGAGAATTTTTAGAAGTACACGAACATTTTGCTAAAAATTTAGTTGTAGGTTTTGCTCGTTTCAACGGAGCTTCTGTTGGTATTGTTGCTAACCAACCTAATTGTATGGCAGGTGTTTTAGATATTAATGCTTCAAGAAAAGGAGCTCGTTTTGTTCGTTTCTGTGATGCTTTCAATATTCCTCTTGTTACTTTAGTTGACGTACCTGGATTCCTTCCTGGAACTGCTCAAGAATACAATGGAATTATTATTCACGGAGCTAAATTCTTATATGCCTATGGTGAAGCAACTGTTCCAAAGGTTACAGTTACTTTAAGAAAGAGTTATGGTGGAGCTCACGATGTTATGTCATGTAAACAATTACGTGGAGATATCAACTATGCTTGGCCAAGTGCAGAAATTGCAGTTATGGGAGCAAGTGGAGCTGTAGCAATTCTTTATGGAAGTGAACTTAAAAAGATTGAATCAGAAGAAGCTAAAGCAGCTTTTATTGCTGAAAAAGAAAAAGAATATACAGAAAAGTTTGCTAATCCTTATGATGCAGCAAAATATGGTTATATAGATGATATTATTGAACCAAGAAATACTCGTTTCAGAGTAATCCGTGCTCTTCAACAATTATCAACTAAAAAATTATCTAATCCTGCTAAAAAGCACGATAATATTCCACTATAAAAAATATTGCTATGAGTTTTTGGAAAAGAAAGAAAGAAAATGTAGAACTTGTAGATTCTAATGAATCTTCATCTTCTGCAAAAGTATCTGATGAAATCTATGCTGCAATAGCAATGGCTATTTTTTCTTCAACTGAATATCATGATGAAGAAAGTGGAATTTTAACCATAGAAAGAACAGCGAATATATATTCGCCTTGGAATTCTAAAATTTACGCATTAAAAGAATTACCTATAAGAAAATAAGAAATGAAAAATTTTAAATATAAAATTAATGGCAACGTTTACGAAGTTGCAATAGATAGTATTGATGACACAAATGCCAAAGTTGAAGTTAATGGCATTGCTTATGATGTTGTAATTGAGCAGTCAGAACAACAAATTTCTAAACCTGTAAAAAGAGTAGCAGCTCAAGTTTCTCAAGCTACTGCTTCATCTTCTTCTCAAGGTGGATCTGCTTCAACAGTTAAATCTCCACTTCCAGGATTAATTTTAGATATTACCTGTAGTGTTGGAGAATCTGTTAGTAAAGGACAGCAAGTAATGTCATTGGAAGCCATGAAAATGGAAAATGCAATTAATGCTGACCGTGACGGAGTAATTAAAGAAATTAAAGTTACAAAGGGAGAAACTGTATTAGAAGGTGCTCCACTAGTAGTAATTGGATAATATTAAATAGATTATGAGCGCTATTACTTATTGGTGGATTGCATTTATTGTAATTTTCCTTATTGTTTATTTCGTTGACATGTATGCAACAGGACATCGTCATGGAGAAATTTCTGTTAAAACATCTCTACGTTGGACTGGACTATGGATTAGTATTGCTTTGCTTTTTGGTTTAGCTATATTTTTATTCTTCCCTCAAAACCCTGGTACAGAAGTCAAAACATCTACTGAAATGGGAATTAAATTTATTGCAGGTTACTTAACTGAATATTCTCTTTCTGTTGATAACCTATTTGTATTTATTATGATTTTCTCTATGATGGCTATCAGTTCAGAAAATCAACCTAGATTACTTAAATTGGGTATTTTGATTTCAATTGTTTTGAGAATATTATTTATTCTAGTAGGGATGTCTCTTGTACAAAAGTTTGAATGGATAATTTATATTTTTGGACTAATATTAGTATATACTGCTGTCAAAATGCTTATTTCTAAAGGAGAAGACAATGTTGACCCTACTTCTAACATATTATATAAAGCAGCTTCAAAATTATTCCCGATTGACCCAGACACACATTCACCAAAATTCTTTACTAATATAAATGGGAAAAGACATATCACTGTAATATTCCTTTGTTTACTTGTAATTGGTTCAACTGACATATTATTCGCAATTGATTCAATTCCTGCAATTATTGGTGTAATTGAAGAGGGAGAACAGGGTATATTAAGTTTAGGTGAAGAAAACTTTTTGGCTATTAGTTCTAATGTTTTTGCTGTAATGGGTTTAATATCATTATTTTTTGCTCTTAAAGGAATTATGGGTATGTTCCGTTTCTTAAAACATGGAGTTTGTTTTATATTATTCTTTATTGGAACAAAAATGCTTTTAGGCTATTTTGAACCTGTTAAAAGTTTCTTCAGTCAAAATTCATGGTTATCTTTGACTGTAATAGTAGGTACATTATTATTCTCAATTATTCTTTCAAAAGTTATTTCAGAAGAAGTTAATGAAGAAGAAAAAGTGCTTCAAGAAAAAATTGACGAATTAGAAAAAAAATAATAAGGTATGGAATTTAATGAATTAATGCCTGCTATTGCAGGAATGACATGGCAACATTTGGTTATGATTGCTGTTGGATTAACACTAATTTTTTTAGCTGTAAAAAAGCAATATGAACCAACATTACTTTTGCCAATGGGATTTGGAGCAATACTTGTAAACTTCCCTTTCTCTGCTGTTCTTACACAAGTTCAAGGAGGAGAAACTATAGTTGGAGCATTGAATGTTTTATTTGATGCTGGAATTGCAACAGAACTTTTCCCTCTACTAATATTTATTGCAATTGGAGCAATGATTGATTTTTCACCATTGTTTCAACGTCCAAGCTTATTACTTTTTGGTGCTGCGGCTCAATTTGGAATTTTCATAACAATGATTTTAGCTACTTTATTTGGATTTGATTTAAAACAAGCTGCTTCAATTGGTATAATTGGTGCTGCTGATGGTCCTACATCAATTATCGTAGCAAATCAATTTGCAAAAGATCTATTACCTGCAATTTCTGTAGCTGCATATTCTTATATGGCACTTGTGCCTATTATTCAGCCACCAGTAATTAAATTGCTTACATCAAAGAAAGAACGTCAAATGCATATGAAAACCAATTCAAATAAAAAGGTTTCTCGTACTACTTTAGTTCTTTTCCCAATCGTAATTACAATTTTGGCAGGATTAATTGCTCCATCATCATTAGCATTAATTGGATTTTTGATGTTTGGTAACTTAATTCGTGAATGTGGTGTTTTAAATTCATTATCTCAAACAGCACAAAAGGAATTAGCAAATCTTGTTACAATATTACTTGGTATTACAATTGCAAGTACAATGACTGCAGAACGTTTTGTTCAATTAGACACTCTAATGATTCTTGGACTTGGTATTTTTGCATTCGTATTTGATACTGCAGGTGGAGTATTGTTTGCTAAACTTATGAATAAATTCTTGAAACCAGAAAAGAGAATCAACCCAATGGTTGGTGCATGTGGAATTTCTGCTTTCCCTATGTCAGCTCGTGTTATTCATGGAATGGGATTAAAAGAAGATCCAACCAATTATTTATTAATGCCAGCTATTAGTACTAATGTAGGAGGACAAATTGGTTCTGTAATTGTTGGAGGATTATTATTAATGTTAGTTCCACTATTTCTTTAACCCTTAAAAATAATAAGATTATGAATTTAGAGTTTTTATATAAAGCATTAGAAATTTCAGGTATTGGAATTGCAACTGTATTCATTTTTATGGCAATATTCTACTTTGTAATTGTTGGGATAGATAAAGCTTTCCCATACAAAGATGAAAAAAAGAAATAATAACAATACAAAAGAAATAAGTTTATATTATTTCTAACTATAGAAATTGATATAATTTATTGTAGTTCAAATTACAAATCATAATTCATTTAAATTTATTTACTTGAATTATGATTTGTTTTTTTTGTTATAAACCATAATTAAACACTTGATTGAAATTAAACAAGAATTAAATGCAATTTCGCCTTCACAAACTCCTTATATAATTTCGTAAAAACGTTGTTTAGAATTGATAAGCTCTATTTTTTTTGGTTATCAATTCTTTATTTTATGGATTTTATTGAACGGAAAATGCTTATAAATTTATTTATTTATGCTCTAATTTATTCTTTTGTAAATCTGTTTGATAAGATTTTTGAAATAGATTTATTGGCCTAATTTTCTGAAAGAAGTTTTATATTGCTAACTTTGCAAAAATTTTTCGACTTTTTTTTTGAGTCTTTTAATAATAAAGAATATTTTTAAATGGAGAGATAATTATGAATTTTATTTTACTGATTACAGCTGTATTAACTGCGTTTGCTTTAGTTTTTGCAGCTTATTGGATTGCAAAATTATTATCACCTCGTTCTTATAACCCCCAAAAGGGAGAAGTATATGAGTGTGGTATTCCTACAAGAGGAAAATCATGGATGCAATTTAGGGTTGGCTATTATCTTTTTGCAGTTCTATTTTTGATTTTTGATGTTGAAACAGTATTCCTTTTTCCTTGGGCTGTTGTTGTTAGAGATTTAGGTGTTGATGCAATTATTAGTGTTTTATTTTTCTTTATAGTTCTAATTGGAGGATTGGCATATGCATGGAAGAAAGGAGCTTTAACATGGGATTAAAAAAACCAAAGATAAAATCAATTAAATACGAAGAATTCCAAGACAATGAGTCATTGGAAAAAATGGCAGCAGAGCTAAATGCAAATGGTGTAAATGTAATATTAGGAGCAGTTGATGATGTAATCAATTGGGGAAGAGCAAACTCACCATGGTCTTTAACTTTTGCAACAAGTTGTTGTGGTATTGAATTCATGGCAATTGGAGCTGCTCGTTATGATATGGCTCGTTTTGGCTTTGAAGTAACACGTCCCAGCCCACGTCAAGCTGACTTAATTATGGTTTGCGGAACAATAACTCATAGAATGGCTCCTGTATTAAAAAGATTATATGATCAAATGGCAGAACCTAAATATGTAGTTGCAGTTGGAGGTTGTGCAGTAGGAGGAGGTCCATTCACAAAATCATATCATGTTGTTCAAGGTGTTGATAAAATAATTCCTGTAGATGTATATTTACCTGGATGTCCTCCAAGACCAGAAGCTTTCTTGTATTCAATGATGCAATTGCAAAGAAAGATTAAACTCCAAAAATTCTTAGGTGGAGTAAATCGTAAAGAAAAAAAGCAAAAATAAACATGGATTTAAAAAAGAGAATTTTAGAAATTGCTCCTGAAACTCAATTTGTAGAACAGGGAGATATAAAAGCTATTGTTCCATCTTCTTCATTTTATGCTTTAGCTAAAAAACTAAAAGAAGATGAAGATACTTCTTTTGACTTTTTGTTAAGTTTGACAGGAATGGATTTTGGAGATTCATTAGGTGTAATTTATCATTTAGAATCTACAAAATATGGTCATACATGTGTGCTTCAAACAAGCACAACTAATAGAGAAAATCCAGAACTATATTCTGTTTGTGATTTATGGAAGACAGCAAATTTTAATGAAAGAGAGGTTTATGACTTTTTTGGAATACGTTTTATAAATCATCCAGACATGCGTCGTCTTTTCCTTCGTGATGAGTGGAATGGCTATCCATTTAGAAAGGATTATGATATGGAGTCAAATCCATTGAATATGACAAATGAAGTTACGGAAGATAAAACCACTGAGCTAACAATTGATGCTGAAGGAAAAGTTATTGAAAAAGAAAATACCCTTTTTGATGACAAAGAATATGTAATCAATATAGGTCCTCAACACCCTTCCACTCACGGAGTACTTCGTTTTAGAACATCTCTTCAGGGAGAAATAATTAAAAAGATTGAACCATATTGTGGTTATATTCACAGAGGAATAGAAAAGATGAATGAAAGTCTGACTTATCCTCAAACACTTGCTTTAACTGATAGATTAGATTATTTAAGTGCTCATCAAAACAGACATGCTCTATGTATGTTAATAGAAAAAGCACTTGGAGTAGAAATTCCAGAAAGAGTACAATATATTCGTACCATTATGGATGAACTTCAACGTATAGATTCTCATATTTTATTCTATTCATGTTTAGCAATGGATATGGGAGCTATAACTCCTTTCACTTATGGATTCCGTGATAGAGAAATGATATTGGATATTTTTGAACAAACAACTGGAGGTCGTTTAATTCAAAATTATAATGTTATTGGAGGTGTTCAAGCTGACATTCATCCTGACTTTGTAAACAGTGTAAAGAAATTTATACCATATTTCCGTAACATTTTAAAAGAGTATCATGATATTTTTACAGGAAATGTTATTGTTCATCAAAGATTAAAAGGAGTTGGAGTTTTATCCAAAGAAGATGCTATTTCTTTTGGTACAACAGGAGGAACAGGAAGAGCTTCAGGTTGGGCTTGTGATACTCGTAAGCGTAAACCTTATGCTATGTATGATAAAGTAGATTTTAAAGAAATTGTATATACTGAAGGAGATAGCTTTGCAAGATATATGGTTCGTATGGATGAAATGCTTGAGTCAATGAAAATTATTGAGCAACTAATAGATAATATTCCAGAAGGAGCCTATCAAGTAAAAATGAAGCCAATAATTAAAGTTCCTGAAGGAAGTTATTTTACTTCCGTTGAAAGTAGTCGTGGTGAATTTGGCGTATTTTTAGAAAGTAAAGGAGATAAATATCCTTATAGATTAAAATATCGTTCAACAGGTTTGCCTTTGGTTGCAGCTGTTGACACAATAACTAAAGGAGGTAAAATAGCAGACTTAATTGCTATTGGAGGGACTTTAGATTATGTAATTCCTGATATTGATAGATAAAAAAGAATCTTTTATGTTTGATTTTAGTGTAGTTTCAAGTTGGATACATCAATTTTTAACAAGTGTAATGCCAGAAGGTTTGGCAATATTTTTAGAATGTCTTGTAGTAGGAGTTTGTATCTTGGCAGCATACGCAGTAATTGCTATGATACTTATTTATATGGAAAGAAAGATATGTGCATGGTTCCAATGTCGTATAGGACCTGATAGAGTAGGTAAGTTTGGACTCTTACAGCTTTTTGCTGATGTTATAAAGATGTTGATTAAAGAAATTGTAGAATTAAAAAATACAGATAAATTTCTTCATGCATTGGCTCCATATATAGTTATTCTTTCCTCAATATTAGCTTTTGCCTGCCTTCCTATAAACAAAGGAATGGAAATATTAGATTTTAATATTGGAGTAGTATTTCTTGTTGCAGTTTCTTCATTGGGAGTAATTGGAATTTTGCTTGCAGGATGGAGTAGTAACAGTAAATACACAATGATTGGTGCTATGAGAAGTGGAGCACAAATTATCAGTTATGAACTTTCAATAGGTATGTGCTTATTAGCAGTTGCTATTTTCACAGGGACATTACAATTTTCTGAAATAGTAGCTTTTCAAGCAGATGGTTGGCTTATATTTAAAGGACATATTCCTGCTGTAATTGCTTTTATAGTTTATCTAATTGCAGGGAATGCAGAAACAAATAGAGGCCCTTTTGATATGCCTGAAGCAGAATCAGAATTAACTGCTGGATATCACACAGAATATTCTGGGATGCATTTTGGTTTTTTCTATTTAAGCGAATACTTAAATATGTTTATAATAGCAGGTGTTGCTGCAACAATATTCTTAGGAGGTTGGATGCCACTACATATTCCTGGATTGGAAGGATTCAATGCTATTATGGATTATATCCCTGGATTTGTCTGGTTCTTTGGAAAAGCTTTCTTTGTAGTCTTTTTATTAATGTGGATGAGATGGACGTTTGTCCGCTTGAGAATAGATCAATTATTAAAATTTGAATGGAAGATTTTACTCCCAATAGGATTATTTAATCTTGTTTTGATGATATTGGTTGTAGTATTTAAACTTCATTTTTAACTCAATAGAATATGAATAATTTTTGCAAATATTTTGATTCATTTTTTCGAGGACTAAAAACTTTACTTGTTGGATTAAAAACAACTATTAAAGTATTCTTTAGAAAAAAAATCACAGAAAAATATCCAGAAAACAGAGCAACATTAAAAATCTCAGATAGATTTAGAGGAACTTTAACAATGCCTCATGATGAGAATAATCAACATAATTGTGTTGCATGTGGCCTTTGTCAAATTGCTTGTCCAAATGGTACAATTACTGTACATTTTGAGACTGTTGAAAACGAAGAAGGAAAGAAAATAAAAGTTCTTACAAATTATGAATATGATTTGGGAACATGTGTATTTTGTCAACTTTGTGTTAATGCTTGTCCTCACAATGCAATAACTTTTGAAAATTCTTTTGAGCATGCAGTCTTTAACAGACAAAAGCTTGTAAAGAAATTAAATAGAGATGGTTCAACTGTTGTAAATAAAAAATAATATGGATATATCATTACAAAATGTAGTTTTTATTATTGTGGCAATTTTCATTTCTGTATTTTCAGTTTTGACAGTTACAACTAAAAAAATTATGCGTTCAGTAACATATTTGTTATTTGTACTTTTGGGTACTGCAGCAATATATTTTCTTTTGGGATATACTTTCTTAGGAGCAGTTCAAATTATGGTTTATGCAGGAGGGGTTGTAGTATTATTAGTCTTTTCAATCTTCCTGACAAAAGCAGATGAGAATTTGAATATAGGAACAAAAATAAAAAAGGTATTACCAATATTACTTACTGTACTTATAGGAGGAGGATTAATATTCTTTATTATTTTTACTCACAACTTTTTACCAATGGCTTCAACTGATGCCATTGAGGAATTAAGCATGAAAACAATAGGATTCGCTTTAGTTGGAGGAGGTAAAAATCAATACATATTACCTTTTGAAGCAATAGGTGTTCTTTTGTTGGCATGTATAGTTGGTGGATTATTAATAGCACGTAAACGATAAAAAATATGGGAGTTGAACTTTATTTAGTGATAAGCACAATAATGTTATGTGCAGGGATTTACGGATTCTTAATGCGTAAAAACACTTTGGCTATGTTAATTTCTGTAGAATTGATTTTAAATGCTGCTGATATAAATTTTGCAGTATTTAATAAGTTCTTATTTCCAAATCAATTGGAAGGACATTTCTTTACTCTATTTGCAATAGGAATTGTTGCAGCTGAAACAGCAATAGCAATAGCAATAATAATTAACGTCTATAGAAACGTTCAAAGTTTGGATGTGGATAAGATAGATAAAATGAAGCATTAATAGGAGAAAATATGGAATACACAATACTTATACTACTTCTCCCAGCCATAATGTTTATATTTTTAGGATTAGCTGGGCATAAATTAAAACCAAAAATTGCAGGTATATTTGGAACAATTTCATTAGGAATAGTTACCTTATTATCTTTAACCACTGCATGGGAATATTTCACTTCACCAAGAGTGAATGGAGTATTCGAAAAAATAATACCATTTAACATTGAATGGTTGCGTTTAGGAGAATTCTTACACATTGATATTGGAATATTACTTGATCCAATTTCAGTAATTATGCTTGTTGTAATTTCTTTAGTTTCATTTATGGTTCATCTATACAGTATGGGCTATATGCACGGAGAAAAAGGATTCCAACGCTATTATGCTTTCCTCTCATTATTTACTTTTTCAATGTTAGGATTAGTTGTTGCAACCAATATTTTTCAAACTTATATATTTTGGGAATTAGTTGGAGTATCTTCTTATTTGTTAATAGGATTTTATTACACTAAACCTTCTGCAATAGCAGCATCAAAGAAAGCATTTATTGTTACACGTTTTGCCGACTTAGGTTTTCTTATAGGAATATTAGTTTTATCATTCTATGGTCAAACATTTGGCTTTATAGATTTGATGGGTGGAAGCAGTGATTTAGTTCTTCAAGGAGCAGCACAAAAATCCTTCCTTGGAATTGGAGTTTTGTCTTGGGCATTAGGCCTTATGTTTATTGGAGCAGCAGGAAAGAGTGCAATGTTCCCTTTGCATATTTGGTTGCCAGATGCAATGGAAGGTCCAACACCAGTTTCAGCATTAATACATGCAGCAACTATGGTTGTTGCAGGGGTCTATTTGGTTGCAAGAATGTTCCCTCTTTATATTGTCTATGCTCCAGGAGTATTAGAAATAATAGCTTGTGTTGGTGCATTTACAGCTTTGTTTGCAGCAATTATTGCTTGCGTTCAAACAGATATTAAAAGAGTGTTGGCATTTTCAACCATATCACAAATTGGATTTATGATGGTTGCCTTAGGGGTTTCTACTTCAATGGATGCTCATGGAGGTTTAGGATATATGGCTTCAATGTTCCATTTATTTACTCATGCTATGTTTAAGGCTCTATTATTCTTAGGTGCAGGTTCAATTATTCATGCAGTTCACAGTAATGAAATGAAAGATATGGGTGGTTTAAGAAAACATATGCCAATAACACATATTACTTTCTTAATAGCTTGTCTTGCAATTGCAGGTATTCCTCCATTCTCAGGATTTTTCAGTAAGGATGAAATATTAGCAGCTGCTTTTAAATTTTCTCCAATGATGGGTTGGGTGATGACAGTAATTGCAGGTATAACTGCTTTCTATATGTTCCGGTTATACTACAATATATTTTGGGCAAAGGAAGCAAAGCATGAACATAAACCTCATGAATCAGGTTATTCAATGACTGTTCCTTTAATGGTATTGGCTCTTATTACATGTGTAGCTGGATTTATTCCTTTTGGACATTTTATTACAGCAAATGGACTTGTTTATGATTTACATTTAGAAACATCAGTTGCTTTATTAAGTGTTGGAGTTGCCATAATTTCAATACTAATTGCCACTATATTCTATAGAAAAGAAACACAACCAATACCTGAAATGCTGGCAAGTAAATTAAAATTTATTCATAAGTCAGCTTACAAGAGATTTTATATTGATGAGATTTATCAATTTATAACTCATAAAGTAATCTTTGCATGTATATCAACACCTATTGCATGGTTTGATCGTCATATTGTTGATGGATTTATGAACTTAATGGCATCAGCAACTCAAAAACTATCTTATTTAATACGTAATTTCCAATCAGGAAGAGTACAGCAATATGCTTATGTATTCTTATTAGGAATAGTTGTTATTGTTGGACTTATTCTTTTGATATTATAAAAAAGTAGAAATATGAACATATTATTATTTTTCGTAATCATTCCTATTTTGATGATATTTTTCTTGTGGATAAGCAAAAATAGAAATCAAATTAGAGGTATAATGGTAGCTGGCTCTTCTCTTTTGCTAATTTTAGCTGGAATACTTACTTATTTATATTTAACACAGCGAGCTGCAGGAGATACAGCTGAAATGCTTTTCCGCTCCGATTACTCTTGGTATTCTTCTTTAAATATTAAGTTATCATTAGGAGTAGATGGAATATCTGTGGCAATGTTAATTCTTTCTTCAATTATAGTATTTACTGGAACTTTTGCTTCATGGCAGTTAGAAAACCAAACAAAAGAATTCTTTCTTTGGTTTTGTCTTCTTTCATTAGGAGTGTTTGGATTTTTCATAACAATAGACCTGTTCACTATGTTTATGTTCTATGAAATAGCACTTATTCCCATGTATTTGCTTATTGGAGTTTGGGGAAGTGGAAAGAAAGAATATGCTGCAATGAAACTTACTCTTATGCTTATGGGAGCATCTGCAATTCTTATTGCAGGTATTTTAGGTATTTACTTTGCTTCTGGAGCAACGTCAATGAATATTCTTGAAATAGCAAAAGCAGGAAATATACCTCATGATGCTCAACTGATTTTCTTCCCAATGACTTTCTTGGGCTTTGGAGTTCTTGGAGCTCTATTCCCATTCCACACATGGTCTCCTGATGGTCATGCTTCAGCCCCAACAGCTGTTTCAATGCTTCATGCTGGAGTGTTAATGAAACTGGGAGGTTATGGATGTTTCCGTGTTGCCATGTATCTTATGCCTCAGGCAGCAAATGAACTTGGTTGGATATTCCTAATTCTAACTTCCATCTCTGTTATTTATGGTGCATTCAGTGCAATTGTTCAAACAGACTTGAAATATATTAATGCCTATTCTTCAGTTAGCCACTGTGGATTGGTTCTTTTTGCTATTTTGATGATGAATCAAACAGCAGCAACAGGAGCAGTTATTCAAATGCTTTCTCATGGACTTATGACAGCTCTTTTCTTTGCTTTAATTGGTATGATTTATGGCAGAACACACACAAGAGATATTCGTGAGTTAAGTGGGTTAATGAAAATTATGCCATTCCTATCTGTTTGTTATGTTATTGCAGGTTTGGCAAATTTAGGTCTTCCTGGATTTAGTGGTTTTGTTGCTGAAATGACAATATTTGTTGGCTCATTCCAACATACAGATATTTTCCATAGAGTTATTACAATAATTGCAACAACATCAATTGTAATAACCGCAGTTTATATACTTCGTTTGATAGGAAGAAGTTTTTATGGTGAAGTTAAAAATCCAGAACATTTAAAACTAACCGATGCAACTTGGGACGAACGCCTTTCAGCAATTGTTCTAATTATTGCAATTGTTGCTTTAGGTATTGCTCCTTTATGGATGAATAATATGATTGGTGATAGTGTGCTTCCAATTGTGAAAGCATTAGTTATAAAATAGGTAAAGAAATTTAAAGATAGAAAAAATGGATTACAGTCAATTTCTATATATGAAAGAAGAAGTATCGCTTATAGTAGTGATGGCTATACTATTCTTATATGATTTAATTGCTTCAGAAAAAGCTCGTAAATACTTTTCAGTAGTTGCATGTGTATTGTTAGGTGCACATATTATCTACAATTTAATACCAACTTCAACACCTGGGAGTGCTTTTGGAGGAATGTACTACTACACTCCAATGATGACAATAATAAAAAGCATCTTAACCTTTGGAACACTAATAGTTTTTATGCAAGCTGACCTTTGGTTAAAAAGAGAAGATACAAAGTTTAAACAGGGAGAGTTTTATTTTCTAATACTTTCAACTCTTTTGGGTATGTTCTTTATGATTGCTTCAGGACATTTCCTAATGTTTTTCCTTGGATTGGAAATGGCATCAATACCAATGTCAACTCTTATAGCATTTGATAAATATCGTCATAACTCAGCAGAAGCAGGAGCAAAATACATTCTAACTGCAATGTTCTCTTCAGCTTTACTTCTTTTTGGACTTTCCTTCCTTTATGGAGCATGTGGAACACTGTACTTTGAAGATATTCCGGCTCTACTGACATCTGGCAATTATATGCAATTAGCTGCATTTGTATTCTTCATTGCAGGAATTGGTTTCAAAATATCAATAGTTCCTTTCCATCTTTGGACAGCAGACGTATATCAAGGAGCACCAACACCAGTTACTTCATACCTTTCAGTAATTTCAAAAGGTTCAGCTGTATTTGTACTTCTTACAATTCTAATGAAAGTATTTGCACCGATGGTTACAGAGTGGCAAAACATAATATATGGACTAATTGTAATCACAATAACAATAGGAAACCTTTTTGCATTGCGTCAAAAGAATATGAAACGTTTCTTAGCTTTCTCTTCAATCTCACAAGCAGGATATATTTTGTTAGGAGTTATTGGAGGAACAGCAATTGGAATGGCTTCTCTGGTTTATTATGTGTTGGTATATATGGTTGCAAACCTTGCAATCTTTGGAGTTATTTCAATAATTGAACAAAGAACTGAAAAAGTAAGTATGGACGACTACAATGGATTATATAAAACAAATCCAAAACTAACCTTTCTAACAACACTTGCTCTTTTCTCTTTGGCAGGTATACCACCATTTGCAGGATTCTTCAGTAAGTTTTTTGTATTTATGGCAGCTTTTAAGAGCGGTTTCATAGTATTAGTGGTAATTGCATTACTAAACACAATAATCTCTCTTTACTACTATCTTTTAGTTGTAAAAGCAATGTATATAAATAAAAACGATAACCCAATTGAACCTATTAAAACAGATTGCTACACAAAAATAAGTTTAACAATTTGTCTTATTGGAATAATTGGATTAGGAATTACAAGTATAGTTTATGAAACTATCACAGCATTCAGTTATGGAATGTAATTAAAGAGAATATAAATCTTATTGCTAAATATAAAAAGATTAAAATAAATAAATATACCTCAAAAGATAAAACAAAAAAGGAGCTTTAAAACCTCAATAGTTTTAGAGCTCCTTTTCTTTATTGCATGCCTTTCATCTTTATATTCCTTCTTCAATATAAAGTAATAATTAGATAAAATCGAGTCTTGGATAAATCCAAATGATTTTCTGAGTTAATTCAGACTTTAGTTATAGAGGAAGAATAAAGACAAATAAAAAAAATAGACACTTAAAAATAAATATGATTTCAATAGAACAAATTACCGTCGAGTTTGACAGCAGAAGATTATTAGATAATATAACATTTCTTGTAAATCAGAAAGATAAAATTGGATTAGTAGGAAGAAACGGAGCAGGGAAATCTACTCTTTTAAAATTAATAGCAGGACACGAACAAGCAACAAGTGGGAAAATTGTTTTTTCTCCCGACTTAACTGTGGGTTATTTACCTCAACACATGATTCATAACGAAGGTACAACAGTAATGCAAGAAACTCAGAAAGCATTCGACCGTATCAATCAACTACAATTAGAAATTGACAGCTTAACAAAAGAAATGTCGGAAAGAGATGATTACGAATCCGACGAATACTCTGAGATTATTGATAAACTAAGTCGTGCTTACGAACATATGCAAATAATTGACAGTGGTAATTTTCAAGCTGAGATGGAAAAAACCTTATTGGGATTAGGATTCCTTAGGAGTGATTTTGATAGACAATGTTCTGAGTTTAGTGGAGGGTGGAGAATGAGAGTTGAATTAGCAAAAATACTTCTACAATGCCCCGATGTAATATTATTAGATGAACCAACAAACCATTTAGATATAGAATCTATACAATGGTTAGAAAACTTCCTTGCATACACTTCAAGTGCAATATTATTAGTCTCCCATGATAAGATTTTTATTGATTCGGTAACTAATCGAACAATTGAAATATCATTAGGACAAATTCACGATTACAAAGTAAATTATTCCAAATACTTAGAACTTCGCCAAGAAAGAAAAGAGCAACAGCTTCATGCTTATGAAAACCAACAAAAAATCATACAAGACAACCAAGCCTTTATTAATCGTTTTCGTTGCACAGCCTCAAAAGCTGCTTTGGTTCAATCAAGAATAAAACTTTTAGAAAAGTTGGAAAGAGTGGAAATAGATATTGAAGATACTTCAAGTCTTAGACTTAAATTTCCACCAGCACCTCGTTCAGGTCCTTTACATTTAGATATAGACAATTTAACCAAAAAATATGGAGACAAGATAGTGCTTGACAATATTGGAATGGTAATAAACCGTGGGGAGAAAGTTGCATTTGTGGGTAAAAATGGAGAAGGAAAGAGTACATTAGCAAAATGTATATTGCAAGAAATAGAATATTCAGGGAAATTAGAATTAGGCTATAATGTTAAAATAGGATACTTTGCACAAAATCAACCTTCGTTATTAGACGAAAGCCTTAGTGTTTTTCAAACAGTTGATAATGTTGCAGTAGGAGATATTAGAACAAGACTAAGAGAAATATTAGGCTCATTTATGTTTGGAGGAGAAGCTATAGAAAAAAAGGTAAAAGTATTATCAGGAGGAGAAAGAAGCCGTTTAGCAATGGTTCGATTACTATTAGAACCAGCAAACCTACTAATACTCGATGAGCCAACCAATCACCTCGATATTCCTTCAAAGGAAGTATTAAAAGAAGCAATAAAAGCCTTTGACGGAACAGCAATAATTGTATCCCACGACCGTGAATTCTTAGATGGCTTAGTGGATAAAGTATTTGAATTTGGCAACAAAAAAGTAAGAGAACATATAGGAGGAATCTACGACTTCCTTCAAAAGAAGAAGATAGAAAACCTAAATGAACTTGGCGTATAAACCCAATAAATAACAAAATAACCAAAAGGAGCTTTAAAATAAAGAAATAGTTTTAAAGCTCCTTTTTTATTTCCCCAATTCTCCCTTCAATAAATCCCAATCACTAAAATAAACGCTCAAATACAAAAGGAATAACTCCAAATAAACAAGGAATAAAATCTAAATAAACAAGGAATAATTTTGTAGAAACCCTATAAAAATTTCTTTAAACGAGATAAAAATTTTGCAACCTGCCAGGATACTCTATGTAAGGTGGCAGGTTGCACTATGTAAGGTGGCAGGATACATAGTGTAAGGTGGCAGGATGCAAAAATTAAACCTTAAATAAATAAACTTATATCAAGTATAAATATATTTATATAAGGCTTTTGCAAATTTATTTCTTGATAAAAATAAAAGTTAATCAAGACTTATGTTTTGTAAACTAATATTAATATAATTTTTGTATATTTTAAACATTAAAAAGATATTGTACAAATAAAAAGATTATCTTTGCTAATTATTCATGTATATAAAATATTTGAATAAATAAAAGCCAAGAGGATTTAATGGCTCCTCAATTAATAATAGTTAAATTTCAGTAAAATAATGATTGAGATAACGAAAGATTTATTTATTGGTAGTCAATATGATTATGAAGAGATTGTTAAGAAACAAGAAGGATGGTTTGTTATTCATGCTTGTAAGGAACCATATCATAGACAAGCTCTTGGTTATACAGGAAGAGGTGCAGCAAATACTCATCCAGAGTATTTAATTGCTAAAAGAGGTAATAGGTTAATTCTTAATCTTGTTGATGTTGATAATCCCGCTTATATAGCTAAAGAAATAATTGATACAGCAATACAAGCTATAGAAGATAATATAAAAACGAATAAAGTATTAGTACATTGTAATCAAGGATGTTCTCGTTCTGCTGTTATTGGTTTATTATATTTGCATTATATTAATATAATTTCAAATAATGATTTTGAAAAAGCTGAACAAGAGTATTTGAAAATATATCCAGTATACAATCCAGCAAATGGAATGAAAATATTTGCAAAAACAAATTGGAATAATTATAAACTTAAATAATAGAATTATGCCTAGAAAAGAAATTCATGTTGTACCTAACGAAGAAAGAGGAGGTTGGGATGCAAAGAAACCAGAATTATCAAAGACTTCTAAACATTTTGAAAATAAGCAAGATGCTATGGACTGGAGTCGTGAACAAGCAAAACAAGATGGAAGAGAACTAATTCCTCCTGGAAAAGATGGAAAAATTCAAAATCTAAATAGTTATAAAAATGATCCATGTCCACCTAAAGACAAGAAACATTAATATTTAATTCATAATAATTAAGATTGAATGCAAATTTGGTAGTGACTTATATATTTAGTTATAATAATAAGGGTATTATTATTTATCAAATTAATTAGAGTGAAAATTTAGATATACAATATAATGAAAGAAACAATTAAAATTTCACTAACAGAATTCATGAATTTTGTAAATAAATCGGGTAGTGCTAAAGCTACAGTTGTGAAAAATGCTAAAAAACGCAGAGAAAGTGATTATGAGCATTTTCAAGATTATTGGTTACCATTAAGGAAAAAGATAAAGGACGTTCATAAAAAGATGAAAAGTAAAGATTCTTTATACGAATTACTTAATACTATTCCTGGTAATCAAATAGAAAATTATAAGTTAGCAATAGATGGATATTGTAAATTTTGGAAGAAAAATATAATAGAATGGGTTAATCCGATTAAGAAGACTTGGGCTGTTGGAGATTTAAGAATTGAATTAAATCCAGAATTAGGATTATGTATAAATGGTAAAATCTATATGATAAAATTATTTATTAGTGCTAATGAGAATATAGATAAGAGACATGCAGATTTAATACTTACATTGATGGAAAAAGAGTTAAGAAATAAGTTGGGTTGTGATGAGCCAACTTTTGCTGTATTGGATGTTAAAAAAGGAAAGCTTTTTGTTCTTATAAATAGGGAAACTATGCTTTATCCTTTACTCAAAGGTGAAGCGTTAAGTTTTGAAAGTCAATGGAAAGCGGTATAATATTTGAGGTAATTATTGAAGGATATAAAATCTAATGACATTAAGATTTTGTTTAAGTGCTTTGATGTGGCTACTTCTAAATTTATAATGATTAATAATAAGTATATATGAGTGCGAAGAAACCTACTGTGGCTTTGATTTATGATTTTGATGGAACTCTTTCTCCAGGGAATATGCAGGAGTTTGGTTTTATTAAGGCATTAGGACAGAATTCTAAGGATTTTTGGAAGAAGAATGCTACACTTTCAGTTGAGAATGATGCAAGCCCAGTGCTTTGTTATATGAATTTAATGATTATGGAGGCTAAGGCTAAAGGGATTTCTTTGAAGAGAGATTCTTTTAAGCAATTTGGAAAGGATGTTGAGCTATTTAAGGGAGTGAAAGAGTGGTTTGGTATAATTAACAGGTATGGGAAAGAAAATGACTTAGAAATTAAGCATTATATCAATTCTTCTGGAATGAAAGAAATGATAGAAGGAACTGAAATTGCTAAAGAGTTTGAAGCAATTTATGCTTGTTCTTTTATTTATAATGTTGATGGAATTGCCTATTGGCCTTCTATTGCTGTAGATTATACAACCAAAACTCAATTTCTTTTCAAGATAAATAAAGGGATTAAAAGTGTTAGTGATAATATTGCAATTAATGAGTATGTTCCTGATGATGAAAGACCTGTTCCTTTTAAACAAATGATTTATTTTGGAGATGGAGAAACTGATATTCCTTCAATGAAACTGGTTAAGGAACATGGAGGTAATTCAATTGCTGTTTACAAGCCAAGAGATGGAAACAAGAAAATTATTGCTGAGAAATTGATTTCTGAGAATAGAGTTAATTTTGTTTGTCCTGCTGATTATTCTGAGGATAAGGAAATATATAAGGTTGTAACTACAATTATTGATAAAATAAAGTCTGATTATGATTTTGAGAACTTGCAGAAGCTACATAAAGCAAATGCTGATAAGTCAAAATCAAAAAACAATAAGTAAGCTTTTTTATTTATATCTTTGTACTGCTTTTGTCTTATGTATTAAATAAGGCAAGACGGTTTGTTGAATTAATTTAATTGAAATTTATGATAGATCATATAGATTGTTCTCTTGAGAATGTTTGTGCTCACTGGGTTGGTAATAAGAATGATGAATTGCTTATTTTGGCTAAGAAGGAAATTGATATTGAAGATGAAATGTTGAGAAATACTTTAACAGATTATTTCTTCTCTTCTTTTAAATCGGAGGAGTATTTCAACTTCTACCACGATAGCGATTTGAGGTTTAACGAGGTTTATAATTATGTTTCTGATATATTTGATAATCCTTCTAATATTTATGATAAATCGGTTTTTTTGGCTAAGCATTTATATGAAAAGAGCATTCATCCTAAGGTAAAAGGAGGGGAGTTTTATGTGGTTTACCTCAAGGATTGTTTTATTAATGGTAAAACTTCTGATTGTGTTGGAATATTTAAGTCAGAGAACAAAGATACCTTCCTTAAGGTTCGTTCAACTTCTGATAATTTTAATGTGGAATTGGAAAGGGGGATTAATATTAATAAGCTTGATAAGGGTTGTTTGATATTTAATATTGAAAGGGAAAATGGTTATATTGTTGCTGTGGTTGATAACACCAATAAGAGTTCTGAGGCTCAGTATTGGATTGATGAATTTTTGCATGTTAAACAACGTCAGGACGAATATTACAACACTCATAATGTTCTTTCCATGTGTAAGAATTTTGTTACTAAACAACTTCCTACTGAGTTTGAAGTTTCAAAGGCAGACCAAGCTGATTTGTTGAATAAGTCGGTTAAGTTCTTTAAGGAGAAAGAGAGCTTTGATATGAATGAATTTGCTAATGAAGTTATGACTCAACCTGAAGTTATTGAAAGCTTCAATAATTATAAAAATGAATTTGAAGAAGGATTTGGTGTTGAGATAATGGATAATTTCAATATTTCAGACAGTGCAGTTAAGAAACAGGCCCGAGTTTTCAAGAGCGTTATTAAGTTAGATAAGAATTTCCATATATATGTTCATGGTAATCGTCAAATGATTGAGCAGGGGGAAGACGATAAAGGGAAGTTCTATAAGGTTTATTATAACGAAGAGTCTTAATTTACTGTCTTATTAAATATAAAAAAGTGCCTGTGATAACTATTATCAAGGCACTTTCTTTATTAAGTCAGGATATAATCCTTTGCTCAAGTTTTTCTACAATAATACATTATTGTATTTGAAAATAAATCTATTTTATTCTCTTATTTATTTCTCCTTGAGACTTTGATGCTCTTTTAGCTTCTTTGTTAACCTTTGTAGCTTCTTTGTTAACTTTCTTTTGAGTTTTTACTGCTTTTACTTCAGCTTTTTTTCTTTCTTTGTCAGCTTTCTTGAAAGCTTTTTGAGCATCTTTTTCTGATTTTTTCAAATCATTCTTTGCTTGAACTTGGCTTTTCTTCACTTGACCTTTATTAGGTTGTTGTGCAACTAAAGATGTAGAACCAATACCAACAAGAATTAGTCCTATTAAAATTAATTTTTTCATGGTTATAATTTTTTAAATTAATATTTGATTATGGAACAAATTCCGTGCCAAAGGTTATTTTATTGATAATAGAAAAATAATCAATTAAACGATATCTCTTTTGTTGCTTTGGTTTGATTTATGATAATAAAAAAAGGAAGCCATATGACTTCCTTTTTCTTATATTTTTGCTAATATTACTATTAGTTATCTTACTCTAATTTTTTGACCAGCTTTAATTTTATTGCCTTTAATTTTATTTAGCTTAGCAAGTTTCTTAACGGTGGTACCATTTCTTTTAGCAATTGTAGAAAGAGTTTCTCCTTTTCTAACCTTTGTGTATTTGCCTTTGGTTGAAGTTCTGTTGTTTTTTGCTAAATTAGTATTTCTTTGTTTAACTGAATGGTGACGGAAATTATCTTTAGTAAGAGTTAAATTATCATCTAAAAGTGCAAAATTAGTAAAGTTGATTACATCTTCAGGATTAATAGCTGCACCTTGATAACGGATTTCAAGATGAAGATGAGGTCCTGTTGAACGTCCTGTGCTTCCTCCTAATCCCAAAACTTCTCCTGCTTTAATTTCATCTCCAGGAGCAACGTTTATTCTTGAAAGGTGAGCATAATATGTTTCTAATTGATTATCGTGTTCAACAACAACTAAATTTCCGTAAGCTCCTGCTCTTTTAGCAACTCTAACTCTACCGTCAAACATTGCTTTTATTGGTTCTCCTGTTCTTAAACTAAGGTCAATTCCATAGTGGTAACGATTTCTTCTTGGACCAAAACGAGATGAAACTCTAACTCCTTCACTTGGGAATGAATAAAATTTCTTAGATCTATTATCAACAAGAGGTAGGTTTATTGCGTCATTTAGATTAGAAAAGTCTGTCTTTTTACGATGAATAGATGTAGTAGTTGGTAAAGCTTCCTTTAGGATATCTTCTTCATTTTCTGCTGCATCGTCATAAACAAGACTTGTCCCAACAAATTTCATTAAGGATTTACGAAAACGAGTAGTGTCTTTAATTATTCCAATTTGATATTCTGAACTTTCTTTATCTACGTTTGTTCTATTTTTCATCATGCCTCTTTCATGAATTCCATCTTTGCTTGGCAATTGAGCCATAACAAAAACTGGTAACATAGAAAGCATTAAGATTGATAAAACGAATTTTGATTTATAAGTCATGCGTTATTATTTTGTATATGATAAAAATTATAATTGGCAAAGATAGGAAAAAAACGATATAATTTTTTATTTATTGGATTAAAGTGTCGCTTTTTAAGTTTTTTTAATTATTTTTCTTGATGTTCTTCTCTTAATAAATCATTAATTGTTTTAACTGGAGTGAACGTTTCAAGAGGAACTTCCACAAAAATTGTAATCCAATCAGCCATTGCTCCATTCCATAATCCAGGTAATTCTTGTGCTTTTATTAGCTCTCCATCTTTTGATTTTGTTGAAATAAAACCTGTGGTTTTGTCCACATAATCAATTAAATTGAAGTTGTCTCCTTTGTAGTCTCTAACTCCACAAACTATGTCAACAGGGTTGAAATGTGTTGCCTTAGAGAAGATTTCTTTTTGTGTTTCGTTCAGTAAATCTACTTGAGCTTTTTCCACAATTTGCAAACTCCTTACTCCATTATTCTCAATCCAAAATGGCCCTCCTCCAGGTTCTCCAACATTTTTAACCATTGCACAAACTCTAATTGGACGGTTAAGTTTATTGAAAACTTGTTTTAATATATTCTCTGATTTATTTCCTGAGGTTTCTTCCTTGCTTAACCCAATTCCTAATTTATTGGTTAATTCAATTATATCTACAAGTTCTTGGGAGTTGAGTTTGCCTTTTTCTAAAGCTTTAAGAGATGAAAAAACTTTTTCCTGAGTTTGAAGAAGAATTCCCGCAATTAGGTTTTTATATTTGTAAGTTGAGTTTTTAAATCTGTCGTGAGCAACATTATCGATATTCTTAATAAATATAATATCACCTTTAATGTCATTTAAATTCTCAATTAAAGCTCCATGTCCAGAAGGGCGGAAGATGATTTTTCCATCCTTATCATAGGCTAATGCGTTGTCTTGAGTGAGAGCTATTGTATCTGTAATCTGCTTTTGAAAAGAAAATGAAATATTATATTTAACATCAAAAAGCTTTTCATAGTAAGGTTGAATCTCTTTTAAAACTCTTTCAAATTCTTCTTTATGTTCAATTGAAATTGTGAAATGAATATTAACATCTTTGTTCTCCTCCTTGCAATAGTTGGCTGCTTCAACAAAGTGTTCCTCTATTGCATGGCGACATTTCCTTTCTTTATCTTCTGGATATTTATGAAAAAGAATTAGAGCTTTGGGCAGTTTGCCGTAGTTAAGTCCAATTTCTGTTAGTATGTAATTTACAATTGTTGTGTAGTCTCCTCTTTCTAAATATTCATCTATAGAAACTGAATGAGCTTCAAATCTTTGTTTTAATTCATCGAAAAAGGCGAATTTGTTTAGATTATCTATGGTTTTCTTAGCTTCTGGAAATTCTTTTAATGTGTATTGAAGTCCCATGTAAAGTGCAGAAAACTCAAATAAATCCTTAAACATTCTGGTTGCAGCACCTGAAGAAGGTACAAATTTTAAAATAGAATGTTTGTCTTTATTATTTTGAAAATATTGAATTGCTTCTTCAGATTCTTTTTCATTAAGCTTTAGTATCCCATTATCAATGGTTGCAGCTTCTGACAGTTGAACAAATGGGAAACCTGTAATGAAGTTCATAAACTGAGTTTGAACATCATCAACACTTAATCCATGAGCCTCAATTTGCTCAATATCACTTTGAGTTAGGTTCATTTCTAATTAGTTTAAATTAATGGCTTAGTAGTCTAAAAAGACCTATTCTACTGTTACGCTCTTTGCTAAATTGCGTGGTTGGTCAACATCTCTGCCTTTAATTGAAGCAATATAGTAGGAGAGTATTTGAAGAGGAATAACAGTTAAAAGAGGAGTTAAGCATTCATCAGTAGAAGGTATTTCTATACAAAAGTCTGCCATCTTCTTAACGTCAACATCACCTTCATTTACTATTGCAATAATTTTTCCCTTACGAGCTTTTATTTCCTGAACGTTACTTACTACCTTATCATATATTCTAACCTTAGGAGAGATAACAACAATTGGCATTTCATCATCAATAAGTGCAATAGGTCCGTGCTTCATTTCTGCTGCTGGATAACCTTCAGCATGTATATATGAAATTTCTTTAAGCTTTAAAGCTCCTTCCAAAGCAACTGGATAATTATATCCACGACCTAAGTACATAAAGTTACGTGCATAGGTAAAGACTGTGGAAATTTTCTCTATCTCTTTATCTAATAAAAGTATTTTTTCAATTTTATGTGTGATTTCAGAAAGTTCTTGAACTGTCTTTTTATATCTTTCTTGACTAATTGTACCAAGTTCTTTACCAAGTGTTAATGCCATCATTGTAAGTACTGCAACCTGAGTTGTGAAGGCTTTGGTGGAGGCAACTCCTATTTCAGGACCTGCATGTGTGTATGTTCCGCTATCAGTTGCTCTTGCTATTGATGAGCCAACAACATTACATATTCCATATATAAATGCTCCCTGTTCTTTGGCAAGTTCTATTGCTGCTAATGTGTCAGCTGTTTCTCCTGATTGTGAAATAGGGATTAAAATATCGTCTTTATTAATTACAGGATAGCGATATCTTAACTCTGATGCAACTTCAACTTCAACTGGTATTCGACAAAGTTCTTCTATCAAATATTTACCAATAAGTCCTGCATGCCATGATGTTCCACATGCAGTAATTAAAATTCTCTTTGCTGAGCGGAAACGTTCAATATTATCAGTTATCCCACTAAGTTTAATTTCCATCAATTCTCTGTTCAAACGACCATTCATACACATTTCCAAACTCTTTGGCTGTTCGTGTATTTCCTTTAACATAAAATGTGGATATCCTCCTTTTTCAATATCTTCAAGTGCTAACTCAATCTTTTTAATTTCGTGATTTACTTCTTCGTCCTTTAAAGTACGAATCTTTGGACTGGAACCAAGACGTAATTCAGCCACTTCTTCGTCATTTAAATAAATAACATTTGAAGTGTATTCTATTATTGCAGTGGCATCAGAGCCTAAGAAGAATTCTCCTTCGCCAACTCCCAAAATTAATGGACTTCCTTTACGAGCTGCAACTAAGGTGTCACTGTTTCCTTTTTCTATAACTCCAATTGCATAAGCCCCAACCACAAAATTAAGACTTCTTTTAACTGCATTAAATAGGTCTAACTTGTAGCGATTTTTAATATACTCAATTAAATGTACCAATACTTCAGTGTCTGTATCGCTCTTGAAACTATAACCTTCACTAATTAGAAGTTTCTTGATACTAAGATAATTCTCAATTATACCATTATGAATTAATGCTAAATTTTCTGATTGTGAGTAGTGAGGATGGGCATTTCTATCGTTTGGTTCTCCATGAGTTGCCCATCTTGTGTGAGCAATTCCAATGTTTCCACTAATATCTTTACCATTGCAATATGCCTCCAATTGTTTAACCTTCCCTTTGGTTTTATAAACATTAAGATCTAAATTGCTATTCAAAAGCGCAACTCCTGCACTATCATAACCTCTGTATTCCAAACGCTTTAATCCCTTTATTAAAATTGGAAAAGCTTCTTTATGACCAATATAGCCAACTATTCCGCACATATATTGTTTATTTTATTTAAAATTAATTTTAGATACTGCAAAGATAAATAAAAGTATTCTATTTCTCAATACAAAATTTCAATTATTTCAAATCTTTCATTCTGCATTTGAAAAAACTCATCTTAATGTATAGTTAAAATCTATCTTTTAATATATTATTCTATCAAAGAAATTTTAATCTAAATTGAGATAAATAAGCTTTTAATTCTTATATCTTGATACTTAAATAAGGAGTTTTAGGATGCGAAATGCCATTTCGTTTCACTAATGTAAGGATTAAGAGTTGTTAAAACCTTGTTTAAGAGTCAATAAAACTATGTTTTGATTCTTGTAATTAAGTTATACATATAATAAAATTGCAATATGTTTTATTTTACACTTTATGAAAATATCCTATCTTTGCAATCCATTAAAATAGGAATTAGGATGAACAAATTAATAGTAAGTGGAATGCGACCAACAGGTAATTTGCATTTGGGAAGTTACTTTGGCGCTTTAAAAAGTTTTATCTCTTTGCAGGAAGAACATAAATGTTACTTCTTTATTGCAGACTATCATTCTCTAACAACTCATCCTAATCCAAAGGATTTACATAATAATGTTAGAATAATTCTTTCACAATACTTGGCTTGTGGATTAGATCCAAATAAAGCAACAATTTATGTTCAAAGTGAAGTACCAGAAATTTCAGAATTATATATGTACCTAAATATGAATGCTTATTTGGGGGAATTGGAAAGAGTAACTTCATTTAAGGATAAGGTACGTCAGCAACCAGATAATGTAAATGCAGGTTTATTGACTTATCCAACCTTAATGGCTGCTGATATATTAATTCATAAGGCAACTCATGTTCCCGTTGGAAAGGACCAAGAACAGCATTTGGAGATGACAAGAACCTTTGCTGGACGTTTTAACAGAATGTATAATGTGGATTATTTTCCTGAACCTTTGGCTTATAATTTTGGCAATGAATTAGTAAAAGTTCCTGGATTGGATGGTAGTGGTAAGATGGGAAAATCGGAAGGAGAAGGCAATGCAGTATTCCTAATTGATGAACCAGAAGTTTTGAGAAAGAAGATAATGAGGGCTAAAACTGATTCAGGTCCAACAACCCCAAATGAACCTAAAAGTCAAGAAATAGAAAACATATTCTCATTAATGAAATTAGTTTCAAGCAATGATACAGTTTCATTCTTTGAAGAAAAATACAATGACTGCTCTATTCGCTATGGTGATATGAAGAAACAATTAGCAGAAGATATGATTGCTTTCACAACACCATTTAGAGAAAGAATATTGGAGATTGAGAATAACTCAGAATACTTAAAACAAGTAGTTAATCAAGGCTCTGAAAAAGCAAGAGAATCAGCTCGAAAAACTATTAAAGAAGTAAGAGAAATAATAGGATTTAAACCTTTCTAATAAAACATCAATGGCTAAGCTTTATCTTGTACCCACACCAATTGGAAATCTTGAAGATATTACGCTTCGAGCCATAAGAGTTTTGAAGGAAGTTGATTTAATACTTGCAGAAGATACTCGCACATCAAGACCACTGCTTAATCATTTTGAAATTAAAACACCTTTAAAAGCTCATCATTTATTTAATGAACATGAGCAAGTAGAAAGAGTTGTTGAAGAAATAAAATTTGGGAAATCCATTGCTTTAATAACCGATGCAGGAACCCCAGGAATATCTGACCCAGGATTTTTATTAGTAAGAGAATGTGTTAAGAATGAAATTGAAGTAGAATGTTTACCTGGAGCAACAGCATTTGTACCAGCACTTGTTAATTCTGGACTCCCATGTGATAGATTTTGTTTTGAAGGATTCCTTCCTCACAAAAAAGGAAGACAAACAAAATTAGAATCTATAGTTGAAGAAGAAAGAACAATGATATTCTATGAATCACCTCATCGACTTTTAAAAACACTAACTTCATTTTCCGAATACTTTGGAGAAGAACGCAGAGCATCAGTAAGCAGGGAAATATCTAAACTATTTGAAGAAAATAAAAGAGGAACATTAAGTGAGCTGATAGAATATTTTTCTCAAAAAACAATTAAAGGAGAAATAGTAATAATCATTGAAGGTAAAAACGATTAAGCTTAAACTTTAAATCAACTTGTCAGGATTCTTTTCAACAAAGGATCCCCAAGCAGATTTTGAACTTTGTTTCTTAGCTTTTGAAACTGTGGGGAAAGGATTATCCTGACAATGAAAATGACAAATAGCAACTGCTAAAGCATCGGTAGCATCCAAATATTTTGGCATATCAAACTCCACCATTCTTTGCAACATTAAAGCAACTTGTTCTTTTGATGAAGCACCATTTCCGGTAATGGATTGTTTAATCTTTCTTGGTGAATACTCCACAAAGGGAATACTTCTTGAAAAAGCAGCTGCAATGCACAATCCTTGAGCTCTCCCCAACTTAAGCATAGACTGAACATTTTTCCCGAAAAAAGGAGCTTCAATAGATAAGATATCGGGATTATATTTATCAATAATCTTAACAATAACATCAAACAATTCTTTCATTCTTGTTGACATATCCTTAATCTTACCAAGTTTCAAAACATTCATTTCTAATAAAGTAATTTGCTTGCCTTTTTGTTCAATTACAGAATACCCCAATACATTTGTTCCTGGGTCAATCCCTAAAATTATATTTTCTGAAAGAGTTTTTGTCATATTAAAGCCTTCTTATCCCCTTATTTTGAGCAAAAATACTAAAATTATTCCATAAAATTGCCTTTTAAATTGGGTACTTAAAATAAGTTGCAGTATATTTGCACGTTAAAATCAAAATTCAAATTAAAACTATTTAATAATTAAAAACACAAACTATGTTTAAAAGTCATCCAAAAGGGCTTATTACGGCAGCCCTAAGTAATATGGGAGAACGATTCGGCTACTATATTATGAATGCTGTTTTATTGTTATTTCTTTGCTCTAAATTTGGTTTATCTGATGGAGTATCTGGAGTAATATATTCAGTATTCTATAGTGCAATTTATATATTGAGTCTTGTTGGAGGTATTATTGCCGACCGTACACAAAACTACAAAGGTACTATCCAAAAAGGTTTGATAATAATGGCATTAGGTTATGTTTTATTAGCTATTCCTATTACAGCAACTTCTGCAAATACTACATGGTTACTTCCTTTTACTTGCTTATCTTTGATATTAATTGCATTTGGTAATGGTTTGTTTAAAGGTAATCTTCAAGCAATCGTTGGACAAATGTATGATAACTTAGAAACTGAAGCTGCAAAAGAAGGTCCAGAACAGTTAAAAATTGCTAAGAGTAAAAGAGATTCTGGTTTTCAAATATTTTATGTGTTTATTAATATTGGAGGTTTGGTAGCTCCATTTATTGCACCTTTGTTAAGACAATGGTGGTTAAAAACCAATGGATTTATTTATAATGCAAATCTTCCTGAACTTTGCCATAAAGTAATTAATGGTGGTGAACAAACTGCTAAATATCAAGAATTATCAACAGCAGCAACAATTAATGGAACAACATTTGATCCATCTGCTTACCTTGAAGTTTTCAATCAAGGAGTGCATTTTTCTTTTTTCGCATCTGTTGCAGCAATGATTATTTCTCTTGTAATATTCCTATATAACAAAAAAACATTTCCAAACCCTGCTAAAAAAGAATCTACAGAGACTATTTCTTATACTGCTGAAGAAAAACAAGCTATGGCAAAAGAAATAAAACAAAGACTTTATGCATTGTTTGCAGTGCTTGGTATTGCTATATTTTTCTGGTTTTCATTCCATCAAAACGGACAATCACTTTCTGTATTCGCAAGAGACTTTGTAAAAACAGATGCAATTGCTCCAGAAATTTGGCAGGCAGTTAATCCATTCTTTGTTATAGTTCTTACTCCTATCATTATGGCTATCTTTGGTGCTTTGGCAAGAAAAGGTAAAGATATTTCTACTCCAAGAAAGATTGCAATAGGGATGGCGATAGCAGGTATTGCTTATTTGTTCTTGACTATATTCTCTTATGTACAAGGTTATCCTTCAGGAGAAGAGTTTAGAGCATTGGATGTTGCCACATCAGAAGGAATGAAAGCAGGTTGGTGGGTTCTTATTGTAACATATTTCTTCTTAACTGTTGCAGAATTATTTATTTCTCCACTTGGATTATCATTTGTTTCTAAGGTTGCTCCAAAACATCTTCTTGGACTTTGTCAAGGGTTATGGCTTGGTGCTACAGCAGTAGGTAATCTTCTTATTTGGTTAGGACCTGTTATGTATAATGCTTGGCCTATTGAATATTGTTGGTTAGTATTCTTAATTGTATGTTTGATTTCAATGGGAGTAATGCTTGGTATGGTTAAATGGCTTGAAAGAGTTACAAAATAACAAATAAATCAATCTTAGAAAGGGCTCTTATAAAAATAAGAGCTCTTTTTTTATATAGAACTAAATAAATTAGCAAGAATAGCGTTAACATATCCATAAAATTGTATTTTTGCACCCTTTAATAAAATAGAATAATGAAAACACAGTTTCCTTTAAGAAAGGATCAAGAATATATACATTTAATTCAACTTTTGAAAGCAACAAACATGGTTGATAACGGAGCTTTGGCACAGGAATTGGTAGTGGAAGGAGAAGTAAAGGTTAACGGAGAGGTGGAATATCAAAAGCGAAAGAAAATTCGTAAAGGAGATAAGGTTGAAATTTGGGAAGAAATAATAGAAGTAATTTAATAAACTAACTAAGTATTTTATAAACTAATAATTTTTTAAGTATGGATTTAAGTAAGATATTGTCAATATCAGGAAAGCCAGGACTATTTACATTGATTTCACAAGCAAAAAGTGGAGCATTAATAGAATCTTTATTAGATGGAAAACGTCAAACCGCTTTTGCAAATGCAAAGATTAGCTCATTGCAAGATATAAGTATATTTACAATTGATGATGATATACCTTTAGTAAAAGTATTTCAAGAAATATACAAAAAAGAAGATGGTAAAGATTGTATCGATCCAAAATCTGACTCTAAGAAGTTAATTGCATATATGTCTGAAGTAGTTCCTAACTTTGATAGCGAAAGAGTATATGTTTCAGATATGAAAAAACTATTTACTTGGTACAATTTGCTAAACAGCAAAGGACTTATTGACCTTAAGGATGAAAGTGAAAATGAAGCTGAAAACCAATCAGAACAAAAAGACTCAGAATAAAAACACCTAAGATTATTTCTTAGCTTTCTTTAAACTCCGTTTATTTAACTTAAACGGAGTTTATTTTTTTATTGTATTTTTTTATTGTATTTTTTTATTTCCACTTTAATGTAGAAATCATATGATCAATATCTGTTTTAATTCTATTAATTATAGGAGCAAGAGAATCATTATTAGCTTTGTAATCAAAATATAAAGCTCCACGAAGGAAGTATTTAGAACTGTCGGTAACATAAAATTGATAAGGTGAAGCAACTTGAGAGCCTTTTATATCGAATAAATAACCATAAACCTTGTCTTTATTATTTACAAACTCTTTTTCAATTACTCCACTTGAGAATTTATCATGCTCCTTAGTAAAATTATAGCTGTCATTAACCAGTGTATCTAACTTAATGTTGTTATTCAATTTAACAAAGGTCATATATAACTTACAACCATAATCATTAAAGGCAATATTAAACCAATTAATATCTGAATTCTTATCCTGCTTTTCTTCAATAACTCCATAATCGGGATATTGAAAAGTAATAGGAAGAGATAAAGTATCAAATGTTATGTATTTTGGTTTTGGAACATCAATACGAAAATATGTTTTTGGTTTTGGAGTAGTGTTTTGATCATTAGAACAACCAGCAAACCCAATCAGGCTTAATAAAACGATAAAAATATATTTGATTTTCATTATTATTTAACTATTAATTTAACACGTTCAATTTTTCTATTATCAGCTTTTTCAATTATGAAAAAATAGTTATCGAACTTTATAGTTTCACCCTTTTTAGGCAAATATCCAGCAATTTCAATTAACATACCAGCCAAAGTATCAGCATCTCCTTTAATCTCTTCAAACACTTTATCATCGGGAAGTCCAATAGCCTTACAGAAATCATTAATACTGATTTTCCCAGTAAACATATATGTTTTCTTTCCAAGTTTAGTAACTAATGAAGGTTTAAGATGATCAAATTCATCGCTAATCTCTCCAACAATCTCTTCCAAAATATCTTCTAAGCTAACAATACCAATTACAAATCCAAATTCATCAACAACAATAGCCTGATGACGTTTTTCTTCCAAAAACTCCTTCAATAAATCATTAACATCTTTTGTTTCTGGAATAAAAAAAGGTTCTCTGATAATTTTGCTCCATTCAAAATCCTTTTCATTGCATAAGTATTTGAATAAATCTTTAACATGCAAAACCCCTTTAATTTGATCAAGCTCCTTTTCATAAACTGGAATTCTTGAGAATCCACTTTGAGCAATAGTCTCCATAACTTTATTGAAAGGAGTGGAAGCCTCAAGGGCTAAAATATCAACTCTTGCAGTCATAATATCTGAGGCATCATGACCTAATCCAATTGTTTTTCTAATTGGAAATCTGTCAAAAGTAAAATTATCTTTATCTTTATTATCATCGAGATAAAGTTTTAAGTATAAATTATAGAAAGGTTTAAGTACCTTTTTTGCTAATATGGATTTTCTTTTCAAACCAAAAAATTAAAAAATTTCTTTGGCAAAATTAAACAAATTTTTATTTTTAAGTGTTATATCTATGTAAAGATAAATTTTTTACTACCTTTGTGCATTGATTATTAATATTACAAAATTCATTCAAGATGAAAAAAGTATTATTTCTTTTGTTGTTAACCTTTCCCTTTTTAATTAAGGCACAGGTAGTGTGTACCTCTCAAAATGGACAATCAGCTCAAAGTGTTGTTGAAAACTACTTTTTAGGAGGAGGAGTTGAGGTCTCAAATGTTAGATTTAATGGGCAGTTAAATGTTAATTCTAATCAATTTGGAACATTTACAAATATTGATACTTCAGGTCAAAATATTAAACTAAATAGTGGATTAATTATTGCTACCGGAGATATATTAAATGCTGCTGCACCAAATCAACCTCCTGCTGGTTATAGTACTACTCCTGCAAGTGATGGGAATAATGTTTCACCTTCACTTTATTATTTATTGCAACAATTAGGTCTAAATTATGCAATGAATGATGTTGGAGTTTTAAGTTTTGATTTTGTCCCTCAAGGTGATAGAGTTTCTTTTAAATATGTTTTTGCAAGTGATGAATATCAAAGTTATGTTTGTTCCCAATTTAATGATGCTTTTGGATTTTTTATTTCAGGACCTTTTGATGAAAATGGAAATTTTGTAAATGTTGGGGGAGTTACACCTTACATAAACGAAAATATTGCAATTATCCCAGGTTCAAATCCTGAACTTCCTGTTACAATCAATACAGTTAATAGTGGTAATCCAAGTGGTTCAGTTCAACCATGTGTTTTATCAAATACTCATCTACATATTCTACAATCATCAGAAACATGCAATAGAATGATAGGATATACTATTGCTTTAGAAACTAAAAGGGTAGATGTTGCACCATGTTATAAATATAGAATTGAAATGGCAACTTGTAATGTAAGTGACCATGCATTACCTTCTGCTGTTTTTCTTGGAGCAAATTCATTTAAGGTTGATGAATTCCAACTTAGTGCACAGTTAGGAGGCGTAATTGTTGGCGATGATGCTATTCTAAAAGCAAGTTGTTCTTCAACAACTGTTAGAACAACTCTTAATCGACCTGCAGAAGCTGGAGATGCCTACACTTTTAGAGTGGAAGGAGATATGGTTGAAGGAGTAGATTATCTTCCTTTTGGAAATACTCTAACTTTTCCTGTTGGAGATACTGTTGCTGAGGTAACCATTAATTTTGTTTCAAATCCAGCTGATGTTCCAGGCCAAGTAAAAACAATGTATTTAATCACAGAAGCAAGAACACAATGTTCTGTTGATGATACAATAACAATAAATGCAGTTGTTCCTGAAAATTTTGTATTAACTAATATCTCAGATAATAAGGTTTATTGTGATGATGTTTTGCCACAAAGAGAAATGGTATTTATTAAAGTTGATAATGGAATTGGAAATGTTTCTTATTCATGGCAAGACCCAGATGGCAACCCAATTGGAGAAAACCCAATTTCAGATACTAATTACATAACCATAACAGAGCCAATAATAGTAACAATAACAGCTTCGGATGAGTGTGGCAGATCAATAACAAGAAATATACAATTCTCAAAGAATACTGCAACAACAGTAGTTACTTCAGATAAGGACAAAATTTGTGAAGGAGACAGTATAATTTTATCTTGTACAAATGCCACTTCTTGCATATGGACTTCAACCCCTGCAGATATTAGATTGGCACAAAACAATACATCCCTAAATCCTGTTGCAATGCCAACTTCTCAAACTACATATCATGTAACAATAATCGATGCAAATGGTTGTCAGGCAGATGGAGAAGTAAGTGTTCAAGCTTATCCAGCAGTAGATGCAAGAATGTCATTAAATCCAAATAAACTAACTTTCATTAATTCTCAAACTCAATTTAGCGATCAAACTGCAAATGACTTTTCAAGATTATGGGACTTTGGAGATGGAACAACTTCAACTTTAGAAAATGGTTATCACACCTATCCAAATAATATTGAAGCAGAGTATGATGTTATTCTTGTTGCTTATAATGAGGCTATGTGTCCAGACACTGCAAGAGGAAAAATAATTGTTAAGCCAGATTTTGGAATTTATGTTCCAAGTGCCTTTACTCCAGGAGCAGGAAATGCTAATTCCTATTTTGTGCCAATTACATCAACTCCTGTTGAGTATGAATTTAGTATTTATAATCGTTGGGGAGAAAGAATTTTCTACACAGATAATAAAGAAGGCTCAACATATGAAAAAGCAGGTTGGGATGGTAAATTAAAAGATGGAACTTATGTTCCTGATGGAAGTTATGTTTGGTATTTGGTATATAAAGATGGAGATGGAAGAATTCAATCCAAGAATGGCACAGTAGCAGTAGTTAGAGGAAAATAGAACAATAATTAACTAAATAAATAAACTGCTTCTTAGTTTATTTTCAATAATGTATTTCTTAAAGCTTATTCTGAAATTTTGGGATAAGCTTTTTTTTGTGATTTATTTTACTGTGATTTTCTATATCAAGAAAGAGAAAAATAAAACGCTGTTTCAGTAAAATAGAATCAAGAAAGAATTTATTAAAGTAAAGAAAGAAAAATTTAAAGTAAGGAGTTAGTAAATTAAGTGAAAAAGAAGTCTAAAGACATTAATGTCCTTAAAGACCTTAATCTCCCTAAACCACTCAACACTCAAAAAAAACCAATCATAATTGAAAATAAGTCAATCAAAAATAAAAATATGATGGACATAAATGAAAATATGATGGACATATTTCCAAATATGATGGACTTATTTTCAATTATGATTGATGTTTTTGGAGAAACAGAATATGGAGTTAGTAAGATGATTTATTGAATAAATAAATGTTCTATCTATTAACTTTTTTATGTTGAAAAATATACCATTTAATACCTTTTATTACGTTTTAAATATGTAATTTTATCCCTTGAAAAATAATGTAATTATGAATAGAAAACTTTTTGCACTAATTCTTTTAACTAATATCCTATCTTTTGGACTAATGGCTCAAAAGACTGAAGTTTTAAAAGAACCAGAGCGCATTTTAAGCGATGCGAAAACTCTTTTTAATCAGCAAAAATATGCAGCAGCATATCAACTTTATGTTAATTATATAGATTTGAACAGGCAGAATAGAGATGCAAGTCTTTCAGAAGCTTATTTCTACAAAGCCATTTCGGCTGCAAATTTGGAAAACAACGATGCAGACAAGCAAATAAGAGAATTCTTGGCTCTTTTCCCAAATGATGCAAAAAAGAATGAAGCATATTTTAACCTTGCCAATTTCTATCAAAAACAAAATAACTACAAGGAAGCAATAGACACTTATCAAGAAATTGAGCTTGGAAGTTTAACCAAAGAACAAAAGCAAGAGTATAGTTACAAAATAGGATATTGCTATTTCAATTTAGGAGATTTTGAAAAGGCCAAAGTAAATTTTGAAGCAGTGAAAGACACCAGAAGCAAATATTCATCACCTTCAACCTACTACAACGCCCATATTCTCTACACTGAAAAGAAATACGACCAAGCTCTAAAAGAATTTAAGAGCTTGCAGAAAGATAATAATTTTAAAGGAATTGTACCTTATTATATTTCACAGATATACTACATTCAAGGCAACTATCAAGAATTGGTTAAACAGGCACCTGAACTTTCCCGACTTTCAAGTTCAAAACGAACAGGAGAAACAAACAGAATGCTTGGAGAGGCTTATTGCAAACTTGAACGCTACGAAGAAGCAATTGAATATTTGGAAAAAGGAGTAAAGGACAATGAGGCAAGTACACCAGAGGAAAATTATTTGTTGGGTTATGTTTTAAACAAAAGTGGAAGACATAGTGAAGCAATACCTTATCTTTTGAAAGCCTCCACCAATAAAGATTCACTGTCACAAAATGCAATCTACAATTTAGGATATTCCTACCTGATGACAGGAGATAAAATATCAGCACGTTCTTCATTTCAAGAAGCTTATAATTTGGATTTTGACCCAAAAATTACAGAAGACGCACTACTTAACTTTGCAAAACTTTCCTACGAACTTCCAAACCCATTCAATGAAACAATACAATCCTTCCAACTATATTACGACAAATATCCTAAGTCAACCAAAATTAATGAAGTGAAAGAATATCTTGCTCAGTTATATGCAAGCAGTAAGAACTACCAACACGCATTAAAACTTATTGAAGAACTACCAAAAAGGAGTAAAGCAATAAATGAAGCCTATCAAAGAGTAGCTTTAAACAGAGGTATAGAAATTTTCAATGAAGGCAACTATAAAGGAGCAATTGGATTGTTTAATAAAAGTTTGGAAAATCCAATTGATGACAACCTAACAGCATCAGCATATTTCCTAAGAGGCGAGTCCTCTTACAGATTAGGAAACTACGAAGGTTCAATTAGAGAATTAAATTCTTTCTACAAAACACCAAACGCAAAGAAAAGCATATACTATTCAAAAGCAAACTATTCAATGGCCTATAACTTCTTCAAGCAAAAGAAATATTCAAAGGCAAGAGAATATTTTACCCTATTCCTAAATGCAAGTAAGAACGAACATCCAAAACTTGTATCCGATGCTCACAACAGAGTGGGAGATTGCTATTTTACTGAAAGAGACTTTGCAAATGCAGTGAAGGAATATGATTATGTTATAAAAGCTGATTTGATAGATGTAGATTATGCTAATTATCAAAAAGCCCTAAGTGTTGGAGTAATGGGAGATCCAGAACAAAAATCAAGAATCTTACAAAAAGCCATAGCCTCCTATCCAAACAGTTCCTACAAAGCAAGTATGTTATTTGAACTTGGTAATGCCTATTTGGTTTTGGAACAAAACGAAAAAGCAATGCAAACTTACGAAAAGGTAGTAAAGGAACATCCGCAATCCATACATGCCAAATCAGCAATAAGCAAGATAGGAATGTTATACTATAAAGAAGGAAAAGATGATTTAGCTCTAAAAACCTTAGATAAACTGGTTAAAACATATCCAACAACCGAAGAATCACAAGCAGGAATGAAAAGCATAAGAACAATTTATGTTAATCAAAACAAGGTTAATGAGTACTACGATTATGTTAAAACAATTCCTAATGCTGATTTTACAGTTAATGAAGAAGACTCTGTAACTTATGAAGCAGCTGAAAATGTGTATATGAAAGGAGATTGCGAAGGAGCAGTTAAAGGATTTAAAACCTATTTAGATAAATTCCCTGTTGGTTACTTTGCGGTTAATGCACATTACTATTTGGCCGATTGCTTGAAAAAAGCTAATGAAAGGGAAGAAGCTTTAAAATCATATATGTTTATCTGCTCAAGTCCAAAAGGAGTCTTTTCAGAAAAGTCCTTACTTTATGCAGCAGAAATAAGTTTCACAACAGAAAAATATAAGCAGGCAAACGAACTATACAAACGATTGGAAAAAGAATCGGAAGTAAACTCCCATAAGTCAATAGCTGAATTGGGAATAATGAGAACAGATTTCTATTTGTCAAACTATGCATTGGCAATTGAAGCAGCAAAGAAAGTGCTTACCAACACCAAAAACACAAATTCTATAAATGAAGAAGCAACTATGATATTTGCTAAAAGCAGTTATACATTAGGAGATACAGCCACTGCTTTGAAAGAATTTGAGAAATTGAAAAAATCAAAGAATGGTGAATACTCAGGAGAAGCAAATTATATATTCTTTGAAAGAGCCTTTAACAATAAGAAATACGATGAAACCGAAAAACTTATTCTGAAATATTCTGCCAACCCAACAAGTGAGTTTTGGTTAGCAAAGTCAATTGTATTGCTTGGGGATGTTTATTATAAAAAGGGTAAAAATACTTTGGCAAAACAAACATATCAAAGTATTGTTGATAACTATGAAGGAGAATTGGTTGAGGTAAGTAGAAAGAAGATAGAGGAAATTCTTAATGCAGAAAATGCAGAGAAAGAAAAGCAGGAAAAGAAAATTGAGAAAAAGAAAGATGAGGTTGATGAGGTTATAATTGGCAACTCAACAGGAAATAATAATTCACTTCCTTCACCTTCTGAAAACAAAGCACAATAATTGAAAATACACTTTAATATATATTGAAATATGAAAGCTATAAATAAAATAGGACTATTTGTTTTCCTAACCTCATTTGGAGTTTCATTAATGGGGCAAGAGGCAATAACTGATACAACAAACAGAGCAGTAAGAACCAATTTAAATGAAAGTGTTATTATTTCAGCACAGTTTGACCCAATTGTGAATGAAGCAATGAAGTTATCAGAAAACCCAAACATATTTGACACCACATTTAAAGTGCCAGATTTTCAATACGAAATAATCAATAAAGTATATCCAACACAAATAAGAATTGAAGAAATAAAACCAGCAAGAGTTAAGGGAGAACCAGTTTCTATGCTCTATAATGGAAACATAAAGGCAGGAATAGGAACTTATTTAACCCCTTATTTTGAAGGACTATACTCCGAAACAAGAAACAGAACATTCCTGTACTCAATTCATGCAAGACATTATTCTTCTCACTGGTCAATCAAAGACTATCCAACAAGTCATTTTGCAAATAATGATATTAATCTCTACGCAAAGAAGATTTGGGATAAATTCTATGTTGATGCCAAAGTGTATTACAATAACTCAATAAACTACTATTATGGATTCAATAATGACTCTATAAAATTGAAAGATAAAAATTTTAGAGCCTTATGGCATAATGTAGGATTTAAAACAACCTATTCAAGCCTTTACAGAAATGACAATTCATTACATCATTGGGTTAGTCTTGGAGTAGAAAACCTTTCAAGCAAATGGAGCAGCAATGAACTAACATTTTTCCTTATGGGAGATGCAAACAAACAATTTGAACTCTTCAACAAGGAAAAGCAAGTTTTAGGGATAAAAATCAACTATAAGCATTCTTTCTTTAAATACGATATTAAAAATATATACACAGCACCATACTACCTTAATCAATTATACCCACTTCTTAATTTTAACACAGAAGGTCTTGTAGGAAACCCGACATACAATACAGGCATTGTTGAAATTAAACCTTATTTTGATTTCAAAGTCAATCGCTTCCAACTTCACACAGCATTAAATTTCTCTCCTGAGTTTGGAAAAAAATCAGATTTCAGACTACTTCCAACAGCCATTATTTACTTCCCAATTATACCAAAGAAACTTTATTTTCAAGGAGGTATAGAAGGAAATGTTGAAAGAATAGCATTAAACAGTTTTAGAATAGAAAATCCATATATAAGTCCATTCCTTCAAATTAAACCAACAACAAAAATTAATCTCTTTGCAAAACTAAACTCCAATATAAATGATATGGGAATAAGTGTTGAAGGAGGAATTCAAAACATATATAACCATCATTTCTATGTAAATGACACCTTATCCTACTATAAGAATATGTTCAGTATAGTTTATGATGATGTTGTGAGATTTTACGCAAAGGGACATTTTGAATATAATATTGCAAAAACATTTTCTCTAATGCTTGACATGCAATACCAAACATTTAAGATGAAACACTTGGATTTTGCATATTATCAACCAGCTTTTACAACATCTCTTTCTCTTCAATACATAGTAGCAAAAAAGCTAATTATTGACTTTGCTCCAACCTTCAAAACAGGGGTAAAAGCAATTTATATGGGAGAGAAAAAGCAACTTGACCCAATTGTAGATATTAATCTTAATGCTCAATACATTTACTCTAACCAACTATCTTTCTTCCTTAAACTTAACAACCTTGCTTTCCAACGCTATGAGCAATACTACAACTATCCTTCACAAAGATTTATGGGTATGATTGGAGCATCGTTTTCATTCTAATAAAACTATAAGTAGACTATTAGGCTAAATTAAACAATATTTAAACTCTCAATTCGTTAAATAATTCTACTTAATATAATTATTTTGAGCATGAGAATTAAATTTTCCTTATCAATAGTTTTAGCCTTTTTGCTACTTGCACCAAATTTTTTAAAAGCACAATATCCCAATGTTCCAATTGGACAATGGAGAGACCACTTGTCTTATTATAAAACTAAGAAATTAGCATTGGTAGAAGATAGAATATTGGTGTCAGCAGGGAGTGCAATGTTTTACTTCGACCCAAATGATAATTCTGTTGAAAGATTTTCAAAGGTTGATGGACTGACAGATGCAGGAATAACTCAGCTTGCTTATGATAAAAACACAAAAAGCATTATTGTTGTTTACGAAAACTCTAATATTGATATTATTCAAAACAACAAGGTTTATAATATTCCAGACATAAAGATACGTTCCATTGAAGGAAGCAAGATGATTAACAATATCACTTTCTACAATAAAAAAGCATATCTGTCTTGTGGATTTGGTATAGTTGTTTTGGATTTAAGCAGAAAGGAAATTTTTGAAACCTACTATATAGGAAACAATAGCTCAAAGATAAATGTAAATAATGTAGTTATTCAAAACGATTCCATTTATGCAGCAACTGTTCAGGGACTTTTATATGCTCCTTACAATTCACCATCCCTTGCAACAAGTGAAACATGGAGCAAATATCAAAACTTCAATAATCCTAACGATAAAGAAATACTCTATCTTTTTGAATTTAACAACAAACTTCATGTTGGTATACAAAATTATAATGCAAATATTAATCTCTTTGAAAAGAATGATAGTGGATTTGACACTGTAATTGCCAATCAGTTTGCCTATTGGATTAAACCAACAAATAATCATTTAGTTGTAAAAACATGGGGAACAGCACCAGCATTAATTGTATACGATACACTTTTTCAAACAGAAAGAGTAATAGATACAAGCTGGTTCCCAATTAAATATGATTGGGATATGGAAACAATAATTGTTCCAGAAATAGGGGATGCATTAATAATTGGTGATGAACTTTATATGGCACACGAAAGAGAAGGAGGGTTGATGCAATTAAAGAACTTCAAACAAAACATGTATACAAAACCTATTTATCCAAATGGACCATTATCCAATGATGTGTACTCAATAACTGCCACCGACAATATGATTTATGTTGCACCAGGAGGGAAAACCATTCAACATGCCCCAAGAGGAATGCCAGCAAATATATATAATTTCAATCGCTACTATTGGGATTGTTTAAGCAATTTCCGTGAGTATGAAAACACAGTGAAAGATATTGTACAGGTAAGTGTTGACCCAAGAAATCCAAACCATATTATGGCAGCCTCCTATTGGAATGGAGTTGTTGAAGTTTTGGATAATAAAATTATTAAGGTTTGGGACAAAGACAACACAAATAATGTTTTGAGTGAAAGTTATGGATATAGAGTTATAGCTTCTCAATACGATATGTCAGGCAATCTTTTAGTTGCCAACTCACTTTCAAGCACAGCCCTTTGCTATTTGAATTATAGAAACGAGTGGGGCAATTTCAACACCTATGGATTAATTGGACAAGATGAAACCTTAGGACTTCTAATAGATCAAGTTTCAGGCAATTTCTACAAATTCCTTTGGACAAGCAGTAATAAGATATTGGCCGTAAATAATAATGGACAACAAGTAATTATTGATCCAAACAATGGAGCAAAAGACCAGTCCAACAAAATTAACTGTATGATTCAAGACAAGGAAGGAGAAATTTGGATTGGAACAGACAAAGGAATTAAAGTTATTTACTCCATAGACGATATTTATTCAACACAAGACAATGGCATTTCACAAGTAACATGCAATAATATAATTTATCAGGAAGAAGGAATAGCACAATACCTGCTTAATTTTGATAATATCAACACCATACTTTGTGATGGAGGAAATCGTAAGTGGGTAGGAACTGAAAGAAACGGAATATTTGTATTCTCACCAAATGGAGATAAACAACTATATCATTTCACAGCAGAAAACAGCCCGCTATATTCCAATAGAGTTTTAACAATGGCACAAGACCCATTAACTGGCGAAATTTACATTGGAACAGATAGAGGAATTATATCCTACAAAGCCGAATCAACAGCACCAAAAGAAGAAGCAGGAGCCTTATATGTTTATCCAAATCCAGTTAAACCCGACTATAATGGAACAATTGCCATAAAAGGATTTGTTTACGATTCAGATGTTAGAATAACCGATATAGCTGGAAATATGGTAGCACACCTTAAGTCAATAGGTGGACAAGCAGTTTGGGATGGAAAAAACTTTAAGGGCGAAAGAGTAAGCTCAGGAGTTTATTTAATATTTGGTTCAGCAAGCGAAGGACAGGAAAAAGCCGTTGGAAAAATCCTCTTTGTAAGGTAAGCCAATCAAAAATGATAGAGGAAACAAAAGGGATAGTACTACGAACCTTCCCCTATTTGGAAAGCAGCACAATTGTAAGAATACTTACCAAAGAGTTTGGAGTAAAATCGTATATTCTTAAAGGAGGGAGGAAAAGCAAATCAAACCTTCGTTCCAACATATTTCAACCACTATACATTTTAGACTTGCAGGTATATAACAACCCCAAGAAAGAAATACAAATTATAAGTGAAGCAAAGATAGAAAAAGACCTCACACCTTTATTTTCAGACATAAAGAAAACCTCACTTGCATTTTTCCTTTCCGAAATCATAAATCAATGCCTTAAAGAAGAGGAAAGGAGTGAAGTGTTATATGAATTTATTGAAGACAATATCTTAAAACTAAACAATCTAACAGATAACTATTCCACCTTTCATTTAAGCTTTCTAATTGAACTTTCTGAACATTTAGGATTTATGCCAATGAATAATTACAGTCTTGAAACACCATTCTTTGATATTCAAAAAGGACATTTCGTAAGTAATAATCCCTATCTGAGAGACCAGCTTTCAAGAGAAGACTCCCTTTTGATTTCCAATTTTCTTTTCTCACAGGAAAACATATCACAAAACTACACCCCAACCAAACTAACCAAAGAAGAGAAAACCAAAATTCTTAATATCCTGATTCAATTCTACCAAACCCATATTCTAAGTCCCAATAGCATTAAATCACATATAATTCTTGCTACTATATTGCATTAAAAAACTTAATCAGAATCAGGATTTACAGGATTAAAGGATTTTTAGGATAAGACCCCAAAGGGGTCAAAGGATTATAGGTAATTGATGTTGCATATATAATTCGACCTCGTTGGGGTAGCACTAAACAAAATCAAATATATTCTACAAAACTATTACCCAGAAGGAGTAAGATCATCATGTAAATCCTTTAATCCAGAAAATCCTGATTCAGACAAAGTAAATCCTGATTCAGATAAATAAACCTTTACTTTATAAGTATATAATTAATATTAAAATATATTTCTTCTTTCAGGTTGTTTTTAAAGTTTATGTTAGAGAAAATAATTGTCATTGTTGGAGTTTCTTTAATAAAGAACTTATCAGCATTTTTATCCACTAAAGCTTGCTTTTCAAATGTATCAATAAACACTTTTTCACTAATGCCAAGTTTCTTAATCTGCTCTTGAAGGAATTTTACATTATCCACCTCAAAAACAACTTCGTGCTTTTCATTATAAACCTTTGTTTTCTTGTCGCTTGTATAATACCAACCCTCATAACCATTTCTACCGTTTTCAAGATAAATCAACTTCTTGTAATTGGAAATATCAAAACTATAAACAGGATTACGTAAATAGTTTATTAGCTGTTCTTCTTCATTTTTTTCTTTTTCAGTTAAAGGTCTGTTTCTTTGTGAATACTTCTCAATTGAATTGGCATCAATATAAGGAATAAAGGTAAAGAGATTAAAAAGAACAATTGTAATAATGGTTAAATAATAGTATTTCTTGGTTCTTCTGAACACCAAAGCAATTAGCCATAAACTAATAGTGATAACACTCAAAAGCAAATAAACTCTTGGCATGGTAAATCCATATTCCAAAATTCTTCTCATGGAGGCAATCCAAAGCATAATTAAAGCAGGAATGGAGTAGAAGCTAAAATACTTAAAGAACCATTTCTGGAAAGGCTTTTCATAAGAATCTGTTGAGGTTTTAATAATCAATCCCAACATCAAAAAACCAATTGCAGTGGCCGATACAACACCCTTAGGCAAGGAGAAAGTGATAAGAATTTTTGCAAAATAAACATAGAGGATAATCCCAAAAATATAGAAAGCAGGAGTGAGGATATACTTAATTAAAATAGTATCCAACTTCTCTCCCAAAACCTTCCTTTGGTTCTTAGTGTCAAAAATAAGGAACATGACAGGGCAAACAAAAAGATAGGAGAAGGCAAAGAAATAAACTTCATATCTGCTCCAATCAAAATCAAGCTCAAAAATATATTCAACAGAAAGCAGAATTGAATAAAGCAAACCAATGCAAATTGAAGATAAAACAATGGAAATAAAAATGCTTATAAGAGTTTGAATAATGGTGCTACTAAAATAAATATTCTCCTTTCTCTTTTTTGCTAAATAAATTAAAAGAATGGTTGAAACAATGCCAATTAACAACCTTTCCGAAACCTTAATTTCTAAAAAATAACATAAAGGAATTATGAGAAAAGAAAAGAAATATAAAAACCTGAGCTTGGTTTTTTGAGTGAAAAGATTAATGGCATAAATAACGCCAAAGCAAATAGGGAAGCAGGAATAGAAACCTTTAATATAAGTGCTTTGCCACTCCACAGACATAAAATCGGTTATAACATAACTAAGTGCAAAAAGAATAGAGATAATAAATTCGAGCAAATAGTCTTTAAAAACATTTTGAAACCCTTGCTTCAATTCATTCATTTTTGTAGAGAACCAGTTTTTCATAACAATAAAATTTAAAAATATATTTGGCAAATATACAATATAAATCAAAACATAAATCTAAAATCATAATAAATCTTAAAAACTTGCTTTTGCCTCTCAAAAGTAGTATATTTGATTATTCTTTTTTGAATTTCATAACAATAATGTTTATGAGCTTATCTCCCAATTTATCTGTGAAGACGAATTGGGAGCTTTCTTTTTACAATAATATTTCCAAGTCCTCGTTAAGTAAAAATAAACCTTAAATTATTCAATAATGAAAAAGTTATTTCTTTTTGCTTTAATAGCATTTTTAAGCATTAATCTATATGCACAAAAGATACCTTATATGACTCAAATAGACAAGCAGGAGCTAAGGTATATGGACAATTCACCACTTTCAATTCAAGATTGGAGTGAATATATGTACTATCACCAAAATGAATATGGCAACACTTCAAAAGAGTATCTTGCAACAATTCCAAAAATAGAAGAATTTAATACACATTATAAAGATAAATATCAATTATTGAAAGATGAGAAAAAGAACAATTATGTATTAGGTTCTAATGCAAAATACTTAAATAAAAAAGATAAAATGCCAATTGTAGGTATATCACCCAAGCAACTTCAAGACTATTGCAACTGGCGAACAAAAATATATAACTACAAGGTAGGGAAAAAATATAAAATAACATTCACCACTCCCAATACCCAAGACTATGAAAAAGCATCCAAATTAAGAAAGATAAAAGGAATTGAAAAAGGAAAAGATACAGGAAATAGATGTGTAGCAAATATTGAAAAATAATAACTTTGTTACTTCATTTCAAAATATCTCCTAAAGACATTAAACAAGTAGAGACGTGATTAATCACGTCTCTACATAATACATTTATAGAATATTAATTATTGCACAATAAGTTTCTTGGTTTGATTTATGGTTTCATTAACTATTCTTATTGAATAAACACCTTTTGAATATCCGCTTAAATCAATCTCTAATTCTTTTGTTCCTTGATTAATCTTATAAGTTTTAATAACTCTACCAACCATATCATAAACCAAAACATCTGCCTCGGAGGTTAAACCTTCAATTTCCAAATATGATTTATTGCTTGTTGGGTTAGGGTAGAGTTTTGTTTGAATATTTGTTTGTTCTATATTTTCTAATCCAACAATTGCAAAACAATTAGTATCACTTAATGCACTTTCACAACCACTACCATTTTTAGCTTTCACCTTATAGCAATAAGTTTGTCCATTAATCATACTGAAATTATCTACATAGATTGTATCTGTTACATTAACAATCAAACTATCATCACGATAAACATCATAACTTTCAGCATCACCTTGCCAACTAATAGTAGCATAATTCATTGAAATATTGCTTAAGGTTAAATCATGAGGAACGATAGGAATTGGAGTAATATTTAAAGTTAAAATTACACTATCACAACCATTAACATAAGAATAAACTCCAGCAGAATCTAAAATTGTTCCATTAAAATTATAAGTTTCTCCTAAACAAATGGAAGTATCAATTAACTGAGGAATTTTAAATCCAATATAATTTGTAAACTCACTCCAATATAATGCAGATTGATAATTAGAAACGGAATTACAAGGGATATAAAATGGTATATTTTTATTTACACACCAAAAGCTATATTTATCAACTAATGGTGTATTAATAGCCTTACTCGTTATTGAACTTAAAGAATCGCAATCTAAAAAAGCATTATCAGGAATATTTTGGACACTATCCCCAATTATTAAAGTTTCAATATCATTTTGATTAAAAACTGTGGTAAAAGAACTATTACCCATGTAAGAACAATTAATAGCATTAAAAAATATTGTATCAATATTAATACAATTTTCAAAAGCTAAATCTCCTATTGAATTTACATTCTTTGGAATTGTAATTGAGTTTAATCCACTGCAACCAGAAAAAGATTTTTTGCCAATAGAAACAATGGAGTTTGGAAAAGTAACTGAAATTAATTGATTCTGATTATAAAATGCAAAATCTGTAATACTAATTACACCACTTTGAATATTAATTGTTGTATTTGCAGGTATTGTTCCCTTATATGCATACAAAACATTATTAATATAGACTAAACCATCTGGCATATTATTATAATATGGTGTATTGGCAAAGGCTTGATATCCAATATTAGTGACAGTGCTTGGAATTGTAATAGAGGTTAGTCCTGTACACTCAGAAAAAGTACTTTGAGCAATTGAAGTAATAGAGTTAGGGATTATAATAGAGGTAAGTCCTGTACAACTATAAAAAGCATGCCAACCAATTTCAGAAACTGAGTTTGGAATAGTAATTGAGGTTAATTCGCTATAATTAGCAAAAGCAAATCCTGTTATACATTTTGTGCCACTTTGAACATTTATTGTTGTGTTTGCAGGCATTGTCCCCTTATATGCATACAAAACATTATTAATATAAACTACACCATCTGGTTTGGAATTAAACCAAGGAGTATTACCAAAAGCAGAATTTTCTATTGAAATAACAGAGTTTGGAATTATAATTGAGGTTAAACTTGTACAATTATAAAAAGCAGCATTCTCAATTAAAATAACACTGTTTGGAATTGTTATTGAGGTTAGCCCACTGCAATTATAAAAAGCAGAATTGCCAATTGAAGTAACAGAGTTTCCAATTATTACCGATGTTAATCCACTACAATTTTTAAATGCACTACCATCAATTTCAGTAACAGAGTTTGGAATTGTTAAAGAGGTTAATCCTGTACAATTCATAAAAGCACCAATATAAATTGAAGTAACTTTATAATAATTTCCATTATGCAGAACAGAATCAGGTATTGCAATACTGCCACTATATTCATTTGAATAATACATATTACTTCCTTGAAAAGTAACAGCAACTGTATAAGGAGAAACAGATGAGGTAATATTATAATAAATTGTATCTCCATCATTTACTGCTGAAAAATCTTCTGCTTTGGAGTTTATATTTATTGCAAAAATGGTTGCTAATAAAATTAGTATTGTTTTTTTCATGATATAATTTTTTATCTATTGCACAATAAGTTTCTTAGTTTGATTAATGCTTTCATTTACAATTCTAATATTATAAACACCCTTTGAATATCCACTTAAATCAATCTCTAATTCTTTTGTTCCTTGACTAACCTTATGGGTTTGGATAAGCCTTCCAACCATATCATAAACCATAACATCAGCCTCTGAGGTTAAGCCTTCAATTTCCAAATATGATTTACTTTTTGTAGGATTTGGATATAGTTTTGTCTGAATATTTGATTCTTTAATACTTTCCAATCCTCCAAATTGAACAATAAGAGAATCACTGAATTCACTTTCACATTCTCCAATTACAGATTTCACCTTATAGATATATAATTCTCCATTAAAGAAATTAACTTCATAATCTATATAAAGAGTGTCTGTAACAATCCCCAACAGAGTGTCATTTCTATAAACCTTATAACTTTCAGCATTTCCTTGCCAAACTATTCCACATACATTAATTGGAGCTATATCTAAATCATGAGGAACAATTGGAGTTGGATTAACAAATAAGTGCAATTCAATTATACTGTCACATCCATTTATTGTTTGAAGGTTTTGAGTGTATATTCCTGTTGTGTCGGCAATAAAATTAAAATCATAATTATTATAAACACTACCTTGACAAATTGTATCATGGTAAATAGTTGTTGAAGAAGGATTAACAGTAAGATTTAGATAATTTACTGAATTGGGACCAAAATATGAATATACAGTATCAACATAAAATCCTGTTGTACTTTCATTGAATCCATTTTGATTATATATTTCACCTTCGCAAATTTCAGCAAAAATGGTATCAAAATTAGAACTTACTTTTGAAGTAACATATCCATATCCAAAATGACCAGAAGGCGAACAACTTGCAAGTATATAGTTTATTCTAACATTTTGCCCAATATAATCTTGTAAATTCATTGAAACTTGAGACCAGTTTTTCCAAATCACAGCACTGTAACCTACACCATTAGTATTCCAGCCAGAAGGAGCAGGACTTTCTACAATTTCTTCAAATCTTGCATCAGTATTTATCAAACTTCCATCAGAACTGTCAGAATTAATATTCCTAACCTCAATAATGAAAAAAGGATTTTGATATCCTGAATGTCCTGGTGCTTCAAACACTAATGCATAATTAAAAGTGATATTACAATTTTGAGATGAAACACTTAAATCATAAGATAATTTATTTGCATTTCTATTATTCTGAGCACAGTTGATTTGTGAAGAATTTGAATATCCAGTTGGAATCTTTTTTAATATATTAGTGCCCGTTGAAACACTTGAATCTATTTCATTTGGATTACTATTTATAATAAAGCACCTTTCTCCTTGCCAAAAACAAGTTGTTGGATCATTAAATAAAGTCCAAGCTGAAAAAGAAATTGTACTTGAAGAACTTAAGTTTTGAGCTTGATAAGCTTTCCAATTGGTATAATCACCCAATGAGAAATCAATATTTGAACCAGTTTGAGCATTGATATTAAATGAAAAAATATAAAATACTGCTACTAAAATTAATAATGTTTTTTTCATGATATAATTGTTTTCTATTGAACAATAAGTTTCTTGGTTTGATTAATGCTTTCATTAACTATTCTTATAGAATAAACTCCTTTGGCATATCTGCTTAAATCAATGTCTAAAGCTTTTGTTCCTTGGTTTACCTTATAAGTTTTAATAATTCTTCCCATAATGTCATATACCAGAACATCAGCATCAGAGTTAAGGCCTTCAATTTCCAAATATGATTTATTACTTGTTGGGTTTGGGTATAATTTAGAAGTGATATTTGTTTGTTCTATACAATCCAATCCTACTTCAAACCAAAGAGAATCACTAAAAGCACTCTCACAATCGCCATTTTTAGCTTTAACTTTATAACAATATGTTAATCCATGTAAAATATTAAAAGTATCTAAATAAAAAGTAGTATCAACATTAGCAATAAAACTATTATCACGATAAATATCATAACTTTCAGCACTGCCTTGCCAACTAATCTCATAAGTATCATCCGTTACATTACTTAATATTAAATCATAAGGAATATCGGGTGTTGGATTAATATTCAAAGTTAAAATTACACTATCACAACCATTAACATAAGAATAAACACCAGCAGAATCAATAATAGTACCATTAAAATTATAAGTCTCACCATCGCAAATTGTGGTGTCAATATAAATAATATCCCTCCCAATATAATTTGTAAAAGTATTCCAGTATGGTGCTGCTTGATAACTTGAAACAGAACTGCAAGGAACGTATACAGGTATAGCTCTATTTACATTATAAAAACTATTGCTTTGAATAGTTGGAGGAATTGTTGCATTAATTCTTATATAAGTCAAACCTACGCACTGTGAAAACGCCATACTTTCAATAGTATCACATGAGCTTGGAATATTTAATGAAGTTAAATTTCGACAATTATTAAAAGTATTATTAGCTATTGTATTAATAGAATTTGGAATTGTTATTGTAGTCAATCCATTACAATAACTAAAAGCAAAACTTCCAATTGAAGTAACTGAATTTGGTATTATAATTGAGTCTAATCCTCTACAAGAAGTAAAAGCAGAAGAACCAATTGAATTAACAGAGTTTGGAATTGTAACTGAAGTTAATCCTGTACAACCATGAAATGCAGCTTGACAGATTGAAGTAACTGAGTTTGGAATAGTAATTGAAGTTAATCCACTACAATAATTAAAAACAAGTGTATCAATTAAAGTTATAGAATCTGGAATTGTAAATGAGGTTAATCCACTACAGTATTGGAAAGCATTATTATCAATTGAAGTAACTGAGTTTGGAATTGTAATAGAAGTTAAACTACTACATCTATAAAAAGCACTCTTACCGATCGAAATTAAAGATGAAGGGATTGTAATAGAAGTTAAACCACTACAGCGATAAAAAGCAGCATCAGGAATAATTATAACCGAATCTCCAATTAATACTGTAGATAGATTATCGCAATATGCAAAAACTGGGTCAGTAGTATTTCCCATATAATTACAATTAATTGCATTAAAATAAACAGTACTTAAATTATTACAAGAATTAAAAGCATTATTACCGATTGAACTAACAAATTTTGGAATTGTAACTGATGTTAATCCACTACAATTTTTAAATGCACTACCATCAATTTCAGTAACAGAATTTGGAATTGTAATATAAGTTAAACCACTACAATTATAAAACGCAGAATCTCCTATTGAAGTCACTTTATAATAATTTCCATTATATAGAACAGAATCAGGAATAGTAACACTGCCAGTATATTCATTTTGATAAGTGTAAAACTCATTCCCTTTAAAAGATACCGCAACAGTTAAAGGAGCAACAGATGAAGTAATTTTATAATAAATAGTATCTCCGTCATTTACTGCTGAAAAGTCTTCTGCATGAGAGTTTAGGCTTACAGCAAAAATAAGAGCTACTAAAATTAGTAATGTTTTTTTCATGATATTATTTTAATTATTATTCAAAGTGTTTTTCTTAAAAATCAATTTGATTATTTTGAACACTGCAAACTTACAATAAGTTATGAAAATAAAAGCAAAAATTGGAAAATGTTTTTAAATATATATACAAATATAACCTTTCCTTTACATATAGGTTTTGGATAGATTTTCCAATCTCAAACAACTTGAGTCAGTTAAGATTTAAATTTTGACATAATTTTTTTATATATAATTTTATTATATACCTTTGCAACAATAAACTATCCATTAATAAAACAAAGAAAATTAATAACAGAACAAATATAGAACAATGAAAAAACTTCTTTTTATTCTATTAGCCCTTGCAATATCCATTTCAGCAATGAGCCAGCAAGACTTTCAAACCATAAAAGTTAAAGAAAAGTTCTCAATTTCATTACCTTCATTTCTAACTCCAACAACAGAAGACTTAGACTCTACTGCAACCATACAATATGAAAATGCAGATACATTATATTTTTTCAAAGTTCTTGAAGAGTCAAAGAAAAGTGTTCATGATATATTTGACACTGTCGATCTGGGTGAAAATTTTACAAAAGATATTAAAGGTTATTTTAACTTGGTGGATCAATTTGCAAGTGATTATTGCGATACCTATGGCTTTGAAAAGAAAGAAACCATTGTTAATGGAATGAAGACTATTTACTATTCATTGAATAAAAGAGCAGAAGGTTTTGACTACAAAGTAAATATTATTTATGTTGAAGGAAAGAATACATATTATCAAGTTTCAGTATGGATTTTTGATGAGTATTTTGATTCTTTGAAAGATATTATGGAAAAATCACTATTTACCTTTAAGGAACTCTAAAGCTATGAAAAAATTACTAATTATTCTATTAGCCCTTGCTATATCCATTTCAGCAATCAGCCAGGAAGACTTTCAAACCATTAAAGTATATGATTTATATTCCATTTCATTACCTTCATTTTTAGTTCCAACCCATGACAATAATAATGAAGCTTCTTTAATGTATATGAGCTATGAAAAATCATATTATGTTAAAGTAACTGAACAAACAAAGCAAACCATTCATAATTTAGTTGATTTTAATGTAGAATATAAATCATTTACAAAGGATATTAAAGGTTATTTTGATATGATAGATCAAACATCATTGGATTATTCTTTATGTTATGCTTTTAGGAAGAAAGACACCATTGTAAATGGGATGAAGGCTATTTCCTATACTTATAATAAAAGAACAGAAGGTTTTGATTACAAAATAATTTCTCTATATGTTGAAGGAAAAGATACATATTATCAAATAAATTCTTGGATTTTGAATGAAAATTATAATTCCCATAAAGATATAATTGAACAATCAATGTTTTCCTTTAAAGAACTCTAAGCAATGAAAAAAATCTTATTATTATTAGCCCTTGCAATATCACTTTCAGCAATAGCTCAGGAAGAATTACAAACTATTAAGGTTGACAATTTATATTCCATTGTAATACCTACATTTCTAACCCCAAATAAAGAATATCAAGATCAAGGAATATTTTATTACGAAGATGTAAAAAGACATTACTATATAAGTATTAAAGTAGAAACAAAGCAATTCTTTCAAACAGTAATAGATACTAATTTTGTACCTGAAAAAGTCACAAATAATCTTGATGGATATGTTTACATGTTGGATAAGTATTATATGAATAATAAAGATTGTTATGGTTTTGAGTACAAAGACACCCTTGTTAATGGAATGAAAGCAATTTACACTGCAAAAAATATGAGAGTTAATGGCGATGATATCAAACACATTTCTCTATTTATTGAGGGTAAAGACACCTACTACGAAATAATGAGCTTTACATTCAAAGAAAACTATGAATCAAATAAAGACCTAATGCATAAATCAATGTTTACCTTTAAGGAACTCTAAAGCTATGAAAAATTAGCCCTGACACTTTTACTTTTGCTCTTTGGTTTTGTAAGCCAAGCAGAGAAATAAGAGCAGGAAACATATTCAGTTATGTCAATTAATCATATTAGAAGCAACAGGAAATTATCAAAGTGGGCTAAATGCAGTGTGGATAGCCATAGCAATGTTATTCCTTATTATAATTGCCTCTTCGAAAAAGAAGAAAGAAGAAAAAGAGAAGGATTAAGAGGGGGAAGTCTTAATTTATATTATCCCACACTTTAATATTCTCTATTAAAAACCAGCGTATAACCCGATTTGTAAACCACCGTCATTTCATTTCCCTCAACCTTTGCAAAATCAAAAGGAAATGGACTGTCATGTGTTATAAAAGTTACATAATCATGGTCATATTCATACGTGCCATAACCATCATCCTCATGCATATAATTCCCACGCGGGTCAGTAGTATAATCTTCAAATTGATTATCCGAAGTAAACTCTATCCAAAGAACATCATTTCCAAAAGGAGCAGACCACACAGTATCCTCCATTTCATTCTCTTCTTCATAATCGCAAGAAACAAAAGCAAAGGAACTAAATACTGTTAAAGCTAAAATAAGGAATAGTTTTTTCATATATAAAGTATTTATGACTGAAAATAAGGTTAATTATGAGAGCAAAAATACAAAAAAAATTCACTCATTCAATAAGAGAAGGAAATTTGTGTCCCAGAACATTTCCAAAATGATAGATTAAATTTTGCTTTGCAAAGCAACAAAGTTGATAAGCATTCCCACACTTTAATATCTTTAGGGTATATTATCTTTATTATTTAATTAAGTATCGGATTGTAAATACATCTTAACAATAATTTATATTATCTTTGTGAAATAAAAACCGACACATATGAGTTCAGATACCCTCAATCCTAATCAAAAGAAAGCTGTTGAATTTAATGGAAAACATTTATTAGTATTAGCTGGAGCTGGAACTGGTAAAACACATACTATAATTAGTAGAGCTGCATATTTAATAAATCAAGGTGTTGACCCTACTCAAATACAAATTCTTTCTTTTACAAAAAAATCAGCAAATGAAATTGTTTGGAGAGTAAGCAATCTTGCATCAAATACTCAAATAAAACAATTGAATGGCTCAACTTTTCATAGTTGGTGCATGGATTTAATTAAATCTAATCCTAATGTTTTTTCTCATTCAAACTATACTGTTATAGATAGAGATGATCAAATTGCTATTTTCAAATTAATATATGGAAGAACTAAAAAGTCAATTGATACTAAAAAACTAACTCCAAGTATTCTTTTAGATTTATATTCATTTGCAAGAAATACAAGATTGAATTTAACTGAATCTGTACGTAAATTAATATTGTTTGGCAGAAATGATGAAAGTGCAAACAATGAAATTAAAGAACATTTACCTTTTTTAAGAGAAATATTCACTAAGTATCAAGAAAGAAAAATCGAAAGAAAATATCTTGATTATGATGATATATTAGATGTTGTGGCAACTGGTTTATCTAAGAATAAACAAGCAAGAGATTTTATTTCATCTAAATATAAACATATATTAGTGGATGAGATGCAAGATACAAATCCATTACAATGGGAATTGCTTATGTGTTTTCAAGAAAACAGTAATCTCTTTTGTGTAGGTGATGATGCTCAATCAATATATGGTTTTAGAGGTGCAGACTTTAGAAATGTTCATATGTGGAAAGAAAGAATGCCGAATTCAGAAGTTCAAAAACTTGAAGATAATTATCGCTCTACTCAAGAAATTTTAGATTTATCTAACTGGCTTTTAAATTCATCAAAATTAGCTTATGATAAACACCTTAAGGGAGTTAGAGGTAGTGGGAAAATGCCAAAAATAATGAATTTCACTAATAATTATGATGAAGCTGAATGGATAGTTAATGATATTATAGAAAATAAAGTAACTGATAATATTCCTTATAATGAACATTTAATTTTAACAAGGTCAGCATTTGCAAGTAGGAACATTGAAGCTGAACTAATATCAAAAAAAGTACCATACAAGTTCTTTGGAGGAACAACCTTATTTAAGTCTGCACACATAAGAGATGTATTAAGTTGCTTAAGAATAATAGATAATATATATGATGAGATAGCTTGGATGAGATATTTGTTGCTATGGGATAAAGTTGGTGACGTTACAGCAACCAAAATAGTTGACAAGATATTAAATGTAAAAACATTGGAGGAATGTATAGAAATTCTCAAAAATGAACATTTAAAAGATAATGCATTATATTTAACACTTGAAAACATTTCTAATTATAAAAATAGTCCTTCTAAAGCAATACTCAATTGTTTGAAATTCATGGAAGAAACTCTTGAAAGAAGTTATAAAAATAATTGGGATAAAAGGAAAAATGATTTCACAATTTTAGCTCTTCTTGCTAATAAACATACATCAATTAGTGAATTTATTGCTGAATACATTTTAGATCCTCAATTAGAAGAAAGCATAACAGAAGGAGTAGATAATGAAGATAAAGTAATTTTATCGACAATTCATTCTGCAAAAGGATTAGAAGCAAAAATTTGCTATGTTATTAATGTATCAGTTGGAGCTTTCCCCAATAAGTTAAGCATTTTAAGTGGTGAAGATGAAATTGAAGAAGAAAGAAGGGTTTTATATGTTGCACTTACAAGAGCAAAGGATGAATTATATATAACAAGAAATATAAAGACTATTTTTGACAAAACTAATCTTGAAGAAGAAGGAGATGAAGATGATAGCTCAAATAATTATTATTTCCTTTCAGATTTAAAAGATGAATTGGCTGAAAATATATATGATGAAAAAACAAAAATTAAATTAGAAAACTCAGTTTATAAAGGAGAAAAAATTAATGAAGATATTATTGGATTAGATATGAGTTGATGCTAAAAAATGGTTGTTTTCTTTTTTATTAATTCTAATTTGTCTAATGCATAGTAATACAGATTAAAAGATAATATAGAAATTAGTTTTTACTACTTTATTTTTGTGTTTAGGTCACATATAATTTAAATATTTTTTGCCTTGATAACTAAATATATATTAAATAAGACCAATTTTAAGCGATTTATTCTTATCAATTATTCCTTGTTATTTTTCTTAATATCCTCCTTTCTATATCTACATGAATTTATATATTTTCTATCCATTCCAATAATTAGTACATCTGAAGGAATAGAAGTAAATGAGCGAGAAGGATGACCATGCGAGGAAATAAAATTAAAATCTATTTGATTAATATTTATTTCATATAGTGTTTTAGCTTCCTTATTAAGTTTCTTTATCTCTTCTCCGTAACTTTTTATCCATTTCATTATACTTACATTACTCACTTCTAATATTCTCCCTATTTCACGAAATGAAAATCCTTCTATGTAAAGATGTAAAGCTTTTCTTTTATAAAGATGAGATAGAGCTGTTGATTTAAATTTTACACTAAAAAAACAACCACATTCTTTACATTTAAATCTCTGTTTTCTCCCTACAAAACCAGCTTTTGTTTTATTATTACTATTACATTTTGGACATCTCATAATCTATTTATTTCCAACAAAAATACAAATATATATTTAATTAGCAAAAAAGATGTTTTTGCTTGGCTTTTTTTTCCCTACCCATGAATTTATTTTTGCATCGTTGAGTTCAACATAATTAACTCAGCGAGAGCTCTTGCTTTTTTTATTAATTTTTTACATATTAAAAATGGAAAAAAGCCAAAAGTCAGCTAAGACTATAACTAGCAAAACAATTAAAAACGCTAATCCACAAATTAGCGTGGAAACAAATAAACAAAATCCAGAAATGGATGAAAAGAAAAAGCATGAGGAGAAAAATGAGCAAAGGAAAAGAGTAAATGCTCTTTTCCCTCCTATGCAAAAAGCATTTGAAGAAATGCAAAAGGAAATTCAAGATATTGAAAAGGAATTGGAAGAGATGGATTTTTCATATGCTACTGGAGAGGACTTAATCAATAATAGTATTACAGAAGTACCAATGTTGATTCCTCCTCTTTTTCAACAAGTGGGATTAGCTTCCATATTCGGCTCAAGCGATGTTGGAAAGAGTTCATTGGCTCGTCAGCAATGTATCATGGTAGTTGCAAGTGATAAGTTTTTAGATTTTGATGTAAATGCAAAATATCATAGAGCTATATATGTTAGCCTTGAAGATGATCTATTTGCAATATCTCCTTTGTTTAAAAAACAAGCTAAGGCTTTAGGGGTGGAAGCAAGTCAATTAAAAGGTCTTGAATTTATCTTCTTTAGCGATAATATTGTTGCTGAGCTTGATCAGCGATTGACTGAAAACCCTGCTGACCTCGTTGTCATTGACCCTTATAGTCAAGTCTGTTCAAAAGATATGTATAAGGCTAATGAAGTTAGGGATGTTCTTTCAGAGTATCAAAAACTTGCAATTAAGCATAGATGTTTAATTATCTTTATTCATCATACCAGAAAGACTAGTGAAATCCTTAATCCTTCTAAGAATAATGCTATTGGTAGCCAAGCTTTTGAAGCATATTTAAGACTTTTGCTTGAAGTTAAATCAAATATTAATAATCCTCAAAAAAAGCATGTCTGTGTGGTAAAAGGAAATTATGTACCTTCAGAATTTAAGAGAGATAGTTTTGATTTTGAATTTACGAAAGATTTAATTTATAAAAGTTTAGGTACTCGAACTCCATTTGATAGGCTCGATGTCCCTGAATCTAAAATAAGCGATTTAAAGCAGGAGTATGATAAAATCATTGAGATGAAGAATAACGGAATGAGTTTAAGGAATATTGGTGAAGTATTCGGAGTATCACATTCAGCAATACGAAACAAGATTATCAGCTATGAGCAGAAGTTCAAACAAGATGAAGGAGAAACAGAAGTTGAGGATGGAAATGAATAATTTTTAATAGCAAAGTTATTGAGGATAACCCCTAATAATTTTCAAATTAGGGGTTTCCCATTAACTATTAAATCATGTAAACTTGTTTTATATATAGGGAAAGTTTACAGGTTTACAGTTTACAAAATATATTTATTAATTGATTTACAACACAAAAAGATATATACATGGAATTATATAATTTAACCGATAAAAAGAAATATGAGGTAAATATTCCCTCAGGAATTGGAGAATATTATTCAACCTGTCCAGTATGTTCACACCTTAGAAAACCAATCAATCAAAAGAAACGCTGTTTTTCGTGGAATAGGACTAAAGAGGTTGGACATTGTTATCATTGTGGAAGTAGTTTTGTGGAGTTCATAGAAAGTGAAAAGCTAAAAGATAAAAATGAAAAACACATAAACGATTCAATTACTCAACACATAAACTATATTAACCCAAAATACCTAAATCTTTCTCTTGGATTAGATTCTAACTTTGGTACATTCCTTAAATCAATTTTCAATAAAGATGAATTAAAAACTATTATTGATGATTATCAACTTGGAATGACAAAGGATAATAGTGTAATTTATTGGTATATAGATAAAGAAAATAAAATTAGAAGTGGTAAGATAATGCAATATGATCCAAAAACAGGTAAACGCCGTAGGGACGAACCTGAGTGTTCGCCCAATAATGGTTGTTCGCCTAATATAACAGATTCAATAAATTCAAATGGGCGAACACGTAGGTTCGCCCCTACATGGGTGCATTCAGAATTGAAAAAGCAAAACATTTTGCCCAATGATTGGCAACTGACACAATGTTTATTTGGAGAACATTTATTGATTAAATATCCTGAAAAATCTGTAATGTTAGTCGAATCGGAAAAGACTGCAATAATAATGTCGCTTTATCAACCTTCTTTTAATTGGATGGCAACAGGTGGATTAAACAATTTGACAGAAAATAAAATTTATCCTGTTAGAAAATGTGAAATAACCGCTTTTGCTGACCTTAAATGTTTTGAACTATGGCAAAGTAAGGCAGAGAGAATAAACCTTAATATAGGTTCTAAAATTGAATTATCCAATATGCTGGAAGAAAGAGCAACAAAGGAAGAGAGAGAATTGGGACTTGATATTGCAGACTTCTTTTTAAGTGAAAAGTGAAGAGTTAAAAGTTAAAAGCTTTCTTCCCCTTTAGGGGATTGAGGGGTAATCTGAAAAGATGGGCGGACCTTATGTTCGCCTTTCTTTTTTTTCTTTTTTCTTACCAACTTTTTCTTGATAAAAAGTTGCAAAAATCAAGACTGTTCACAAA
>DIOL01000027.1 GCA_002423895.1 Bacteroidales bacterium UBA5515 | reverse complement strand
TCAACCTTATTCAGGACGGGTCAGTCCTTATTTCAATCTCATTTAATGCCATTATATTCTAAGTATAATGGCATTATTCTTTTGGTATAATGGCATTATTTTGTCGGTTTAATGGCATTATACTTAGAATATAATGGCATTATACTTATTTTAAATCTTGACTTGATGGATTTATCTCTTGATTTATTGAGATTTAACTCTTGATTTTGAGGTTAAATAATTTGATTAAATTTCAGTAGAATTTGATTCTTTATTTTCTTCTTTTTGATTTAATTCTTCTTGACTTCCTTCCATCCAATAAGGGTCTTCATCTGAAAGTTCATCTTCTTCTTCAATGGGAGCAATTTCCTTTTGAACAATTCCTTTGTTTCGAAATAAGATTGCAAAAATAATTCCTGTTATTGCACCTCCTAAATGTCCTTGCCAGGAAATTTGAGGTGATGGTTGGAACATTGGAAAAATACCCCAAACAACAGAACCATATAGGAAAATTACTAAAAAGCCAAAAGCCATTTGAGGTTTGTTCCTTTTCAAAAAACCACTTAGTATATGAAACCAAGCTAAAGAATAAACCAAACCGCTTGCTCCAATATGTATAGTTCCACTTGTGCCAATTATCCAAGCTGCAAAACCTGAAAAGAAATAGAAAGAAACAAAGAGAGTGGAGGCAAAATTTTTATAGAAAAGATAAAGACCAGACAAAAGCAAGAATACTGCAAGTGTGTTGGAAGATAAATGAGAAAAATCGGAGTGGAGTAGAGGCATTGTTAAAATTCCCAATAGCCCTTTAGTGGAACGTGGCTCAAGACCAAATTCAGACAAAGAAATATTGGTGATTACCTCCAGTATTTTAATTATCCAAAGAAGTAAAACAAAAGCTGCAGGAACAACCATTGCACTTAAAAAATCTTTTCTCTCTTTTCCCATAAACTAATGCAAAGATAGAAAAACTCATCAAAAATCAATATTTCTTAAATCTTTTTATGCAATGTTTCGTAAAGAAATCTTATATTTGCAAATTGAACTTATACTATAAAGATATGAGAAAGAAAAGTATCCTATCATTGGTTGCACTTGCATTATTGCTTTCTGTTGCCATAGAATCAAATGCTCAAAGAAAAAACAGAGCTCCTGAGAATCGTTTTGGAATTAGAGCAGGGTTTAATATGAGCGACCTTACTTCAGCAAAAGGATTAGACATTTATAATGGACTTTCATACTACGATAAAAGCTTCAACTATGTTGGCTTTACAGATACAGAACCTTTTAAATTAGGTTTTAATGTAGGTTTTGTTGGTCAAATAAAAATTGCAGATTATTGGTATGTTCAACCATCTTTGATTTTTACTTCAAAAGGATATAGACTAAATACTCAAAATCAAGGAGATTATACTCAAAATGTTGAACTTGATGTTGAGGCTTACTATGTTCAATTGCCAATTGATATTCTTTGGAAATATAATTTCTCTTCCGATTTCCGTTTCTTTGCTCAAGGTGGAGCATTCTTAGGCTATGGAGTAGCAGGAACTTCTTTCTTCCTTGACCATTTTGGAGAAAAATTTGTGCCAAGAGTTCGTCACGAACAAACACCAACACCTACAGAAGTTAATGGTTATATTGGTTACGACCATACAGTACATGGACTAATGGATCAAGACTACGATGAAACTTTTATGACTGAAGGAACAAATCGTTTTGAATTTGGATTTGAAGCAGGTTTAGGTTTTGAATATAAAGCTTTTCAGCTTACTTTATCTTATCAATATAGTTTAACTCCTTTGTATAACTATGATTATGACTTTACAGGAAGATATGAAGCTAAGAATATTTTTAATGCTGCCAATTCTTTTGAATACTTAAATATTCCTGCTCCAAAAGCTCCAGTACAACATGTTATTTCCTTTACTTTGGCTTACTATATGAATCTTTTCTCAAATAAAGTTAAATACTAAAATTCTACAAGTAAAATCTTAATTCTAAACACTAAATAAAAGAGAATTTGCGTTAAAGAATTATGAAAAAAGTTTTCTCAATATTAATCCTGTCATTTATAAGTTTGATTGCTTACTCTCAAGAGCAAGTTACTAACTTGGAAAAAGACACAATAAGTGATTCATCACAAGTGAATGCTTTGCCTTATTTTGAAGAAGACCCAATACAATTTAAAATTGAAATGGGCACATCTTTTGGAAAGGGTTTCTTTTCAGAAAATTTTATTTCAACTTATATTGCGCCATCAGTTGTAATGAAAGTAAATTCCCAATCTTGGCTTAGAGCAGGAATACTTACTGGAGATAGCTGGATAAATTTTCCAAAAAATCAAACTCCTCCAGAGGATAAAGCTCCTTATGAAAATCGCTATAAAAGGAATATGGCTTATGTTGGAATGGATTTTGAAATAAATCCACGACTTATGGTTTCTCTTACAGCTTTTTGGGATAATTTTAGTCCAATGGCAAATCCCAACACTCTTGGCATTAGAGATAATCTTTACACTTATGGATTTGATGCCAATTTAACTTATCAGATATCTAAGAATTCTTATTTTAATTTTGGATTCACTTTTGTTGAAACAAATAATCCTTACAGTCTTTTACCATATAGATACGGAAGCCCATTAAGTGCTTTCAGCCCAACTTATGGACCTTTTAGCCATCAAAATAATTTTCTTATGGCTTCTCCTTATAACTGGTAATAGATAAGATTTACAAAAAGTATTAGATTTTTCTTCCAATCATCAATCCATCTCTTAATGGAATGATTAGGTTTTCCATTCTTGGATCTTCTGTAATTTTTTGATTGAAACTATGAATACCAACAGTCTGTTTGTCTTTTGGCATTGGTTCCAAAGCAATTTTACCATACCAGAGAACATTGTCAGCAATCATTAAACCACCTTTGCGAAGCTTTTCAATACATAAATCATAATAAGCAGGATAGTTTGCTTTGTCTGCATCAATAAAAACAATATCAAATTCTTCTTCAATTGTAGGAATAATGTCTAAAGCCTTACCAATATGTAATTGGATTTTATCTTCAACCTTGTTTTCTTTAAATAAATTAAGAAGAAATTCCTCATACTCTTCTTTCCACTCAATAGTATGAAGTTTTCCATCAGGTGCAAGACCTTTAACCAGGCAAAGAGCAGAATATCCACTAAATGTTCCTAATTCCAAAATATATTTGGGCTTAACAAGATTGCTAATAAGACTTAAAAGAGTTCCTTGCCAATTTCCACTAATCATATGTGGATGAATAAAAAGTTCTTTGGTTTTTTCGTTAAGTTCACTCAGGGAATCATCTTCCTTACTAACATAAGTTTGACAATAGTTCTCTATTCTCTGTTCAATAAATGGAAAGATTTGTTTCTCGCTCATTATAATGAAATAATTTTAAATTCAACTCTTCTATTCTTTGCTCTCCCTTCATCTGTTTTGTTGTCAGCAATAGGTTGTTTTGCCCCATATGATTTATAATCCAATCTTTCCTTTTCAATTCCATGATTAATTAAATAATCATACACTGCTTTAACTCTGTTGTGAGAAAGTTTTGCGTTATAGTTATCTGAACCTTTGTTGTCTGTGTGTCCAGAAAGTTCAATCTTCATATTTGGATTCTTATTCAGAATATTTATAAGATTATGTAGCTCAACATAAGATTGAGGAAGAAGAATACTCTTGTCAAATTCAAAGAAAATATTCTCCATAATAACAACTTGACCTACTTCAAATTTAGGTTCATCTTTAGTTTTAGTAACCACAACGTCATTTGCTATTATTTCTTTTTCTTTGCAGGTTAAACAATAAACAGAAACATCATCAATATAATAATAAGCTCCAGGTAGAAGATAAGTAAGATAAGGCAAGTCCACAACATTGCTTTGAGGAGCAGGATAAAAATTGCCAATGGTAAGGAACTTTTCTCCTCCATCTGCAATAAATTCTCCCTCTATTTTAGTCCAATCTTCCACATTAATAATTGGATTGCTATAATGATTAACCACTTGAGGCTTTAAATAGGTTGATATGGATTGGCTAACACCTTTTTCGTACTCAATAGTGATCTTGTCGGTTAGCATTTGTCGAGTTTTCTCCTCAATTCTGTTTTTTGTAAATAATCCTCCAAGTGTTGCAACAGCTCCTGCAGAATATTCACTTAAACTAACATAAAAAGTAAGCTTGTATGTTTCACCTTCTTTTAAATAATCTTTCAATTCTGTTTGAATATATTCTCTATAATCGGTCTTTGAACTGTAAATTCCAACCATTCCAACTCCAGTATGTGGCATTTGGATGCCAAGTTTGTTTTTGGGAACATTACATTGTTTGCTTCCACATTTATTATAATAATCTGCACTTCCACCGGTTGGTTGCCACCAGGCAACAGCCTGCGACATATAACCATAGGGCTCAATTTTTTGTGGGCAAGCGTAGTATTCTTCAAAAGATGGATTGAAGATTAAGTTTTCTTGTGCAAAGGAAATAGGGGAGAAAAACAAAAAAGAAAAAAAACAAAGGATATAGAAAAATAAGTCAAGCTTATTAGAAAATATATCAAGGATATTTTTATTTAAATAAGGATTATTTTTGTTCATATAAAACCTCCTTCCAGTTAATTAGATTTTTTGCATCGAGCCAAATGTACTCTTTATCCTTACGAAACCAAGTCATTTGACGTTTTGCATATCTTCTTGTATTTGTTTTAATATCTTCAATAGCATTTTCTAAAGAAATTTCTCCATCAAAGTACTTAAATAGCTCTTTGTAGCCGACTGTGTTAAGAGCTGATAGGTGTTTGTATGGATAAACAGTCTTTGCTTCTTCCAATAAACCATCCTCCATCATTAAATCAACTCTTTTGTTTATTCTTTCAATCAATTCAGAACGTTCTCTTTGAAGAGCAAATTTAACGATTTCGAAATTTCTTTGAGCTTTTTTATTTGTTCTGTAAAAAGAAAAAGTATTTCCTGTTTGACGAATAACTTCCAATGCACGAATTAGTCTCATGTGATTCTGCTTGTCAACAATATTATAGTATTCAATATCTTTTTCTTTCAGTTCTTCCTGCAAAATAGCAAGACCTTCTTCTTTGAAAATCCTATTTAGTTCATTTCTAATTTCAATATCAACATCAGGAAGAGAATCAATACCATTACAAACCACATCAATATACATTCCACTTCCTCCAGTGAGTATTAAAGTGTCATAAGTTTTAAATAGAATTTCAATCCTTTCAAGGGCATCTTTTTCATATAATACTACATTATAATCATCATTTATTGAAATATGACCAATGAGATGATGTTTTACTTCTTCAAGTTCTTCTTTTGAAGGAGTTGCAACACCAATGTTTAACTCTTTATAGAATTGTCGAGAGTCTGCAGAAATTATTTCAGTATTTAGAGTCTTTGCCAAATTAATAGCTTCTTTTGTTTTACCAACAGCAGTTGCTCCAGTCAAAACTATTAGCCTCTTATTATTCGCTTTCATATCGTTTGCAAAACTCCTATGTGTTTATCAAATGTTTAGGTTTTAAGCCAAGCTTTTGAGCTTCTTTGTACATTAAATTAAGTGCAGCATCTCTTTCATTTGGAATTGCTCCATCCAATATAGCATCCTTAATTATAGTTTTAATAATCCCAATCTCTTTGCAAGGTGATATTCCAAAAACTTCCATAATATCTTCTCCACTAACTGGAGGTTGGAAATTGCGTAAACGGTCTTTCTCCTCTAGTTCCAAAAGTTTTTGAGTAACCTTTTTGAAGTTTTCTCTATAGCGAACTATCTTATTATAGTCTTTTGTTGTGATATCAGCATGGCAAAGTCTCATTAAGTCATCAACATCTTCTCCTGCATCAAACAGAAGTCTTCTTACAGCAGAATCAGTTACCTCGTCCTTAATTAGAATTTGCGGTCTAAGATGAAGGCTAACCAATTTTTGAACATATTTCATATTTTCATTTAAAGGTAGCTTCATTCTTCTGAAAAGATAAGGAATCATTTTAGCTCCTCTTGTTTCGTGTCCATGAAAAGTAAATCCAATTTTTGGTTCAAAACGTTTTGTTTGGGGTTTAGCAATATCATGCAAGATGGCAGCCCAGCGTAACCATAGATTATCAGTTTCCTTTGAAATATTATCTAATACTTCAAGTGTATGTTTAAAATTATCCTTATGTGCTTTCTCTCCAACCTTATCAACTCCTTTTAGAGCTGTCATTTCAGGGAAAAATAATTTCAATAAACCAGAGCGGTCAAGTAATTTGAATCCCATTGAAGCTCTTGGCGAAAGTATAATCTTGTTTACTTCTTCAATAATTCTCTCTCCAGAAAGAATTTCAATTCTGTAAGCATTTCTAACTATTGCATCAAAAGTATCGTTATGAATTGAGAAATTTAGCTGAGTTGCAAAACGAATTGCTCTAAACATTCTCAAAGGATCATCAGAAAAAGTTATGTCAGGATCAAGTGGAGTTTTGATAATACCATTTTCTAAATCAACTAATCCATTAAATGGATCAATAAGCTCTCCATAATCTTCTTCATTTAAGGAAATAGCCATAGCATTAATGGTGAAATCTCTTCTGTTTTGATCGTCTTCCAATGTTCCATCCTCAACAATAGGCTTACGACTATCTCTATTATAGCTTTCTTTTCTTGCTCCAACAAATTCAATCTGCCAATAATAATCTTTAACTAAAAAATTAATCATTGCAGTTCCAAAATTCTTAAATACAGACACGTTACAATCCCCACCAATTTGTTTAGCAACCTCTTTAGCTAATTCAATTCCACTACCCAAGCAAACAATGTCTATGTCCTTACTTTCTCTTTTAAGAATAATATCTCTAACCCATCCTCCAACAACATAGGATTTAATTCCCATTTTTTTGGAAACGGATTGAACAATTTGAAAAATTGGATGTGTTAAGTGTCTTTCTAAATTCATTATCATGCAAAAGTAATATATTTTATCCTCATAGTAATAAAAAGGAGTAGAGAAATATGAATTTACAATAAATCAACAAATATTTTTTTTGCAGAAATTCAATATTTGGATGAGATTCTATATTATACCTGTATTTATCTTATTATTATCTCTTTATATAGGCTATTGAACTCGCCAAACCTTATATAAAATTAGTTTAATGCCATTATAATATCAGTATAATGCCATTAAACCATAACTATAATGCCATTAAATGATAAGTATAATGGCATTAAACTGAGAACATAATGCCATTATATTAGATTTATATCTTGATTTATTAGATTTATACTTTGGTTTGACCCGTCCTGAATAAGG
>DIOL01000003.1:192-6577 GCA_002423895.1 Bacteroidales bacterium UBA5515 | reverse complement strand
ATTATTCAGCAGACCCTAATTAGAATTATTATTACTCATCATCTTATTTACTTAAAATAGTTTTATATTCAGAAAATCCAGCAATAACCCATTCAAGTCCCGAAAAGTCAATTAGCCTATTTAATAAAAACGCAATGTAAATAAACATGATAGCTACCTTAATTATTCTTTTTTTTTCACTTTGCAAAATAAATGGAAATGTAATTATGGTAAATGGAGCAAAATAATAACCCATTCTATCTGCTAACTGTATTAGAGGTGTCACCACATAAATCATACTGTGAAATGAAGACAAATAAAAAAAATTTTTAATCTTATCATCTTGCTTTCTTAAATAGTAAATCACTATAAATAATATTAAACTCCATGCAACACCTCCAATAAATGTAACAGAAGTATCTCTCTCAATATCAAATAAGTTTGTATAACTATCACCAGATATTATAGCCGTTAACATTGACAAACGACTAAAGTATTTTTCACCTAATAATAATAATAACCAAAAACTTGCCATTATTAAAGCTCCCAATATTTTATTATTTCTTAACTTATTAAAAGAAAAAATCACCAGTGGAACCATAAATAAAGCACTTGTATGAAACAAAGAACCAAATAAATTAAATAAAACAAATAATAGAGGTTTATTTGTCTTGGTAATATATTTTACGGAATAAATAAAAATTGTAATAGATAAAGCTTGTCTGATTGCTGAAAACTGCATCCACATAATATCAGTACTAAAGGCGAAGATAAAAATTGCAAACCAATAGTAATTTGGAGAGACATATTTTTTAATTAGTGAATAGTATGTAAAACTTATAAATGCAGAAAGAACAAAAATTAAACCAAAAAATCCAATGGGCTTAAATAAAAAGTTAAGAATAACCCAACCTCGTTCAACTTTAAAATTATCAAAATTTATATCTTTTATACTTTGGTACTTACTTATTGACATAAATAGGTCATAGTAATTTAAATAATCTCTCCCAAAGTTGAAACGTAAAGCAGTAAATAAAAATATAATAATAAAAGCTACTTCAAACAGAAATTTAAATTTCTTATACTTTCCCATAAATGCGAGAAATACGGAGAAAACACTAACTGTAATTATTGTAATCATTACTAACTTTTATTATACAACATAAAAATATTCCTATTTTTTCTTCTTTAAGGAAAGACTTACTTTACTTGCATACTTGATGAATTATTCATAAGTTGGGTGTATATCATTTCAATCTTTTGTATATTTGGTTTTACACTAAATTGATCTATTGCTTTTTTTCTGCCATTATCTCCAAAACTCTGAGCTATAATTGGTTCATTACATAATCTATTTATTGCTCTAGCCAGATCTATTGGCATATTTTTTCTTATTAATAATCCATTTAATTCATGATCTATTATTTCTTCCATGCCTTCCACATCACTTCCAATAACTGGTTTTCCATAAGCAAAAGCTTCAATTGCAGGTCTTGAAAAATGTTCAATTTTAAAAGGTGTAATGAGTATATCACAGCCATCAATATAAGGATAGGGATTGTCTAAGACACCTAATATTTCTGTATTACTTGAATTTTCAATAATCTCAATTCTTTTATTTTTTTTTGTAATAACTTCCTTTATATATTTCACTATATTTCTTTGTAAAATATCATTAGGAGTTTTATTAATATGTCCAGCTATTTGAACTACAATACCTTCATCCAAGAATTTTAATGAATCAACAAGCGTATCAAACCCTTTTATTGATGCCGATCCGCCTAAATATAATATTTTCTTTTGGTCTTTAGCATTACTCATTGTTAAGCGATACTCTTTTGGTATATCAACAAAATTGTATATTACAGTAGATTTATTTATTAATCCCAGTCTCTTTTTATTGTCTTCACTAATATTTATTATAAAATCACAGTACTTAGATATTAACGTTTTTAGAATTATGTATCGAATCCCCAAATAACCTTTAGTTATTGCTTCTCTATTATGCATAATAACTTTAAAATTTCTTTTTTTTGCAGCGAATGCCCAGCTACTCAAGACATGTGAGTTTAAATGAATAATGTCACAATCTTGCATTTTCAAATGTTTAGGCGCAAAATAGAATGCAGTGTAAACCCATTCTATTAAAATTGGGATAAGATAAGGAAAATAGTACCATTGTTTCCTTCCTGTTTGTGTATGTGAAAAGAAACGTTTTGGTGCTGTAATTAACTCTGTATCAATTCCAGCATCTTCAAATAATTTTATATGACTTCCAGGACGTAAACAAAGTACTTTACACTGGTATTTATCAATATTCAAGTTTAAGATTAAATTTCTTAAACTTATTGGTGCACCTCCAATACCGGCACCATGATGAATAAAAAGTATTTTTATTCTTTTCTTCATAAAACTCACCTTTTACGAAAAAAATAATATATTAATGACAACATGGATACACTTAGCTTAGAATCTATTTTTTTTAGTAGTCGATTTAATTCATTATCAAAAAAATTGTTCTTATTCTCATAAGCCGAAATAAAAATCCGAGATAAATCACTTGCATTTTTGCTCCAGTCTAAATAATTACATGCAAAATCTCTAGCATTATTCTTATGTTTTTGGACCAAAGATACATTATCAATATAAAATTGAATTTTCTCAGCTAAAGAATCAACATTACATACCGATTCAGCCCAATAATAACCATCATACCGACCTAAATAATTTTCAACATCAACTAATAATCCATTATAGTTATCTTTAACAAATTCATTCATTGGACCATTATTAGTGGTAATTGCACATAATCCAGAACTTAAAGCCTCGGGTAATGTTAATCCAATACCATCCAATCTTGAAGGATATAAATATACATCACCTTCAGTAAAAGGAAATGGATCAAAAGTACCAACTCTAATTTCTATTCGATTATCTTTTAGTAGTTTAGTCCAGGTTTCAGAAAATTTATTCTCTTCTACTTGGCTGTAAACTATCAATTTACAGGCTCCTTTTACTTTCTGAAATGCTTCTAAAGCTAAGAGTGACCCACGTCGGTCTAATTTTTTCATAGGCTGCCATCCAGCACTAATAATAAATGTAGGTTGATTTACAATTTTATTCTCTTTCGGTTTAAAAATTGATATGTCCGTACCCCAAGGAATATAATGGACATTATTGTGCCAACTAAAAACTGAAAAATGACGTTTGGTATTACAAATTAAAAAATCGTAGATTTCGAAAGCTTGAACGGTTTCTTGTGTATAATAATCGATATATGCTCCTATACAAACTCCTATTTTTTTTGCTTCCAATACGGGTTTCCAATATCTTTGTTCATTGAAGAATGCTATATCTATTTTATTGTTTTTGAGCCATTTTATAAAATGTTGGGTGCGTATTTGGTTTTTACGCCTTGGAGCCCACGTTACATTAGGTGCATCCCATTCTGGGTGCTCTTTCATAACTTGTCCACCTCGTGCATAGATAAAAACATTGTTTTCTTTTTCTAATATTTGCTGATAAGCTTTAGAAACATATCCCGCTCCTGCGGGAAACCATGTTGTAATTATTGCAATATTCATATATTTCTTTGTTTTTCACCAAATTTTATGGTGTTGAAAATAATATTGTTGATCTCTTTATATGTATTTGGCAAAAGAATTCTAATGAGTAGAATGAATACTATTATAAATCCAACACCTCCTAATAATAATGCTAAAATATTATTATCAATATACTTTAAGGATAAATAAGGAAATATCAAAGATAACGAAGAAATAATTAAAGGGGAACTTAATACTCCAAAATATTCGGTAAAGTCTGCATTGCATGTATTATAAACAATATATTTCCAGTTAGGATATAGCAATAATACTTGTAAAACTAATGTACCCCAAGCAATCCCTGTTATACCCCAGTAACTGCCAATAAAAATACTAATAGGGTAAAAAACAAACAATGTTAGATTCCAGTAAAATGCAACATTTGCTTTACCTCTAGAAAGCAATAAACTTCCTGACGGATTTCCAACTGAACGTAATAAATATGTTAAAGACAATATTTGAACAATTGGGGTAACTTCAATCCAATCATTACCGAACAAAGTAATTATTATCGGTCTAGCTAAAATAATAATAAGAAAATAAACTGGAAAATTCGCAAATGAGAGATATCTCATGGTAGTCAAAAAAACACTTTTTAATTGTGAAATATTATCAGATAATTTTGACATTAATGGAAATGCAACTTTTGTAACAACAGGATTAATTATACTTGAAGGCTTACTTACTAAATTCTTTGCTACATTGTATAAACCTAATATTTCGACTCCTAATAGCTTGCCAATTAAAATTGTATCAAATTGAGTAGAAAAATAACTAATAAGTTTTTCACCCATTTGGTAAAGACCAAAACTAAGAAATTGATTGAGGTGGCCTATTTTTAGATAAAGTTTTGGCTTATATAAATTTCTTCCATAAAAATTATATCCTATAGTTGAAAATACAGCAGCTATTATTGAGCCAATTGCCAATGAATAAACCCCGAAGTTGTTAAACGCTAATACAATAACTACAACAAAAGAAATAAGCCTTGATATTATATCTGTAATAGAAATAGCATTAAATTTCAGGTTTTTTTGTAGCAAAACCATAAATTGTTGTCCCCAAGGCTTTATCAGGAACGTAATTGCTACAAGGTTTATTAATGCTTTAAGACTTTGATTATCATATAAGATGGAAATATAAGGGGAAATGATTATTAATATAATGTAAAAGAAAATTCCAATAATAATATTCAACCAATAAAGAGAGCTTAATTGCTCATTATTAATATTTTGTTTATAGATAATTGCATTTGAAAGACCCATATCAATAAACATTTCACTAAAGCCAATAACGACCATCACTAAAGCCATTAAACCAAAATCTGTAGGTTCAAGTAATCGAGTTAAAATAGCTAATTGAATTAATTGAACAAAAGAATTAACTATAGAGGCAGTAGTAGTCCACTTTATGCCTGAAAAAGCTTGTTTCCTAAGGCTCATAATGCATTATCAGTTACACAAATCATATAGGCTTTATAGGAAATTCAACGATAATATTTAACGTCCTTTCATAAACTCAATAATCCTCTCACAAGCCTGACCATCGCCATAGGGATTGTTTGCTTTCGACATAGTATTGTAATATTCTTGGTCGTCTAACAAACGTGAGGTTTCGGTAACAATTAAGTCGTAATTTGTGCCAACAAGCTTCACTGTGCCGGCTTCTACAGCTTCGGGGCGCTCTGTTGTGTCGCGCATAACCAAAACTGGTTTACCTAAGCCGGGGGCTTCTTCCTGAATACCGCCGCTATCAGTTAGCACCAATGTGCTTTGATTCATCAGATACACAAAAGGAAGGTACTCCAGCGGCTCTATAAAATGTATATTAGTATCAGCAGACTTCTCTTCTATATTCTTGGAAACTGCTGCTTCACCGAATATCTCTTTAATAGGCTTACGAACATTAGGGTTCAAGTGCATAGGATAAACAAAATCCACATCAGGATACTTCTCTGTAAGGGTTTTTATAGCATTGCACATATTGATAAAACCGTCACCAAAGTTCTCCCTTCTATGCCCAGTAATAAGTACCAATTTACGCTTGTTAGGTAGTGGTGACATAAAGTCCTCTACCATCTCATCTGGTAATCCACTCTCTAGTAGAGTCTCTTTTATTTCCGACTGAAGGCTCTTATCACTCTTGATTTTATCTAATACCAAGTACAACGCATCAATAACAGTATTACCTGTTACAGTAATAGTAGATTCATCAACACCCTCCTTAAGTAAGTTCTTTTTGCTTAGAGGTGTAGGAGCCAGGTTGAATGCCGATATCCTGCTTGTAATCTGCCTGTTCATCTCCTCAGGCCATGGACTGTAAATATTATGAGTTCTTAACCCTGCTTCAATATGAGCAACAGGAATCTGTTGATAAAAGGCAGCTAGCGCAGCGGCCATGGAGGTGGTTGTATCACCGTGCACAAATACCACATCGGGCTTTGCTTCCTGATAGACATCGCGCAGGCCGGTCAATACACGTGCAGTAACATCATAGAGATCCTGCCCCTGTTTCATGATGTTGAGGTCATAATCGGGCACAATTTCAAACAGATGCAAGACCTGGTCGAGCATCTCGCGGTGTTGGCCTGTTACACAGACAATGGTTTCAAATCTTTCAGTATGTTTTTGAAAAGCTTTTACCAAAGGTGCCACTTTGATGGCTTCCGGACGTGTACCGAAGACGAGCATTATTCGTTTTTTTTGTTCCATTCTTATAATCTTTTACAACTTCCCGTCAATCACCTCTTCGCTCAAAATCCCCTTCACATCATACACAACGCTCACACCGTTGGTAATCTT
>DIOL01000003.1:0-166 GCA_002423895.1 Bacteroidales bacterium UBA5515 | reverse complement strand
GCCACCTTGATGGCTTCGGGGCGTGTGCCGAAGACGAGTATGACTCGTTTTTTCTGTTCCATATGATCTAGTTTCTTTTAAAGACGCCACAGAAGTCGAGGATGATTTTGTCTTCTCTCCATGCCAGTTCCTTGAAGGGCTCATGCGCGACGAGGAAAGCTACGAT
>DIOL01000018.1 GCA_002423895.1 Bacteroidales bacterium UBA5515 | reverse complement strand
GATAAATTTTCGCGGTAAAAACATCCTATATCTTTCAGTATCTCCTACAGACATTCCAAACTTAGGTATAAAATAATTAGATATATTACTATTGTTTTGAAAAATGTTAATAACCTTTTTATTTACCCAATAAGCAATAGGGAAACCAGGAATTTTTATAAAACTGTTACTATTATTTGTATATCTAAATTCTATATTTGTATTTTTCACCGCTTCTAATGCCTTGATAGGTTGATTTTCACTTCCTGTGAAATCTGATAGCTTAATATATTCTCCAGGTATATCTATATTGTAGTTCCTTAAAGTAAAAGTCGCAACAGGAACGCATGCTTCTGGAAATGCATTATATTCAAGTTGTATCAATGAACTTATATTTTTATTTTGAACGATATATGTTCTTAATTTTTCATAAGAAGAAATAAACATCCATACAAATGGAGTTAATAATCCTAAATGTCCATTTGGCTTTACACTTTTCATACATAATTCCATAAATGCTGAAAATGTATCAGACTTTGTTTCTGGATAATTATTTTGTATAAATTCAGACAAATCAGAACTCATATATTTACTTCCCATATAAGGTGGGTTAGTTGATAATATATCATAAATTTTTGACATAATATCCGCTTGTTTTAGTAAGTCTGGAAGTCTATCAATAATCTTGTTTCTACTTTCATCTTGCATAATATCTACAGCTGGATTATCTTTAATATATTCTAACCTTTTATGAAAGAATTCTTTATCAAATTCATTAATCCTAATAAGTGACCCATATACCTTTGCATTTCTAAACAACTCAACAAAAACTTTTGTCTTGTCATAATTTTCACCTGAATTTTCACCTGCAATATATATAATTTCATCATTATTGAGATTATTTGTTTCCTGTATAGAAGCTAAATTAATGTTAATTCCTTCTTTGCCAGTTCTTTTAGCTTCTTTTTCAATATTTCTTAGTAATCTATTGTTATATTGCATCCCTTTCATGATAACTGCAAAACAAGCAAGTTGATATGCCCTATCATCAATATCTAATCCATATAAATTATTTTCAATAATAAGTTTCGGTATTTCCCTGTTCATATATCCACATTTTTCATATATCTCATATAAAACGTCAAACATATATACAAGTATATGACCACTACCCATTGCAGGGTCAAAACATTTAATATCTTCAACTTTTAATTCTTTATTTATATAAGGTTTTAGCTTCTCTTCAAAATCTGGTTCTGGATTGGGATTTTCAAGATAAAACTCCCAATTCTTCTTTAAATCACTATGCTCAGGATGTGATTCAACCCAATATCTTCCTAACGAATTTTGTACTATATACCTTACAATCCAATCAGGTGTAAAGAGTTGTGTAGCGAACGGGATTTCATCCTTTTTATATTTCTTTTTAGCTTGTATTACTCTATCTTTTTCTTCAGATATATAATATTGATATAACCATCCGATTATCTCAATATCTTTCCAATCTTTTTCAGTTATAGTATCTATATCTGTAAGTTTTCTAATAAATGCACCTTCACTTAATAAGCCATCTGGAAATAGTAATTCTGTATAATGACCTATTTTTTCAAACATAAATTGCAGTGACTTATTTAAATCATTACATTGTGCTATTATCATATACTTAAATAATCCATCTAATTCATTGTTTAACTTCATTTCATATATCTTCTGCTTGTCAACTGGAAGATTTACATTACTTGCTTCCTTAATCAAGTCTGGTTCTGCACTTCCAGTTGATGATGATAAAGCTCTTACTCTTGTTGGTAAATAATCATTAACTTCCATAAATCTAAGAGCAGTAAATCTATTGAACCAAGTATAAGCAACTTCTTCTATAACCTGATTGTAGCCGTCTTCACCAGCTTCATTTATAGACTTTATTTTTAATATTAGCTTCTCTCTTTGATGTTTTTCTTCTTTGCCTAATGGCTTTCCGTTTATAACTACTGAATCACTGCTTTGAATTTTTGAGCCTTTAATATTATCTTTATCAATTCCATACTGCATTGCTTTTATTTGTATTTTTTCTATTAACTCTTTTCTTGCATTAATAGCAAAAATTTTAAGTGCATTCTTGTTCACAATACCCCTCCTGTAGTTGAAAATAAATAGGGAAATTACTTCCCTATTGTTTATTGTTCAATTTCAATTTCTTTGTTTTCTTTTATTATCTGCTTTAGCTTATTTTTAAGTTCCCTTACATATATATCAATGTCTTCTTCTGTCTTCAAAGTTTTTATTGCAACAAGTTTTGTAACACTAACCTTTTCAATCTTTTTCTCTACCTTTTTAATAGCCTTATCAGGACTTTCTCCTATTACCCCATGATTTTTAGCATCATCTTCAATCTTTTTTTGATAATCAGCTATTTCTTTATTAATCATCTGCTCATAGCTATCTTTTCTATTTTTACTTTGAGTTATTGAAGCATCAATTTTAAATATATCTGTATATTCATCTGCTTTTAAAATTAAATTATTATAATAAGCTTCTATAATCTTCCCTGTTTCAATACTTACACCATATTGATTAGACTTTAGTAAGCAATAGTCATAATCTATCTTTATTCTATTTTTAGCTTCAAGTCTTTTTTCATCGATGATTATATTAAACTCTTTATCTATCGCTTGTACTATGTCTACTATATTTCTTATATTCTTATAAGGTATAGGGTCATGTAAAATATCATCTAATTTTTTAACTTCATTATTAATTTTGTCGTTTAAATAATCTTTATTTTCAGCACATTTTTTTGATACTTCTAATCCCTTATCAAATATTTCAATTTGATTATCAAAGAAAGCTGTAGCATAGGCTAAATCATCTATCCAAGTAATTAATTCATCTTCCTTTTCTTTTAATGCTGTAAAGAAACTTAGATTATCTTTATTTTGTACTACATCTTTAAAAATATCTAATCCCTTTTGGAATAAGCCTTTACCTGGATACTTTTTGTTTTGATATCTGTTTAGATAGCCTTTCATTTCGATTGTTTTATTATTGATTCTTTCCTTAATTTCTTTAGCTAACCCATCTTCATCATCTGGCAGGTTTATTCTTCCAAAAACATCTAAAGCTATATTTTTTACTATCTTAATTAGCATTTCATCTACTTTTTTCTTTTTATTGATTAAAACTTTATCTACTTCTGATGATTTGGTTAATGAGTCAACGACTTTGTTAATATTATCAACCTCTAAGAATTCACCACTCAGCATCAGTTTGATTTTTTGTTCTTTAAATAATTTTGCAACTATACCCGATATATCTATGTTGTTCCAACCATATGGAGCATCACTGAATCTACCCAAAATCAACTTCATTCTAATCTGTTGGTGATTATCCTCTTGTAGACAAATAAAATCAAATATCTCTTTTTCAGCTAATTCATTATTGTAATCATCAATAAATTCCAATTGTTCTTCATTATTTTTTAATAAAACAGCTATTTCATTTTCGCTTGCTAAATAAGTTTTAATATAATCCAATTTATAATAAACACTATTTACAAGTATGCTAAATCCTGAACCTATTTTTTCTCGTGCAGAATTGCTTTTAATATCTACTTTTTCTCCGTTAATGAAATATGTTCCTTGTATTAGTGCATTCTCTAATAATTCTTTTGTCCTTGTTTCTCTTAATCTCATTTCACCTTTTTTTGTAGCGATAATAGCTTGGATATTTTCAGGAAGCGAGTTTATATTTTTCTTCTTAATATAAGAATTTATCTTTAAAGCTTCATTTAATTCCTCTATATAATTGTCGCTTCCAGCAAGCCTTATAATCATTTCTTTATTCATAGAAGATTTCAAAATTAATTCTTCATCACTTTTATAATAACTATCTGAAAGTGGAGTTAATATATTTATCCCAATACTATTTGTTTGATTTCCGTATTCTTTTTCATCCATCTTTTTATTGAAAGGGAAAGAATATACTTTTGAATATTTATATTTAGGGTCATCATATATACCTTGAAAAACATAGTTAGAAAGTACCTTTTTTAAAACCTCTTCTTCTGGTTTTTCATCCTTTATTTCCCTGTTAACATCCTGTTCATCGTCAGTTAGGAATATATAATCATCACCATTTTTTTGTATTAATGTATTTGATTGTAATTTTCTTAGTGCTTCTTTAATTCTATTCTTAAGTTCTAATTTATCTTCATCAATATTGTTAACCATGAGAGTTGAAATGTTATCTATGTTACCTGGTATTTCATCACTTAAATATTTGATTAAAAATAGAATTTTTAATACTTGGATATTAATTGGATTATCCTTCAGTTCTGGGTTTTCAGATGCCCTTGCTATAACCCTTGAAATAGTCGGGTTTAAAAATTCATCTATAGTATCATAGAAAGCATAAAAAGGCACTAAAAATCCTTCCTTTTCTTCAGCAAATTTCAATGCAGATTCTTGGTATGCAGAAATCATTGACCTTTCACCTTCTGACAAATGCTTACCAGAACTACCATGCTTTCTTACTTGTTCAAATACATTTTGAAGAATTTTAAATTGATATGGTACAAATGGATAAACGTCAACAAATTCCTGTTCATCAGAATATCCAAGTAAATCTTTTCTCGCATTATCAAAACTTATTAGGTTTTTAAGAATTGCACTTTTTTCTCTGTACAAATCTTTAAGAAGATAAACTGCATTTTGTTCTTTATCGAGTATACGCTTCTTAATAACTTCATCGACTGAAATTGATGATAAACTTAGTCTTGTATTAAATCTTCCTTGAATTTTTGAAAAATCATTTCCCTTAACATTAAATAATGAATCGATACTTTCTTGTGAAGTTACCATTATCCATGCTTTACCATTGCAAAATGTTCCTAAGTCTTCGGCTACTGTTTCAAGATTTAACATAAGTGTAGAATTATCACCTATGTATTGTCCTATTTCATCCACGAGAAAAATAAGGTGAAAGTTATCGCCTTTACTATCAATATATTCCTTTACATCTTTTGCAAATTTGTCAATGCTAACATCATATTCCATAACACCTTTTCTAACATATTCATTTGCACTTTCAAGAGATATGTTAAGAACATTTGAAATAGACTTAGCTACATAATCCTTATCTAAGAAAAAAGCATTCCTTCTATGTAACCACTCTTTGTTTCTTTGCTTATAGAACTCCTGTTTAAATTCTTCATACACGCCATCTTTAATTAATTGTTGTTCCATATAAGCTACACCAGGTATCTCTTCACACAAGCCCTTATGCTCATTAAATACCTTTACAAATATCCTAAGTATTGCCTCTTCTTTACTTTTATTATTAATGGGATTTTTCGAATCTATATTGAAAAGAATTGTTTCTGTATTGATTTTAGAAGCCTTTTGCATCTCAGCAAACAATATAGGGTCATTTATTTTATCGTTAAAGTATTCAATAGCATGTTTACCTTTAATTACTTCATTATTTAATAAATAAGAAAGTATCTTTAATAAGTGAGACTTACCACTTCCGAAGAAACCAGAAATCCAAACTCCCATTTTATCTGTTTTTCCATTTATACTTCTACTGTAATTTTCATAAAATTTAGATAAATGTTTTGAAATTTCTCTTGTTACAACATATTCGTCTAACTCTTGATAAATCTTTTTTTCATCGGTTTGTGCTACCTTAACAACTCCACTTATTTCTCGGTTTATCTTCCTTGAAAACATATCTCTAATAATCATTTTGCCCCTCCAAAATTTTCATTCCAATACTTAAAATTTTTTATTAATATTTAATGCATTATTAATCTATAATCAATGGAAACGCTCTATAATAATTTTCATCTTTGAACTTTCCAAACAAGGTAAGGTCTTGACCACTATACTCACCAGGATAAAAAACTACAATTGGTTTTTTGCTAAAATATGGTTGTAACACATTCAAAATGTTATGTGAACGCATAAATGGATATACTTTTCCTATACCAGTCAAAAATATAATGTCATATTCTTGTGATTCAGTATTTATCTTCTCAGCGAACATTTCAGGTGTAATAAAAGGAGTAACTGCATTAAGAACATAATCCTTACCTTCAGTTTTTTCCAAAAAAATAATTTGTTCAAAAATGTCCTCTTCTTTTAAAAGTTCTATAAACATTTTATATAAATCAAACTCTATGACCTTTCTATTTGAACCGACCTTATTTAACTCTTTTTTTATGTGCATAATATATTTTCTAACTACTAATTCTTCCTTTGGGTCATAATCAAAGATATAATAACTGATTTCATTTCCTAAACCTGTACCATCAATGAACCTTTCATCCTTAATTCTATCAATAATTTTCTGTAGTTTATCATATAATATCTTCAAAGTTTTCACTTCCTTAGTCAGTATATTCTCCCATAGCTTGGATATATATTTTATCTCCTAATCCAATTAGATATTCCTTAAGCTCTATTGGAATTATGAGCCTGCTTAACTTTCCCGTTTTAATTTCTTGTATAATACCTACTTCTGATAATATTTTAAGTATCACTTGTTTTAGTTTGCTTATCGTTTCATCTGACCACCCAGCCACAATATCACTTTGCTCTGATTTAGCCGTAAAGAAAATATTAATGTCTTTTTTATCTAATATTTCATACCTATACTCTAACTTTTCTTTAATAACTTCATTCATAAACTCAAAAAACAGTCTGCTGGTTTTCATAATTGCATATAAATTTACTATCTTTCCAACCTCAATTGGTTCATCTATTACCATTTTTATTAAATTATCGTCCAAAATTCTAACTCTTCTCATTACAGAAGAAAGCAATCTGCTTGCACTTTTTTTAGATTTATATTGGAATATATTTTCATCTATAACTGTTTCTCTAATTTGTGCATCAGTAAGCCCTTGAACTTTAAGTTTTAATACCTGTTTGAGTTCATAATATAGAAAAGCATCACTGGTTAGAGTTGCTGAATAATTTTGTTCATTTATCATATATATTATCATATCCTTTATGTTTTAATTATTTAAAAACAAGTTTTACTAAATTTATTAGTAAAACTGTACATTATTATATGCGTACTTATAATTATTAAAATAATTCTCAAGTAATATTTTATCATATTTTGTTTTATTTGTCCTTATAAATATACCACAAAAACGTTATCATGTGTTGTAAGAAATATAAACTTCTTCTTACAATAGGATTCTCATAATTATTTTTCAATAACTATGTAAAGACTAAATGTTTATATTACAAAAATAACAGTGTGACGATTAGTGATGATATAAAGCCTGTTATAAATCCTATAGTTATGCTAATAATACACTCTTTCAATTTACTTTTGTTACTATTCTGTTTTTTAACATTATCATCTATATTTTTGAGAGTTTTATAGAATTCTTCAGCATTTGTTAATGTAATACTCTGAGTATTAACTTCTTTTACAGCATCTTTAGTATTCTTAATTCCAAATAAGTCAGTTACTACATTACAAATCTCGTCCAAGACATTATTGCTTACAAAGCCCATCGTACGCTTTAAATTCTTTTTGTTTATTTTAAAAAGTAAATCGCATCGTATCCATGCATCAATATTCCTACTTTTTTCTGTATATGTTATTTTTATTTTATATCTATTATTTAAACAGTAAATAGAGGTGCTTAGTGGAACTACATATATACCTGCATCATTCGATTCCAATAAATCATTTTCTAAAATAATTACAGGACGCTCACCATAAATAAATTCGTTATATCCAAATGGTATGTCTGCTAAATATATTTCGCCAGACTTAAACATTATTTGTACCCCCTTACCCCAATTAATTAAATATACTATAAATTTTACCAAGTATCAACTCGAATAATACTTTTCGTAAACACTTAAATTTATATAAAAAGATTTGACTAATGTCAATGTCAACTCCCCCTGCCCCCTCAATCATGAGGGGGTAGTTTTTT
>DIOL01000035.1:80668-120548 GCA_002423895.1 Bacteroidales bacterium UBA5515 | reverse complement strand
AACTTTTTTCAGGACAAGTCAATTAAAATAGTTGTAAACTTCGTTTAAGTATTTCTTTATTTAATCTGAGTAGTTTTTTACTTGATTAAATACTTTATTTTAAAGATAATTTGGATTTTTATTCTTTAAGAATTGTAAAGAATTTTAATTCTGTTTTTTCAAACTTAGCAAACCATACTCTAAAATAATTACTTCTTCATCTAAAAGCTCTCTAATTAATGGAATTACAACCTCTTTTGAGCCAAAATTAATATTATTGGCAAAATATTGCAATGTTTTTGGACCTTGAAGCAATTCTTTACAAATAGCATCAATGGTTTCTTCCCTACCAATATATTTCTTTTCAGAAATGCATACATCACATTTTCCACATTCTCTTGCTTCAAAGTCAAAATAATTAAGAATTTGCTTTTCTCTGCATTTGTCGGAAGTAATATAATCAATTAGCTGCTCAGCTTTTTTCTTGTTATTTTCCTTAATTTGATAATAAAATTCTTGTGAAAGTTCAAAATTATCATTTGAAAGACGATTCTGAGTAAAAATTAATTGAGGCTGTGAGGTTTTAGGCTCGTAAAAAAGAATATTGTATTTCTCTAATTTCTTGAGTGATTTGAATATATTTTCTTCAGACTCATAACAAAGCTTAGCTAATTTTTTTTCATCAATTATTGTAAACTCAGTCATTAATCCAGAATAAGTTCTTCTTAGAGCTTCAAGCAAAGGAAAATATTGAGGATAAGTATTAGTAAACTCAAATAGAGTATCCCTTTCAACATTTATCAAAACTTTTGAAATTGGATTCCTATTCTCTATAACTTCAATCAATCCTGAGTTTTGAAGTATTCTAACAGAACTGAATACTAAATAAGAATCAAAATTATATGTTTGAGAAAAAGAAAGTAAATCAAAATCAAATTTCCTGTCCTGCCCTGTTGAAGTTGCTATTTTAAAATAGTTACATAACGCATTATAGATATTTTGGATATATTTCTTTTCTGGGAAATTGGATTCAATTGTTTTTCTTAATGTTTCAATATCCTTAGCATTATAAAGTAAAATCCCATAGGCTTTTTTACCATTTCTTCCTGCCCTACCCACTTCTTGAACATAAGCCTCAATGCTTTCTGGTAAATCGTAATGAATTACATAACTGACATTTTGTTTATCAATCCCCATCCCAAAGGCTGTAGTTGCAACCATAATATCAGTCTTTTCCTCAATCCAATTTTGTTGTCTGTGATTTCTTATTGCTGTTGTTAATCCAGCATGATAGGCCTCTGCATTAATTCCTATTGATTTCAGAATTTGTGAAATTTCAACAGTTTTCTTTCGTGAACGAACATAAATTAAACCAGTACCTCCAATAGTTTCAACAATGGTTTTAATTCTTGTTATTTTATCACTTTCCTCAAAAACCATATAATTTAGATTTTCTCTCTCAAAACTTGTTGTCAAAGAATTTCTTTCCTTGAAAAGAAGTTTGTCTTGAATATCTTCAACAACCTCTTTTGTTGCTGTTGCAGTAAGTGCCAAAATAGGAACTTGAGGATGGTATTTTCTTAAATCGGAAATATTAAGAAAGGAAGGTCTAAAATCGTAACCCCATTTTGAAATGCAATGAGCTTCATCAACTGCAATAAGATTAACTTTCATCTTTTCAAAATAGGATATAAATAGCTTTGAAGATATTCTTTCTGGAGAGATATAGAGGATTTTAACTTTCCCATATAAACAATTATTCAAAACTATTTCTATGTTTTGATTGCTTAAACCAGAATAAATAATTCTTGCGTTTATTCCTTTTTCTTTTAATGATTTTTCTTGATCAATCATTAATGCTACTAATGGAGAAACAACAATTGTAATTCCAGATTTGCATAAAGCTGGCAGTTGATAGCAAAGAGATTTTCCAGCACCTGTTGGTAAAAGTGCAAGGGTGTCTTTATTAGATAAAACTGAGGATATAATAGCTTCTTGATTAAATCGGAAACTATCGTATCCCCAGTATTTCTTTAGGATTTCTTTAGGATCTTTTTCTTGTGCCATTAATATATAAATGGCGAATTAAAATCTTTTAATAATGGAGCAATCTTGTCTTTATCAGAAAGAATTGGATTTTCAACATTCCATTTAATTCCAATAGTTTCATCTGACCAAAGAATTGAACCTTCTGATTCTTTATTATAGTAGTTTGTGCATTTATAAGAGAAAATAGTATCGTCTTCCAAAGTTAAAAAACCATGAGCAAAACCTTCTGGGATATAGAACATTCTTTTTGATATGGCATCCAACTCAACAGCATGATAATGTCCATAAGTTGGTGAGCCTTTACGAATATCCACAGCAACATCCACAACCTTTCCCTGAATTACTCTAACTAATTTTCCTTGAGCATAAGGTGGCTTTTGAAAATGAAGTCCTCTAAGAACATTTTTCATTGACTTTGATTCATTATCTTGAACAAAAATCATTTTCATATCATTCTCAAAGTAACGTTCTTGATTGTAAGATTCAAAGAAATAGCCTCTTTGGTCTTTGAAAACGTCTGGTTCAACAATCAAAAGGTCTGGAATTGATGTTTTAATTATTTTCATAATATCTTTTATCCGTGAATTGCCTTACCATAAGCTGCTTCAATTGCTTCCATTACAGCTTCTGACATTGTTGGGTGTGGATGAATTGCATCAATAATATGATGAGCATTTATTTTGTTTTCTCTTGCCAAAACAACTTCTGCTATCATTTCAGTAACATTATCTCCTATCATATGACAACCAAGTAATTCATCAGTGTTTGCATCAATAACAACTTTAACAAATCCATCTCTATTTCCACTTGCTGAAGCTTTTCCTGAAGCCATATACATAAACTTACCTACCTTAATTTCCTTTCCTAAGCCTTTAGCTTTATCTTCACTAAGTCCAACAGATGCAATTTCAGGATGAGTGTAAGTACAACCAGGAACATTATCATAACTTAAAGGTTTTGGATTTAATCCATGAATTGCATCAACACAAATTAAAGCTTCTTTTGAAGAAACATGAGCTAAAGCTGGACCATGAACAATATCTCCAATTGCATAAACACCTTCAACATCTGTTCTGTAAAAATCATCAACCTCTATTTTTGGTCCGTTTATCTTAACTCCCAATTCTTCTAAACCTATATTTTCAATATTTGTTTGGACACCAACAGCAGAAAAAACAACATCAACTTCAATAACTTCTTCTCCTTTTTTACCTTTAATTGTAACCTTACATTTATCAGAAGAAGTATCAACACTTTCAACAGAAGTTGAAGTATAAACTTTCATTCCACTTTTCTTAAAGCTGCGTTGAAGAGTTGAAGCTACTTCAGAATCTTCATTTGGAACTAATGTTGGCATAAATTCAACTAATGTAACTTGAGTCCCTATTGATTGATAGAAATAAGCAAATTCACTTCCAATTGCACCTGAACCAACAACAAGCATTGTTTGAGGTTGTTCTCTTAAAGTCATTGCTTCTCTATATCCAATTATCTTTTTACCATCTTGAGGAAGATTTGGAAGAACTCTTGAACGAGCACCTGTTGCTATAATAATATGATCAGCTTCATATACTTCTTTATTACCATTTAATTCAACTTCCACTTTTTTACCTTTAAGTAATTTACCTCTTCCTTCAATTACTTGAACATTATTTTTCTTCATCAAGTATTGAACGCCCTTGCTCATATTTTCTGCAACACCTCTACTACGAGTTACAATTGCATCCATATTTGGTTTTGCTGAGCCTTCCAACTCAATACCATAGTCGGAAGTATGCTTTAAATAATTATATACTTGTGCAGATTTTAATAATGCTTTTGTAGGAATACATCCCCAATTCAAACAAATACCTCCAAGATTTTCTTTTTCAATAATTGCTACTGAATAGCCTAATTGAGCTGCTCGAATTGCAGCAACATATCCTCCAGGACCTGCTCCTAATACTATAATGTCAAATTTCATTTTTAATTCTTTTTTAATCGTGTACTTTTTCTACAGCTTCACTTACATTTATTGCAAAATCAGCTAACTTTTCAAATTGAGCATACAAACTGCTATAATAAATACCTGTTTGATATGGGTATACATTATTTTTTATTGCTTCAGTATGTTCATCCCTTAATTTATTTCTATATGTATTAATTTTTTCTTCTAACTCATTTGCTTTTTCAGCAGTTATTTCAGAATAGTTTGAATGAAGATTTTCATCCATAAGCACTATCGATTCACGAACATATTCAAACATAACATTAAGTTTATCTCTTAAATCTTGCTCAAACCAACTTCCTGCTCTCTTCTTATTATCAATAGTTATTGCAATTTGATTACAGCTATCACCAATACTTTCAAGATTATCAACTATTCTTAACATTGAACTGATGTATAATGAAGCTCTATGACTCAAATCATGTTCTGAAGCCTTTGTAAGATAGTTGGCAATTTCAACTTCCATCCTATCTGTTATTTCTTCATATTTAATAATTCTCTCATAAATCTCCTTATATTTTTTATCTTCTTTTGTCTTAATTAAATCAGGAATCATATCATACATTTTCAAAATTCTCCTTGAAAACGTTTCAATCTCTTTTTTAGCAGGTTCAATTGCTAATTCACCAGCAGACATATATCCAGAAGGAATAAATTTTAAACGGAATTCCTCATCATCATCTTTCTTAATAGGAACCATTTTTTCTACAATCTTAATAATTTGAGGTATAAACCAAACTAAAATACATGTATTAGAGATATTGAAGAAAGTATGGAAAATAGATAATGCAACAGGAATAGAAGAAGCTGAAGAATAAGGAGATCCTCCATTTAATGATACGGAAAGTTTATCAATAAGAGAAAGCACTGGATTAAAAAGAATTAATATCCAAATTACTCCAATAAGATTAAAAATCAAATGCGCTCTTGCAGCTTGCTTTGCTGTTTTATTTGCAACTGTTGCAGCAATATTTGCAGTTATTGTTGTTCCAATATTTTCTCCCAGAACCAAAGCTGCTCCCATTTCAAAAGGAATAAGACCTTTAGCACACATTACAAGGGTTACAGCCATCATTGCAGAAGAAGATTGAATAATAAAAGTAAAAATTGTTCCAATTAAAACAAATAAAAGAATTGAAAAGTAACCATATTCTTTCATATTCGCAATAAATTCAAGTACCCCAACATATTTTGGATCTGTAAAATCAGGAACATTACTTGTGAGCATTTGTAGACCTAAAAACAAAAGAGCAAAGCCAATAAAAAACTCTCCAATATTTTCTTTTGATTTAATAAATAAGAAAGGAGTAGCAATTGCAATTATTGGAAGAACAAATTCTGAAATATCAAATTTAAAACCAAGCAAAGAAACAATCCAAGCGGTAACAGTTGTTCCTATATTTGCACCCATTATCACAGTTACAGCACCAGCTAAAGTAAGAGCTCCTGCATTAACAAAACTTACAACCATAACAGTTGTTGCAGAAGAAGATTGAATTATTGATGTTATTCCTAATCCTGTTAAAACTCCTCTAAATCGGTTGGAAGTCATTTTTGAAAGGAAATTTCTTAAACTATCTCCAGTGAGTCTTTGTAACGAATCACTCATAATTTTCATTCCATAAAGGAATAGGCCTAAACCACCTAAAAGCGTTAAAATTTGAAATACTACATTCATTCTTTCCTAAATTTATTACAACAAAAACATTGCAAAATTACTTATTTATATTGTAAGTTCAATGTATAAAAGAAAAAAAGATTATACAACTAAGTATAATCTTTTAACTAACCATTTATTTTTTTAATTTGCTATTCTTTTTTCAAGATCATCAACCCAAGTTTTATATTTCTTATCTGTGTTGTAGAGATTCGAAACAGCCTTGCATGCATGAAGAACTGTTGAATGATCTTTATTCCCACACCTTGAGCCAATAATTGCTAATGAATTTTTCGTTAGTTTTTTTGAAAAATACATTGCTAATTGCCTTGCTTGAACAATTTCTCTTTTCCTTGATGAAGATTGAATTTTATCAACCGAAAGATTAAAATAATCAAAAACCACTTTTTGAATATATTCAATTGAAACTTCTCTAACATTACTTCGGATAAACTTATCAATCATTTCTCTTGCAAGATCAATTGTTATAGTTTTCTTATTAAAAGAAGACTGAGCTAAAAGAGAAATTAAAGCTCCTTCCAATTCTCTCACACTTGAATTAATATTATATGCCAAATATTCAATAATATCATAAGGCATTTCAATACCATCTTTATATAGTTTACTTTGTAGAATTTGTATTCTTGTTTGAACATCTGGCAATTGCAAATCTGCACTTAAACCCCATTTCAAACGTGAAATTACTCTTTGTTCAAAGTCGCATAAATCAGCAGGAGTTTTATCAGAAGTTATTATTAATTGTTTGCCTGATGAATGAAGGGAATTAAAAACATGGAAGAATACATCTTGAGTTCCTGTTTTCTTAGCAAAAAACTGTATATCATCAATTATTAATAAGTCTATCATTTGATAGAATTGCAAGAAGTCATTTCTTGTATTATTTTTACATGCATCTGTGTATTGATGAACAAATTGTTCTGCAGAAACATATAAAACTGTCTTTTCAGGAAAATTCTTTTTTGTTTCTAATCCAATTGCATGAGCAAGATGGGTTTTGCCTAAACCTACACCTGAATAAATAAAGAAAGGATTAAATGAAGTTTTTCCTGGATTTTGAGCAACTGCATAACCAGCACTTCTTGCCAAACGATTACATTCTCCTTCAACAAAATTATCAAAAGATAGAGATTCATTAAGTTGAGAATTAATTTTAATTTTCTTTAACCCTGGCAGTATAAATGGATTAGGAAAATCTTTTGATGGAGAAGAATTAATGTTTAAAGGGACACTTACAGGTGCATTATATTTAGCATATTTATCTTCTGAAGGCTGTATTGAAGAGTATGGAGTTTGTGAATCCAACACAATACTATATTGTAGCATTGCATTTTTGCCAATTTCTCTTTTAATAGTTTTCTTTAGTAAATGTACGTAGTGCTCTTCTAAGAACTCACAAAAATATTGACTTGGTACTTGAATAGTTAAAACATTTTCCTCAAGTTTAAGTGGACGTATCGGCTCAAACCAAGTTTTGTAGAGAAATTCATTTCCAAGATTATCTTTAATAACTTGTAAACAATTATTCCATACGTCTTCGTGTCCTTTTTGCATATCAAAATTAGTTTAAAATATAATAAATACCTACATGATAAGAACCATTCAGGTTTCGTTTTTCAAAATTATAAATTAAAGTGTGTAAATAAATATTTTTATTTTCTTGTTTGATTCAGATTTTTTACATATAGGTTTTTCAATAAAATAGTCCAAAAAAAGGACAACAATCAAAAAGCCTACATCACTAATGAGTTATCAAACGATAGAAAATATTTTCCAATTTGTGGCGGAAAATAAGAATAATTTTTTGAAATAAAAAATATTTATCGTATTTTTTCTTCTTTTTTTCAACAACTTTTCAACAAGTAATTCTATATATTTCAACAAATAGTTCAAATCAACCCTTACCATACATGAAAATTAATTTAAAAAAATCAAATTTCGTTTATAAATTTGACTGAAATATTATCAATAAATCTCAAACTATCAATTACCTTTTGAGAATCTCTTTTTCTTATCCTAAATTCCATATAACAATCATTCTCAAACTTATGATTCTGTTGATGAAGATCAAATTCTTTCATAATTTTCATAACATCATTCATTAGAGAATACTCAAAACTCACACTATAAATTTCATCAACTGTTTTTTCAATTATTTTTGAATTATCCAATACATCAATTGTAGCTTGTTTATATGCTTGAATCAATCCACTTACTCCAAGTTTTGTCCCGCCAAAATATCTTACAACAACAACCAATATGTTTGTTAAATTTTTTGACAGCAACTGTCCATAAATCGGTTTTCCTGCTGTTGAAGAAGGCTCTCCATCATCATTTAATCTAAAAACTGACTTATTATATCCCAATATATATGCATAACAATGATGACGAGCATCAAAATACTCTTTCTTTATATCCTTAATAATTTCTTTTATTTCTTCTTGAGTTGTAACAGGAAAAGCTAAAGAAATAAATTTACTCCCTTTCTCCTTATATACTCCTTCTGCTCTATTCTCAATCGTTAAATAAGTATCATCAAACATATTTTCTATAAGTTATAATATTGTTCAATCCAGTCTGAACCAAAATATATTTTATTAGAAATCTTATTCTCTATAAGTTCCTTTGGAGACAGTAAGCCTTTATAGAAATTTTTATTACCAACCAAAACAGTTGCCTCATCCCATAAGCTTTCTTTAATAAAACTCTCCAATGTAAATTTACCTCCTTCAACTATAAGAGAAGAAGTTTTTATATTACTATATATATAATGTATAATTTGAGTCAAAACATTCTTTGAAAAATCTAATTTAACATAAGTTGTCTCTCCTTCAATATAATCTTTCTTTGAATTAAAAACAACTGTCTTTTGAGAATTATCAAAGAAAAATCTATTAATAGGAATAGTTAAATCTTTATCTATTGTCATTCGTATTGGATTAGGTCCATTGTAGTAACGAATATTTAAATGTGGGTTATCATTAATAATAGTATTCTTTCCTACCAATATACAATCCTCAATTGCCCTTAGTCTATGAACCCAAACCTTTAAAGCATCATTTGTTATCCAATAATCCTCCTTACTTTCATTTTTTCTTTCAATATCCATAAACCCATCCAAAGTTTGAGCCCATTTCAAAATAATATAAGGACGATTTTTTTCATGGCGAGAGAAAAATCTTTTATTTAGTTCTCTTCCCTCCTTCTCCAAAACTCCACTTATTACTTCAATTCCTGCATCTTTTAGAATCTTTACGCCACCACCTGAAACCTTAGGATTTGGATCTGAATTACAAATAACAACTTTTCTTATTCCACTTTTTACAACAAAGTCAGCACAAGGAGGAGTTTTTCCCCAATGACAACATGGCTCAAGGCTAACATATAGAGTGGAGTTTTTAAGTAAAGTTTTATCTTCAACAGCGTTTATTGCATTAGGTTCTGCATGTGCCTGTCCGTAAACCTTATGATACCCTTCTCCAATTATTTTATTTTCATATACCACCACTGCTCCAACCATAGGATTTGGACTAACATAACCCCCACCCAATGAAGCCAACTGCAAACACCTATGCATTAATAACTCATCATTCATATCTATCGTGAAATAAAAAGCAAATATACTACTTAATCCAATAATATTAAAATTCCTCGATTGGGATAAATATAGTAATTTTGCAAAAAACAAAATAATGAGGATATCATCAAACAGAATTGAAGACATATTAAAATTTGCTTTGCAGGAACTTGAAGGAATTTACTCAGAAAATGAGATAAAACAAATGACCTATAATCTTATTACTCATTTTTGCAATATTCCAAAAACATCAATCTTAGCTAATAACCAACAAGCTGTTCTTGAATCTGAACTCCTTAAGATGAATTTTGCTATTAAAGACCTTAAGAAAGAAAAACCTCTTCAGTATATTATGGGATATACCGATTTCTATAATATTAAAGTAAACTTAAATCATAAAGTTTTAATTCCTCGTCCAGAAACAGAAGAATTGGTTGATATGATTATTAAGGAGAATAAAGAAAGAAAAGAGTTAAAAATTGCCGATTTAGGTTGTGGAAGCGGAGCAATTGCTTTGGCTATAAAAAAGAATATCCCTCAAAGTGAGGTTTGGGCTTTTGACATTGATGACGAAGCAATTAATCAAACTAAAAAAAATGCAAAATCGCTTAATTTGGATATCAATATTGAAAAGAAAGACCTTTTAAATGATAATTTCTCTAATTATAACTTTGATATAATTGTATCTAATCCTCCATATGTTATGGAAAAAGAAAAGAGTCTAATGAGAGATAATGTTTTGAACTACGAACCACATCAAGCTCTTTTTGTGAAAGATGAAGACCCCCTAATTTTTTACCAAGCAATTGAAAGAATTGCTCAAAAGAATCTAAATTCTAAGGGAAAACTCTATATGGAGATAAACGAAAGCTTATCTGAGAGCACCAAAAATGTTTTTAAAGATTACAATACTTCAATAATAAAAGACCTATTTGGCAAATTTAGATTTATAAGTGCTGAAAAATTAGCATAATCTAAATTAGAGGAAAAATATCCTTATCATTAAATTCTAAAAACTTATTAAAAGAAATTCTTTCTTGATTTCTTCTTATTAAAATCAAGTAAAAATTCTATAAGGTGCCACCTTAATCGAGTATCGTGCCACCATACTTATGTTATGGTACGACCATAATGATAGTATGGTACGACCATAATCGTGTTATGGTCGTACCATAGCAAATTTAAACTTCGTTTTATTCAATTATAATAAGGGAAAAGATAGTTTTTATCTTAATTTACAATCAATTTCTTTGTTTGAGAGTATTTTCCATCTTTAAAATTAATCATATAAACACCCTTACTTAACTTTGAAACATCAATATTAGCTTCCACTCTCCCACTTATAGACTTTTCAACTAAACGCATAATTAATTTTGAATTAATATCATAAACACTAATTTGAACTTGATTATCTACACCATTTAGAATAATATATGAATCTTGATTTGAAGGATTAGGATATAAGGCAAACTCAAATCCATCATAAACAAAGTTATCAGGCAATGAAAGTTCTATATTTTTTAAAGAATAATGAAATCTATTTGTGTCTATTCTCCAAGTAGATTCATTTGCTGGGCTTGAATTACTTGCTTCAACCAAATATCTTAACATGTGAGTTGAATTATCAAAATAACGTTCATCAGGATACATTGGAGAAGATTTTGGATTTAATAATTGATCTTGAGTATAATTATAATCTAAGATTTTTTGAATTCTTTGATGACATAACCATTCTTGATTAATATTTCTAAATGATTTAATATGAACTTGATTAAAATAGTTATCATAAAAAATAGAATCTATATTATGAATATTCCAATCATTATTATACATATAATACTTAACTGACTCTAATCTATTGTTTGTATTATAAAAATACTCTTGCTTATTAGAGAATTTCCAAACAGAACCGCTATAAACACTATAAGTCTCCATTACTTCCAAAATCAATAAATTATTGTTATCATAAGTTAAAGTAGATCTTGTACCATAGTTAAGAGTTTCATCGTAATAACTTTCAGATTGAGATAAAGTTAAATTATTATTTTGATCATAAGTATTTACTGATTGAGATTCTAAAGTAGAAGTTCCATCAAAGTCTATTGAATAAGTATTGCTTTGAGTTAATAAATTATTTGCATTATAAAAATATTCTGTTCTACTTGTTAGAAACCAAGCAGAAGAATCAGTGTCATAATAAGAATTAGTTTCAAGAGATAACTTACCATTATTATTATATGTATAATTTGTTCTGGTATTAGCTATCCAAATGCCTTCAATATTAATATTCATTTGAAACTGAGAGAGTAAATTATTTTCATTATAAGAGTATTCCATAATTTCGTGTAATCTAAAATTATTGGAATCATAATCCCAAAGATAAAAACGACTAATAAGCAACAAACTATCTTGATTATAAACATTCTCATACTTTACAAAACCTGTAGATTCTTGCAGAGTTACATTACCTCTTTGGTCATATTCATAATAAATAGGATCATTATAAGGTAAATAATAAGTTATACTATCAACTGCCATTAGTTGAATAATATTTTTTGAAGGATTATTACCTTTTATTTTCTCATTCATATCTTGAGAAAATACTATTTGAGTAAGTATTAATACTAAACTCAAAACAAAAAAATATTTCTTTTTCATAACAATTTGGTATTAAATTAATGATATGCAAATATAATGAATTTCAATTCCAAATACAAATATTTATCTAAGAAATATCGTTGAATTAAAGAGAATATATATACAATAAAGAGAATATAATAAGGCATAAAAATCAATAATAGACAAAACCTTATACATAAAAAAAATAGGGTGCCTTTTTAGAAAAGCACCCTATAATAATATTTAATATTTAATAATTAACCCATAAACGGATAACGAAAATCTGTTGGTGGGATTAATGTTTCTTTTATACATCTTGGACTTACCCAACGATAAAGATTAAGTTCTGAACCTGCTTTGTCATTTGTTCCAGAAGCTCTTGCTCCTCCAAATGGTTGATTGCCTACAACTGCTCCTGTTGGTTTATCATTGATGTAGAAATTACCTGCTGAATATCTTAATGCATTCATTGCAGTTTCGGTTGCATAACGACAATTAGAGAATATTGAACCAGTAAGTGCAAATGGAGAAGTTGAATCACATAACGCTAAAGTTTCTTCATATTTTTCTCCATCATACAAATAAATAGTGAAAACTGGACCAAATAGTTCTATTTCCATTGTTTCGTATTTTGGATTAGTTGTAAGAATTATTGTTGGTTCAATAAAATAACCTTTAGATTTATCACCATTTCCTCCAAGAACTATTTTAGCTTCAGGAGAAACCTTTGCTCTATCAACATATTTCATTATAGTATCAAATGACTTTTCATCAATAACAGCATTTACATAATTAGAGAATTCTCTTATGCAGCCTTGTTTGATTTGTCCAGCCATTTCCTTAATATATTCGTAAGTTTTATCCCATAATTCTTGTGGAATATATCCTCTTGAAGCTGCTGAACATTTTTGTCCTTGATATTCAAATGCTCCTCTAACAATTGCAACTGCCAATTCTTTTGGTGAAGCAGATTTGTGAGCGAAAATAAAGTCTTTTCCTCCTGTTTCTCCAACAATTTTTGGATATGTATTATAAGAATCAATGTTTTGTCCTATTTGTTTCCAGAAATTATTGAATGTGTGAGTTGAACCTGTAAAGTGAATTCCTGCCAAATGTTTTGAAGCAAAGCAAGTATCAGAAATAACAGAACCACTACCAGGAATAAAGTTAATTACTCCATCAGGAACTCCTGCTTCACTAAATATCTTCATCAAATAGTAGTTGGAAAGAATTGCTGTTGTTGCTGGTTTCCAAACTGTAACATTACCCATTAGAACTGGAGCAATATTCAAATTACAAGCAATTGCAGTAAAATTGAAAGGAGAAATTGTATAAACAAAACCTTCCAAAGGGCGATACTCCAAACGATTTATTGCAGTATTGTCACTCATTGGTTGTTGTGAATATATTAAAGATGCAAAATGCGCATTGAAACGTAAGAAATCTATTGCTTCACATGCAGAGTCTATTTCTGCTTGATAAGAATTCTTTGCTTGTCCAAGCATAGTTGCTGCATTTATTAAAAAACGATATTTCTTAGAAATAAGTTCAGCAACTTTCATCATTATTGAACAACGATCAATCCAATGTACATTAGACCATTTGTCATGTGCTTTTAGTGCAGCATCAATTGCCATTTGAACAGTTTCTGGAGTAGCTTTATGATATGTAGCAAGAACATGTCCATGTTCAGTTGGCATAACAACTTTTCCCATTTGACCTGTCTTTACTTCTTTTCCACCAATAATTAATGGTATTTCAATACTTGTGTTGTATTGTCTTTCAACTTCTTTTTCCAATGCTTCTCTTTCTGGAGAATTTGGAGCATAACCTAATACAGTTTCATTTTTTGGTCTTTCAAAAAAGAATGATGCATTGTTCATAATTCAAATAATTTTTAAATGATTAATATTGTTTTCTTTTGGTTATTATAACCTTTATAAATATTATTTTGCAAATATATACCTTGTTTTTGTTATTAACAAATATTTTTCTACTTTTGTATTTCTTCAAAGTTAAAATAATATGAGCAAAGAATTAAAATCAATTTCTTCCGAAATAACTTCTAATGAATTATCCATTATTGGGATATCTACAACCCTAAATGGCTTATCATTAGCTCAAAGTATTAATTCATTACTCAATACCGATTTGCGATTATGCAAAGACTTTGAAAGCTACAACAAAGAAGAAAATCAATCCTATTGTTTCAAAAACTACCATTACTCAAACGAAATACATCATTTGAAGCATTTTCTTATATCAAATAAGAATAACGATAACAAATTACTAATAAAAACTCATATTAAATACGATTATATATATGTTATAATTGGAAGAGACAATAATATATATGCATCTGATTTCACAGAAAAGATAAAAAAGGTTCAAAACATTCAACTTGTTAGAAATATTCATCCAACATCAACAACCAAAGAACATTTCAAGCAAGATGTAATGCCTGTTGAAATGTTAGATATATTTGGAAATCCTTCCATTACTCCAATTAAAGCAAAGAAAACACCTGCTAAAAAATCTGAAACTGGAATTGCTATAAAACAATTTATTGATGATATTGAATATTACTTAGGGAATGTGATGTCAAACAAGAGAATATTTTTAGCATATAATGTTGTTTTAAGTAGTGAAATTCTTTCTTCAATTGACAAACTTTACAAACATTTTTCGAAAGAAAACATAAGTTTAATTCCAAAAGAGAATTATCACCTCACACTTCAATTTATTGGCGAAAGTACTTTCAAACAAATAAATAACATTATATCTTCCACAAAGGAAATTCTTGAGCAAAGCCAACCAATTGAAGTTGAAATTGACAAGATTCACTATTTCCCAAATAATGGAAAACATTTAACATTTACTTTAAGCATTAAGGAAAACTCTTTATTAAAAGAGCTATATAAATCCATACATAATGAGTATTTAAAGCTCAATCTTTCCTTAAGCAATAAGGAATTTATTCCTCATATAACCATTGCTAAAATTCATTCAGTGGAAAACGTTTCTCTGTTAATACAAGAAATAGATACATTATTTAAAATATCTCCACTAAAGCTACAACTTTCAAAACCTATTTTATTTGAAAGCATATCCATTGGCAATAAAGTCAGATATGATATAGTAAAAGTATTTGAATAATTTATCTCGACTTTTAATTACTTTACATGAGAGTTGGAACATAAGACTTATAAGTAATAAAACGCCTTGTTTTTCTATCCAAACGATAGATAAATCTACAAAATCGGCGATTAGAAATAATTAAATAAGACTTCAATCTCAAAACAATGCCATTGTTTACTCAAAACAATGCGGTTGTTTTACTAAAACAATGCCATTGTTCGACAAAAACAATGCGGTTGTTTTGACAAAACAATGGCATTGTTTTTAGTTCTAAAAGAAGTTTAGTTAGATTGAAAGCTTATTAAATTAGGTTAAAAGCTTATTTAGTGAGTTTTATAACTTGATTAAATGGGATTATTCTTATAAAAGAAAATTATAAGAAGATTCTATATTTTATTTTATTGGAGAAGACAACTCAGATATTGATATATAGAGTTGATTTTCTTTGTTGAAAAGGGATTGGATTTGAACTGGAGTTTCATTATTGTGAATTTGAGGCTCATTGTTCAAAAAACTAATATAAAAAGATTTAAAGTTATTTGCAATTCCTTTTCCTGTGCATTTAACATAACTTTCTTTTAGAGTCCAAATTTTTGTAAAGGCTTGATTTTGCTGATTTGTGTTTGAGAGAAAATTCAAATACTCTACCTCTTTAGGGTGAAAAAACCTCTCAACTAATTCTTTCTTGTATTTTCTTTCCTGTTCAATGTCAATACCAATTTGTTTATCGGAAATAGCAATTGCTATATATTCTTTGGTATGAGAAATTGAGAAATGAAGGTTTGGATTAAAAACGAAAAAAGGCTTGCCTTCAATGGTGCATTCTATTGCAGTATTGAAGACCAAGCCTTTTTGTTTAATGATATCAATTAGGAATTGTTTAGCCCATTTTGATATTTGTTTTGGATGAGTTAACGATAAATCTATTCCAAAACATTCTTTTGCTTTATCAATATGGTATATAAAAAATTCCAATTCAAATTAATTAATACCAAGTAATTCTACATCAAAAACTAATGTGCTGCCTGCAGGAATTGTTCCAACAGGAGAATCTCCATAAGCTAAATCAGCAGGAATGAAGAATGTGTATTTTGAACCAACTGTCATTAGTTGTAAACCTTCTGTCCAACCTTGAATAACTTGATTTAATGGGAAAGAAATTGGTTCTCCTCTTTGAACTGAAGAATCAAACACATTACCGTCAATTAACGTGCCATGATAGTGAACATTTACTGTATCTGTTGATTTAGGTCTTGCACCATTTCCTTCTAAAACAACTTTATATTGAAGACCGCTTTCAGTTTCTTTTACTCCTTCTTGATTGCGGTTAGCAGTCAAAAACAATTTTCCTTCTTCTCTTGCTTTAAGACCTTCTTGTTGCATTTGAGCTTGTTTCTTTATTTGCATTTCTTGTTGCCAAACAGCCATTATTGAGTTCTTTTCTTCTTCAGATAATAGGTTTTGTACTTCTCCATTAGCAGCTTTGCGTAGAGCTTCAATCATTACCTCAATTTCCAAATCATAACCTTCTCTAAAAAGACTTGCTCCAATGTCTTCACCGATTATATAACTAATTTTGTCTTTGTTTGTTTTTAATTCCATTTGTGTTGTTGTTTTTTTATTTGATTATAGTTAATTCGTCTATTAAATTTTGAGCTCCAGCAAATTTATCAATTATAAAAAGAACATAACGAGCGTCAACGTTAATTGTTCTTTGAAGCTTTGGTTCAAAAGCAATATCTCCACTCATAGCTTCCCAGTTTCCATCAAAAGCCAATCCAATTAGATGACCTTCTGCATTAAGAATTGGTGAGCCAGAATTACCTCCTGTAATATCATTGTTTGAAAGGAAACAAGTTATTATCTTTCCATTTTCATCAGCATATTGGCCATAGTCTTTATTTAAGTAAAGTTCTTTAAGTTTAGCTGGAACTTCAAATTCACTTGATGTAGGGTCTTCTTTTTCCATAACACCTTCAAGGGTTGTTACGTAATTATAATGAATACCATCTGCAGGATAATAATCCAAAACTTGTCCATAAGTCATACGCATTGTAAAGTTTGCATCAGGATATTGTACTAATGTAGGATCCATTTCTCTAAGAGCTGCAACAAAGCGTTTTCTTGCTTGAGAAAGATTTGTAACAGCATCATCTAAATCCTTATCTTCTCCAGCAACATACATATATGCATTAAGAGCAGATTGAGCTATTAAATCCTTTTCTAACTTCTTGGTATTTGGTTTATTGATAAATTTATTGAAGTTTTCTTTGTTGGCAAAAATTGATTTTTTGAAAGCATCATCAACAAAAGCATCAACACTTCCTTTATATTTTTTTTCAATAGTTTTGCTCATATAACTATTCTTATCTAAAGAAGAGAACATATTTACAAATGATCTGAATAGTTCTTTTTCTGTTTCTTGATCATAAGTTTTAAAATGTTCTTCTCCAAGAGTTTTTACTCTTTGAATAGCTTTTGGAAAGTTTGAATCTTTTTTATCTAATGATAATAATGAATATGTTGTTTGGAAAGCAAGTAATGCTCTTTTATTTACTACAAGTCCAAGATTAACATACCATTCATTTTGAGTTGAAGGAGCATTACCGATAACTTTATTTGCATTATTCAAATCTTTAATAACATCTCCATACTTTTCAATTCTTGACTTATCTTCAGAAATCCATTTTGAAAGTTTATCTTCAATTTCTTTCTTCTTTTCATAAACATTAAGATTCTTCAAGCCTCTTAATTCTCCTTTTTTATTCTTCCAAAGATTCATATAACCAGCGTAATCAGAAGCATAAATTAAGTTAATTCTATTATCCTTTTCCATCATCTTCTTCATTGTTGGAAGCATATATTCTCCTGCCTTAACAATTGAAGGGTCTGTTACATTAATAGTATTTGAAACTTCTCCTGAGGTCATATATCTTTCTGTTGAACCAGGAAATCCCCAAATCATTGTAAAATCATTTTGTTTTACTCCTTTTAAGCTTACAGGTAAAAAATGTTTTGGCTTGTAAGGAACATTGTCTTTTGAAAATTCTGCTGGTCTGTTATCAGAGTTTGCATATACTCTAAAAATAGAAAAGTCTCCTGTATGACGTGGCCACATCCAATTGTCAGTATCTCCACCAAATTTTCCTATTGAAGATGGAGGAGTTCCAACCAAACGGATATCTGTATAAACTTCGTAAACGAACATATAATATTCTAATCCTTCAAAGAAAGGTTTAATTTCTACTCTGTATTTTCCTTCTTCTGAAGTCTTTTCTTCAAGCAATTTAATTCTTAATAATATTGTATCTTTTACTGAAGATAAATCTAACTTATTAGCATATTCTCCCAATATTTCCTTAGTTACATCTTCCATTCTCAAAAGGAAAGATACTGTCATATCAGGGATTGGTATTTCTTCACTTAAATTCTTTGCCCAAAATCCATTATTGAGATAATCATGCTCAACAGTTGATTGTCCTGCAATTGCTTCATATCCGCAATGGTGATTAGTAAACAGCAATCCTTTATCTGACATTATTTCGCCAGTACAACCATTCCCAAATTGAACAATTGCATCTTTCAAACTTGAGTTATTAATAGCATAAAGCTCCTCTGCAGTTAGTTTTAATCCCATTTTCTGCATTGTGGCATAATTTAAGTTCTTAAAGAACATTGGTAACCACATACCTTCATCAGGTTTTGGAGCAGGGTTTGCAAATATTAAACTTGCTACCAAGCTTAATAATATAGACATTAGTGAAATCTTTTTCATATTATATATATTTTAATTGTGAATAATTATCTTTTTGAAATATTAATTGAGCAACCTCTAAAATTTGTTTAGAAGTTATTTTTTCAATTTCTTGATTTGTGGTTTTAAGAGAATCAATTCTATCAAAATTAAGAATTGATTTCCCCATAGATATTACTTCATTTTGATTACTCTCATATTGGATTGCCAATTGTCCAATAAGTTGTTGTTTGGCAACCTTAAGAGAAGATGGAGTCATTTCTTTATTTGAAAAAAAATCTAATTCGTTTTTAATTAAACCTATTGTTTTGTCGATATATTTTGAATCTGATGCTGCGTAAACTACAAATAAACCAGTATCAGAAAAAGCAGTATAGTTTGATTCTATAGAATAAGTAAATCCATATTTTTCTCTAATCTTCATATTTAATCGTGAATTCATTGCTGGTCCACCAATAATATTATTTAAAAGAGAAAGGGTTATTTTATTCTTATTTTTATAACTAAAAGCAGGATTTCCTATAACAACATGTGATTGATAAGTATTACGTTTTTTTACTTTTTCTTTGGGTTTATAATTCTTTGGACTATTTCGATGAATTGGTTTAGCATTTGTTTTAATTCCTCCAAAATATTTCTCGCAAAGTTTTACCCATTTATCAAAATCTATATCTCCAATAGTTGATATTACAATAGAATCAGTAGAGTATGTTTTTTCAATAAATTGATTTAATTTTTCAGTTGTAAATCCTTTTACTTGTTTTGGCGTTCCTAAAGTATAATGTCCTAAACCATTTTTTCCGAAAACTAAATTATCAAATTCATCTAAAATTAATTCAGAAGGATTATCTTCATAAGAATTGATTTCATCTATAACGGCAATTTTTTCTTTTTCTAATTCTTTCTTAGGAAATGTAGAAGAGAACAAAATATCAGAAAACAATTCTAAAACTCTATCGTGGTAATTATTTAAGAAAGTAGCATAAATACATGTTTCTTCCTTTGTTGTGAATGCATTTAACTCTCCCCCAACTCCATCTATTCTATTTAATATCTGAAAACTCTTTCGTTTATTTGTTCCTTTAAACAAACAATGTTCAATAAAATGTGCAATTCCCTCTTCATCTTTTTCTTCATCTCTTGAGCCTACATTAATTGTTACTGCACAATGAGCAACTTGTGAATAAGTCAAGCGATGAACAAGTCTTATTCCGTTTGAAAGTTTATGTTGGCTATAGGTAAGCTCTGATTCTAATACCACTATTTATTAGCTTATAATTTGTTTAGCAATTGTAGTAATTCAATATTTAAATGTTACCTTGAAATTATATAAAAACCTGCAGCTCCATGTTTTTTACCAATATTTGAAAGAAATGCATTTGCTTCTCTCATTGTTCTACGAGAGCCATAACTTACATAATATTTTGTTTTTTCATCTGCTTTTTTAGTAATTATATAACTATCATATCCCAAACTTCTTGCCTTACGTGCTGTTTGTTGTGCATTAGAAAGGTTTTCATAAGTTCCTCCCACAACATCAAAACCAAGTCTTGACACAGGTTGAATTAGTATTGGAGTAGAATAATCAATCTCAGCTGTTGGCATAGGTGGATTATCTTTTTCTCCTGTAGGTTTAAGAACATCAACTTTTTTAACAACCTTTTTTGCAATAGGTTTTGTTGTATTTGTATTTGTATTATTGTTATTAATAACTTTTTCTTCAACAATTGTTTCGGTAGAAGTTTCTGCCACTGGAATTACTTCAGTTGTAGGAGTTGAAACAGGTATTGAAATTGTTTTAGGTTCTGCTTTATCACATTTAGGAGTAATATAAACTGAAAGCTTATCAGTAATTGGCTTTAACTGTTTGTTTCCTTTAATCCAACACATATAATGAGCTAACGCTAATGAGCCAAAAGCTAAAAGTCCTAAAACAATTATTGAAAATAAAACAATCCAAATAACTCTATTTCTCTTTTTCCTTTCTTTGCGTATTCTCTTTTCTTTTTTACTTCTTTTATTTTCTTTTTTGATAAATTCCTTACTATTCTTGTAATTTAAATCACTACAATCACTCTTGTCGTAACAATTATCATTATTTAATTCTTCAGTTTCTAATTCTTCTTCCTTTAATTCCTGTTTAATTTTAGGGAATTCTTCTGTTTGATTAAAAATGATTTCTTTTGTTTCCTTTTCCTTTACTGATAAAATTTCTTCTTTTTCTTCTAATTTCTCAACTTTTTCAACTTCTTTTTTCTCTTCTCGCTCAACTTCTTTTATCTCTTTACTATCTGAAATTTCTTTATTCTTTGAGCTTACATGTATTTCAATTATTTCTTTTTCAATAGGTTTATTCTCTTCTAAAGTAATTTCTTCTTTAATTGGTTCTTTAGTAATAATAGGTTTAATAAAATCATCTTGATTAAATGTTTTCACACTTTTAATAGTTGAAAAAGCAAATGCACTATCCAAAAGATTTAAGCCTTCAATTGGAGAGAAAATATATTTATTATTTTGTCCTTTTGAAATTGTTCCTAAATCACCCAATTTACATAAGCCAGTAAGTTCAATTCTTTCCTTTATGCTATCAGAATATTGCTTAATCCACTTAATTGCTGTATCAAGGGAAATAAATTCTTTTTTTGCCATATCTTCAGCAAAGCCCAAATCATTATTAATATCATTTGTAAAACTAACACTTCTACAAGGAGGAGTTAGAGTATTTGTAATTGGACTAATTGAAGCAGAAGTATTTTGTACTCTAAAAGTTCCAATTCCAATTAACTCTGCACTATCATTTTTCTTTAAATACTCTAATAGGTTTGATGAAACATTCATATTTTCTTTGTTTTAAATTACGTGTTAATTGATATCTTTTTGCTTTTATCTAATAAACAATTTTATTATTCAATAGATTATTTATTTTTTCTAAATCTTCAGGTGTATCAACACCTATACTTTCAAAATCAGTTAATTCTACTTTTATTTTATATCCTTCTTCTAACCATCTAAGCTGTTCTAAAGACTCCATCTTTTCCAAGCGTGAAGCATATAATTTTACTATTTCTCTTAAAACATTTTTCTTATAGGCATATAATCCTATATGTTTAAAATAGCAACCTTTTGCAATTCCATATTCAAGAGTTTCATTTCTATCATAAGGAATTACAGATCGAGAGAAATATAATGCATAATGATTATAATTAAAAACAACCTTAACAACATTAGGATTTATTAAAGTTTTAGCATCTTCAATCATCTTGCATAAAGTTGTTATTTGAACATTTGAATCATTATAAAAAGGATTAATGACTTCTTGTAGTTGTTCTTTTTTTATTAATGGTTCATCACCTTGAATATTTACAACAATATCAAATTCACCAAACATTTTTTCTGCAATATTCAAAGCTTCATCAACTCTCTCTGTTCCACAATTATGATTCTCGTTTGTCATAACTGCAGTATAATTATTTTTATTTACTAAATCAAAAATCTTACGAGAATCAGTTGCAACAATTACCTTATCAAATAATCCACTTTCTTCAACTCTTTTACAAACACAAATAACCATTTCTGTATCTCCTACCTTAGCCAAAGGTTTACCTTCAAACCTTGTTGAGGCAAATCTTGCAGGGATAACTCCTAAAACTCGTTTCTTTCTTTCTTCCATCTTTCAAGGAATATTATTGGAAAAGTCCATTAATTTCAGCATTAATTTTCTCTATTACAACCCCCAAATCACTTTTGTTTGATGAAAAATCTAAATTATCAATATCGATGATTAGCAATTTTCCCTCTTTATAGTTTTCAATCCATCTATCATAACGCTCATTTAATGATGCAATATAATCTAAACGAATAGAACTTTCATATTCTCTCCCTCTTTTTTGAATATTTCTAATTAGAGATGGTATAGAAGCTTTAAGATAGATTAATAAATCTGGAGGTTCAATAAAAGAATTCAATAATTCAAAAAGGGAGATATATGTTTCATAATCCTTTGTAGCCATAAGTCCCATTGCATGAAGATTTGGAGCAAATATATAAGCATCTTCATAAAGAGTTCTATCTTGTATGAGCTTATTGTATAATTTTCTATGTTCAATTAAATTACGAAATCGTTTATTTAGAAAATATATTTGAAGATTAAAGCTCCAACGTCTCATATCATCATAAAAGTTCGCAAGATAAGGATTATCATCATCTTGTTCAAACATAGAATTCCATTTAAATTGCTTAGCCAATAGCTCAGTTAAAGTAGTCTTTCCACTACCAATATTTCCAGCAATAGCAATATGCATACTCTTAGTTTTAGTATTTATTAACTTACAAAGATATAAATTTTATTCATAACATTGATATTGTTTGAAAAAAATATACTTTTGCATATTCATAACATCATTAAAAATCAATTGAAATGGCACTTGAAAAGGTTATTAATTACAAAATGATAAAGTCAGAAGACTTAAATCATCATGGGACTCTTTTTGCTGGAAGATGTTCCGAGTGGTTTGTTGAAACTTCATTTATTGCAGCAGGAAGTAAACTTGATCCAAAACATGTAGTATGTTTAAAAGTACATGGATTAGAATTCTTACATCCAATGCGCTTAGGAAATATATTAGGTTTTGAAAGTTCAATTGTTCATGTTGGAAAAACAACATTAACAGTTTACACTAAAATTCACGAAATAAATTCGCCTAATATTAAACGCTTAGATGGTTTTATTACTTTTTGCTATGTAGATAATGAATCAAAGTCAACACCTCATAATTTAATCATTGAAATCTCCACAGAAGAAGAAAAATATCTTAACGAAAAAGCTGCAAAACTTATCCAAAGAAAAGATTAGAAACTCATCAATTTCTATAAATCTTCTCCTCTAAAGTTACTTATTTTGAATAATAATCTATTATTTACATATAAGCTTGAAGTTAGTATCCTATTGAATAATATAGCCATATCTTATTATTAAAAATTTTTATCACAAAAAAACTATAAAACTATTTGGGTTTCGAAAGTTTTCTGTATTTTTGCAAAAATTTTATTACAAGATGGAATTAAAAGATAGGATAATGACTGAAACATTTAAATTGATTGTTTCCAAAAGTTGTAAATTAATTACAATGGATGAGATTGCAAACAATTTAGGTATTTCAAAAAGGACATTATACGAAAATTTCAAAGACAAAAGTACTCTTATTGAAGAATGCTTAAATGCTAATTTTGAACAAGCAAATGAGAAAGTTATGGAAATCATGGAAAGTAGTGAAAATAGCCTAATCTCATTTATGTTAATGACTCAAATGGGTCATCAATCTATAGCAAATATTGGGTATGAAAATATAAATGATATAAAAAAATATTATCCTCAATTATATACAAATACTTTTATAAAACATGTAGAATATCATAAAGATAATACATACCAACTCATTCTACGAGCAATGAATGAAGGACTAATTATAAAAAATATAGATATAAACTTTATTCAAAACATGCTTCGTATTTTCCTATTTTATTGCTCAAAAAACGAATATCTTTCACTTAATCCAGAATTCAATGCTACAAAATTATTCAACATTCACCTTTTCATAGCATTAAGAGGAATATCTACATTGAAAGGTATAGAAATAATAGATAAATATCAAGATCAATTTATTAAGTAACAAACATTTAATGAAATATATGAAAAGAAAAATTTTAAAATTAGCTATTTTAAGTCTAAGTTTTGCTTTTGTAAATGTAAATTTATTGGGGCAAGAATCTGTTTTAAAATTAGATTTAGAAACCGCTCTAAAAATTGCGCACGACAATAATCCTACAATCAAAATTGCAGACATCGAAATTCAAAGGGTTGATTATGCAAAAAAAGAAGCTATTGGTGCATTGCTACCAAATCTAAATGCAGTAGGACAATACACTGATAACGTAATGAAACAAGTTATGTTTATGCCAGAAAGTTTCTCTGCTCTAATGGGTGGACAAAAATATATGGAAATGGGTTATAAAAATTCCTATAGCGGTGTTTTAAGTACTCAAATTCCTATAGTAAATTTTACCCTATGGCAAAATATCAAAAACAAACAAAACGACATTGATATAATTATTGAAAAATCAAGAGCTTCAAAAATAGAAATGACTAAGCAAGTTAAAGATGCATACTTTGGTGTATTGCTCTCTAAGAGTTCATTGAAAGTTTTGGAGCAAAGTCATAAAAATGCCTTAGAAACTCTTAAAAATATCGAAAACTCTTACAAACAAGGAGTAGTTTCTGAATATGATTTTATTAGAGCTCAAGTAAATGTTAACAATCTAAACCCTATTCTTATTAATGCAAAAAATGGAGTTGAACTTGCAATAATGCAATTAAGAATGATACTTTCCCTTCCAGCTGAACAAGTTATTGAGACTCAAGAAACATTAGAAAGCTTTAATGATAATATTACTTTGTTTTCTGAAATAAATAAAGAAACTGCATTATCACAAAATTCTGACCTTAAAATATTGGACTATAACATTAATGGTCTAAAGAATCAACTTAAACTAATCAACACTCAACACTTACCAATGCTTTCAGCATCTGGAAACTATATTTATCAAACACAATCTGAAGATTTCAATTTTAAAGAATACAATTGGGTAAGCTCTGCTTCAATAGGTTTGCAATTAACAGTACCTTTATTTTCAGGTATGCAAAAAGTTAACCAAGCCAAACAAGTAAAAATGGCAATAAAAGGACTTCAACTTCAAAGAGAATATGCTAAAGATGGTATAAATTTACAAATACAAGCAGCTTTAAATCAAATGAAAGCAGCTAAAGAACAATTGAATGTAAATAAAGATGCAATTAATCAAGCAAAAAGAGGATATGAAATTGCAAAAGTTAGATATCAAGTAGGATCTGGAACAATATTGGAATTAAATGATTCTGAATTATCATTAACACAATCAAGTCTTAATTATCAACAATCTCTTTATAATTTCCTAGCTGCACAAGCAAATGTAGAAAAAATAATGGGTAGTATTAAATAATTTATAAAATAATAAAAAGTAATCAAACACATAATCATAGAATGAAAAGAATATTTTATTTTGTTGTAGCTTTTTCTATAGTAATGGCTGCATGTACAAAGAAAGACGAAAAGAAAGCTGAAGTAAAAAATGAGGCTGTAAAAGTTAAGATTGAAACTGCATCAATGCAAGAGATAGATCAAATTTATGAATTCACATCAACAGTAGATGCTGCAGTAAAGAACTTTATTTCTTCTGCAGGAGGAACAAGAATTGAAAAAATTTGGGTAGAAGTTGGACAAAAAGTAAGAAAAGGTCAAAGACTTGTTACAATGGAAAACACTAATCTTAACACTGCTCAAACTCAATTAGCAAATTTACAAAACGAAGTAAAAAGAATGGAAGCATTGTATGCTAGTGGTGGTATTTCAAAACAACAACTTGATCAAATTAAAACTCAAGAAGAAGTTACTAAAAGAAATATTAGAAATTTAGAAAGTAACATTACTCTAACCTCTCCTATTTCAGGAGTTATTACAATGAGAAACTTTGATAATGGAGATGTTTCAGGAGCACAACCAATTCTTCAAGTAATGCAAATTTCACCTGTTAAACTTAAGTTTAATATTAACGAAACATTCTACAACAAAGTTAAATTAGGAATGTCAGTAAAAACTAAAGTTGATGTATTCGGAGATGAACAATTTTCTGGAAAGATAAGTTTAATTGCTCCAACAATTGACCCTCTAACTCGTACTTTTACTGTAGAAGCACAATTTGCTAATGGAAATCAAAAATTACGTCCAGGTATGTTTGGAAGAGTTGAACTTAATCTTGGAAAAGCTCAAAAAGTTATTGTTTCTGACAAAGCAATCATTAAACAAAGTGGAACAAACAACAAATACGTATTTATTGAAAAGAATGGTATTGTAGAATATCGTCAAGTTGAATTAGGAAGACGTATGGGCGATAAATATGAACTATTGAGTGGAGTAAATAATGGAGAAAATGTTGTTGTTTCAGGACAAACTAGTTTGCTTAATGGCAAAAAAGTTATTGTTGTTAAATAATTAGATAGATTATTAAGATATGAAATTATACGAAGCATCCGTAAAGAAACCCATCACAACGGCCATTATTTTTGTTGCTGTAGTTGTGTTAGGGCTGTTCTCACTAAGTAAGTTAAGCATTGATATGTTGCCTGATATTGAAATGAATCAAGCAATAGTAATTGTAACATATCCAGGTGCATCTGCTGAAGATGTAGAGAACAATGTAAGTAAAACATTAGAAAGTGCATTAAGTACTGTAAGTGACTTAAAAAAAATAAAATCTACATCTAAAGAAAATACAGCAGTAATCAATGTAGAATTTAATTGGGGGACAGACCTTGACGCAGCAGTTAATGATATGCGTGATAAAATTGAGATGGTGAAGAGTTATTTACCTGATGGTTGTTCTAATCCAATTATTATGAAGATTAGTACTGATATGATGCCTGTGGTAATGTATTCTGCTACTTCTGAAGAAAGCTCTCAAGCACTATATAAAATTCTTGAAGATGGGGTTGCAAATCCATTAAATCGTATTAATGGAGTTGGTTCTGTATCAATTTCTGGAGCACCTCAAAGAGAAATCAGTGTTAATATTGACCCTCAAAAATTAGAAGCATATAATTTAACTATTGAACAAATAGGTGGAGCTATTGCAAAAGAAAATGTAAACACTCCTGGAGGTTCAATAGATATAGGTTCAGAAACTTACTCTCTTCGTATTGAAGGAGAAATGAAAGAAAGTGATATTTTAAATAATGTAATAGTTTCTAACTATGGAGGAAAGAGTGTATATTTAAAAGATATTGCTATTGTAAGAGATTCTGTTCAGGAAAAAGCACAAGAAAGTTATGTTAATGGTAGAAAAGGAGCAACTATAGTAATTCAAAAACAAACAGGAGCTAATTCAGTAGAAGTTGTAAAGAAAATTCGTGAACAATTACCTCAAATTCAAAAAAACTTACCAAAAGATATTCAATTTGAAGAGGTAATGAATACTACTGACAATATTGAAAACTCTATTGCATCATTAGTTGAAACAGTTTTGTTAGCATTCTTATTTGTTGCTATTGTGGTTATCTTCTTCTTAGGACAGTGGAGAGCTACCATAATTATTATGTTAACTATTCCAATATCTCTTATTGCTTCATTTATCTACTTACTTGTTACAGGAAACACATTAAATGTTATTTCTCTTTCTGCACTCTCAATTGCTATTGGAATGGTAGTTGACGATGCAATTGTTGTTTTGGAAAATATTACAACACATATTGAAAGAGGAGCTAGACCAAGAGAAGCTGCAATTTATGGAACAAATGAGGTAGGGGTAGCAGTTATTGCTTCTACATTAACAATATTCGCTGTATTCTTACCATTTACAATGATGGGCGGTATGGCTGGTATAATGTTCAAACAATTGGGTTGGATGGTATGTATTGTAATGGCTATATCATTGATATGTGCTTTAACACTTATACCTATGCTAAGTGCTACAATGCTTAAAAAAGATAGAACAAACAGTAAAGTATTTGAAAAACTATATTCTCCAATCAGAAAAGCTTTGGATAATTTAGATGTTTTCTATGCAAAATGCCTTACATGGGTTGTTAGACATAAAACTGTTACAATTATCTCTGGGATATTTGTTTTCGTAGGATCTCTTATGTTGTCATTTGGAATAGGTTCAGAATTTATTCCTCAATCTGATAATAGTCAAATTTCAGGGAACTTCCAGTTACCTGTTGGAGCTAATGTTGAACGTTCAAAAGTAATTGCTAAACAATTTGAAACAAATATTAAGAAAAAATACCCTGAAATTACAACATTATCATATACTGTTGGTATTCCTTCAGAAGATGATAATAACTCTTGGGCTCAAATGCAGACATCAGGAAGTAACTATGTTTCATTTAGAATTAAACTATCTGATTTAAAAGAACGTAAAAGAGATATCTTTGAAATATCAGAAGGTATACGTCAAGAATTGTCAACATATCCTGAGTTATATAAATATAATGTAGCAGCAGGAGGAAGTAATGGAATGACTTCTGGTTCAACAGTTGATGTTGAAATATTAGGATACGACTTTGATGTTACTGAAAAAATAGCAAAAGAAATCAAAGAAAAGATGTCTAACACTAAAGGTTTCAGAGATGTTACTATTAGTCGTGAAGATTATAAACCTCAATATCAAATAGAATTTGACAGAGAAAAACTTGCTCTAAACGGACTTAATGTAGCAACAGCATCATCATTTATTAGAAATAGGATGAATGGAATGACTGCTTCATTATTTAGAGAAGATGGTGAAGAATATAAAATAAAAGTTCGTTATGATAAAGAACATCGTCAATCAATTGAAGATATTGAAAACATAATGATTTATAATACAAGTGGAAAAGCAATTAGACTGAACGAAGTTGCAAAGGTTGTAGAAAAGTTTTCACCACCATCAATTGAACGTCAAGATCGTGAACGTATTGTTAAGGTAAGTGCTACTCTATATGGAGAAACTCTTGATAAGGCAACAAAAAATCTACAAAGTCAAATTGATAAAATGGCCATTCCGTCTAATATTGGTGTTGAAATTGGAGGTACTTTAGAAGAACAACAAGAATCATTTGCTGATATGGGATTACTTGCAGTATTGATTATTATGTTAGTTTATTTTGTTATGGCGGCTCAATTTGAATCTCTACGTTATCCATTTATTATAATGTTCTCTATACCATTTGCATTAACAGGAGTTTTAATTGCTCTATTTGTCACTGGTGGAACAATAAATATGATGAGTGCAATTGGTAGTATTATGCTTATTGGTATAGTTGTTAAAAATGGTATTGTGCTCGTTGACTACATTAACTTAAACCGTGAAAGAGGAATGGGTATAACAACAGCAGTAATTAATGGAGGTAAATCTCGTTTACGTCCAGTTATTATGACAACTGCAACAACAGTTTTAGGTATGATACCAATGGCAATTGGATTTGGAGAAGGTGCTGAACTATGGCAACCAATGGGAGTTGTTATTGTTGGAGGTTTAACAGTATCTACCTTAATTACCCTTATTTTAATTCCAACATTATACTGTGTTTTTGCATCAAGAGAAGTTAAAACTTATCGTAACAAACATAGAATTAAATTAAATCGTAGAACAATTAAAGCAGAATAAAAATGAAAGCAGCATTCATAACATATAATCAAGCTCTTGTAGAAGATGTGGAAGATATTTTAAGTCAACTTTCAATAAGAGGATTTACGCGTTGGCAAGATGTTCAAGGAAGAGGAACTAAAAAAGGAGAACCTCATTTAGGATCTCATGCTTGGCCTTCAAAAAACATGGCAACTCTTTGCATTGTTGATGACAATATTGCTCCTATTTTAAAAAAGAGAATACAAGCACTTGACAATGAAGCACCAGAACAAGGATTAAGAGTATTCTTTTGGGAAACAATTGATGTTTAGAATAGAAGAAGAACAAAAGTTCATGTTTTATATTAGAAAGAGGTATATTTTTATACCTCTTTTTCTTTTTAATGAAATCCAGAATCCAATCTTATTAATATCTCTAAATCACAAACAATAAATAACTAATCATATTTTTTCTTTACTTTTGCAAAATGTTTGTAAATTTAGGTTATTGGGGATTGTTTATAGCAAGTTTTTTAAGCTCAACTATTATTCCAATGAGCTCAGAGGTGGCTTTAGTTACTCTTATTGCTCTTGGGCTAAACCCTGTTTGGTGTGTTTTGATTGCAACCTTAGGAAATTCATTAGGAGGTATGACTTCTTATGGCTTAGGATATTTGGGCAAATGGGAATGGTTGGAAAAGTATTTTAGAACACCTAAAGAAAAGGTTGAAAAGTTCCAAAGCAAAATTAAACGCTGGGGACCAATAATTGGACTCTTTGCTTGGCTGCCTTTTGTTGGAGATTTATTGGCAATTGGACTTGGTTTTATGAGAATGAATCCTTGGCTTTCTTGTTTATATATGGCAATTGGACGACTTATTCGTTTTTCAATTGTTGGAGGAATAATGCAATTGTTCTAATTTTATTATCTTTGCACTTATTTAATTATTTTGTCACAATGAATTTTCTAAAAGTTTTTATTACATCTGTAGCTCTAATAATTTCTTTTTCTACATTCTCTCAAGTAGATTCTATATCATATATTGAAGAATCAAACAATGCCTTTATCTCCAATGAATCTCTTGAAAAGGAAGAAATTGAAGATAGTTTGAAAATAAAATGCAATAAAATTATACAAGAATATACCACTGCAAAAACTGAACTTGAAGAAAGAACAATTGAAATTGACTCTTTAAAAAAGGTAGTTGAGAATATGACCGAAAGTATGAATAAGGTTAATTCAAATTTCAACCAACTCACAGCCGATTATGAAGAGGCAGAAAACCAAATTCAACAAATTAAAACCAAACTCCAAGAAGATACAACACGTTTCCTGTTAGAAATTGATGAGTTAAAAATAGATCATATGAACTTAAAAACTCTAAATGACACTCTTTCTAAACTCAATCAAGAATATAGAATTCAACTAAATGAGAAGAATCATTTATTGGAAGAAAAAATAAAAATACTTCAAGAAAAAGAAATTCTATTTGCAGAAAAAGAACAATTATATAAAGATGCAATTAATGCATCTCAAATAGATAAAACAAAAATTGAAGGACAAGTTGAAAAGAAAAATGCTCAAATTGAAGGGAAGGAAAGGGAGATTGATTTATTACAAAAGAGCATTAATGAAAAGGATACTTCTTTAATTGTGAAAGACCAAAATCTTAACAAGATTACACAAGAAAAGGAAATGTACTATATGATGGCTGACACACTAAGAACCAAACTTGTTGAAACAGAAAAAGAACTTTTGAAAATAAAAGAAGAATTAAAATTTCAAAAACAAAAAGCTGCTGAAGCACAAGCAAAGATTGATGCAGCAACAGGAAGGAAAAAGAAGGTAAGAGTTATTCAAGGAATTGCAATGCGCTTCTACCCTACTCCCGTTTGGGACATTGTTCCAGTAGCAACAGAGAATGGATATGAGAATAAGGTCATTAATAGAAATACATCCAAAGTTGACTTTGACTTTATTACTGGAGCATCAGTTATTCTTTACGATTTAACAAAACCTGAAGACAAATTTGCTTCCGATTTATCTGTTTATGTTGGATTTGGAGGAGCAAACTTATTTAAAAACTTTTATGTTGGTGGTTCTTATCGTTTTTTGGATTTCTTCCATGTTGCCATTGGTGCTAACGTTTCTGAATACACTCTTTTGGCAGAAGAATTTAACAAAGAAGGACAAGCTCTTAAGCCAGGCTGGTCAATACAAACCACCAAAGAATGGAAGGTCACTCCTTTCATTTCTCTTTCATTAGATTTTGAATTTCTATCCTATATTGGGAAAAAATAAAAACCATAAAAATTATGAATACAATACTTATAAAGAATATAAGCCTCAAAAATAGAATTGTTGATGTTTTAATTGAAGGAAATGTTTTCAAACAAATTGAACCTGAAATAAAAGATGTTAATGCTGATAAAATAATTGACGGAACAAATAGAGCAATTATCCAACCATTCTATAATATGCACACTCATTCTTCAATGACTCTTTTAAGAGGATATGGAGATGATATGCGTTTGTTTCAATGGCTTTCAGAATACATTTGGCCAGAGGAAGCTAAACTTACTGCCGAAGACATATATAATGGAACTCGCCTTGCAATTGTTGAAATGATTCGTTCAGGCACTGTTTTCTTTTTAGATATGTATTGGCATCATCAAGAAATTATTCGTGCTGCTCAAGAAATGAAAGTTAGAGCAAGCGTTGGAGTAACTTTTATTGAAGAAAGAGGGAAAAAAGAAATTGAAGACAATATCAAGTTTATAAATAACTTTAAATCTCCTTCAAATAGAATTACAATAAATGTGGCCCCTCATGCCATTTACACAGTTGGTAAAGATCTTTATCAGGAGCTATATTTAATTTCAAAAGTAAGAGGTTTGAAACTCAACACTCATCTTGCCGAAACAGTAAATGAAGTTAATGATTGCAAAAAAGCTAACAATAACCTAACCCCTACTGAATATTTGGAATCAATTGGAGTTTTGGATGAAAACACAATTGCTGCTCATTGCGTTCATTTAACAGAACATGATGCAGAAATTCTTTCTTCCAAAGGAGTAACTCTTGTGCATAATCCTTGTGCAAATATGAAATTAGCCTCAGGAGCTTTCAATGTTCCATTAATAAACAAATACGATTGCAGAGTTTGTTTGGGAACAGACGGAACAAGTTCCAATAATAATCTTTCAATGTTGGAAGAAATGAAATTTGCTGCCCTGTTAGCAAAAGTTAGTTATCATGACACATCTTTGCTTTCAGCCAATCAGGTTTTTGCATGGGCAACTAAGAATGGTGCCGAAACAATGGGTTTAAATGCAGGAAAGATTAAAGAAGGTATGCTTGCAGACTGTTTAATTGTTAATTTGAATAACGACAGATTAATTCCAAATAATAATTTAATCTCCAACTGGGTATATTCAGCAGATAGTCGTTGTATTGAAACAGTTATTTGCGATGGAAATATCCTTATGGAAAACTACATCATCCCTAACGAAGAAGAAATTCTTGAAAAAGCGAAAAGAAAGATTAGTTAGTATTACTATTCAAGTTATAATTCTTCCATTATCTTAATTTACTTTTTCATTAAATTGTTTTCCTCAATAGTTTCAATAGGCAAAAAGTTTTAAAAAACAAACTTTATCTTTTGCGTAAACATTTGAGGAATAATTAATGGCAAATACTACATTAAATTCAAAATAATTTAGTATATTTGCAAAAGAAAACCGCTCATCAGGTTTATTTAGGACTATTTATCCTAAAACCAAATTATGGAAATCAAACTCCAATCCCCAAAATATATTAAATAAAAAGATGCACATCTTTTATAGTGAAAGATGCGCATCTTTTGGTATGAAAGATGTGCATCTTTGGGGTAAAAAGTCCTTGATTAAAAAGTTTTTTATAAGGACTTTGTAGTTTTATTCCTTGATTAGGCAGAATTATTCGCCGTTTAAATTTACTTATATAAAGGTTTTATTTTTTCACTCTTAGTTTTATTTTAGGGAAACAAAATTTTACTTGCCGCAAAGAGATTCCGAACGACGAAAAAATCATAGAAAAGGCAAAAAGAAAGATTATCTAATAATAGATATTCAAGTCTTTTGCACTTTTATTCAGCAATAACGTGTATTTGTTGATTACTTACTTTTCCTGATATTGTGGTTTCAGAACTTGGTGTTATATTTAATATTGCTGATTTGAAGTTTGCTTTCTTTAAATCAACAATTCCTTTTCTACTTTCTAAAAGAAAATTGGTTATTGATAATTTTTTTTCTGAATAGAATTTTGCATTGTTAAGCTTTACCTTCATTGATGGTTTGCTTATGTTTGATTCATAAATTAGTAATGCTCCATCGCTAAGTTCAACATCCATAATTTGATCTTTAATGAAAAGTCTTAATTGTTGTGATGAACCTAAATCTTCCTTTGTAATGGTAATTGTTCCATTATTTACAAAGCTACTTCCTTCTTTTTCTTGTCCTGAGGATATATACTCTTTTACATCAGTTCCTAAATCGTAGTGATTTTTCTTACTGTCTTTTTTAATTATTACCCTAACATCTCCGCTTACAACTAATTTATATATTCCATTAGGAATGTCTGACCAATGAGGACCAACTTGCTCTTGTGAAAATCCTTTAACAGAAAATAAAAGGGCTAAAATTGCTAAAAATATTGTTTTTGATTTCATTGCGTTTAGTTTTAATTGGTTTTAGAAAGCAAAGTTAATTAAGTTTTTCAATAATTGGTAGCATTAAGGGTATAAATATTTATTATATCATCAATAATGCTTCATTAAGCTATATTTATATAAAGAAAAAGGCTACCTTTTAGGTAGCCTTGTAAATTTTAACTTAATTAACCTTGAATTATTCGTACATTACAACTAAGAACTTGCTCTTTCCCCAGAAATCGTTTGAGTTCTTAATCTTTATTGATGTAGGTATCTTTCCAGAGTATTCAATTTGGTATGAACTGCTTGGATGAGATGTCATGATTTTAATTTTGTTCTTACCATTTAAAGGTATTTGTTCAAAATGTCTTACATCAATCTTAGTGTATTTTGCAAGTTCTGAATCTCCACTTACTTTTGCTTTTTTACCAATTCCTAAGAAACCTCCTGAAACATTAACAATTCCTTCTGATTGTAATTCTTTCTTTGTTCCAATAATATAGTAAGCTGTATTCTTTTCACTTTCAACTTTAAGAATTTGTTGATCCTTTGATTGATTTTGTTTTGACAAATCGTCAATATTCTTATTTAAGTTTTCAATAACAATTTTCTTTTGTTGTAGTTCTGCAGTTAGAGCTTGAATTTGTGCTTCCTGTTCATTAACTCTTGTTTGAAGACTTTCAACGAAAGCTGTTAATTCTTTGTTCTTATTGCTATCCTTATTAATTTGACCGTTTAGTTTGTTGAGTTTTTGTTTGTTGTTAGCCAAAATTTCATTAATTGATTGAATTTCTTCTGTAATTCTTGCGCGAGTATCTTTATTTACTTTTTCTCCAGAAGTGTTTTTAAGTTTATTTACGTTACCATATTTTGAAGAAACTTCAGTTAAACTTTGTTCAATGGAGTTAAGTTCTTGGAATAGGCTTTCCATTTCGGCATCTTTTGCTGCAACAACTGCTTGAATTGAATCATTCAATTTTTGTTGAGTAATTATTTTATCTTCAAGCTCTTTCTTTCCGCATGAAGTAAATAGAACTGTAACAACAGCAAGTGCTAAAAATAATCTTTTAATTGTCATTTTGTTTTTGATTTAAGTTAATAATGTTATCTTTGCAAAATTAAACGACGAATATATTGTTTTAGTATATTTGACATAAAAATATTTTTGGGGTGCTTAATTTTTTTAAATATTTAGGCTGAGATTATACCCTTTGACCTTTTAGATAATGCTAAAAAGGGAAAGAGCAATTTCTTAAACATAAGTTATCCCATTGTATTTATTTTAAAACATAAATTAGTAACTTATGATTACATATCCAATAGCTCTAACAATTGCAGGCTCTGACTCTGGAGGCTGTGCAGGTATTCAAGCCGATTTAAAGACTTTTTCTTCCTTAGGAGTCTTTGGAACTTCTGTAATTACTGCAATAACTGCCCAAAACACAATGGGAGTTGTTGATGTAATGCCTATTCCTTCCGACATTGTAAAGAAACAACTTCGTGCAGTTATGGACGATTTTGAAATTGGAGCAATTAAAGTGGGTATGCTTTTCTCAAAAGAAAATGTTTTTGGACTTTCCTATACATATAAAGAATATGGAAAGAAAATTCCTTTGGTTGTTGACCCAGTTATGGTATCTACTTCTGGCAATTCATTAATAATGGACGAAACAATTGATGCAATAAAAGAATTGCTTTTCCCTATTGCAACAATAATTACTCCAAACCTCAACGAAGCTTCAACATTACTTCATAAAAAAATTGAAACAATTGAAGAAATGGAAGAAGGAGCTAAAGAATTTGTTGAAAGCTACGGAGTAAATTCTGTTTTAATTAAGGGAGGTCATCTTCAAGGGGATGAAATGGTTGATATATTCTATTCAAAGGATATTTCAAGTCCAATTATGTTTAAATCGAAAAAAATAAATACAAAAAACACTCACGGAACAGGCTGTACACTTTCTTCAGCCATTGCTTCCTTTTTGGCAATTGGCAACAATTTGGAAGAAAGCCTAACTATGGCAAAAGAATATATAACACAAGCCATTGACTCTGCAAAAGAAGTAACACTTGGCAAAGGTCATGGAGCAGTAAATCATTTTTTCAACCCACATAAACTAATTAAAAATGAAGATAAAAGTAAATAACAAAGAAAAGATAATGCCTGAAAACATCAGCATTACAGAACTTGTAAAGCTGCTTAACTATTCTGACACAGTTGGAATTGCTTTAGCTTTAGACCAAGAAGTTGTTCCAAAATCAGAATGGGATAAAACTCATTTGAAAGATGGAGCAAACATTACAATAATACAAGCAACATGTGGAGGTTGATAGGAATAACTCCAGAAAAAGGAGTTAAGGATGAACAAAAGCGAATTGTTGATTTTTTGAATAATGGAATAGATATATTTCATATTCGTAAGCCAAACCTAACTCAAGAACAGTTAAAATACTACCTGAATGAATTTCCAACAGAACTAAGAAATAGATTAACAATTCACAATCACACATCGTTAGCTTTGGAATTTGGATTAGGAGGAGTTCATTATAATATTCAAAACCCTTTTATTAAGCCAATTGAAAAGAATCTACGAAAAAGCTATTCCTCTCACTCAATCAGTGAAATGTTAGAAGCAATTAAAACATTTGACTATGTTTTTTTAAGTCCAATATTCAATAGCATATCCAAAGAAGGTTATAACAGTAAATTTAGAATTGATGAGTTAAAAGAATTAAACCTGATTAATGAAAAAGTAATTGCTCTTGGAGGAGTTAGAGAAGAAAATTTTGAAGAATTAAAACAAATAGGATTTGGAGGAGCAGCATTGCTTGGAAGTCTTTGGAAAGAAAAATAAAAAATGGAATTAAAAAAGATACAATTTATTACTCATTACAATTCTAAATACAATTATTTAGAATCAGCTCTTATTGCCTTAGAGGGTGGAATTCGCTTTATTCAATTAAGAATGAAAAATTCAAAACACGAAGAAGTTATTAAGGTTGGAAAAGAGTTGAAAGAAGAATGCAAAAAATACAATGCACAGCTGATTGTTGATGATTATGCCTATTTGGTTAATGAAATTGGAATAGATGGAGTGCATTTAGGTTTAAAAGATATGCCAATAGATATTGCAAGAGAAAGATTAGGTAATGAAAAAATTATTGGAGGAACAGCCAATAGTTTTGAAGAAGTTTTGATGCAATATAATTTGGGAGCTAACTACATTGGAGTTGGTCCTTTTAATCACACAACAACTAAAGAACATTTAAGTAAAATATTAGGATTAAAAGGCTATGAGGATATAATTGAAAAATGTAAAAAGAAAAACATTAATGTTCCAATTTACGCAATTGGAGGAATAAGACTAAATGATTTGGAAGCATTGAAACAGACAGGAGTTTATGGAATTGCCATAAGTTCTTTAATTCTTGAAAGTTCAAATCCTTTAGAAACCATAAAAGAAATAAAAAATATTTGGAGATAAAAATTAATACAATTAAAAGATATGAAAAAACTAACAATAGCAGGTAAAGAGTTTTCTTCACGCCTTTTTTTAGGAACTGGGAAATTCCCTTCCAATAAAATTATGGCTGAAGCAATTTTGGCTTCAAGAACTCAAATGGTTACAACTGCAATGAAAAGAGTTGATATGGATAATAGCAAAGAAGATGATATGTTAAAACATATTCTTCAAAAAGATATTATTCTTTTACCCAACACTTCAGGAGTTAGAAATGCAAAAGAAGCTGTTTTTGCAGCTCAATTGGCAAGAGAATCTCTTCAAACAAACTGGCTTAAACTTGAAATACATCCCGACCCTAAATACCTTCTTCCTGACCCTATTGAAACACTTAAAGCAACAGAAGAATTGGCAAAATTAGGTTTTATAGTACTTCCTTATGTTCAAGCTGACCCAGTTCTTTGTAAGCTTTTAGAAGAAGCAGGTGCTGCAACAGTTATGCCTCTTGGTGCTCCAATTGGAACAAATAAAGGGTTAAAAACAAAAGAACTTTTAGAAATAATCATTGAGCAATCAAATATTCCTGTTGTTGTTGATGCAGGAATTGGAGCTCCTTCTCATGCTGCTGAAGCTATGGAAATGGGAGCAGATGCCGTTTTGGTAAATACTGCTATTGCAATTGCAAATGATCCTGTTGAAATGGCAAAAGCTTTTGCTTTAAGTGTTGAAGCTGGAAGAATGGCTTATGAAGCTGGTTTGGGAAAGATTTCTCACAGTGCAGAAGCTTCATCTCCCCTAACCTCATTTTTAGATTAGAAAACAAATAAAATATTTTAAGAATATGGATAATAAAAAAGATATATGCAGTGCTTTTCATGCTTCAGAAAAAGTTTATGCACAGGGAAATATTCACCCAATTAAAGTTGGGATGAGAAAAGTTAAATTAACTGATACAATAATTGAAGGAAAAGTTGAAAAGAATAAAGATGTTCTTCTATATGATACAAGTGGATTCTATACTGACCCAAATGTTAAGATAGATATCCAAAAAGGTCTTCCTCGTTTTAGAGAAGAATGGTTAAAGAATAGAACAGATATTGAAAAGCTAACAGAATACACTTCAAAATACAGCAATTTAAGACTTGAAGATGAAAGCTTAAAAGGTCTTCGTTTTGGAACAGATTACCTTCCTTATAGAGCAAAGAAAGGAGAAGAAATTACTCAAATGGCTTTGGCAAAGAAGGGAATTATTACTCCTGAAATGGAATATGTTGCTATTAGAGAAAATCAATTAATTGAAGAAAGTGGATTAAAAACTTATATTACTCCTGAATTTGTTAGAGAAGAAATTGCATCAGGTAGAGCTGTTCTTCCTTCCAATCCCAATCATCCAGAAGCTGAGCCTATGATTATTGGCAGTAAGTTTCTGGTAAAGATTAACACTAATATTGGCAATTCTGCTTTGAGTTCTGATATTGACAAGGAGGTTGAAAAATCTGTTTGGTCTTGTCGCTGGGGTGGTGATACTTTGATGGATTTATCTACTGGCGAGCATATTCACGAAACAAGGGAATGGATTATTAGAAATTGTCCTGTGCCTATGGGTACTGTTCCTATTTATCAGGCTTTGGAAAAGGTTAATGGTGTAGCTGAAAGTCTTACTTGGGAGATTTATAAGGATACTTTGATTGAACAGTGTGAACAGGGGGTTGATTATTTTACTATTCATGCTGGTCTTTTAAGGGAACATTT
>DIOL01000035.1:80245-80506 GCA_002423895.1 Bacteroidales bacterium UBA5515 | reverse complement strand
CTTTTAAGGGAACATTTACCTATGGTTGCCAAGCGTTTGACTGGTATTGTGTCAAGGGGTGGTTCTATTATGGCTAAATGGATGAAGAGTAATAATCAGGAAAACTTCCTTTATACTCATTTTAATGAAATTTGTGAGATTTTAGCTCAATATGATGTTGCTGTAAGTTTGGGTGATGGTCTTCGTCCTGGCAGTATTTATGATGCTAACGATGAAGCTCAGTTTGGTGAATTGGAAGCTTTGGGTGAGTTAACTACAATT
>DIOL01000035.1:79446-80124 GCA_002423895.1 Bacteroidales bacterium UBA5515 | reverse complement strand
TTTGGGTGAGTTAACTACAATTGCCTGGAAACATAATGTTCAAGTAATTATTGAGGGTCCTGGCCATGTTCCTATGCACAAGATAAAAGAAAATATGGATAAACAGATTGAGGTGTGTCATGGTGCTCCTTTTTATACATTGGGACCTTTGACTACTGATATTGCTCCTGGTTATGATCATATCACTTCTGCTATTGGGGCTGCTCAAATTGGCTGGTATGGCACTGCTATGCTTTGCTATGTTACTCCTAAGGAACATCTTGCCTTGCCTAACAAAGAGGATGTAAGAAATGGTATTATGGCTTATAAGATTGCTGCTCATGCTGCCGATATTGCTAAGGGGCATCCTGCTGCATTGGTGAGGGATAATGCTCTTTCAAAGGCTCGTTTTGAGTTCCGTTGGAAGGATCAGTTCAATCTTTCCATTGACCCTGACAGAGCAAGGGAATATTATGGTGCTGAAAAAATTCATGGTACTCCTTTCTGCACTATGTGTGGTCCTAATTTCTGTGCTATGAGAATTTCAAGAGAAGTATCTGACAAAGGTAAAATTGAATAAAAGTAAATGGTAATGAATATTAATTTTTATGATACTATAAAAGATTTAGACTGGGGAGAGGTTACAAAAAGCATATATTCCAAGACAAGTGCAGATGTTGAGAGAGCTTTAAATACAAA
>DIOL01000035.1:70496-79331 GCA_002423895.1 Bacteroidales bacterium UBA5515 | reverse complement strand
GTTGAGAGAGCTTTAAATACAAATCATTTAAGCATTGAAGACTTTAAGGCTTTGGTATCTCCTGCTGCAAAGGATTATTTGGAACCTATGGCAAGAATGAGTAGAGATATAACTCAACGCCGATTTGGAAAAGTAATGCAGTTTTATGTTCCTCTTTACCTTTCTAACGAATGCACAAATCACTGTATTTATTGCGGGTTTAATCATAATAACGATATAGAAAGAATAACCTTAAATGATGAAGAAATATTAGCAGAAATAAAGGTTATAAAATCAATGAATATGGATAATGTTCTTCTCTTGACAGGAGAACATCCTCGACATGCTGGTATTGATTATATTGAAAATGCAGTAAAACTGTGCCGACCATATTTTTCTACAATTAACTTAGAGGTTTATCCTATGAGTGTTGAAGAATATGAAAGACTGTTTAAAGCAGGAGTAAACTCAGTTTATGTATATCAGGAAACATATCACGAAGCAGTTTACAAGCATTATCATCCAAAAGGAATGAAAAGCCGTTATCAACATCGTTTAGAAACACAGGAACGTCTTGCACAAGCAGGAGCTCACAGAGTTGGTTTTGGTGCCTTAATTGGATTGGAAGATTGGCGTACTGAAATGGTTTTTATGGCTATGCATCTGCGCTTTATGACAAAAAACTACTGGAAAACAAAATATGCAGTAGCCTTTCCAAGAATGCGTCCAGCAGCAGGAGGTTATGAACCAAATTTCATAATGTCAGATAAAGAATTTGCACAAACAATATGGGCTTATCGAATATTTGATAATGATATTGAAATTTCAATGACAACCCGTGAATCAAGAGATATGAGAAATCATTTTGTATCTCTTGGCATAACATCAATGAGTGCAGGAAGCAAAACAGACCCAGGAGGATATGCAAAAGCAGAAACAGAACTTGAACAATTTATCATAAACGACAATAGAAATGAAAAAGAAATGGAAGCAATGGTTCGTTCTCAAGGCTATGATGTAGTTTATAAAGATTGGGATAAAATACTTAATTAATGGTTAGTTGTTAATGATTAATGGTTAATAATTTTAGGGGCAGGGCTTGTCTCTGCCCTTATTTAAAATAAAACAAATTCTATGAAAAAGATTGGAATAATTCGTTGTCAACAAACAGAAGATATGTGTCCTGCTACAACATGCATAAAAGTTGCACATGAAGGTAAATTAGCTTTTGCAGAATTGGGTGAAAGCGAAATTGTTGGAATAGTAACTTGTGGAGGTTGCCCAGGTAAAAGAGCTATTCCAAGAGCAAAAATGCTTGTTGATAGAGGAGCTGAAGTTATTGCTTTTGCTTCATGTATATTTAAAGGCACACCAATTGGTTTCCCCTGTCCTCATGCCCAACAGATGAAAGATGCAATAATCAGAAAAATTGGTAATGAAGTTACAATAATAGATTACACACATTAATTGATTTATGCTGACAAAGGAAGAATTAGATAGATATAACAGACAGGTTATTTTGCCTTCGTTTGGAGTTGAGGCTCAGGAAAAACTTAAAGGAGCTTCAGCTTTGGTTATAGGAGTTGGTGGATTGGGTTCTGTCAGTTCTTTGTATTTGGTTGCTTCTGGTATTGGAAGAATTGGATTGGTTGATAATGATACTGTTTCAATTTCTAATCTTCAACGTCAGGTGCTTTATCGTGAGGATGAATTGGGAATTAGTAAGGTTGAAAGAGCAAAAGAAACTCTTGGAAGATTAAATTCAAATGTAAGGATAGAAACCTATAATTCTTTTTTAAGTGTTGAAAATGCAATTTCAATAATTAAAGATTATGATATAATTATTGACGGTACAGATAATTTCAAGGCAAGATATTTAATTAACGATGTTTGTATTGGATTAGGTAAACCTTTTGTTTATGCATCAATTGGGGATTATTTTGGTCAGGTTGCTGTTTTCAATTTTGATAATAATTCTTCCTGTTATCGTGATTTATTCCCAAACTACGATGAGTTGCATAATAGAGAAAACAAAAACAAAGGAGTTATGGGAGTTTTACCTTCCATTGCTGCATCTTTGCAAGTAAATGAAGCCATTAAAATAATTACTTCAACAGGAAGTCCTTTAATCAATAAGCTTATAACTTTTGATATTCTAAATAACGAATTCTCAACTCTTGATTTAAAACCTACTCAAAAAGCAAGACAAGATAGCATTGATTCATTTAATGCACTTAAATCATGACAACCTACATATCTCTTTTAAGAGGAATAAATATTGGAGGGCATAAAAAAATTAAGATGGATTCTTTGCGAGAGAACTTTAGCTCTTTGGGATATAGCAATATAAATACTTATATACAGAGTGGCAATATTCTATTTTGCTCAAAGGAAGAAGATAAAACAAAACTGGAGAAAGAAATTTCATCTATGATTATGGATAAGTATGGATTTGATGTTCCAGTTTTGGTTCTTAATTCTAATGAATTAACTGAAGTAATAACTAATAATCCTTTTGCAAACTCAATTAATTACAACAAAGAATTTATCCATATTACTTTCTTAAGCAATGAAGCAAAGGAAATAAACTTTAAAGAGATTGATTCCAAAAAAGAATCAGAAGATGAATACAAAATTATCAACAAGGCAATTTATCTTTATTTGCCAAAGGGATATGGAAATACAAAAATTCATAATAATTTCTTTGAAAAACTGCTAAAAACTCAAGCCACAACAAGAAATTGGAAGACTTGCTTAGAACTATTTGAAATGTCAAAACAAATAACCTCTCATTAATTTCATTATTTTTGCATTTCAATAATAGAAAATAATAGAGAGAATGGATTTTGAATTAGTTTCAAGTTTTAAACCTACAGGAGACCAACCAGAAGCAATTGCTCAACTTGTGGAAGGGATTAATCAAGGAGTGAATTATCAGGTTTTGCAGGGAGTTACAGGCTCTGGAAAAACTTTTACTGTGGCTAATGTTATTAAAGAAATTCAAAAACCAACCTTAATCATAAGTCATAATAAGACTCTTGCTGCTCAGCTTTATTCCGAATTCAAACAGTTCTTCCCAAATAACGCTGTTGAGTATTTTGTTTCCTACTACGATTACTATCAACCCGAAGCCTATATTGCACACACCAATACTTATATTGAAAAAGACCTTCAAATTAATGATGATTTGGAAAAGCTTCGTTTAAGTGCTGCATCTGCCCTACTTTCAGGAAGAAAAGATGTTATTGTGGTAAGTTCTGTTTCGTGTATTTATGGTATTGGTAATCCTCAAGAGTTTGAAAATGGCACTATAATACTTCAAAAAGGCGAAAAAATTAATCGCAATGACCTTCTAATGCGTTTTTCAGAAAGTCTTTACGTTAGAAATGAATTAGAATTTACACGTGGAAGATTTAGAGTTAAAGGAGATGTTGTTGATATTTTTCCTGCTTATTTGGATTATGCTTACAGAATTTACTTTTGGGATGATGAAATTGAATCTTTGGAAAGTTTCAACCCTTTGGACGGAAGAAGAATTGAGCAAAAGGAAGAATTGATTATTTATCCTGCTGGTAACTTTATAACCAATAAAACATCTCTTACTACTGCCAATCTGGAAATTCAAAGGGATATGTTTGAAAGAAGAGATTATTTTAATGAAGTTGGACGTGGCTTGGAAGCAAAAAGGATTGAGGATAGAGTTAATTATGATTTGGAAATGCTTAGAGAACTTGGCTACTGTTCAGGAATTGAAAACTATTCTCGCTATTTTGACAGAAGGAAAGAAGGTGAACGACCTTTCTGTTTAATTGATTATTTCCCTAAGGATTACCTTATGGTTATTGATGAAAGCCATGTAACCATTCCTCAGGTTAGAGCAATGTATGGAGGTGACCGTTCAAGAAAAGAAAGTCTTGTGGAGTATGGTTTTCGCTTGCCTTCAGCCTTAGATAATAGACCTTTAAGGTTTGAAGAGTTTGAAATGATGCAGCATCAAACCATTTACATAAGTGCTACTCCTTCTCCTTTTGAAATAGAAAAATCAGATGGCGTTATTGTTGAACAGATTATTCGTCCTACTGGTCTTTTAGATCCAGTGATTGAAGTTCGCCCAGCAAAAAATCAGGTGGATGATTTATTGGAAGAAATTAGTCTTGTGGTGGAAAGAAAAGAAAGGGTTTTGGTTACAACACTAACAAAGAGAATGGCTGAAGAACTAAGTAGATATCTAACTAATTTGGGAATAAGAAACAAATACATACACTCCGATGTTGAAACCCTTGAAAGAGTTGAAATTATTAAGGACTTACGATTGGGAGTTTTTGATGTTTTGATTGGTGTTAATCTTTTGCGAGAGGGTTTGGATATTCCAGAAGTTTCTCTTGTTGCCATTCTGGACGCTGACAAAGAAGGTTTTCTAAGAAGTGATAAAGCTTTAATTCAAACCATAGGTAGAGCTGCTCGTAATGCCAATTCCAAAGCTATTCTTTATGGAGACAAAATAACAGGTTCAATGCAAAGAGCAATGAATGAAAACCTCAAAAACAGGGCAAAACAAATCAAATACAATACTGAAAATAATATAACTCCTCAACAAATTGTCAAAAACATATCCACCCTTCTTAGCAGCACAACATATGAAGATGTTGAAACAATTATGCCTAAGATAAGTGAGACACCGACAATCTATAGAACAGATAAAGACCGTCAAAAAGCCATTCGTAATCTTGAAAAGCTTATGCAACAAGCTGTAAAAGACCTTGATTTTTTGGTAGCAGCACGTTATAGAGACGAAATTGAAAGAATAAGGAAAGAGAAATAAGGTTTTATAAAAATAACTCCTTGTTTTATTTCTCTAAGTCCTTGTTTTAATCTCGAAAGATGTGCATCTTTCATACCAAAAGATGTGCATCTTTCACTGTAAACGATGCACATCTTTTTTTTCTAAGAAAAACTAATGGAAAATTGATGCGTTAATAATAAATATCTGCAAAAAACATTAACAGTTATTTATAATGCAAATATACAACAAATTTTCTTAAAAGGAAATTGAAATTGAGTTTTTATTAATACCTTTGCTAATTATTTTAGAGAAGAGAAGTATATGTTAGAGTTTGAAACAATTTGTGCATTGGCAACACCTTCAGGAGAAAGTGCCATTGCAGTTATTAGACTTTCAGGGAACAGGGCATTTGAAATTGCAAGTAAGGTTTTTGTAAGCAAGATGAAAGGGAAAACTATTGAAAACTCCCCTACTCACTGTGCAATCTTTGGACAAATTATCAACAATGGAAAGCTTATTGATGAATGTCTTTGTACAATATTTCGCTCCCCTCATTCATATACTGGAGAAGATTCTGTTGAATTTTCCATTCATGGCTCTTCATTTATTGCTCAAAAAGTAATTGTTGCATTATTGGAAAATGGAGCATCGCTTGCCAATAGAGGAGAATTTACTAAACGAGCTTTCTTAAATGGTAAATTAGATTTAGCTCAAGCAGAAGCCGTTTGCGACTTGATTCAATCACATAATGAAGCCTCTCAAACCCTTGCATTAAAGCAACTAAGAGGAGGTTATGGAGATATACTTTATTCACTTAGACAAAAATTAGTTGATATATCTTCACTTTTGGAATTGGAATTGGACTTTTCTGACCAGGATGTTGAATTTGCAGATAGAACAGCACTAACAAACATGCTTAATGATATTAAAACAAGAGCAAATGAATTGGTTAATTCTTTTCAAATGGGTTCTTGTTTTAAGAATGGAATACCGGTAACCATTGTTGGCAAACCCAATTCTGGCAAATCTACCCTTTTGAATGTTTTCTTAAAAGAAGAAAGAGCCATTGTTTCCGATGAAGAAGGAACAACAAGAGACACAATTGAAGAAAAGCTTAATTTAAGAGGTTTGGAGTTTCGTTTCATTGACACAGCAGGCATTAGAGAAAGTTCAAACAAGATTGAGAAAGCAGGAATTGAAAGAACATTCACTGCAATTGAGAAATCAAAAATCATTCTTTTTATTGTTGACGTAAACAAATCAACTCCAAAAGAAGCAAAACAAGAGATTGAAGATCTAAAACAAAGAATTGATTTTACAGATAAGCATCTTATTATTATTGCCAACAAGATAGATATTCAAAAGCATAGAGAGAAAGGCTGGAAAGAGATGAATGCAATTGAAATATCAGCCAAAACAAAGCAAAACATTGGCGAAATAGTTGAAAAGATGTTTGAGCTATTTGATATAAACGAGCTAAACGATAAGATTTTCGTTAGCAACTGGCGACATTTTGAAGCATTAAAACTCCTTTTAGAAGGCATTAACAGCACAGAACAAGGCATAAAGAACAATCTTCCATCAGACCTGATTGCAAGTGATATTCGCACCTGCCTTCACCATTTAGGAGAAATAACCGGAGAAGTAAGCACCGAAGAAATCCTTGGTAATATCTTTTCTAAGTTCTGTATTGGGAAATAGTTTTGATTTTATTATTAGATAGGATCAAACACAATTAATTCTATTAAATAGGACAAATTCATAACTAACAATACTTTGATAAAACAATTACTTAATTAACTATTTTTCATATAGTCATACATGTAATTATGTAATTCCTCAAATGCTAATGGATAAAGTCTTTTGCGTTCTTCTATATCGTATGGAATAATTATATTGTCCCCAATATATTTTTGCAAAAGTTTATTAAGATTAAGACCACCACTTTTTGTTTGTAAATATGAAAGTGGTATCTCTTGAACTGATTGAATATTAGGATCAAGCTTATCTAAAATTTTATTAAACTCTTTTTCTTGGAATAAACTTAATTGACTTTGGAAATTATTCATTGAATAAACAACAAAATTATCATTTTCCCATTGTACTTTGTGTTTATTTTTTAGATATTGAGGTATCCTCCGTCTAGTTTTAATATATAGATTATAACGTTCTTTTAATAAAATAATATATGCTTGAGTGTCTGGAGTTATGCTTTCTTTTTGTCCCTTCAAATTGTTCAGTTCATTATATCGTGGATATAAAATAAGATTGTCGGAGTGATTTAGAATAATTGGCGTATTTTGTATTTTATTGTTGCTTGTCAAAATTCTTAATATCGTTTTATCTTTTATTTTATTTATAAAATAATCTATATCCAAAGAAAAACCATTTGCTAAAAATAAAAAATTAGTATTAAGTGGAAACAGAGAGTATTTTTTCATTATTTCTGAAGAAACAGACAATGTTAATATTCTTGCTATGAGATCTCGACAAACATCTACATACAATTCTTCTTCAAAAGGAAACATCATAGATTCTAATCTATTTCTATTTAATGATAAAGGTAATTTCCCTTGTGTATCTAATATTGAAATATCAGGTTTTCTTAAAATCACATTTGAATTATAATAAAAACTACTATTACCTTCTAGTGTAATAACTATATCATTACAGGCGACAAAGGCATCTCGAAAACCTATTGTTTCTTTTGGATAAAACCATTGAACTTCATCATAATTTTTTGTCTTTATATTTCTTTGTTTTGTAGGTTTAAAAAATTCATTCGGTTCTTTGATTTCTCCTAATAATGTATATTTAACTAGAGGATTCTTTCCAATATACCAATCTGTCCATTTTATCCTATTATAATTATCTTTAGTTAATTGATCTAACATACTTTTAGAAAATTGTATTGCTATCTCTGTTCCAATTTCAAAATTTTCAATAGTATTAATATCTATAAAATCTGTATTCAAATTTGTTTCAAAAGCATACGTTTTTGAATTATATTTAACACTTTTAGTTTTTACTGATATTTGATCTCCTAACAAAAATGCAGCTAATACTCCTATTCCAAATTTTCCATTTCTATTTACTAAACTTTTTCCATCATTTGTAAATTCTTTCTTCCATTCAAGTGTTTTTCTAAACGAAGAACCAACAGATAAAAAATAATTCAGTATTTCATCTAAGGTCATCCCTTTCCCATTATCTTTTATCTTAAAAAGATAATTTTCTTCATCAATTTTATCTATTGAAACTTCTACTAAAGGATTATAATTTTTATTACCTTTATCATTTTCAATTTTTATTCGCTCTTTGCATGCATCTGTTGCATTTTGAACCAATTCACGTACTCCGTATATTGGATTATCTCCATATAAAGGAGCAACTAATAATTTGGATAATTCTTTGTTTACCTCAAAATTTATTTTTTGTGGAACGTATTTTATTTTATTTAAAAAACTGGAATGTTCAAGATTCGAATCTATTCTTCTAAATTTTATTTTAGGTTTATCTTTTGGTAAAAAACCATAAATTTCTCCTAAAATAGCCCATGATAAATCAAACTCATGTTGAATATCTCTAATAAGTTCTTGTATTTTCACATACATTTGAGCATCTTTTGGATCACAAGTAACATATATTAATTCAGGATCATCGTTTTTGAATGTCAATGATTTTATTACCATATGCATTTTGTGTTCTTTGGAAGAAAGAGGACTATTAAATGTTTTTAACTTAATCAAAGTAGGGTCTATCCGTGTTTTTTCAATCTGTAAATAATCTGCAAGTCTCAACAAAACCATAAGATAAACAATATTCAAGCCTGCTGGTTGTTTCCAAGCATTATAAGCAATGTCCTTCAAATAATCAAAAGTATCACGAATTTTCATCCCATGACTTCTTGCTATGATACCTACGAATTGCTTATCTTGTTCTTCTAATTTATTATCGCCAAAAAATATTGTTTCTTTTCCTATAAATCCCTTCAATGCTATTTCGTGAGCTAATCTAGCATGATTTCTACGTATAAACTCTCCTATTAATTTTTTATCTATTCCTGTTAATTT
>DIOL01000035.1:1658-70327 GCA_002423895.1 Bacteroidales bacterium UBA5515 | reverse complement strand
CAAAAATATCATATAAATTTTTACTACTCCAATGTATTGATTCTGATAAATAGTCATTCCATAATTCTTTCCAGGTTTTTTTATCCAAAACATCAACTCTTACATCATCATATTTCCCTTCAATCATTGCTTTAAAAGTTGAAAATTCTGCATGCATTCCAATATCGTGTAAAATTATTGCAAAAATTAAAATTGATATTTCCTTTGGTTCTAAATACTCATATGAATCTTCATGAATTAAAAATTCAGCAGCCTTCAAAACCATTTCTACATGTTCAATACCATGGTCTGTATATTCTTCAAAAAAGAATAACTTATTATCTTGAAGTATCGGTTCAAAAGAAGCAATTACAAGTTTTACCAAACCATCTAGTTCTGAATCTTTCTCTAATATTTCTTTTATTTTATCTGGAATAATCATTGGAATTCTATTTCTTATCTTTGAATTTTTATAAACAATTGACTCATTTTCACAAATAAATATACAAATTTACATATTCATTATTTAATTTTGTTCGTACATCCATAAGAATATATCACACAACAAAATTATATCTGCAAAGATATATAATTTTTATAAAAACACTATTGGAATAATAATAAATCTAGAATTGTATACTATAAAAATATTTAAAAGTCTATGAATAATATTTTTAGGTTATTCTATCAAGCAAATATATTCTAAGATAAAATAAACTTAGTCCTTAGGGTCGGAGGACTTAGTCCTTGGGCATAGAGGACTTAGTCCTTTGGGGGTAAGGACTAAGTTTATTTTTGAGTAAAGTTATTTCATTGATTTACAAGACTTAAATTATTTTCTTCTTAGTTTTAAATCAATATTTAAACTCTCTGATATTTTATAAATTAATTCCTTAATTGCATTATTTCTATCTTTAAGAGCTAATGAATTATCAATTAAATTGCAATATTGACGTATTTCATCTAAACTTTCTTGAGGTAATAATGTGCAAGTTTGACAAAAGAAACTTTTTGAACGACCATTATCAAAATTCTCAATCAAATAATTTAAAATATCAATCCTCTTTTTTTGTTCAAAAAGAAATCGATCTAACCCTAATGATTTAATTTGCTCTTGATTTGCAAAAACCTTTTTATGTGTTACAAAAGAATCATAACCTTTTTTTTCTGAATCAAACCGCTTGCAAGGATAATCTTTACATTCTGAACAAGTTTCTAATCTATGATTTTTTGCACAGCAAGTTAGTAATCCACAAGAAGGATGCTTATCATAAAAATCATATGCTCCACAACCTGGACATGATGAATTACTCTTGGAAATATGTATTGGGCATAATCCACAATCTATTCCACAACAGCCAATAGTATTATGTTTTTTTAATTCACTGGACATATTTTGTATACATCTATTTTGTAAACTTATTAATAAAGTATCCCGATAATCCTCCAAGTATTGTTGTCATAAAAGCTATAGGCACTAAACTGATTGGTTCTTGCCATCCTATTAACACTGCACAAGGCAATAATACCAAAAATGCTGTTAATATTCCTTTAATAATTGAATTTATCTTTAAATCAACTATGGATATTAATACCCCTACCACTACCCACATTGTAAATGCTGAAATGTTTGCATCCCAAGGCAATTTTTGAATAATCATTGGAATTAAATCAATAATTCCGGCAAGAACACCAAATAATAAACCGACTTTTATCTTCTTCATAACTTTATAAATTAAAATAATACTAACTCTAAAATTATCTTTTGCAAAGTTATATTATTTTCGGAAAGATAATTCAAAATCTAATCATACTTAACTTATTTTCTACTTGCAAATAATTTTCAAGGAATTAGTACGTTATTAGCTTATAATATAAAAACTAATGAATTATGATAAATATTGGAGATAAGGCTCCTGAGGTTTTGGGGCTTAATGAAAATGGTGAAGAAATAAAACTTTCTGATTTTAAGGGTAAAAAATTGGCTTTATACTTCTATCCTAAGGATAATACTTCTGGCTGTACTGCTCAAGCTTGTAATTTAAGAGATAATTATGATGATTTGAGAAAGGCAGGTTATGAGGTTGTGGGAGTTAGTGTTGATTCTCAAGAATCGCATATTAAGTTTAAGAACAAAAATAATCTTCCATTTAATTTAATTGCAGATACTGACAAAAAATTGGTTGAAACCTTTGGAGTGTATGGAGCAAAGAAACTATATGGGAAAGAGTATATGGGAACTTTTAGAACAACCTTTATTATTAATGAAAAAGGTATTGTTGAAAACATAATAACGCCTAAAGAAGTAAAGACAAAGGAACATGCTTTCCAGATACTTAATTTAAAAGCTATTTAATTTTCTATATCTAATAAAGAGATATTATGGGAGAACTTTATGTAAGAAATAGCATAAATATTGATGCATCACTGGACAAAGTTTGGGATGTTTTAACCAAATCTGAATACACAAAACAATATATGTTCAACTGCGAACCAATTACTGATTGGAACGTTGGAAGTGATTTGCTTTGGAAAGGAACTTATGAAGGTCAAACAATGGTTTTTGTTAAAGGAAAGATTGTTGAAATTAATCCTCCTCAAAAGCTCGTTTATACAACAATTGACCCAAATTCATCAATGGAAGACAAACCTGAAAACTATCTCTTTGTTACTTATGAATTGAAAAAAGAAGAGAAAGGTACTTTATTAAAGGTTTCTCAGGGAGATTATTCTACGGTTTTTGATGGAGAAAATCGTTACAAACACTCCTATAATAATGGAGAAGGTTGGATGCCTATATTAAATCTAATTAAGGATTTAGCCGAAAAGTAAAAAAAGCATTTGATTATATTTTCATAAAATATTTTTCTTGCTATCACGTTATTCGGACAAAAAAAGAAGGGGTTAATCTCCTTCTTTTAATTTACATAACTAAAAAATAAATAGAACAATTAAAAAACAAAAGAACATGAAAACATTAATTCTAAAAACAATTCCATTATTTATTTCTACTTTTTTGTTGTTCAATTTTGCAGTATCACAAAACAATACAACAACAAATTTCCCAATTGATTTCACTCAAGCTGCCGAACATACAGTTCATTCTGTTGTTCACATTCAATGCGAATATGCTCAACAGACAAATTTCTATGATGACTTCTTTGGTTTTATAATTCCTCAACAACGATCACGTACTTATCAAACTTCTGGTTCTGGAGTTATTCTTTCAAGTGATGGATATATTATTACAAATAATCACGTTGTTCAAGATGCTGACAGTATTCAAGTTATTCTGAATGATAAAAGAAGGTATAAAGCAGTTATCGTAGGAAATGATCCTTCTGCTGATTTGGCTGTAATAAAGATTGAAGCAAATGATTTGCCAACAATTGAGTTTGGAGATTCTGATAAAACCAAAATAGGGCAATGGGTTTTGGCAGTAGGTAATCCTTTTAATCTTACTTCAACAGTTACTGCTGGAATAATAAGTGCAAAGGCTCGTGACCTGAATATTTTGGGAAATAAGATGAATGAAAATCCATTGAAATCTTTTATCCAAACTGATGCTGCTGTAAATCCTGGCAACAGTGGAGGTGCTTTGGTTGATTTGGATGGCAAACTAATTGGAATAAACACTGCCATTGCTTCAAACACTGGCTCCTATTCAGGTTATTCATTTGCAATTCCTTCTAATATTGTAAAGAAAATAACTAATGATATTATAAAATTTGGTACTACTCAAATAGCTTATTTAGGAGTAAATATTGCTGAAGTTGATTCTCGATTGGCAGAAAACAAAGGAATTAAAAAAGTGAAAGGACTTTACATTGCTTCAATTAATGAAAATGGCGCAGCACAAAAAGCTGGACTTAAAGAAGGAGATATTATAGTTCAAGTTAATAACAAAGAAATTAATTACAATTCTGAACTTAATGAAATTCTTTCTCAAAGCTCACCTGGAGATAAACTTACAATTAAATTTGAAAGAGATAATTCTGTAAAGGAAGCTGAATGCCTACTTTTAAATGAAATGGGCAATACATCAATTGTTAAACCTGAAGAAAAAAATATATTCACAACTCTCAACAGTCAAATTAGAGAATTAACTGCAAAAGAGAAAAAAGATTATCAAATAACCAATGGTTTTGTTTTAGAAAAGACAAACAACTCTCCTTTTGCTCGATTGGGAATAAAAAAAGGTTTTGTTATCACAAGCCTTGACAGAAATCCAAATATAACAAAGGATGATATTAAAGCACTAAATTCAAGGAAAGGAAAAGTAATCATTGAAGGGTTCTATCCAAATGATTTTAGAACTTACTATTTTATGTTAGTCCTTTAATCTCATATTGTTGAAAACTCGTTAATAACTTTTTTAATAGTAGCTTAAATTTTGAGTATTTACGATTTACCTTTGCAAGGTACATAAAAGTGTCTTTTTAACAGAAAGATACTGTTTTAAATATCGGATTTATGAGACAATTAAAAATTGCTAAATCGATTACAAATAGAGAAATTGGGTCATTGGATAAATTTCTTCAAGATGTTGGTAGAGAAGAAATGGTTTCTGCCGAAGAAGAAGTTTTATTGGCTCAAAGAATTAGAAATGGAGATCAGGAAGCTCTTGACAAACTTGTTAAAGCCAATCTTCGTTTTGTTATCTCTGTTGCAAAACAATACCAAAATCAAGGATTAAGTTTACCCGATTTAATTAATGAAGGGAATCTTGGTTTAATTAAAGCAGCAAAACGTTTTGATGAAACAAGAGGTTTTAAATTTATTTCTTATGCTGTTTGGTGGATTCGACAAGCAATTCTTCAAGCTCTTGCAGAACAAAGCAGAATTGTTCGTTTGCCTCTGAATCAAGTTGGAGCATTAGGCAAGATTAAAAAAGAATCATCTCGTTTAGAACAATATTTGGAAAGGAATCCAACAATTGAAGAACTATCTGAAATATTAGACACTTCAAGAGATAAGCTTAATGATGTTCTTTCAATTTCAATGAGAGCAGTTTCAATGGATGCTCCATTGGTTGGAGATGAAGATGTAAGTTTGATTGATGTTTATGTTGATGATAATGCAAAAGGAACTGATGGAACAGTTATGCAGGAAAGTCTTTCAACAGAAATCCAACGTACTTTATCTGTTCTTAACAAAAGAGAAAGAGATATAATAACTCTATTCTATGGAATTGGACAAACTCATGGATATACATTAGACGAAATTGCAAACCATATAAACATTACTCGTGAAAGAGTTCGTCAAATTAGAGACAAAGCACTTAAAAGACTAAAACAAACAGCCAAAACCGAACAACTTCAATCTTATCTATAGAAGATTATTATTTTTAAATTAATAAATTAGTAAAAGCCTTTCTCTTAAAAATGAAAGGCTTTTATTTTATTAATTAATTCATTTTTATCCTTTATTTGTGGAGAAAACAGATAAACTCTTGCTTCAATTCTTGCTAAAAATGCATCTTTATGTTCCAATGTTGGACTTTTAATATATCCTCCAATTGCAGATAATTGAACTTGCTTAAGAATTCTCTTCCCTATTGAAAGATCAATTTCTGACAATCCATTTGAGTCAAACTCAGAAGTATATTGTATCTTAAAATGAAGACTATGTTTTGGAATACTATATCTTAAAGATGCTTGATAAAGAGGTAAGTCTTTTGCTTCAAGGCGTATCACATCTCCAAGAAAAAGATTACTGAAAGAGTTCTTAATCATTGCTCCTTTGTCCAATTGAGTACTTTCCAAAGCTCTTGCTTGAAGCTCAAAACGCTGAGAATTTTCCAAAACAAACATCTTTCTAAGTCCTAATGAATATAAAATCGCATCATTAGAAAGAGAATTTTGATATAAGACTTCAGGAGTTAATTCTATATCAAAAGGTAGAGTTAAAGTTGCATACAGCCCTGTCATAAACACATTAGTATCTATCCTTGTACCGAATTCATCATAAATAGCTAATCCAACTTTATTAAGTCCTCTTTCAATCCCTTTGTTATTATAAGAAAGAGTTAAGGCTCCAAAATTTGTTTCTAATAATCTATTTCCCATTAAACCTCTATCACGATGAAGAATATCATAAACATATCCCACATTACAAAACAAACCATTTCTTGAGAAATGTTTCATTACAGAACCTCCAGCAAATTGAAAAGAAAGTTTCTTATAATCAAAGCCAAAATTAACTCCAGCAGCTCTATCATTAACCAAATAATGATCGTCTAATCTAATTGTTTGAATACCTAAACGCAAACTTGTTTTCTTATTAAGAAACTGATAGTAGGCTTCACGAAATCCTCCATAGGTATTATCATAAGTTTGGTTTAAGCCATCATCATATCTTGCCCATGCTTTAATTCCTCCTTCAGCATAAAAAGTATGTTGATTTTTTGTATATTCTAATGCAGCATATCCAGCAAAGAAACCAAAATAGTTATCGTCAATAATTCCTCCAGAACCCGTTAGCTCAATTCCTCCTTTTATTGGAGTAAAAGGAATAGGTCTTGTAAAACTGCCTAACTTGCTTGGGCAGTTCCATTGTGCATTAGAAAAGAAAGGAATAAATAATAATAGAAATCCTAAAAGTGTTTTTCTCATATAAGATTAGTTATGTTTAAACTTTAACATACCAAAACCACCTTCATTTGTACAAGTTCTTGTTAAAGTTAGTTTTCCTTCTTTAGGATAGTCTGGTTTTATTTTCACAACCATTTCTAAATAGTAACCATTAGTTCCTTCACTCTTTATCCACTCTCCTTTTTTTACAATTTCCAAACCATCAAGTTTTAATTTAGTTTCATCCATTGCTATTTGACATGGTTGATGTATAAAATCAACTAAAATGGTTATCTTAATTTCTTCTCCAACTTTATAAATTGCATTTTTGTCAATATTTTCTTGACCATTAACCAAAAACTTAACATTGCAGGAAAAACCTGCAAAAGCAATTAGCATCATTAATGCTAATGATAAAATTCCTTTTTTCATATCTGATAAATTATCTTTGTAAAACTATTTTCTTTGTCTGTTTGATAAAATCATTTTCTACCACAATAAAATAAACGCCATTCTTCAAATCCGTTTTTGGAGTCCAAAACACTTGATTTTTCAATAAACTGTTAGGTTTATTTATTCTATCAACAATCTTTCCATTAACATCAACCACATAAATATTCCTTGAATCAGGAAGAAGATTTATAAGAGCTGATTTTTTCACAGGATTTGGATATACACTAAAACTTTCTTTCCCATTTGAAATATTATTTATGGAAGCCGTTGACGGAGTCCAAGTAATATTTATATCTTGAAAATTTGCAGTATTATCAGGAGTTAAAGTAACAGCTTGATTTGATTTATTAAAGGTGTAAAATACATAAGGACCTGTACCATTACTTTCAGTAAATTCAATACATACTTTATAATTACCATCAGGTACAATATTACCATTAATATCTTTTCCATCCCAAGTAGCTGTTCTTGTGCTATGCGAAGAATAAGTTGCTCCTGTTTGAGCATCAACAACATTATAAGAACTGCCAGTTGCAGTTTTAAACTTGGTCAAATACTTTCTATATGAAGTATTTTGAGAACGTAAAAGACGAGTTTTCACAAAAGCATTTGTTGAAGCATCTTCAATCCAAATTGCTAAAATATGTTTTGGTCTATATTGTCCATTATGAGTAACTGTAGTTACAGAAATTGATAAAGTTCCTGTAGTTTGAGCTAAGGACGGTAATACAAAAGCTATACAAAATAGAGATAGCAAAGCGTGTCTAAATAAATTCATTTTAAATATTATTATTAATTATTTACATTATGAAGGCGCAAATATAGAAATAATTATAATTGTCTGTACCGATGATATTAATAAAAAAATGTATTTTTGCCCTAAATTTAAAAACAGTATGAAGAAAATAGCATTTCTTTTTTCCATAATTATTTTGTTTTGTAGTTGTGAACTGACAAATGAATATATAGTAAATAAAAACAAGTGTAATGATTGTGGAAAGTGTTATAAAGAATGTCCAAATAATATGATAGTTAGAGAAATTAATTATATTGATGGACCAGACACTTTTTATGTTGCAAGAATAAGAACAAATCGTTGCGTTGGATGTGGTGAATGTCAGGAAGCATGCATTAAAAATAACGGAATAGAAAACAATGCAATAATAGAAAAATAGTCTAATATTTTTATTCTTTAAAAGGGTTTTCGTATTTTTGACAAAGATTATTGATAATATTTTATATGGAAAATTATATAGTTTCAGCTCGTAAGTATCGTCCTGCCAATTTTAAAAGTGTTGTAGGGCAATCACACATTACAACAACACTTCAAAATGCAATTAACACAAACCAACTTGCCCAAGCCTTTTTATTTTGTGGTCCAAGAGGAGTTGGTAAAACAACTTGTGCAAGAATTTTGGCTAAAACCATCAACTGCACAAACAGAACAGATGAGATGGAGGCATGTAATGAGTGTGAAAACTGTCTGTCTTTTAATGAAAATTCTGCATTTAATATAGTTGAGCTTGATGCTGCTTCAAATAATTCTGTTGAAGATATTCGTGCTTTGGTTGAACAGGTTCGCATTCCACCACAAGGAGGAAAATACAAGGTATATATAATTGATGAGGTTCATATGCTTTCACTTGCAGCTTTCAATGCATTCTTGAAAACACTGGAAGAACCACCTGCTTATGCAAAGTTTATACTTGCTACAACAGAAAAGCATAAGATTATTCCTACAATTCTTTCCCGTTGTCAAATTTTCGACTTTCATAGAATTGAAAACAAAGACATTGTTCAACATTTAGAATATATTGCAAAGAAAGAAAACGTTAAAGCAGATATTGAAGCTTTACATATTATTGCTGAAAAATCTGATGGTGGTTTACGTGATGCACTTTCTATGTTTGACCAGTTGGTTTCTTTCACAAATGGAAATCTTACCTATTCCAATATTATTGAGAACTTAAATATTTTGGATTATGACTATTATTTCCGTTTTGTTGATAATCTTTTAAAGACAGATTTACAAAATACTCTATTGTTATTCAATGAAGTTTTGGAAAAAGGATTTGAAGGCTCTCATTTCATCAATGGACTTTCTTCTCACTTAAGAAATTTATTAGTCAGTAAGGATCCTTCAACAATTGTTTTAATGCAAACAAGCAATAGCGTTCAACAAAAATACATTTCTCAAGCTGCAGAGTGTCCAGTAACCTTTATTCTTCGAGCATTAGACTTTGCAAACACTTGTGCAATTGAATATCGCAATGCTTCAAACAGACGTCTTTGCGTTGAGTTGGCTCTTTTGAAGATGGCCAACATAATGAATAAGTTGAAACCTAAAGCATCGCTTCCCAGGCAAAGCTTAGATGAAACCAAACAAAGCAACAACGAGGATAAAGAAGTTGGAGTCCAGCAACCCCAAACTCCAAAGTTAGAAGAAACTCCTAAAGAGCAACCCGTAGAAAAAGAAAAGAAAAGCTCGCCTGCCATTAAGATTAATCTTCCTAAAACAAGTTCTTTTTCTATAAATGCAAATATTGAAAACACTATAAAGGCTGATGATGAGGAAAAGGCAAAACTTAATCCTGCCTCAATTGCTTTGGATTGGAATTTGTTTATGGAGAAACTTAACGAATATGCCGATGCAATTAAAGACTCTAAGCCTAATTTATACTTTATTCTTACCAATTGTGAAATAGAAAACAATAATGATAACTCTACAACAATAACCTTTCTTAACTCTATGCAGGAAAAAGAATTTGAAGCAGGAAGACATGAAATTGTCAGAATAATCAGGAAAACGACCAATTGTTCAAGTTTTCGTTTTAAAATAAAAATAGTTCAAGATGAGGTTAAGGAAAAACTTTATCGTCCAGTTGATAAATTTAATTTTCTTGCTAAAAAACAACCTGCTTTATTGAAATTAAGAGCCGACTTTGATGTAGATTTAGACTATTAATAATAAAAACTTAAGGAAATGGGAGAAGCAATAATTTTTATAGGCCTATTGATTTTTGCAGCACATCTTTTTGCTATGATTTTTTCAAAAAAGAAAATACCCGATGTTCTTCTCTTGCTTTTGATTGGTATTATTATTGGACCAGTTTTAGGACTTGTTTATCCCGATTTCTTAGGAAAAGCTGGCACCATCTTCACATCCATTGTCCTTATTGTAATTCTTTTTGATGGAGGACTGGATATTAGTATTCACGACCTTAAACTATCATGGAAACCTACCATTACACTAACTATATCTTCAGTTATAGGCTCAATTATTTTGGTTACATCCATTTGCATGCTTATTGGTCTAACTTTCATCAATAGTTTAATTGTTGGAGTAATTCTTTCAGGAACATCATCTGCAGTGGTAATTCCTTTAACTCAACACCTAAAACTTGGCAAAAGCACAAAAACTGCCTTAGTATTGGAAAGTGCAATCACAGATATTATTTGTTTTGTTTTGGCATTAGCCTTTATGGAAGCATCAAAAGAAGGAAATGGAGTTAATTTTGGTTCTGTTGCTGGAGGAGTTTTTTCTTCTTTCGTTATGGCAACAATTATAGGATTTGCAAGTGGAATTGTTTGGTCAAGCCTTTTGCAGAAAATCAGAACATTTAAAAACTCAATGTTTCTAACTCCTGCTTATCTTTTTATTGTTTATGGAATAGCCGAGACACTTGGTTTTAGTGGGGCAATTGCTGCATTGGCTGTAGGAATAACAATATCCAACATGGAGTATTTCCACTTTAAATTTTTAGAACGCTACCAAAAAAATAGAGAATTAAAACTTACAGATGGCGAAAAAGACTTTTTAGGCGAGTTAGTTTTCGTTCTAAAGACCTTCTTTTTCGTTTACATAGGCATTTCCATTCCTTTTGATAACACAATTGCACTATTTGCTGGCTTAAGTTTTACTGTTGTGCTTCTAATTATGAGAATTTTCATAGCCAAATTCTTTTCTCCAAAGCAATCTAATGGTTTTGACAAAAGCATAATATCATTAATGATACCCAAAGGACTTGCAGCAGCAGTTTTGGCTTCAATTCCCGAACAAATGGGGCTTGCTCAAGGAGATATGATAAAGAATGTTGTTTATGCAACAGTTTTATTTTCCATTCTTCTTTGTTCAATTCTTATTTTCATCATTGAACGCTACCCAAAAGCCAATATTTTTATGCGTTTTTTCTTTCATCCCAAAAGAAAAACCAAAACAAATGCTTCCTTAAATGAAGCATCATCATCAGAAATAATGGAAATAGAGAATAAAGACGGAGAATCATTCTAATAATATCCCCCTATTTCTCCTTCTACTTATAGAAATAAAAAACATTTGCTTTAATAAGCATTTGAGAGACTAATTACGCCTATTTAAATCCAATAAAAAGTAAATTTATCTTAGATAAGAATTTATTTATATCATGAATAAATTTACTGAAATCAAGTAAAAATTTATTTAAACAAGGAATAAATTCTGTATGGTGTCATGATAATTTAGTTATGGTCGTACCATAATGAGTTTATGGTGGCATGATAACTAAGTTATGGTACGACCATAATTGCATTATGGTCGTACCATACGAAATTTATATCTTATATTTTTAAACTGTAATAAGGATTTGGTACACTTATATCAAATAAAATCCAAATTATGCAGTAAATTTTACAGATAGAACAATAGGATAATCCCATAGCCTAATGAAAATTTCTACTGCGTAATTTGGATTTAAGTATAGATAATTAAAGAAAAAACAAATTTGGATTACTTACTTCCCAACAATAAATTTTCCACTAATAGTTTTTCCATTAAGAGAAACATTATAAGTATAAGCTCCTGCATTAAGCTTAGAAACATCAACCCTATTTCCAAGCTTAGCACTTAACTTAGCTTTCTTAACTAACTTTCCTTGCATATCATATAACTCTATTTCTCCCTTTTCAAAATTAGTTGCTTCTATATCAACATAAACAAAATCCTTAGCAGGATTAGGATAAACTTTTATTGATTCCTTCTCCCCTGTTTCAATATTAGTTAGATTAATTAAGCCAGTTGGTTTGAATTTTATTAGCCAAGCATCATCTTCATCTGATAATGCGGCAATAATTACTCCTCCATCTTTTGTTGCCTTAACTCCTTGTATCTGTTTAAACTTTCCATTATCATAGTTTATCTTAAAAGTAAAATTTGTATCTCCATTTATATTAAAATTTGTAAACTCTATATTTGAATTATTAAAATCTAATCCGCTATATCTTACAATATAGGCTGCATAAATAGAGTCTGTTCTTTTAAAATCAATCAATTCATAATCAGAATATGTTGAAAAAAACATATTACTTCCTGAAGAACTTAAGTTACGTGTTTTTACTGGTGTAACTTTCTTAGTATTTATATTCATTAGATTATAAACAGATATTGTATCATTTATTGAAAAACCTGAGCCTCCAAAATAAGTAAAGGCAAAAATTGAATCATTTATTGGTGTTAGTTGCTGGACATCATAACCTTTAATACTATCTTCTATTTCTAAAGTTTCCTTGTTGAGATAATAAACTGCACATTGCTTCTGCATAGAATCCAAACCCCAATTTGAGCCATTAATGGCATACATGTAATGGTTTGGCATTTCTCCAAAATCAACAGTCAAGCATTTATGGTAGAATATCTTTGTTTTTAAAACATTGCCCAATGTATCTATCTTTATTAGTTTTGTTGCTATTGAGCCTCCTTCCAGTGGATCTGCTGCCGTTTTTGGATAACTCTCCAATGACAACATTATATTTCTATCTTTAAGTACCCATTGTTTGAGCTCTGTCCATTTTAATGTATCATCATTATATTTCATTATTGTATCTTTATGCAATACATTTTCAACACTATCATACATTAAAAGCCATAGATTTTCTATATAGTAATAATTAGTCCACACATAATCTCCTCTCAATCCATAAATTTTATTATTCAGAACACATAAATAAGGAAAGATGAAATTTCTATTAAACTCATATCTTTTTACAACATCTAAATTATCATTAATTAAAAAATACAACATTGTATCTGAAGGATATCCATAAGAAGAAATAAATAGTTCTTCTTCATCAAAGTTATTAAAAACATTTAATGTATTATTTCCTTCATTTGTAATACCTTTTATCTTGTAATAATCTCCTCTATAAATTTCTGTAAAAGTTTGTGCTTGTAATCCTATACTTATTATCAATAATAATTGGATCAAAATAATATTATTTTTCATAGTAAATATTATATATTGACAAGGGGCTAATATAATAAATATTAGCCCCTAATAATTAATTAATCTCAATCATTGGAGAAGTAACATTGGCCATAAACAAAGAATTAATATCTAAATAGCTAAGTTTGGCAGATCTAACATCCTGAACTCTTAGTTGGTACTTATCTTTAAGACCTTCAGGAGTCACATAATTTTTAGTAAAATGTACAGCAGGCACAAAACTATAAACAACAAAACCATCTGAAGCATATTGATTAAGAACATTTGCCTGAATTATTGATTCTCTAACAAAATCATTGATTGATTGACTATTCCAAATCACAGTACTTCCTGTATTATAAACATACATATCTTTAACATTTGCTTTATCATAGTTTTCTCTAAAATGTCCATATATAAGTTCTTTCCCTACTACATTATAATTGATCGGTATTCTTTCGAAAGAATAATAATTAACAACTGATTCAAATGCAGCTCTTTCATAGTATGGATCACTTGGATAACCAGGAGGAAGAATTAAACTCCATGAAGGAAGGTTATCCCATCTAGAAGTTACTTCAGCTGGTATGGTTATTGAATTAAGATCTTTAACTTTTATAAAGGCTGGAATATAAGCATCATCGGCTCCTTCAGGCACAAGTATTGGTTCCATATCTAAACCAAAGGTGACTAACGTTGAAGAATAATCTTTCACATAAATATCGGATAATTCTAAATTCTTACCTGCCATTTGTGTAATAATACTATTAACAAAATTAATATAAGCATTTTTTAGTACAGTTCCATTGATAATATTATTTACAATTGGCACACTAAAGGTAAATGTTAACTTATCGTAATGAGTAGCATCTTTGTTATATGGTAATTTTACAACTACACCATAATTAAAATGAAACTCCATATTTGCCAATGCAGTAGGAATATCATAATCTGGCATTGTAACATTATTATTATTTACTGCATTATTAAACACTCCAAGCATATCTTCAAGTTGCACATCAGTAAATGTTTTATCTTCAAAATACGCATAAGGATTACTTTCTCCTTGAATTATAGTCTTTTTATTGAATGTTGTATCTGAAGAATTAGATGTAAAATCTTCTTCATTTGTACATGCTACTGCAAATATAGCTAATAAAGCTATGAATATTATTTTTTTGATGTTTTTCATCTCTATAAATTTTTAATTAATAAATACTCTTAGGGGATTTATAACTAAAGATATTCTTTGAAAAGGTTAAGTTAATTGTAGAAAGTGAATATCTTTATTTCTGTATTATAAATTGAGCTTCTCTTTTGCTTCTTGGGCTTATTATTTATGGAACTTTGGCAAGAGATTGGGAGTAGTTAAGCAACCAAAGTTCCTTATTTTACGAAGTTGTTCTTCCCCAAATAGAAAATACCATACATACTTAAATAGAAATTAATTTTAATATAAAGGTATTTATTAACAATAGGATATGTCAAAATTAAAATAATTAAACTTGAATATACAGCTAATAATCTTTTATTATAAGCTGGGTTAAAAAATAATACATTAGATAATCTTATCATTATTATTAAAATTCAAGTTCAAGTTGCAAATGTATATCTTTATTTTTATAAAACAAATTTTTTGGAAATATTTTTAAATTTTAATTGGAAATATTCTTGTTTTTTTACCTCTAATAATATATTAAATTAATTTTCCATTTTGTGAATCTTTTCAATCACAAATAGTATTAAAATAAGATTTTTTAAGAAAAAGCAGATTGTTCTTCTTTATTGATTTTAGAAATTAAATATTAATAATAAATCTTTTTTAGAAATGGAGTTAATTTCAATTCTATTTGTGCAAATTACTATATCTTTACCACAAATAAAAACATCTTGAGGATAAATAACGACATCTTTTAATCAAATAACGAGATCTTTAATAGTCAAAGACGCCGTTATTTTGTCAAAAGATCTTATCTTTTTGATGCTATAAGCCTATCTTTTTATTTATGAAATAAGCTTTTTTGAGAAATTTTGCATGCTTATTTGATAATTATTATCAGCTTGCAAGATTTAGGGGGACTTATAATTTGAAGAATAATCGAATTATGACTATAAAGAAAGACAAATCAAGTCTATTTCTTATCTTTCTTTTTAAAGATTGAAGTTATCTTTGTCCAAAAAGATTTCTTTTCTTGTGTTGGTTCATCTTTTATTTCAGCTATTGGAGCTACTTCTGGAATTTCATGAGTTATCTCTTGAACTTGGGTTTTAGATTCTTTTTTGCTTTTTTCTATCTTTGGTTCTTTGGCTGAATCTTCTTCTTCCATTTTGCTGTCGTCAGCATTTTCTTCAGGCTTCTTTACTGATACATCCTCAACTAAGTATTCCTTTTCTACTTCAAAGAAATTAGGACGTGATTCTGGTTTAAGTATATTAAGAGAAGAAAGAATTTTCTCTACCTCTTGCCTGTCTTCTGGTGTGTCGACTGAGTAGTATTCCACAACATAGGTATATCCATTATCAATAATTCCATAATATCCTCCTCTAAAATAGTCTCGAAGTGGGCTATTGGTGTATTCTACAAATTTGGCATTATATTTTCCAAGTGGTTTTGATTTAACTTTTTCAATAATCATATATTCATATCCTGGCTTAAGACTTCTTTCGGATGAAGCCTCCATTATTGCTGCCTCTTGGTTCATTGCTTTCTTAATGCAACTAACTACAACTTGATTATTATTTGTTTCATTGTAAAGTTTAACAGTAAAGCCATACATCTTCTTTTGTGTCCTGTTAACTAAATAGTGTTCTGGAGCTCTAAGGCTAATGTTTTCTATTTCAACTTTCAATCCTTTCTTTTGAGAAAATAGAAATGATGGTGTAAAACAAATTAATGCTACAATTATTATTGATAAGGCTTTTTTCATAGTATGTTTATCAAATTATATTTTAGTTGTGGTTGCAAATATACTATAAATAATTTGTTTAAAAGAAAATTTTACTATTTTTGCATCCTTATATTTTTATAACACTAATTTATAATAAATGTAGATTTAACCAATTTAAGAGTTTGCCTCAGGTTATGTTTTGGCAAAACTCATTCTAACACAAATTAATATGGACAACCAAAATCAAGATGTTGAATTACCAGAAATGGAACATCAATCAGAAGAAACTACTCAAGAAATAATTAATGATGTAGTTGAAGAAAAAATTGAAGAAACTAAGGCTGAAGAAACTCCAAAGGCAGCTACTGAGGAAGAAACAAAACCTCAAAACAATCAAACCAATGCTCAAAACGACTATTCTGCTGAAATACTTTCTGCAGAGCATGATGAAGAATTGGAAAATCAAGAAACAGAAACTCTTGAAGAGCTAACTGCTCATTATTCTAAAATGAATAGAGAGGAATTAGTGGGAGAAATTAACTCATTAGCAAACTCTCAAAACATAGAGCAGATGAAGATGCGTTCAAATATAGTACGCAATGCTTTTAGAGCCCTTACTGATGAATTGAGAAACAAGGCTAAGGAAAATTTCCTTAAAGAAGGTGGACTTGAAGAAGACTTCAAATTTGAAGATGATAATCTTGATATTGAGTTCAATAAATATTACTCATTATATAGAGAAAAAAGACAACATTATATTGATGAACAAGAAAGAATCAAACAAGATAATGTTGCAAAAAAGAATGAAACTTTAGAAGAATTACGTTTACTTTTAGATTCTGAAGAAAGTTTAAAAGAAATCTACGATAAATTCAACCTTATTCAAGAAAAATGGAAGTCAATAGGTCAGGTTCCCCGTTCAGAAGTTAATGGACTATGGCAAAACTACCATTTCTTAATTGAAAAGTTCTATGATAAAGTTAAAATCAATCGTGAACTTAGAGATTTAGATTTAAAACGTAATTTGGATGCTAAGATTGAACTTTGCGAAAAGGCAGAAGGTTTAATGATTGAACCATCATTGAATGTTGCTTTTAAAGCTTTGCAAGAAATTCACCAACAATGGAAGGAAATTGGAAGTGTTCCAATGGACAAAAACGAAGAAATTTGGGAAAGATTTAAGAATGCATCTGATCAAATCAACAAACGTCGTCAAGAATATTACGAAACATTAAAAGCAGAACTTGAAAATAATCTTTTAGCAAAACAAGCTCTTTGCGAAAAAGCAGAAGCTATTGTTAAAGGTGAACACACATCAATTTCTCAATGGAATACTTCTTCCAATGATTTGAATGAAATGCTTAAGCTATGGAAAACTATTGGAGCTGTTCCTCAAAAGGAAAACGAATCTATTTGGAATAGATTTAAATCTTCATTGGATACTTTCTTTGAAGCAAAAAAGGTAGTTTTCGAAAAAATGAAAGAAGACCAAGATGTAAATTACAATAAGAAAGTTGAAATATGTGTTAAGGCAGAAGCAATTAGTGAAAGAAACGATTGGAGAAATGCCACACAAGAACTTTTACAATTACAAAAAGACTGGAAAGATATTGGATATGTTCAAAAGAAACTTGCTGACAAGCTTTGGACTCGTTTCCGTGCTGCTTGTGATAAGTTCTTTGAAAGAAAATCTACATTCTTCCAATCTAATCGTGAAAGTGAAGTAGAAAACCTTGCAAAGAAGGAAGCATTGATTAAAGCTGTTAAAGAATTTCAATTTGGTCAAAACAAAGAAGAAAATCTTAATGCAATTAAAGATTTCCAACGTCAATGGTCAGAAATTGGATATGTTCCTTCAAATGAAAAAGAACGTTTACAAAAAGAATTTCGTGCAGCAATTAATTCTCATTTTGAAAAACTTCAAATTGATGCTCAAGAGTTCAAACTTAATTCTTTTAAAGAAAGATTATCTCATTCCGATGATCATAAATCTGTTTCTAAAGAAAAGAGATTCTTGTTGGATAAGATTCAAAAACTAAAAGAAGAAATAAAACTTTGGGAGAACAATCTTGGATTTTTGGCAAATTCAAAACAAGCTGATATTTTAAAAGCAGAGTTTGAGAAGAAGATGGAAAATGCAAGAAAAGAAATTGCTCTTGAAGAAGCTAAACTAAAAATGATAGACGAAGCGTCTGATAAAGCAAATTAAAAATAATAAAATTTGCATCAACGCTATTGCAATATAAATTATTATTTATATCTTTGCAAGCTGAAAATTTGTTATTTTACAGAAATACATTAACACAATCCGTTTATATAAATGGATAAACGGCAAAAATAAAGAATATGAAAAAAGACATTCACCCAACAAATTATCGTCTTTGTGCATTCAAAGACATGTCAAATGAAGAGGTTTTTATTACAAAATCTTGTACAAATACAAAAGATGAAATTGAAATTGATGGAGTAACTTATCCATTAATTAAGATGGAAATCTCAAACACATCTCACCCATTCTTTACAGGTAAGGTTAAACTTGTGGATACAGCTGGTAGAGTTGATAAGTTTATGAACAAGTACAAAAACCGTAAAACATCTAAGTAATTATATACATACTATATGTTTAACAAAAAGTCTCATCAAGTATTTGATGAGACTTTTTTTATTATTTAAAAATATTTCTACTCAGAAGCTTTTCTTTGAAATATTATAAGTATATTTGCGTTGTATTATTAGTTATATCATTAAATTAATTTAAACACTATTTTTATGAGTTACATACTTTTTGACGATGTTGCAAGAAAATCATTGAAACCATTTACTTATATAAGACCTGTTTGTGATATAAGAATTGGAATTCTTACAATTAGAGAAAAATGGGAAAAATACTTGGGCGAAACAACATCAACATTGACAGAAGAATATCTTTCAAATAAATTTCCAATCATATTTGCTGACTCAATGACACTAATTAATGGTTCAGTATGCCCTACTCCTAAATTAGTTCAAGCAATTAAAAACCTTTCAGTAAATCAAGTTTTGGTTTGCAATGATAATATTATTGCAATGAGTAAAACCAGAGAAGATTTTATTTCTGAAGGAGATGATATTGAAAAAATTGAAATTGAAGAAGACTTTATTAAATTAAACAATGTATGGGATATTTATGTTTATAATGATAGAGCTATTAGAGAAGATTTTGAATTAATAACAAAGGGTAGAAAATCTCAAACCATAAGTTCAACCAATAACCTTATAAATCCTGAAAATATTTTTGTTGAAGAAGGTGCAAGTATTGAATATGCTAGCTTAAATGCTAAGAATGGCCCTATATATATTGGTAAGAATGCCGAAATTATGGAAGGTGCTGTTGTCAGAGGACCTTTTGCAATGGGAGAACATGCTGTTTTAAAACTAAATGCTAAGATTTATGGAGGAACAACAATAGGACCTTATGCCAAAGTTGGTGGAGAACTTGATAGTGTTGTCATTTTTGGATATTCCAACAAAGCTCATGATGGTTTTATAGGACATTCTGTCATAGGAGAATGGTGTAATCTTGGAGCTGACACAAATGCATCTAATCTTAAGAATACTTACGATGAAGTAAGACTATTTGATATTGAGAAAAATACCTTTGTTCCTACCGGTCAAGTTTTTTGTGGTACGATTTTTGGAGACCATTCCAAGTGTGGAATAAATGTAATGTTTAACACAGGGACAGTTGTTGGAATAAGTTCTAACATCTACGGAGCTGGTTACCAAAGAAATTTCATTCCTTCATTTGCTTGGGGAGGCACCAATACTGGTCTCAAACTTTACGAATTAGAAAAGGCAATTGAAGTGAACGAAAGAATGATGCAAAGAAGAGGTTTGGTAATGAGTGATGAAGATAAGAAAATTCTCCAACACATATTTAATCAAACTTTAAAAAACAAGAAGCTACGATAGATGAATTATGACGAAAAAATGATTGAATTCTCAAAGTTGTTTGCAGGGGAGCCTGAATTCATTCCTTTATTGAACGAAGATGACACATTAGATTTTGGAATTAAGGATTTACCTTCTGAACTGCCTATACTACCTTTAAGAGGTAATGTTTTCTTTCCGAGTGTTGTTATGCCAATTACTGCAGGAAGAGAGAAATCAATCAACTTAATAAAAGAAGCATATAAGAAAAAACTGATAATTGGTGTTGTTGCACAAAAAAATGATGTTGACGACCCCGATTTTGATGATTTATATAAAACAGGAACTCTTGCAAGAGTTGTTAGAACTCTGAATATGCCAGATGGAACTACCATGGTAATTATTCAAGGTTTGGATATTTTTAATCTTAATAGCTTAACTCAAAGTGAACCTTTCTTAATGGGAAATGTTAGCTTGAATAATGACCTGGCTAAGAATATTCCTAAGAATGCAAATGCACTTGTTGCAGCAATGAAGGACGTTTATTTAAAGCTAATTAAGCTTACTCCTAATATGCCAACAGATGTTTCTTTTGCTGTTCAAAATATAAACAATCCATATTTTCTTTTAAACTATATTTCTGCCCATTTGGAAATTCCTTTAGCTGAAAAACAAAAACTTTTGGAAGTGAATGATTTCACCAAAAGAGCAACTAAAGTTTTGGCTATCCTTTCTAAAGAAGTTCAAATGCAGGAAGTAAAGATGCAAATTCAAAAGAAAGTATCTACGGATTTGGACAAACAGCAAAGAGATTATTTCTTAACTCAACAACTTAAAACCATTCAAGAAGAACTTGGTGGTAATCCAACTGAACAAGCTGTTTTGGAGTTAAGAGATAAAGCAAGAACAAAACATTGGAGCAAGGAAATTGAAGAAGTGTTCAACAAGGAACTTGTTAAGTTAGAAAGAATGCATAGCAGTTCTCCTGATTATTCTGTTCAATTGAACTATTTGAACTTCATGATTGAACTACCATGGAACCAGTATACAAAAGATAATTTCGACTTACACAAAGCCAAAGAAATTTTGGATGCTGACCATTATGGTTTAGAGAAAGTTAAGGAAAGAATTATTGAATATCTTGCCGTACTTAAGCTTAAGGGAGATATGAAATCCCCTATCCTTTGCCTGGTTGGCCCTCCTGGAGTTGGAAAAACTTCTCTTGGAAAGTCTATTGCCAAAGCTATTGGTAGAAATTATATAAGAATGGCTCTTGGAGGTTTGAATGACGAAAGCGAAATTAGAGGACACAGGAAAACTTATATTGGTGCAATGCCAGGAAGAATTCTTAAGTCTATAAACAAAGCTAAATCTTCTAATCCTGTTTTTGTTTTGGATGAGATTGATAAGGTTGCTGGAATGACCGTTAATGGCGACCCTTCTTCTGCAATGCTTGAAGTTTTGGACCCAGAACAAAACACTGCTTTCCACGATAACTATCTTGATGTTGAATACGACCTTTCAAGGGTTATGTTCCTGGCAACTGCCAACACATTAAACACTGTTCAGCCTGCACTTATTGACAGAATGGAAGTAATTAACATCTCTGGATATATTTTTGAGGAAAAGATGGAAATTGCAAAAAGACATCTTATCCCAAAACAGATAAAAGAACATGGACTTAAGAAATCTCAAATAACAATCTCCGATGAAGTTCTTTCAAAAGTGATTAATGAATATACTCGTGAGTCTGGCGTAAGACAATTGGAGAAAATGATTGCCAAATTAGTTCGTTCCAGAGCTGTGGAATTGGCAAAAGAAGAAAAATATTCAAAGACTATCAAAGTTGAAAGCCTTCAAAAAATCTTGGGACTTCCAATTGCTGATCACAATATGCATTTGGAAAAAGATACTGTTGGAGTTGTTACTGGATTAGCCTGGACTCAGGTTGGAGGTGAAATACTTTTCATTGAAGCAAGCACAAGCAAAGGCAAAGGAACTCTAACCTTGACTGGAAACTTGGGTGATGTGATGAAAGAATCTGCCACTTTGGCATACGAATATTTAAAGGCTCATGCTAATTTATTAGGAATTGACCCTGCACGATTTGAAGAAACAAACCTGCATATTCATGTTCCCGAAGGAGCAACGCCAAAAGATGGTCCATCTGCAGGAGTTACAATGTTTACTGCAATGGTTAGCATATTCACAAACCGTAAAGTCAATTCAAATTTTGCAATGACAGGAGAAATAACTCTTAGAGGTAAGGTTACTGCTGTTGGTGGCATTAAGGAAAAAATACTTGCAGCCAAACGTTCAAAGATAACTGATATAATTCTTTCAGAAGAAAACCGAAGAGACATTGAGGACATCACCAAAGACTATTTGGAAGGACTGACATTCCATTATGTTGAAAATATGATTGATATTCCAAGCATTGTTTTGGTAGATTAAAAAGAGACAACAACACAAACATACTTTTTATCAAGATATTTTGTTCTGGAACTTGATTATTTAGAATTTAGACTTGATCTTTTAGGATTTTAATCAAGAGTTGGAGGTCTCCAAAGCCGCTTTTTTCACCCAAAAAAGCCACTTTTTCTGGTTAAAAAGCGGCTTTATAGAGCATAAGGAAGCCTTCTGAGGACAAAATAATCAAGTCTGACGACAAAATAATCAAGTTGCAGGACGAAATATCTTGATCTAATTTGAAAAAGATTAGGTATTATTCCAAATAAATAAAGGGATTAAGAAAAGAATTAACCATAAATGATTTACCTGAAATGAAAACAATAAACGATATTCGCAAGGATTTTCCAATACTTGAAGAAAAGATTTACAATAAGCCTCTTGTTTATTTGGATAACGCTGCAACTTCTCAAAAACCTCTTAAGGTGATTGATGCAATGAGCAATTATTATCTTCATCTTAATGCAAATGTTCATAGAGGAGTTCATTTGCTTAGCCAGAAAGCAACCGATGAGTTTGAGAAAACAAGAAAAAATGTTCAAAACTTTATTGGGGCAAAACATTCTCAGGAAATTATCTTTACAAGAGGAACAACTGAAAGCATTAATCTTGTTGCCTCAACTTTCTGTCAGGAATTTGTTAAGGAAGGAGATGAAATTATTGTTTCGGAAATGGAACATCACTCCAATATTGTTCCATGGCAATTGGCTCAAAACAAATATAAATTCGAAATCAGAGTACTTCCATTTAAGGATAGAGGAGAATTGGATATGGAAACATTCAAATCTCTTTTAAATTCAAAGACTAAATTAGTTGCACTAACTCATGTTTCCAATGCTTTGGGAGTTGTTAATCCAATTAAAGAAGTTATTGAACTTGCTCACAAGAAAGATATTCCTGTACTTATTGATGGAGCACAGGGAGTTCCTCATTTTAAGATAAACGTTGAGGAGTTGGATTGTGATTTTTATGCTTTTTCAGCCCATAAACTTTATGGACCAATGGGAATTGGAGTTCTTTATGGTAAGAAGAAATATCTTGAAGCCATGCCACCCTATCATGGAGGTGGAGAAATGATAAAGGAAGTTTCTTTTGAGGGAACAACTTTCAACGAATTGCCTTTTAAATTTGAAGCAGGTACTCCTTCTGTTGCAGATGTTTTAGGATTTAATGCAGCAATAGAGTATATTAATGAGATAGGATTTGATTTTATAGAAAAGCATGAAGAATTTCTAATGCAATACACCTCAGAAAAACTTCTATCTTTGGATGATATCAAGATATATGGCACAACTCCACATAAAGCAGGAGCAATTTCTTTTAATTTAAAAGATGTTCATCCTTTTGATGTAGGAACACTTTTAGACCAAATGGGAATTGCCATAAGAACAGGACACCATTGTGCACAAACAGTGATGAAACATTATAATATTGTTGGTACAGCAAGAGTTTCCTTTGGCGTTTACACCTCAAAAGAAGATATAGATATATTTATTGAAGGCTTAAAGAGAGCCAAGACTATGCTTTTATAATGCTTTTTTACAAATAATATAAGTAGAAAGTCCAGGAAGGCGGATTCCAATTTTTGATAATACCTTTGTGAAATAGTAATCAAAAGTAAGAATTGACTTATAAATATTAGTTACAGCCTTTCCTTTATTCCAGTTTCCTATTCCTTCAACCTTATCTTCATTGGAAGGTTTTTCAATAAGCTGTTGAATAATACGAGGAATCAAAAGTGAGAAGAAAAAATATCCACTCTTAACTTCTGTTAGACCAGCCTTTGAGATATGTTCTCTTAACATTTTATTGGAATATCTTCTATAATGTCCAAGCCATTTGTCATGATTGCAAAACAATCCTTGAAAAGCAGGAACAGTTATAACAAATAAGCTATCATTATCAACATAAGGAAGTTCTTTTATGCCTTTTAGGAAGTCAATATCGTTTTCTATATGCTCAATTACATCTAAAAAGAAAATTAAATCAGCATTTCCACAAGTTAAATTAACATCTTTAACATCCTTATAGTAATCTATTGGGAAAGAAGAGTATTCTTGTTTCAAATTATTAATAATCTCATCTGTAAAAGCAATATCTACAGCCGAAGGTTTAAAGTTTGGATATCTTTTATAGAACTCACTGATAAAGAAAACATCACCACAACCAATATCCAAAACATTTTTCTCAGTAGTTTTATCCTTTAATAATGGCTTCAATATATCTAAAACAACCTCTATCCTTGCCATTTCCCAAGGATGATTGAGTTTTTTGTTATTCTTAGTCTTTACGTTCAATTCTTTTATATCCATAATAATGTATTATATTATATACTTCCCCAATACTTCCTCAAAAACCATTCAGCAGCAAATAATAAAACTATAAGTGCCAAATACCACCACTGGTCAATAAGGTTTTTATTTGTTATTGTTTGAGTTATTAATGGTTTAATATCTTTTCTTTCTTTAATTAAGTCCTTTAATTGTTTAATTTGATTTGGATAAATCATCTTTGCATCCGATTGATTAGAAATATTATAAAGCAGGTTATGATCAGCAACAAAATTAATTGCTTCAAGATTTTGAGTTGAAACATAGAAGACTCCACTTGCAGTAAAAGTACTTCCTCCAAATTGAGTGGAAGCGTTATAGGTATATTTTCCAGAAGGGAAAACTCCTGCATTCAGGTGATAAGAATTAATTGTTTTTGAGAATATGAATGGGTACTTTGTGCCTTTGCTGTCAGTAATGGTAAGCTTTACTTCTGGAGTATTTACTAATTCATAACTTTCATTATAGAGTTCAGCATCCATAAGGATTGGTTCATTCTCAGCAAAAACATTATTACATATTACTCTAAAACGGCTTTTATTAACTCTTGAAGCAAGATATTGAATGCTTTTATTTATTATTTCGTCAGCCTCTGAATGAGTTTGATTTATTAAATAGTTTTGCATTCTCCAACGCCAAAAGCCCTCTCCTACTATAATTCCTGTTCTTTCTAAATTAGAATTAGAAAAACATATTAAAGGATAATCTGTACTTATTGTTCCAGCTTTTTGAAACATTAGGCTTTGAAGATTTGCAGATAAGTTATACTTTCCAAAAGGTGATTGCAAAGGTGGAAATTGATTTATTATATCTTGTGTTTGAGTAGAAATTGAGAAAAGTGTAAAATTAGAATTTAAGATTGGAGTAACTTGATTGAGTGTTGATTTAGTTTGTGTTATCTGTAAACCTTTTTGTACTTTATTAAAATAAGGCATATCGGTTTGCTGCCCTATTATATATAGTATTGGGATATTTTCTTTTGTCAGGTTTTCTATTAGTTTTCTATGCTCTGGATTGGAAGATGGAATTTGATGAAGTATTGCAATATTATATTCTTTTAAAGAATTTTTCTTGTCAAATTTATTAAACAGAAACGATTCTACTTCATAGTTTTCATTATTCTCTATTGCTTGTTTTATTGCTGCAATATCTGGAGAAGGAGAATTAGCCAAAAGTAATACTTTCTGTCTTCCATCTAATACTTCAACAAAAATATCTCTTGTGTTATTTGTTGTGGTTTGTTCATTATCGACAGGTTGAACAGAGATAGTGTAACGCTGAATTCCTACTTTATCGGCATTAAGTATTGTATTGAATTGCTTTGAATAGGTTTCATTGTCTATAGAAAACTTCTCTTCAAACAATGTTTTTCCTTCTTTCATAACTCTCAAAACAGAGTTTGAGCCCTTTGCCTTTTGAGCTAAGACCACAATTTCTAAAGGAAACTTATTGTTTAGATAAGCAATTCTATTATATCTAATTTCAGTTATGGAAATATCTTTTTTAATTGTAGTATCGCCCATTGCTACAGTAAAGATGGGATAAGAGAAATCTTTAATTTGGTTTAAAGGACTTATGCCTTTATTGATTATTCCATCAGAACATATTATCAAAGTAGAAAGATTGAGATTGGAGTAGTTATCATTAACCATTTGCAAAAGTTCCGACATATCTGTCGTGTTATCTTTGTAGTTAATTTCTTTTATATTACTTATCTCTTTTGCTTGATTTCCAAATCTAAAAAACTTAATTTCATAATCTGACTTAAGATCTTTGAAAATCTCTTCTATTTCATTTAAGAACTTGGTTTTATAAAATGTGGAATCCTTACACATTAAAATTGAAGAAGAATTATCTTGCGCAATAAGTATGATTGGTTTTTGAATTTCTTTGTCTTTTATCTTGATTGAAGGCATTAAAAAAAGAGATAATGCAAGGAAAAAAGCAAGAAATCGAAGTGAGAAAAGAAGGATTCTTTGTTTTTTAGTATAAGTTTTTGCTCCTTTTGAATAGTGATACAAGAGAGATGATACTGCAAAAGAGATTAGCAGAATTGGAATTAAATACCAGAAGGAATTGTGAGTTAGAATCATCTATATCTTGGAATTAGTTTATATTTCTTTCCTTTTTAATTGTTTCGTAAGCGTTATTAATCTCCTGAAACTTTTCTTTTGCTGCCTTTTGTGCGTCTTCTCCCAATGAAGAAAGTTTATCTGGATGATATTTCTTTGCTAATTTTCTATAAGAGCTTTTAATTTCTTCATCGCTTGCATCTCTTCCAACTTGAAGAATTGTATAAGCTGAATCGGCTGTCTTGAAATACATTGCTTCAATGGTTTTGAAGTCTGCTTCATTAAGCCAAAGCAGTTGTGAGATATAGTAAATCATATCTCTTTCCTTTTGAGAACAAGCTTTATCGGAGTTGGCAAGTCCAAATAAATAATGTAGAAGTTGTAATCTATTGGAGTAGTTTAGATTTGTTCTGATTTGGTTACATGCTTCTTGGATGTCAATATCCTTATCTAAAAGTTCCTTAAGTATTGCTAAACGATTATTAGTATGTTCTATTCCAAAGTTCCTAACAAAAAAGTCTTTAACAAAATCCAACTCACTTCGCATTACTTTTCCGTCAGTTTTCATTACCTGAGCAGCCAATATAAGAAGGCTAATTGAGAAATCTCCCTGCCTTGTAGTACCAGACTTATATTCCTTTTTAACAAGTCCTTCTAAAAGGCTTCCTGCAGCATAGCCAATAAAACCTCCTATGAATCCCCCTCCAAAAAGAAATCCCAAGAGACCTGTTATCCATTTTATTACTCCCATTTTCTTATTTTTAAGTATGCAAAGATAGTTATTTTCTACTATTTACTTTGATTATTATCAATTATAATATTAATTTTGTACCATAAAAATATTTAAAAATATGGAAGCAATAATTGCATATCTGGCTCTTTTCTTTGGCTCATTAGTTAGTGGTATTAGTGTTTTTACGTTTAACAAAAGCAGCAAAAAGACTCTTAAACTCATTACTGTATTTGGTGGAGCCTTTCTTTTTGCTGTGTGTTTTGTTGACTTAATACCATCTATGTTTGAATCTCATTCACATTCTGGTTGTGAGCATTCTGAACATTCAATAATACCTGCTGGAGCTTTTATTCTTGTAGGATTCCTTATTCAACTTCTTTTAGAACAACTCTCTCATGGAGCTGAACATGGTCATATTCATAATAATAATGAAAAGAAAAGCTTAGTTTCTTCAATTATGCTCCTTGTTGGAGTAAGCATTCATGCCTTTTTGGAAGGTTTCCCAATTGTTAATAATGGTGAGCCAAATGTTTCAATGATAACAGGAATAATAATACATAATATACCTTTAAGTATAATTTTAGTGGGTGCATTTATGCAAAGTGGATTAACTAAAGTTAAGTCTTTATTACTCTTAAGTGTTTTTGCAGTGATGGCAATAATTGGTTCTTTGTTAAATCAAAACCTTGAAATTCTTCATCCATATCAAAATATTATACTTGGTATTGTTGTTGGTATTTTATTGCATGTTTCAATAACTACCCTATTCGATTCTGAAGAAAGTCATAAGTATAATCTAACACGTTTCTTGATTGTAATATTAGCATTTGCAATAGTACTTCTTCTTCCTGCACATACACATTAGAAAATATTTTTTCTATTCTAAAAAAAAATATATTTTATTTACTCTATTTTTATTTTGTTGTATATTTGCTCATTAAATTAGAATGATAAAAAGTATTATATTATGAAAAAATTATTATTTCTTTTGGCTTTGATGCCTTTGCAAATTTTTGCTCAATGGAGTTATGTAGGCAAGATAAATGATATTTGTGACCCTCCTGTTACATTTACTTATACATATACAAATACTCAAATTGAAGCACATGGAAATAGGTATGATGTATTTCGCAATAGCACACTCATTAGATCAGAATCTGGGATGATGGGCTGTTGTAATATAGATAAAATGGAAGTTTTTACTGACTCCATTGTTCTTATAGTTGTAAATGGGGCTGGGTTTTTATTTTCTAATATAACTTTAGATGCTGGAAATTCTTGGGCTCCTTTTTGTCATTTGGGCTATTATGAAATTGAAGAAATAAATATGATTAATCAAAATACTGGATATGCATTGTTAAGAGGTTCATATGATAATAATAAACTTTCTTTACTGCGAATATCTGATATTGAAACAAAAATACTATTTGAAACTGATACAATTGACACCTCTGTACATGATGCATTTCTTATTGACACAATATTTGGAGAAAGTTATTGTCCAAATATTCAAAATATTGGATTTAAAATTCAACAAGATGGTGTTGAGATAAATTATCATATTAATGTCTCAAACGTAAAGATAGGCTTAGATAATATTAGTCAAGACAATAATATAAAAATATCTCCAAATCCTGTTAAAGACAAGCTAATAATTGAGTCTAATGATGATTATTTCGTTAAAATATATAATAATTTAGGGCAAGAACTACGTTTGGAATTAATCAAAAAGGGCTATAACACAATTGATATGTCTACAGATAAATCGGGAATATATTTCTTTAGTTTTTACAATAATGATATGCATGTAACCACAAAGAAAATAATTAAAAACTAATATTCTCAATAGCCATATAGCATATAATATACAATTTCTACAATAAAAAAGAGTCTGATATTAGAAATTTAATATCAGACTCTTTAACTATAAATCCTTAATGTGTAGGATTTATTACACAAAAGAAATATTATTTTCCAAATTTCTTGCTTAAGATATCTAACATATCTACTGTCATGTTTTGAAGATTGAATTTAGGTTTGAAACCCCATTCTTCTCTTGCACATGAGTCATCCATCCAATTTGGCCATGAATCAGCTATCTTTTGACGCATGTCATCTAATTGATATTCCATAACAAAATCAGGTTTATGCTTTTTTATTTCAGCATAGATTTCTTCTGGGTCAAAGTGCATTGCTGTTACATTGAAAGAGTTTCTATGTATTAGTTTTGATGGGTCTGCTTCCATAATATTTATGGCTGCATCAAGTGCATCTGGCATATACATCATATCTAATAATGTACCTTTCTTTAGTGGACAAGAGAACTTTTCTCCTTTAACTGCTGCATAGTATATTTCAACTGCATAGTCTGTTGTTCCTCCGCCAGGAAGGGTTACATTTGAGATAAGTCCTGGGAAACGTACTGAACGTGCATCAACTCCAAAACGGGTAAAATAATAATCTCCTAATAATTCACCTGCAACCTTTGTTACTCCATAAATTGTGTTTGGTCTTTGAATTGTATCTTGTGGAGTTCCGTCAAGTGGTGTGGATGCTCCAAAAGCTCCAATTGAACTTGGTGTAAATATTGCACAGTTATTTTCTCTTGCAACTTCCAAACAGTTTAATAAAGCTCCCATACCAATATTCCAGCCTAACATTGGATTCTTTTCTGCTGTTGCTGACAAAATAGCTACAAGGTTATATATTGCATCTATATTATGTTTCTTTACTATTTCTGCTATTTGAGCTGCATTTGTTGCATCACATTGTTCAACTGGACCTGATTGCATAATATCATCAATCAATGGTAATTTAATATCTGCTGCAACAACATTTGCTCCACCATAAACGCTTCTTAAACGCATCGTAAGCTCTGAACCTATTTGTCCACCTGAGCCTAATACTAATATTTTTTTCATCTAAAAACTTTTCTATTGATTATTTCAATATACCTAATTTCTTTCCAATTTTCGTGAATGCTGCTATACATTTATCTAAATGTTCTATTTCGTGAGCAGCAGAAACTTGTACACGAATTCTTGCTTGTCCTTTTGGAACAACTGGATAATAGAATCCTGTTACAAATATTCCTTCTTTTTGTAGTTCTGCAGCAAAGTCTTGTGAAAGTTTTGCATCATAAAGCATAACTGCACAAATAGCAGATTGAGTTGGTTTAATATCAAATCCAGCTGCTTTCATCTTTTCTACAAAATAAGATGTATTTGAATGTAGTTTATCTTGAAGAGTATTAGTTTTGTCAATAAGATCAAACATAGCAATACCTGCTGCTGCAATCATTGGAGGAATTGAGTTTGAGAATAAATATGGACGAGAACGTTGACGTAACATTTCTATTATTTCTCTCTTACCTGTAGTAAATCCACCAACTGCACCACCAAATGCTTTTCCTAGTGTTCCTGTTAATATTTCTACTTTACCTCTTAAATTATATTGTTCAGTAGTTCCTCTTCCTGTATGACCACAAACACCTGCTGAATGTGATTCATCAACCATTATCATTGCATCATATTTTTGAGCAAGAGCATAAATCTTATCTAAAGGTGCAACATTACCGTCCATTGAGAACACACCATCAGTTACAACTAATCTGAAACGACATTTTTGAGCATCTTGAAGTTGTTTTTCAAGGTCTGCCATATCTGCATTAGCATAACGGAAACGTTGAGCTTTACATAAACGAACACCATCAATAATTGAAGCATGGTTTAATGAATCTGATATAATTGCATCTTCTTCATTTAATAAAGGTTCAAAAACTCCACCATTAGCATCAAAACATGCAGCATAAAGAATAGTATCTTCTGTTCCAAAGAAATCAGATATTTTCTTTTCTAATTCTTTGTGCAAGTCTTGTGTTCCACAAATAAAACGAACAGAACTCATACCATAACCTCTTTCGTCCAATGCTTTCTTTGCTGCTTCAATTAATACTTTACTATCTGCTAATCCTAAATAATTGTTAGCACAGAAATTTAATACATTGCCAGCTTCTGCAGTTTTAATTGCAGCTGATTGAGGAGTAATAATAACTCTTTCATTTTTGTAAAGACCAGCGTCTTTAATCCCTGCTATTTCTGTTTGTAGGAAATTTTGAAACTTTTCGTACATAAGTCTATATTTTTAATGTTATTACTGTTTTTGTATTATCATAAAACTAATAGATATTAGTTATATAATAAGCTGCAAATTTAGAAAAAAATATTAACTTTGCCGTGAAAAAATGGTATTTTATTAATAAGTAATTTTGTTTATGAATATAGTTATTGCAGGTGATGGTGAAGTAGGGTTTCACTTAGCACGTTCTCTTTCAAAGAGCAGACATGATATTACTGTTGTGGACCCTAATTCTGAACTGTTGAAAATGCTTGAAGCAGAATCGGATCTTTTAACCATTGCTGGAAATTCAACCTCTTTGGAAACATTGCGACAAGCTGGAGTTGAAAAAGCCGACTTATTAATTGCCGTTTTGCATGAGGAAAGCATAAATATCATTACTTGTATGCTTGGTAAGCGTTTGGGAGCAAAAAGAACAATTGCCAGAGTAAATACTCAAGAGTATTTGAATGACATAAACAAAGGAATGTTTAAAGGCATGGGGGTTGATGAACTTGTTTGTCCTGAAAAGATTGCTGCAAAAGAAATATCAAATCTTCTTACTCGAAATATTTCAACAGAACTATTTGATTTTGCAAATGGACTTCTAAGAATTTATATGATAAGAATTGACAATAAATCACTTTTTATCAACAAAAGTCTTATTGAAGTTGCAAAAGAATACCCTAATTTGGGAATTAGAACAGTTTGTATTATTCGTAGAGGGACAACAATCATCCCTAACGGAGATGAAAAGTATATTATTAATGACTTAGTTTATCTAATAACAACTGTAGATAAGGTAGAGAAGATAAAGGAAATAAGTGGAAAGAAAGATTTCACAATCAAAAACGCTATGATTGTTGGAGGAGGAAGAATTGGAAGAAGAGCTGCAATAAACCTTCACGATAAGATAAACCTAAAAATAATTGACCAAGACATTGAACGTTGCAATCGCTTGGCAAATGAGTTTGATGATGTAATGATTATTAATGGAAATGGAAGTGATATAAACATGCTTCAAGAAGAAGGCATTAATGAAACAGATGCTTTCATTTCACTAACAAACTCTACCGAAACAAATATCATGGCTTGCATTTATGCACATAGACAAGGCGTAAAGAAAACAGTTGCTTTGGTTGAAAATGTAAACTATATTGATGTTTCGCAAGATATAGGTATTGACACAATAATCAATAAAAAACTTATTACTGCCAGCTACATTACTCGTTTCACATTAGGAGGAGAAATTACTTCTTCAAAATGGCTTTCAGGAATTGATGCTGATTTAATTGAAATAATTGCACAGAAGAACTCTTCAATCACAAAGAAACAATTAAAAGATATTCGTTTTCCAAATGGAGTTAATATTGGAGGAATAATTAGAGAAGGGAAAGCAATAATTGCTAATGGAGATACTCAAATAATGGCTAATGATAATGTTGTTGCTTTCACAATTCCAGAATCAGCTCAAAAACTGATAAATTTATTTAGTTAAATGATAATTGCCAAAAGTTTTAACACAAAAATTCTATTTTATATTTTGGGATTAACAATAAGCTTTATTGGCTTTTGTTTTATTCCCTCAATAGTAACTGCCTATATCTTTCAAGAACCAACTCTTATTGTTTTTACTTTTTCATTAATCTTTGCATTAGTAATTGGTGGTTCAATAATGTATGCAAACAGAAAATATCCTCAAAGTCTAACTAAAAAAGAAGGTCGAGCTGTTGTAGGATTAATATGGAGTATCGCTCCAATAACTGCTTCTGTTCCTTTTTTACTGCTTCCTCAATACTTTACAAGTCCAATTAACGCATTATTTGAATCATTTTCTGGTTTCACAACAACTGGCTCTTCCATACTCAATAATATAGAAAGCGTACCAAAGAGCGTTTTAATATGGAGAGCTTTAACACAATGGATTGGAGGTTTGGGTATAACATTATTTATTATAATGTTTATGAAAAACTTCCGTAACGGCTCAAACTATCTTTTTAATGCTGAATTTACTTCCATTGATAAAGAGAAAATTCATCCACATATAAAACAAACAGTATCTCGAATTTTTTTAATTTATTTCAGCTATACCATTTTAGCTTTTATCCTGCTCTTTTTTGGAGATATGGATACCTTTACAGCTATTTGCCATAGCCTTTCAACCATTTCAACAGGAGGATTTACAACTGTTAATGGCAATATTGGACAATTCTCTTCCTATACTCAATATGTGATAATGGGATTAATGTTTCTTTCTGGTATTAGTTATGTTTTAGTTTATTGGCTATTTAAAGGCAAAGCAGAGAAACTATTTAAAGATGAGCAAACAAAGATTTACACACTAATAATTCTTTTTGGAACAATAATTCTTTTCATTTCATTATTCTTTTTCCACGATCATAACTTTGTTATCAGTTTAAAATCATCACTTTTTCATATTGTTTCAGTTGTATCAACCACAGGTTACTATATGCCAGAAGCAGAAGACTTCGGACTATTTGCAGTTGTGTTTATAATAATATTAATGTTTATTGGAGGTTCAAGCAGCTCATCATGCACAGGATTAAAAATAATCAGAGTAATCATACTTTACAAATATTTGCAACAATCTTTCAAGCAAATGTTTCACCCAAGAGCAGTTTTACCAATAAGATATAATAAAGTTGCCTTGGTTGAAGAAGCAACAGGACTTGTTTTCGGATTCTTTTTCCTTTATCTAATGATTTTTATTCTTGGAGCATTTACCCTAACCCTTTTAGGCAATGATTTCCTTCCTTCCATTGCCCTATCGGTTTCAAACTTAAGTAATGTTGGACCAGTTGTTGGTTATATATCTCCAGAAACAACCTACGACACTCTTAACGATGGCTCTAAAATAACATTAATGATTTTAATGATTATAGGACGATTAGAAATTTTTTCATTCTTGGCAATGTTCTCCAAATCAATTTGGACTAAAGATTAAAAGAAATATTTTATCATTTTCTTATCTCATATTGAAATACATAATCCCACACAACGAAAATCTATTCTGAAATACTATTACTTATTTCTAATTTATAGAAAGTGTACACTTTTTTTCTCTTATGCCTAAAATAGTAAATATACTCCTTATCATTATCCCTAATTTCAACTTTAATAATTTTACTAATAAATGGTAATGGATTTATATATATAGTTTTTCCCACACGTTCTTTAGGCTGAACATTTTTTCTAAAATTATATCCCAATGTTCCATTATCAAAAAGTATAGTATCGTCAAGTAAGAATGATGTTTTGAATATCAGCGTATCTCCATTTATTGTAGTTTTAGCATTATCATATCCTATTGTATTTACAAAGGGATTAAGTATATAATCTATTTTTTGATTGTTCTTTAAAATTAGAGTAACTGAATCTTTATCTTGCGCGTTGCATAAAAATGGGAAAAAGAATATTATTACATATAAATATTTCATTAGTATGTTTCTATAATTAGGATAAATAATCCAACACCTATTCAATATTAATTTAATTTTTTAAGTAGTTTTCTATAAGGGCTACCCAATAGGTTGCTCCACGGCTCAGCAAATCTTGATTGAAAACATATTTTGGATGGTGTACCATAAAAGTATCACCGTTGCCAATCATGCAGTAGGTTCCTGCTTTCTTTTGAAGCATAAAAGCAAAATCTTCGCTGCCCATATATGGATGCATGCCGTACTCAGCATTATCTTCGCCAAAGGTATCTTGTGCTACTTTGTATGCCCATTGAGTGTTTTCAGGTGTATTTACCAATACAGCACCTGCAACTCCTTCTCGAATTTCATAACCACAATTAAAAGCTTCGGCTTGTGCTTTTGTTATTATGCGGATTTTATCAAGTACCATTATGCGAAGCTCTGGTTCCATATTTCTTATACTTAATCCTAATATTGCCTTTTGTGGTACAGCGTTTCCTGCAATTCCAGATTGGAATGCGCCAACGTTTACCACTGAGTTTTTCCATGGTGATACATTTCTACTCACAATAGTTTGAAGTGCCATTACCAACGACGCTCCACAAACCAGAGGGTCTATACTTAATTCAGGCATAGAACCGTGGCTGCCTTTTCCTGTGAGTTCTATCTCCCAGTTATCAACTGCCGCCATTGTTTCTCCTTCTCGGAAAAAGAATTTCCCTAAAGGCAGTCCTGGCATATTATGCATTCCATAAACTGCATCCATTGGGAAACGTTCAAAAAGACCATCTTTAACCATTGCAGGAGCTCCTTCCATTGTTTCTTCTCCTGGTTGGAAAATTAAACGTATAGTTCCATCAAAGTTTTTGTTATCTGCCATGTATTTAGCTGCGCCAAGTAGCATTGTTGCGTGTGCATCATGGCCGCAAAGATGCGACCAACCTTCTACCTTGCTCTTATAAGGTAAATCATTGTCTTCAAATATAGGCAAAGCATCAAAGTCTGCTCGTAGTCCTATGGATTTTGTTCCTTTCCCAACGGTTAATGATGCCACAATTCCAGATCCTCCTACACCTTCAACAACATCATAACCCCACAATTTAAGTTTTTCGGCAATAAATTTGGCTGTATTTTGGGTATCCATATTCAACTCTGGATTTTGGTGCATAAAATCCATCCATTCTTTCATCTCTGGTTGAAGTTTAGAAACTTCTGATAATAATTTATCGTTCATAATTTCTCGACTTTTTAATTAATGAATTGTGATTTATTATTTACCTTTTCCCGATGTTTTTGGGATAGTAATCATAATGATGATAATTGCAAATATAACCATTAGCAGATTTACACCCAAAGCAATGGTTGCTCCTTCACGTACAGACAGATTATCTTGTCTTCCCACAAAAGTGATAACACCTTCAAGCCATGTTATATGTTCGCCAACACGTAATGAAGTAAATATACCTGCAGGGATAGCTACTCCAAAAGCTGCTCCAAGCGATGAAGCCATTTTATAAATACCTGCACCTGCACCTGCTTGTGATGCTGGCAAGTTGGAAAGTGCTGCATCAGTAGAAGGAGTGGCATAGAAAGCCAAGCCAATACCAAAAAGCGTATAAGCCACCATAGCCAAAATTTTGTAAGTGTCTGTCATTACATTGGTGAACATAAGCAGAATAATAGCCACACTGACAATTAGTGAGCCCCAAATCATTGGTTTGCGTGAACCAAAACGTTGCAACAGCTTTTCACCTACACGAATAAATGCCACAATTGAAATAGCATAGCCCAGTGTTAGTATTCCTGCTTCTTGTGCTGAAAGATTACCACCAATTTGCAACAAAGCAAGCGAAACAATCAATATTCCTGCAGTTCCGTTCAGCATAAAATTTGATATAGTTGCACCAGTAAAAGTCATATTTTTAAACAGTTTAAAGTCGATAAATGCACCGTCTTTACCTTTTTCAATTTTATAAAATAAAAATGCAAAAATAATTGTTGCTGCAATTAGAACAATACCAAGTGGACTTGCGAATCCAATTTGAGAACCTTTAGTTACTATAACTTGTAATGCAATCATAGCTAACATAAAAATAATAATACCTGCAAAATCCCTTTTTTTATTTCCAGTTGGTTCTGCTTTACTTTCAGGTGTCCCTTTAATCAAAAGTAGTCCAATTACTGAAATAATTACTGCAGTAAAAAAGATATATCTCCAACCAATTCCAACCATTAAACCTCCAAACAATGCTGCAAAACCAGAACCTCCCCATGAACCCATTGACCAAAGACTAATGGCACGTTGGCGTTCTTTTCCTTCCCAGTATGCTTTAACAAGTGCTAAACTTGACGGCATAATGGCTGCACCTGAAAGTCCTTGAAAAATTCTTCCCAAAATCAAAACTGGACTTGATGCTCCACCAACAGGCGTTAACCCTACCAATAGCGAACCTATGATGCTGAAATAAAAACCAAGTCGAATCATTTTAAGTCGACCAATTTTATCAGCCAACCCACCAAATACTACAATAAAAATTCCAGAAAACAGCGATGTAATAGATACGGCAATATTCATCATCGAAGTATCCATACCTAAATCTTTCGCCATATCCACATTGATATTTAATGTGGTTTGAGCAAATAGCCAAAAAGCTAACACTCCCAGAATAATGCCAAACAATAGTTTGTCATTCCCTTTGTACTGAACTGTGTTTGTCATAATTATTAGTTTTTAATTGTTTATTTATTGTATCTTTCTATATCGTTATTTTAATAAATTTAGATTTACGTCGTGAATAATTTCATTGCTTTTACGTTGTACGTGATTTGCAATCCAATGCTTATTCATTAATAACTTTATATTTATTATTGCTCGTCAAAGATAAGTAAATATTTTCAAAATAGTATTAATTAATCAATAAAATATTAGCTATATAGGTATTGAAGAAAAGATAATTGCAGGGGGAAAATTAGATTGAAACATTACTGCATTTTAAATCTTGTTTAAAATAGTTAATGAAGTTAACCAAGTTAACTTGTTTTAAAAAGTATTGTATTTTCTATTCTGAAATACTTTTCATTTTTGATTAACTTGATTAACTTGGTTAACTTTTTATTGCTTTTATTAAGAAGTGCATGATTAATTATCGACTTTATTGCTTTGCACAGCAAGAAATCTCACACGACAAAAAAACGATTAGTTTATTTCAAACAATAACTTCCTAATTTTACATTTAGAAGAAGTTATTATACTTTTAGAAGAAGTTATTATACCCAAAAAGTCAGTCTTTCTTACCTAAAAAGTCAGTCTTTTCAATATAAAAAGTCAGACTTTTCAACCCAATAAGTCAGACTTTTTGATAACAAAAGTCAGACTTATTGACTACAAACAAGAAGTCTAAAAGTAAAAAGAAGAAGTCTCGTTTCAAAAACAAGAAGTCTAAATTTAATATCATAAGGTATCATATTTTAAGCTTGTTTTAGATGGTTAAAAATAGAAAGAGGCAGAATACGATGTTAGATTTGTGATCATTATATCATTATTATTTTTATCTTTGCAAAAAGATAATTAATTTTTCTCATTTAATATTATCTTTTATAAACCACACTTACTATAAAATTGAAAAAGCATATCAATTTTCTCCCTTATAAAGTCTTATAAAAAACCGAATAGAAAATAGGTTAAACAATAAATAGGATAGAATATTATCTCAATAGAATTAATTATTAAAGCAATATAATTACAATGACACAGAAACCAGCATCCGAAGAAACAATTCATAGATTATATGAAAATATGGGGAATAACTTCTCATTATATGTACCTATATTGTGTAGTTGTGTTAGTTCATTAGAAAGCTTAGAAGATATAGATGAAAAAGAGTATAAATGTATAAAAGAATTTAAATTGTGGAAAATATTTATAAGACTTTATGTATTTTCTTTGCTTATGGATCTTGATTTAAGTACATTTTTAAGGGCAAATTTTAGAACAATGTTAGTTCCTGAAAAACGTTTTAATCTAAAATATATAAATGTAATAACGTTAGAAGGCTATAAATATTTATTTGGTTTTGGTAAAGATAAGGATAATGCAATATGGGCTAAATTTAAAATATTAGCTAAAGAAATAAACGATTCAGAATTATTAACGGATATTAATAAAATAGAACAACAAGCAAAAGAATTTGAGAATAGTTATGCACTATCAACAGATAAAGATACTCGAAATCTTTCCATTCACTATGATTTATATCCTCAAAAAGTTTACGATTTTTTAATACAAATAGGAGAAGATACTGAAACTAATAGAATAAATGCCTTTTTAAAGATAATAAAAGACATATTGCCTTTCTTGCATAAGTATATCTTAAAGTTTCAAATACCTCTTATTTACTCAACTGATAATTATAATATTGATGTAAGGGAAAAGATTAATTATTTCCCTGATGGAAACAATAAATTATTCAATGAACTTGGTGCGCAAATAACTTTATATAGTAATAATTTAGACAGCATTGTCTCAAATTGTAAAAAGACTAAAATTGTGCAAGATAAATTTAAGTTAGGAGAAACTTTTGAGGGAAGACTTCAAACTATTGTTAAATCAATTTATTTAGGTGTTCATATCCATTTCATATATTTGGATTTAGCAAGTGCAATAAGAGCATATTTAAGTTCTGAGTATTACTTTGAAAAACAATTAAATCTAAGGCGTATTAATATCATAGTGTATGAGGGATTTAAACACATTTATGGATATACAGATATTGAACAATCTAAATCATTCTGGAAACAAAATATATATTCAATTTTAATATCTTCAACTGATAAAAACTTGACAGATTTATTAGTTAAAATTGAAAGAGAGTTAAAAGAATTAGCAGTAAGTGATGATATTAACAATATGCAGTTAAGAGAGTGTTCTGTTCATTATAGGTTTAAAGATAGAGATAATACTCTCACATTATTCAATGCTTTAGTTAAGACTAATCCCTTGATTGAAATGAATAAAGCTATGAAATTGTTAAAAATACTTCCAGAGTTGATTAATTTGAATACTAATTCTATTAGTGTTGTTAATAGTACTGAACTCGAGAAGATTAAATTATCAAATGCTGATACAATAGAGAAGATTGATAGTTGTCTAATGATGATTGAACAAGCTAATGTAGATCCAGAACTTAAACTAAAAACAATAGAAACAATAAATGCGATTAAAAAACTATTATAGCAGTACTATTTTCATCTGCAGGATTTGTAATCCGTTGTTTTTCCATCACTTTTCACTTTTAGTTTTTAACTCTTCACTAAATAAGGCTCCTTTTCTGATGCATTAATCAATTACCACATTAACCACTTTGATCCATTTCGTAGAGTTCGTTTATAAAAAATACTTTTTATAATTGTATCCTTCCCTACTTGTATATTGTAATTTATATAAACACTATCTATATCACGAAATGGAGCATTACTCTCAGCAATAATTGAAAAAGATTGAATCTTTTCTTTTATTTTATTATCAAAACTAACAGGCAAGCTATCAATCAATAATGTCTCCCCCTTTCCTCCCCATACATAAAATATGGTTGGGATTGTATCCTTGTCTTTTTGCCTTGTAAAAGTAAATGAATTTAGCTTTACTAAAGGAAGTTCTGGACAAGGTATACTAAATATATATTTTAATCTATCTAGTGTATCAGAGTATTTACCATAATTCTCGTCAGGAGTCATCCAACTATTTATACCAAATTGCAACGATACTTCGTATTTTGTCTCAGTATAATCATCTAAATCAAAAACATTTCGAGATTCGTTCTCAAGTGGGTAAATCATATAACAACCTGAAATACCAATGATTGAAAATATTATTATTGCTATTTTTTTCATAATCTTATATTTTATTGTTCCGTAGTGCTGGATTTAGAATCCAGTACTTCTGTAGTGCGGGAAATTTATTCATTTCCCAATCCATAGAATGATTCATCTTCTACTTTTAATATTCTAATATCACCTTTGTCTGTTATTAAATATAAAATTGCAAATTGATAATCAGTATCTGGTTTCGCAAATGTTGCACGAAAAATTAACTGTCCATTCTCTACATGTGAAAACTCATTTTTCCACATGTGACAAATCTTAAAGAAATCAGATGATAAGCTATCCTTAAAATTTTCCTTTATTAAATGTAACTTAATCTCATTATTAGCTGTTTTAATCGTAAAATCAGTCGCAAAATTATGTGCTACACTATATTCAATTAGGTTATTATATTTACTTCCCTCTACAGTAAAGGTTTCATTATAAACTGCACTATCATTTAAACAATACGTTTTCATTCGATAATTTGTCTGATTTATAATGGTATCAAATGAATATGTATCAAAATCAGGTAACCAATAATTTATTAATGTATCTTTTTTATCAGATTGACCGAAAACATTTAAGCTTAAAACTAATAATGTAAAAAATATTGTTCTCATAGGCTGTTATTCAAGACAGTTGCAAAAACGTTGATACTTTTGTCGTGCGCGATTTATAATCCAGTACTTCTTTATTATTATGATTTCTTGCTGTGCAAACGGTAAACCGATTAGTAATCCATTGTTTTCCTATCACTTTTAACTTTTAGTTTTTAACTCTTCACTAAATAAGGCTCCCAATCTGATACATTACCAACTACCCTACTTAAAATAAATTTTCCTCTTTCCAATACAAATTTGTGTCTAGTTTCTTTATATAATCTTCAAGAGAATAAAATTCCTCTAAAGGTTTTTCTACTTTTATATTTTTTATTTCTTCCAAAAGATCTTCTTTTTTATATAGCAATGATTTTATTGAATAATATGTAACTAAACTCATATAGTCTTTTTTAACATGATGAATTTCTGCGTCTGCTAAATCTACTTCTTTTAGATTTTTTTTTATATCTGCGTATTTAACCTCATTATAAGCATTAAAGCAAGCATCCATAAAAGCAATATTTTGTTTTATATAATGGTTGCGTTCTTCTATTTCTCCTCTATCATTAGCCCAGAATGTTTGTATTAATAATTTATAATAAGTTGAGCTGGGGAAATTAGCATCCCAAAAAATATCATCTCTGGTCCTTAATTTTTCTATTTCATCTAATGCTTGTTTGTATTGTTTAGTCCAAAAATATAGATTAAACTTTATATGTATTGCTGATCCTATTGCATTAACATCACATCCGCCATAAATGATAGAATCACATTGTTTAAAAGATAATGCAAGAGCTTCTTTGTCTTGATATTTTTTATATCTATATGCATTATCACATGCTCTTTCAGATATTTTAAAACAAATAGTATTTAAATCTTCTAATTCTACTTTTGATTTAATGCATGCTGTAATTAAAAAGCATGACAATAATAAAATTAAATATTTTCTCATGATAGGTAATTTTCCTTAGTTTGGGATTTCTTTGCTTTGCAAAGCGACAAAGTCGATAAGTAATCACGCACTATATTATTATTAAGATTTTCAATTCTATACTTATTCATTAATAACTTATATTTATTATTAATGTTCAAAGGTAGGGAAATATTTTTAAATAGTGTTAATTCTTAACTTATATTTATTTTTATTTCTTTTCTTAAATGGAATATGGTTGTCTTTTTTGAGAATCAAAAAGACTTTCTTGGTAAATAATCCTTATTATTTAAAATTAAATAGGGAATAATTCTGCGTAAACGGCGAATAAATCTACAAACTCCTTATAAAAAACTTATTAAACGAAGACTTTTTACCCCAAAGATGCACATCTTTCATACCAAAAGATGCACATCTTTCACTATAAAAGATGTGCATCTTTTTTTTGATATATTTTTAGGGATTGGAGTTTGTTTTCCAGAAATTGACTTTAGGATAAATAGTCCTAAATAAACCTAATGAATGGTTTATATTTGCAAATATACAAAATTATTTTGAATTTAATGTTGAATTTACCATTAATTATTTCCCCAAATTTGCAAAGCAAATGAGAAAGTTAAGAATGGCTGATATTTTTACTTTCTATCTTTTCCTAAATTGAGATAATAAGTACTGAAGGGATGCTATTTAACCAATCTTTCTTTAGTTGGAATAGTTTATTGAAATTCTTAAAGCTAACTATTATTAAATCTTGTGATGATATCAGGTTTTCGCTTATATCTTTATAGGTTATTATGTTAATACTATCCAAATAATTTTCTTCATAAGTACTTAGGCTTTGTTTTATGGATGATTTATCGTTAGGTATATAGTCTAAGATTGTTATTGATGAGTATTCGTTATCAATAAATTTCTTGGAATACTTATTTAAGTATACATCTTCTTTGGTAAAATATATAAAAAGAATATTATCAAATTTCTTTATTTCTTTGTCTAATAATATTCCAACGGGCATTTTTGTCTTTTTCTCAATTGCTCTTGTATTAAGGTCAATTATTGAGGTTTCCAATAGTGGTTCTCTTCCTCTTACTGTGTTTATTAGTTTTTCGGGATTGATGATTTTGGTTGTAAAGCCCAAAACTCTTCCCAAGAGTGTTCCGTAGAATATGGATTCTTCGCTATCCATCAACAAAAAGTCGAAATTGCCTTGATTGGCAAACTCCACCACTTCAGTTTGAAAGTTGTTTGAAACCTTAAAGAATGATATTAACTTTCTATCCAAGTTATTTGCTTCTCTAACTATTGGCTTAAAGCTTTCCTTTTCAATTTGCTCTGTATTCATTTGCGAGAGTCCATTGGAAGGAGCAATATGTATGGCTGTGATTAGTGATTGGGAATTGGTTTTCTTAGTTAATGAGTTGGCTATTCTTACTAACGATGTGCTGGTTTGAGCATTTCGGAAAAAGAGGAGAATTTTATCTTTTGAAGACTCTAAATCTTTAATATCTATTTTGTTTGTTTTAAATATCTTTTCAATTCCACTTAATGAAAGTCCTGTCATAAAGGTTGTTGTTAGTGCCATAAGAATTAGCATTACAAATATCTCTGCATTCAACACTCCCAAATCGTAACCAATATTCAATACTACAATTTCCATTAAGCCTCGAGTGTTCATTAGTGTTCCTAATGTTAAACTGTCTTTCCAGCTTTGTCCAACGAACTTTGCAGCTGCAGCACTTCCTATAAATTTACCTGCAATGGCAACAGCAATTATAATTCCTGTTAGCTCCCACAAATTAGAATTATCAATTAATCCAATTTCTGTTTTCAATCCACTTATAACAAAGAAAATAGGTAAGAAAAGCACTAAGGCAACATCTTCAATTTTTTCAATAAAGAGTTTTCTAAAACGGATATTCTCAGGCATAATGGTTCCTGCCATAAAAGCTCCAAAGAGAGCATGAATTCCTATTGTTTCTGTTATAAAAGAAGATATTAGCAATACCAAAAAGACAATAACCACTAAGGTTTTATTTAGTGAAATATCGGATTTGGATGAGCTAACAATTTTCTTTAAGAAAGGACGCACTACAGAAATCATTAAGAAAACATAGGCTATTGCAAAAACTATAGTGTAAATTGAACTTGCAAAAGAGCCAGCCTTAACAACAGCAATAATCACTGCCAGCAAACACCAAGCAGTTATATCGTTTATTGCGGCACATATTAGGGACAAAGCTCCAATCTTGGTTTTGTGAAGTCCTTTTTCCTGAACAATTCTCGCCAAAACAGGAAAAGCAGTTATACTCATTGAAATTCCAATAAAAAGGCTGAAAGAAGAGAAAGGAATATTTTCAGGAGCAAAAGAAGGATAAAGATAATAGGCCAATCCAATTCCTAAAGCAAAAGGAATAATAATACTTGCATGACTTATAACTGTTGCTTCGTAGGCTGTATTTTTAAGTACCTTTAAATTAAGCTCCATTCCAATAACAAACATAAATAAAACAAGTCCAACTTGACTAAGTATTTGAAGCCCTCCAAGAGAATCCTTTGCAAAAAGAAAATTGGAAAATTCAGGAAAATAAGTTCCCAAAAGAGAAGGACCAAGAATAATACCTGCAAGTATTTCACCAATAACAACTGGCTGTCCCATTTTTCTAAAGAAAAAGCCTATTCCTCTTGCAACTATAATTATTGCTATAATTTGTAAGATTAATAGACCAACAGAATGTTTAAGATTGTTAGAAATAAAATTAGAGAAATCTTGAAAAGGGGTATTCTTTGAAAAATTTCTAATAATTTCACGCCCTACTTCAAGGTCTTTTCCTATATAAATTATATAGAAAATAAGAGCAGTAAACAGGCTTGTTATTATCAAATAAAAGAAAGTCCCTTTATATTTTTTCATAAAGAAAATTTTATAGATTTATTACTCCGTCAAAAACTTTTCCAACTGAGCCTTGAAGAAATATATTAGAATAGGTATTTTGAGCTGTTTTTTCAAAAAATACTTTCAACTCCCCTCCTTTTGATTGAATGGTAATTGGTGATTGATTTAGTTTATATTTTTCTGCATAGGCGATGGCAGAAGCTGTTATTCCTGTTCCACACGAAAGAGTTTCGTCCTCTACTCCTCTTTCGTAAGTTCTTATTCTTAGCTCTCCATTATTCACAACTTGAATAAAATTGGCATTAGTCCCTTTAAATTTCTCAAAACGCTTATCATAACGAATTGCACTCCCTTCTTCCTTAATGTTGATTTGAGAAACATCATCAACCTCTTTAACAAAATGAGAAGTACCAGTATTGAGATATTGACCATCATCAAACAAAGAAATCTCACTTACATCCCTTAAACTCAATTTAACCAAAGAATGGTTTTCCTCTTGGCTTATGATTTGAGCGGTATGCAATCCATCGGGAGCAATAAAACTTGTTTCTTTATCAATAATTGAAAGACTTTTGGCAAAAGCAACAATGCTTCTCCCTCCATTTCCACACATCATATCGGATGACCCATCAGGGTTAAAGAATTTCATTAGAAAATCTGCTTCTTTGGAGTTTTCCAATAGGATTAAACCATCTGAACCAATTCCAAAATGTCTATGACAAATCTTTTGAATTTGTTCTTCTGTGAAAGAATATTCTTTGAAACGATTGTCAATTAAAACGAAATCGTTTCCAGAGGCTTGATACTTAACAAAATTTATTGCTTCCATTTTTGTTAAAAAGTATAGGTACAATTTAAAGAAAACTTAAGGGCTTCAACTCTTTTAGATATATCTTTAAATTTTACATTTTGATATTCAACGCAAAAAGTAAGGAAAAAATTGTTTTTTAGTTCATAATCAATTCTTGGTGATATTCTAAAGTAATTGTCAATATCCATTCCTAATCCATAAGCATTTTGATAACCTTTTGTATTAACATCCAAGTCTTTTGTATAACCAATTAAAACTGCTGGTTTAAAATTGCCCATATCGTAGGAGTAGTCTAACCATGAAGAAAATGTTGTTGTTGGATTATATGAAAACTTATTATTTATAGTATCAAATGCACTTTCATAATAACCTCCAATTATAGACATATCATTTAAATTATCTCCAATAATTGCTTGTGACTTGAATGAATGTTTCTTTGTCAGGTATTTAAAATAAACTGAAGTTGAAAAATTATACATTTTCTCATTCATAATCAAAGTTTGATTATTTATTGTATAAGTTTCTCTTGGTTGAATAGCCTTAAACTCTCCTCCAATTCCAGCAAACAAATTATCTGAAGAATATTGAAAGTGCAAGTTCATTATTGGAATAAATGTTCTTACTTGTTGGTTGTAATCCTTAATTTTATCAACTCCAATTGTTGCATTATCTCTTTGAAAAGATAATGCTGAAAGGATATTAAACTTTCCAAATGGTTTGTATTCATATCTTACTTGATAAATGCGTGAAAATGGACGAAAAGGAGCTCCATTATGTATTTCTTTGTTAAAAGGAGATACTTGATGAATAGTCATTGGATTCCAATATTGCCCAATTATCATTTGAGATTTTTTCCAATTTATTTGCAAATAAGCATGTCTAAATCTAAAATAATTAGCTAATCCACCTGCCTGTCCAGTAAAGTCAGCTTCAATAAGTCCTCTAAATTTTGTTCCATTAATTTCTCCAAAGTTAAATTTTGTTCCAATTCGAGTTGTTGATACTGTAAAATAATGGTTATTTATTCCGTTCAAGTCCTCTCCTTTTGAATTATAATTTGGAGCTAAAGGATATAAGGAATACAATCCATCAACAGATGAATATGTCTTTCGAGTGTTGAAATAATACTGCGCATTGAAAAAACCATAGATATCATAGGAAAATCCTGATTTCTCTTGTGCAAAAGAACTAAAGGTAATTATTGTGAGAAGTGAAAATATTATTATTCTATAATTTCTGATCATTTAAATTTTATTTCTTTTTAAGGTTAGCAATTGAAAGTATTACTCCAAGAGCCACACCTAAAAGGGCTGCAAATAATACTTGGAATTCTTTTGGCAGCATAAAAGTGATTGTATGTGCTGGATACCAGAAAAAAGGAATAGTTTTCTTAAATACAAATCCCCATTGAACTTTCCAGTTAAGGTTTTCAATAATTCTTCCAAAAGGTATTGGAGTAAAGAATCCTTTAAACGAACCTTTATTTGATAAAATATGGGTATCTGTAACTTTGTGTACTGTCATAAAAACAGGAGCAAAGAATGTATTCATAAACAATGAAACACAAAAAGCATAAAGCAGTCTCATTCCAAAGGTTTGCTCTGAAAGATTTGCACCATTGATATTTAATCCAAAATAATCAAATAGTCCAAAGGTTCCTCTTGCAAATAATCCCATAGCAATTGTAATCACAACTCCTAATATTCCCCAAACAAAAGCTCTTGGCAAAAGTCCAAATCCTTTTTCATTATAAACTCCTTTTGATATTCTCAATCCAATACTTTCTCCTAATGTTGCCAAAATTGCAAACTTAAAGAAAGCTAAAAGGAAATATCTCCAATCCTTAGCACCACTCCATTGCATAAACCAATCTCTTAGTGGCTCAATTGTAATAAATAAAGCAATCACCCCGATAACTATCAGGGTGATTAATATGTCTTTTAATTTCATTATTTTTTTATAGTATTATTCTTGTTTATTAGTTAATTGACCTTCCAATTCAGCAATTCTTTTGCTTGAACGTTCAATTTGCTTATTTGCTTGTGAATACTTATAAGATATTGCAAAAGTGTTATAAACTATCATTCCGCAAGATGCTACAACAATTGCAAAACAAATCCAATATTTGAATTCTTCCAATTGTGGAGAATATTGCAAAAGAAACATTGCAATTATCAATACTGATGAAACTATGTTCCAAAGAACTTTCTTATTCATATTATTTTTGTTTTTTATTTTTCAATTCTAATACGAGCATCAACAGCAACAACAGCATTTGCAGAACCTAAAAGTGGATTTAAGTCCATTTCTGCAATTTCAGGAGCAGCTTGAACAAGAGCACTTACTCTTGCTATTTGATCAGCATATAATTCTTCATTAACTGGTTCTTGTCCACGAACTCCTTGAATAATTTTATAGCTTCTCAAATTCTTAATCATTTGTTTTGCTTCTCCTATTCCAATTGGTGCAAGATTTGATTGAACATCTTTCAATACTTCAATAAATATTCCTCCAATTCCACAAAGAACTTGATGTCCGAAAAGTTCAGTACGCATTGCTCCAATGTAAACTTCTGTTCCAAAGAGCATTTCAAGAGTTTGAACTGCGTAAGTGTCTTTAATTTTCATTAATCTGTCAAATTCTTTTCTAATTGTTTCTTCATCCTTAACATTCAAAACAACACCTCCAACATCACTCTTATGAACAGGTCCAACAACTTTCATTACCAAAGGATATCCATATTCTCTTGCAAAAGCAATAGCATCTTCAACATTAGGTGATGAAACTTCATGAGAACGTTTTATTCCTGCTGCATCAAGCAATTGATACATTGGTTTTGTGTCTAAATAACCATCTTCTACGCTATCAATAACTTCTCTAATTTTCTTTACATCTATCTCAATTATATCTTTTGCATCTACACTTGGTTTTGGAGTTGATTTGATTTTTGCTAAAGCTGTTCCAAAAACAGTTTCTTCAGGGAAATAGTTATTCCCTTTTGAAACAAAATCATTAACTTCTTCTTTTGCAACAAGAGTTGAAGGCATAATTGGGAATATAGGTTTCTTTGATGTTTTCATCTTTTGATCAATTACTGAGTAAGCGTCAAAGATTTTATCCAAACCTGGAGTTCCAAAGATTATGCACATTGCATCAATATTATCAAAATCATTGTTGCAAGCATCAATAATCTTTCCTAATTGTTCTGGTGTTCCAGTTGCCAAGAAGTCAATTGGATTTCCAACAGATGAACCAGCGAAAAGTTCTGATAAAAGTTTATCTGCTTTTTCTCCTTCAATATGTGGAACTTCCATTTTTCCTCTACTTAAAGCATCAGTTAGCATAACTGCTGGACCTCCAGCGTGAGTTATAATTGCTATATTCTTTCCTTTAAATTCAGGATAAGTAAATATTGCTCCAACAGTAATTAATTCTTCTCTACCATTGCAACGTACAATTCCTGCCTTACGGAAAAGAGCATCAACTGCAACATCTGGAGAAGCTAATGCTCCAGTGTGAGATGAAGCAGCTCTTGAACCTGCTTCTGAACCTCCTGATTTAATTGCTGCAATTCTACAACCTTTATTATATAGAGATGTTGCATGTTTAAGAAGTTTTGCTGGGTTTTTAATATTTTCAGCATACATTAAAATAACTTTTGAAGAAGTTTCTGGGTTGTAAACCTCATCATGATATTCCAAAATATCTTCAATACCCAATTGAGCAGAGTTTCCAACTCCCCAGCAATGATTAAAATGTAATCCCTGTTGCATTCCAATATCCATAATGAAACATCCTGTTGCTCCTGATCCAGTTATAAAATCAACTCCTTTTGAAGAAGATTTTGGAAAAGGTTTAGAGAAAATTGCATGATGATAAGGAGTGAAAATACCTGTACAGTTAGGTCCAATTAAAGAACCATTATTATCTTCAATTATTTTTACAATTCTTTTTTCAAGTTCTTTTCCTTCTTGACTTTCTTCACCAAATCCTGCTGAAATAATAACAAATGCTTTTGTTCCTTTTTCTTGAGCCAACACTCTAACTGTTTCTTCAGTAAATTTTGCTGCAATAGCAATTACTGCCATATCCACTTGAGGAACTTCATTAATTTTATGATAACATTTTACTCCTTGAATTTCGTCTTCTTTTGGATTTACTACACATAAACTACCCTTAAAATCTCCTTCAATAATGTTTCTCAAAACAGCTCCACCTGGTTTTGTTGTGTCATTTGATGCTCCAACAACCACAATACTTCTTGGATTAACCAATTCTTTAGTAACCTTTGTACTCATATCTTAATATCGTTTTTAATTTATTATTATATATCGATTTAACTTGCAAAGGTATAAAATAAATGGGAATAAACTAACTTAAGCAAGCAATTATTGCAAAATTTGGCTCTTCTAAAAATAATACTTAACTTTGCCAATTCATAATTTAACATATTAAATACCTAAACTCAGATATATGAAAAGGATTGATATCAATCAAGCAGTTGACCTTATAAAGGACGGAATGACAATAATGGTAGGTGGTTTTTTGGGAGTTGGTGCTCCTGATGAAATCATTAAAGCCATTGTAAAATCAGGGAAGAAAGACCTTACAATAATTTGCAACGATACTGCATTTCCTGAATGTGGAAGCGGATTGTTTGTCGCAAATCGTTTAGCAAAGAAAGTTATTGCTTCACATATTGGCACAAACCCAGTTGCTGGAGATATGATGTTAAGTGGAGAATTGGAAATTGAACTTGTTCCTCAAGGAACTCTTATTGAACAAATTCGTTGTGGTGGATCTGGATTAGGTGGAGTTTTGACACCAACTGGATTAGGAACAATGGTGGAAAAAGGAAAACAAATTATAAATATTGATGGAAAAGATTTTCTTTTAGAAAAACCACTTAGAGCAGATATAGCTTTAGTTGGAGCAAGTATTGCTGACTCTTATGGTAACTTGGTTTTCAGAGGAACTACTAAAAACTTCAACCCATTAATTGCTATGGCTGCTGATGTTGTTATAGCGCAAGCTACTGAAGAGGTTGAAAAATTAGAACCTCATGAAATTCATACTCCTTATTTATTCATTGATTACTTAGTAAAATAATAAAGCAAATATTTTAAAATATAAAAAACTATGGCTACAAAATCTATAATTAGAGTTAGAATGAGCATGCACGACGCTCATTATGGTGGAAATCTTGTTGATGGAGCAAAGATGTTAAACCTTTTCGGAGATGTTGCAACAGAACTATTAATAATAAACGATGGAGACGAAGGACTATTTTGTGCTTACGATAATGTTGAATTCTTAGCACCTGTTTATGCTGGAGACTTCATTGAAGCAGAAGGAGAAATAACTTCAGTTGGAAATTCATCAAGAAAAATGAAATTTGAAGCAAGAAAAGTTATTGTTCCAAGAACAGATATTTCTGCTTCAGCTGCTGATGTTTTGGAAGAACCTATCGTTGTTTGTAGAGCAACTGGAACTTGCGTTGTACCAAAACAATGTCAAAGAAAAAACAAATAATAAATCAAGAAATTAAACTATGGAAAAGTTAATTATAACAGCAGCAATTTGTGGTGCTGAAGTGTTAAAGGAACACAATCCAGCTGTTCCTTACACTGTTGAAGAGTGCGTTAGAGAAGCAAAATCTGCTTATGATGCAGGAGCTTCAATAATTCACCTTCACGTTAGAGAAGATGATGGAACTCCAACTCAAGACAAGAATCGTTTCAAGGTAATTATGGATGCTATTCATAAAGAATGTCCTGATGTAATTATTCAACCTTCAACTGGTGGAGCCGTTGGAATGACAGATGATGAACGTCTTCAACCAACTGAACTATGCCCAGAAATGGCAACACTTGATTGTGGTACTTGTAATTTTGGTGGAGATGATGTATTCACTAACACTGAAAACACAATAAAATATTTTGGAGACAGAATGATTGAAAGAGGTATTAAGCCAGAACTTGAAGTATTTGATAAAAGTATGATTGAAATGGCTTTAAGACTTCATAAAAAAGGTCATATTGTAAAACCTATGCACTTTGACTTTGTTATGGGAGTAAATGGTGGTATTGGTGGAGATATTAGAGATTTCACTTTCCTTAGAGGTTCAATTCCTGCTGATGCAACTTACACTGTTGCAGGAGTAGGTCGTTTTGAATTCCCTCTTGCAGCTTTAGCTATCATTGATGGTGGACATGTTAGAGTTGGATTTGAAGATAATGTTTATCTATCAAAAGGAGTTTTAGCAAAAAGCAATGGAGAACTTGTTGCAAAAGTTGTTCGCATGGCTAAAGAGTTAGGAAGAGAAATTGCTAATCCAAAAGAAGCAAGAGAAATATTAGGTTTAAAACCATTATAATATTTTTTCATAATAATATAATTGAGCGAGTAGATGAGAAATCTCCTCGCTTTTTTTATACCGTTATTTTTATCAAGAAAAACTTCTTTCATTATCAATACTAATTTTAAAGTATTTTTCTATGATTATATAAAATAAAACATGTACTTTTGTCAATAAAACTTTTTATAATTAACAAAAATAAAAATCATGAAGAAAAATATTATATTAATTTTCCTTCTATTAATGTGTATAAACAGTCTTGCTCAGTCAGTGAGAATTGAAGGAAAGATAGTTGACAAAACAAATAATATACCAATTCCATTTGCATCAATTAATATTAAAAATTCAAGTTCAGGAACAATGGCGGATGAAAATGGATGTTTTAGTATAAATGTTCCCGAAAAATATAAAACTTTAGAGTTTAGTCATACTTCTTATAATAAGGCAATAATTGGCATTGATAATATTATAAGGAATAAGACTATAAAACTTTCACCTAAAATAAAAGAATTAAAAGAAGTTACAATTGAGGGGTTTTCACCTAAAACAATACTTTTTAAAGCTTTTAAAGCAGTGCCTAATAACTACATTAAAGATAAATATTACGCCGAAATAGAAATACTTAACAAGAAAATTGATACTAATACATTAAGTTTTTTAAGTTATAATGATGGGATATACTTATGTAGAGGAGCATTGTCAAGACATACAGTAATGAAGCCTAAATATTGCCATGCTTATTATTCTGATTCTACTATTAAATTTAAATACAACAAAATTGACCCAGATTTTGTTATAAGTAATTATAAAAATAATAAGAAAGATTTGGGAAAAAATGACATGTCTATATTTGATGGACTGAATATAAAAATGCAAACAATATACGATGATAAAGGCGATGAACAAGATTATATAATAACTACAAGAAGTAATAAAAATGAATTATCAAATAAAAGTTTTAGAAAGGACAATTTCCCTATAATTTGTAATTATCATATTGATGCAAGAACTTTTGCAATTAAACAAGTTGAAATTTTTCAGGATACTACAATTATGGATTACATGGGAAAAAGAGGAGTCAAATATAATTACTTAGGGCTATATCAAATTTATAATTATCAAAAAAAAGATAGTATATATGTATTAGCAAATCGTCTATCAAAGGTAAAATATAAAGTAAATTATTATGAACCATATTCTATGCTTAAAAAGTATTCCAGATTACCTGGGGAGTTGAAAATTAATACAATTGAAGAAGTTTATATTTTCAGAGTAAAGAATATAGCTTACAAACAAGATGATTTACAATTAGAATTAGAAAAAGATGTTTATATGCCTCTGAATGAAATGAGAAAATTAGAATTATTCTCTCCATTATTCTTAGATAATGTTAAGAATAGTTATGAATAGCCATAATCATAAACCAACAAATAAACTCCAAAATACAAACCAACCGACATTTTACAAATATGCGTAAAGAAAATTGAAGTTTTGAACGTAAAGAAAGTTTATATGTTTGAGCCAAAGGCGAGTTTATAAATTTTTAGTTCAAGGCTTCAATTTTTAGTTTATTTGTGAACAGTCTTGATTTTTTGTTACTTTTGTATCAAGACACCCGAAGACCGAAGGTCGAGAGCCACGAAGTGAAAAGTAAAGTAAAATTCATTATCTTTGCAGAAAATAAAATGTAAATGCAGGTTAATCTCTTAGATACTAAGATTGAATTTCTAAAAGGAGTTGGTGAGAAGAAAGCAAAAGTTCTTAACAAAGAACTTGGCATAACAACTTACCGTGACCTCATATCCTATTATCCTTATCGCTATGTTGATAAAAGTAATTTTGTTCAAATAAAGGATATTCAATCAGAAGAAGTTTTCATTCAAATTAGAGGAAAAGTCATTGGAATGGAAATTATTGGAATTGGTGCAAAAGCAAGACTTTCTATTAATTTTGCTGACCAAACTGGAAAGGTTGAATTGGTATTCTTTAAAGGAATAAAATGGATTAAAGAAAGCATTAAGCAAGGAAAAGAATATGTGATTTTCGGAAAGCCTTCACTTTTTAAAGGAAACTATAATTTTGCTCACCCCGACATTGAACCGTTGGAAACATACCTTGCCTCACAAGAAAACCTGACTCAAAAGTTCTCCCCTCTCTACAATACTTCCGAAAAAATGAAAAATGCCTTCTTAAACTCTAAGGCTATTTCCAACCTGATGCGAACTTTAATTGGACAAGTTAAAGGATATATCCCAGAAAGTTTACCAAAGTATATTATTGATAAGTATCATTTAATCTCACTTGAAGAAGCTTTAATTCAAATACACTTCCCTTCATCAACTGAATTACTTTCAAAAGCAAAAGCAAGACTGAAATTTGAAGAGCTATTCTTTATGCAACTTGAACATCAACTTCTCAAAACCAATAGAGTTGAAAAGTCACAAGGATTTGTTTTTTCAACGGTTGGCAATGCTTTTAATGATTTCTTCAATAACTATTTACCTTTCCCATTAACAAATGCTCAAAAAAGAGTTATTAAGGAAATACGCAATGATTTAAGAACAGGACATCAAATGAATCGCCTTTTGCAAGGAGATGTAGGAAGTGGAAAAACACTGGTTGCTCTTTTAAGCATGCTAATTGCAATAGATAATGGTTTTCAGGCAACCATTATGGCACCAACCGAAATATTGGCTCAGCAGCATTATGTTTCAATAAAGAAATTTTTGGGAGATATGCCTCTTGAAGTTGCTCTTTTAACTGGAAGCACAACACAAAAAGAAAGAAATGTTATTCTCCCTGAATTGGAAGAAGGAAAAATTGATATAATTATTGGCACACATGCTTTAATTGAAGACAAGGTTAAGTTTTCCAATTTAGGGTTATGTGTTATTGATGAGCAACATCGTTTTGGAGTTGAACAAAGAGCCAAGATGTGGACAAAAAATCATACAGCTCCACATATTTTGGTAATGACAGCTACTCCTATTCCTCGAACTCTTGCAATGACAGTGTATGGAGACTTGGATGTTTCAGTGATTGATGAGTTACCTCCAGGAAGAAAGCCAGTTCAAACAGCTCATTTCTACGACAAAGACCGTCTTAGAATTTTTGCATTTATGCGAAAAGAGATTGAAGCAGGAAGACAAATTTATGTTGTTTACCCATTAATCAAAGAGTCCGAAAAATTAGATCTTAAAGATCTGATGGATGGCTACGAAAGCATAGTTAGAGAATTTCCATTACCAGAATTTCAAATAAGCATTGTTCATGGCAAAATGAAAGCTCAGGATAAGGAATATGAGATGGATAGATTTAAAAAAGGCATAACTCATATTATGGTTTCAACAACAGTAATTGAAGTTGGAGTTGATGTTCCCAATGCTTCTGTAATGATAATTGAAAATGCAGAACGCTTCGGACTTTCTCAATTGCATCAATTGCGTGGCAGAGTTGGTAGAGGAGCAGAAAAGTCTTATTGCATTTTAATGAGTAGCTACAAACTATCTTCCGAAGCAAAGGAAAGACTTGGAGCAATGGTTGAAACAAATGATGGATTTGAAATTTCAGAAATTGACCTTCGCCTTCGAGGTCCAGGCGATATTGCTGGAACAAAGCAAAGTGGTTTATTAGATTTAAAGATAGCTAATATTGTTAAAGATGAGCCTATTTTAAAAGCTGCAAGAAACACAGCAATTGAAATAGCGCAACAAGACCCAATGCTTATTACTCCACAAAATCAAAAACTAAAAGAATACTTCCAAAGAACCAAACCCCAAATTGATTTCTCTCAGATTTCGTAAAGTTTTATTGTTTGTAAAACACAAAAATCAAAATAAACTTTTATTTTAGAAATTAACCTATACTTTATTTTACAAAACCACTACCAATATAAGTTTTTGATTTTTCCTTACAGTAATTAGCTATCTTCCAATCAGGAATCTTTTCAATTTCTTGTTTTGTCTGTTTATCAATAATGAAATTTTTCCATTCTTTCTTCATTTTATCTGCTCTAGGAGGTGAAGAATGTTCCCAAATGTTAATACTCAGTTTTAAAAAGTATAGCGAATCTAATTTATTTTTCGTATCCTTAAGTATGCTATAAATCCAAGATGCAGCATAGCCTAAATTTAACTTCGAATTATTATTATCTTCGTTACATAATATGGAAAACGATATATAATAACAAGTCAATGCATTTACTTTATCATTAAGAAGTTCTAAACACTTACCAATATTTCCATAGAAATGACCTCCTAAATCTACATTCACATTATTAATTATATTTTCTAAATTTTCCCCTTTAAGAAAATACAATAATGCTTCTTTTATATTTTTATCTATTTTAGAGTCCCTTCTTGCTAATGCTAAATTGTGTCTAAGTGAATAATTATCAGAAATACCTGAATTATTAATCAAAAAAAGACCATACTCTCCAATTTCAATAGCCTCATTGAATTTTTCTTGATACCAATATAAATAACATTTTCCACTGCAATAAGATAAGTATTTTGAACTTTTCCCATTAATTAATTTAGAATATTTTTCTAATAATAATTCACAATCGTTGAAATTACCATATTGTGTCATAACTTGTGTAAGTGTATCAAATTGAGTTTCAAAATATGGATACTCATTACCAATTGCTAATTTCCAATCAACAGAATTAAATAATCTCTCTGAAACCCTTAAATATTCTTCAGAAAATCCTGCTGATATAATTGATGCTGATACTTCTTCTAAAGCTACTAAAGCAGATTTAAAATCCCCTTTGTTTATCTGTAATTCTATTTTGGATGTCCAATTTTGAAAATCAGATAAACTCATATTAGAACTAAGTTGCGGTTTCAATATATAAATAAACCTATCATAATATTGGACTAGTAACGTGATGAATTTTGCTCTTTCAGTTTTTGGAAATTTCAAAGATATAAATTCTTTTACTAGAGGATGTAATTCAATTTGATCTTCACTTATATCAGATGATTTTAGTTCAATTAAGTTCAAATTCTTCAAAACTTTAAATGCTTTATCAAGTTGATTAACATTAAGTTCAGATTCCATTATTTTCTTTAAATTAGAGAGTGTTTCTGGCTTTACAGTTTCTGCAATTCCCCTAAGTAATGTTTGTTGCTTATTATTGAGAGAGTACCATACTTCATTTAAAATTTTTTCCGAAAGTATTGAAGAAAATCCTTCTTCATTGAAATCAGTTTTATCTTCAATACTTTGAATAAATTTGTTCACTGTTTCAAAACCTCTTAATGCTTGAGCTGCTATAAGATTTAACCATAAAGGATGTCCTTTTGTGAGTGTATATGCTTTTTTGCTTAATTCTTTTAATTGTTCTTTACAGATATTTATATTGTATAATGAAAAAATTTCTTCAGTTTCTTTTTCTGACAAACCTGAAAGAGTAAGTTGATAAAAGTTTGAACTAGCTTCTCGAATAAATGGTCTACATGTAAAGATAAATTTAGAGTTATGATTTATTTCTAATGCTTGTTCAAAAAAATACTTCATTCCTCCACTTGGTGTAAAAGTTTCCAAATCTATATAACTGTCAATATTGTCAAAAACAAATATTATTTTTTTATCAGATAAACACTTAAAAAACAAATCAACTAATTCATTGTTTCTTACACATTCTAATTGATTTGCTGTAACTTGATTATTAGAAATTCTTTTAATTATAGAAATTAGTTTTGTCTGAAATCTATTTGTTTCCTCTTTGAAATCCCTCCAATCAGCATATTCAAACAGTTTGGCATCAAAACAATTCTTTACATAATATGCTGCGAGTGCTGATTTACCTTGACCTCCAATACCTGTAATAAAAATCACTTTAAATATATCAACAGAGATATTTTCTATTTCTTTTCTTCTTCCAACCCAAAACTTGTTGTTTGGTGGCAAATCATATTCAAGAGATTCAGTCAAATCAATAATATTATTATGATGATGATTATCATTTAGTTTTGCCACTAATGTTTCTTCTTTATTTTCTTGATTATTTTTCTCTTTAGATAATTCTGATAAAAAAGATTCTATTTCAGAGTAAGTATTGATTTTTATTGGAGTAATTCTATTTGGCCATTTATTTTCTTTTTCAGTAGTAATTATAAAATGTTCAGGGGTGAAACCACCATAAATTTTAGTTACAAAATCAAAAACAAAATTGATGTATGGGTCATTTAGACTAAAACCAAGAAAAAGTATTGATTTATCTGATATTATTTTTTTTAATTCAAAAATTGATGATTGCTCATTTTTAATATATAATTCTTCATATTGAGAAGAGAATAATATACATTTATCTGGTTCTTGAATATCTCCATGAATTTTAAAAATATATTTTTCATAGTTTGATAGTTTAGAAACTTTAAATGAATTATTATATACAACTTTTTCAAAATCTTTATAAATGGACTCTAAAATATAATCATAATTTGTAGTGATTATCTTTGTTGAAATTTCTCCTATATAATTAAATAATCGACTTGGCTTAACATCATCAAAGCCTCTAATTATTTTATCTATCGCTTCAATAACAAATTCCTTGTGAATTTCAATTTTATTGAGTACTTCTAAAGGAGTCATTATTTCATCCTTTAATGCGTCCTTGTACTTATCTTTTTTAGGTTCTTTATCTCCTAAATCATCGAGTATGCCATTAATTAAATCAATCCAACTTGGAAGACCTGCATTCATTGACAATCCTGCACCTGCAAAGATTACAAGTTGATTTTTATTCATTTTCTCAATAAGTGATTTTGGAATTTCCATATTATATCGTAATTTTATTAGTCTTCAATTATATTTATTTACTATTTATCACAATTTCTCAACTGAAAATGTAATTATTTTATATAAATACTTCTTTCTCAAATTTTATTAATCTCTACAAGTTCTTATCCAAAAACTCTATAAATCTTTCATCGAAAAGTTTGAAATCTTTTATTGGACCATTTTGCCCTCCATGCTCTGCTCCTTCAACTATCCATAACTCTTTCTTTGAAGGTAGTAATGAATATATTTTCTTGCTCATCCAAACGGGTGTACGATTATCTTTTTCTCCAACTATTAGAAATGTTGATTTGTTATAGTTTGGTGCTAAGTTTACTGGCAATAATTCTTTAGGATAGTTATCAGGGACTATTAAATTACGATCTTTATGGGTTTGTAATTGTTTTAAAAGAGGAAGCACATCATCAAAAGAAGTAATTAAGCCAATACCTACAAAGGCTTTAATATTATCATACTTACTTGATGCTGCCATAGAAAGATATGCTCCTGTTGACCATCCAAAAACAGCAATTCTATTAGTATCTACCTCTTCATTTTGTTTTAATACTTCTTTTATTACTGCATCATAATCAAGCAAGAACTCCGAATAAACTAAATAATCATTATTTATCTCCCACTCACTGCTTTCTCCAAAACCACGCCAATCAAAAGTTACTACATTATATCCTTTTGAAGTAAAATTTAGTGCAAAATGCACTTGCTGGTAAGACATATTTCCTGCATCACCATTAGCAATAATTATTGTTGGGCGAGGTTCTTTATCAATTGTTTTATAAGGTTTCTTGACAGGATTATTCCAAGCTTCATTTATTTCTTTTTCTGAAAGAGCAGGTTGAGCAGGATAAAACCATGTTTTAATCTTCAATCCGTCAGAAGTTGTTACATTTAAATCTCTATAAATTAAACCAAGATTCTCTGGACGCATCACATAAACACTATCAGGTTTTATTGCAAATGACTGAAAGCCTATACAACTTATAAAGGCACAAAAAACAATTATCTTAAATACACGTTTCATATTATTATTTTTTAGAAAACACTTAATCCTCTTATTTATAATTACACTCAGCAAAGTTAATCAATTATGAAAATACAATGCTTTATTATATTTTACTTACTCAATTATCTTTTAAGTTATCAATTGCAGTATTTATTATAAAATCTATTTGATATCTATATTGACTATACTTTGTCTTCAAGATTGGATTTGTTTCAAAGAATATTTTTCTGCAATTCTCTTTATTTAGGATAGGTTTCTGAGAATCTTCATAAATAGTCATTGCTGAATAATCTTCCTTTTCATATGGATTTACAGCTCCATAATATCTATTGTTTATAAATCCCCAAGTTAAATAATTAAGCCATTCTTTGTTGTCCCCTATTTTATTAAGAACAATCACAGGGTATTTAACAAAAATTCTTTCAAGTGCGAAAGAACGTTCTTCTTCAGAAGAGCCATTTATTAAACTTAAATATTTAAAATAATAATCAACTCCTAACATGCTATCAGCCATTAAACATATATCTGAAAATACTCTTGTAAGGCTATGAGAAACATAAGATGTCCCTTTTGAAACGCTATCTATATAATCTGTATATTTAATATAATATAGGTTCTTTGTTATTCCCCAACTCATTTCCAAATCGGTTGAGTTTATTTCTGATTTATCTTTTATTATTAATAGAAGTTTAAAATCTCTTTTGCATGAATCACATTGTTGAGCAAATGTGTTAACAGCAAAAAAGCAAATCAAAATTAATATCAAAGTTTTGTTTTTCATCATCATCCTTTAATTAAAGAAAATAACTTCCATTAAATAGAATGCAATATTATGAAAAAATTTCTTAACTCCTATCCTATTTTCAAATATATCTTTTAACAATCAAATTACACAAGAAATAGAGCTGATTTATCAAGACTTTAATCTCACTAAATCAAGTATTAAAATATTTTTATAAGGACTTGATGTAAAAACAATGCCATTGTTTACTCAAAACAATGCGGTTGTTTTACTAAAACAATGCCATTGTTTGCCTAAAACAATGCGGTTGTTTTGACAAAACAATGGCATTGTTTTGAGATTGAAATGAAGTTTAATTAGTTTGAAAGCCTGTTTATTTAGTTTAAGATTTTGTTTTTGTAGTTATTTACTTGATTTTACCTTTCTTTTATCCCTTATTATTGTTTGCAGAATTGAAATTAATACTAAATACTATTTACACTCTTTGGGTTTAATACTATTTTTGGTTTACACATTAAAAACTAACATTAAGCTCTCCTTCTAAAATAAAATCAATATCTTTGCTGGAAAATATTAATAAATCAAAAAAAGATATGAATATTCAATTTAGCTTAGTAGATATTATTATTAGCATAGTTGTACTTGCTTTATATTTTGTAATCTACTATTTCCCTTACAATAAGTATTACAAAAAACTACAAAATCCAGTTCAAGCCATTAAACAAAACATTAAGATAAGCAGGTTTTTACTTATATTTATTTTGTCGTATATTGTTATCTATTATTCAATCTGCATTTATGGTTATTTTGATTACGAAAAAGAAATGGGAACTCCATATACAATTAAATTCTTCCCTCTTACATTCCTTTTCTTTGTATTTACATCAAGAAAATCAAACAAGAAAGCACTTAAAGACTTAGAAAAAGAGAATTAGAAACATTATATGGTTTTTTGATTTAAAATTATCATTAAATACTTCTTTTAAAATAAAATATATATCTTTGCTGGAAAATAATAATTAATCAATAAAAACCATGAACTTAAAGAAAAACTATCGTTATTTATTGGTCATATCTCTTTGCCTAATAGCTTTGGGAGTTTTACTTAGAACACTTTTTGACAAAGAACAAGATGTATTTAATGATCCTATTTATAAGTTCCTTTTCAACTTACCTCTGGGATTAGTTCTCTTTCTTACAGTGATTTTTGCACCAATTACAGAAGAAATTGCTTTCCGTTCATGGGCATGTAAAAGAAAAGCATGGATTTGGATTAGTTTTGCAGTTTCTACTGTATATGTTTTAATAATCAATGTTTATGGAGGAATTATATACTCAGTACTATTCTTATTAATAATCTTTTTCCTGAAAGACAAACCCAAACTCAGGTTATACTCTTTTCTTATTCTAAGTTCAATAACCTTTGCATCTTTGCATTATGGCAACCTTCAACCTATGAGTTTCTTCCTCTCATTCCCTCAATATGTTGGGATTGGTTTGTTTTGCTCCTATCTTACACTAAGATTTAATCTTCTCACCTCCATAATTGCACATGCTTTAAATAATTTTGTTGCTATTGCTACTCTGGGATTATTTTTTAATTCCGATAAACCAATTAATTTTGAAGGAAAAACTTATAAAGCCACTTTTACTAATACAACTATGGAATGGGGCAATAATTCCGTTAAAACAAATACACTTGGAAGAGAAACAATTAGTTTTAAAAACACAACACTTGGTTCTATTGCTGAAAGACTAATTGGAGCTTATGACACTAAAACATATTGGATTAAGCAAAATGAAATTTTAAGTTTCAGAAACTATGATTTGCTTGTAAAACAAAAAGACACAAATAGTTTTATTGATTATAAATCGGTTATTGACGATTTGTGTAAATATACAGACTTAAAGATTGATACTATAAAAGAGAAACGTGAGGTTTATGTTCTTAATGTAAAAGATTGGGATAAGATAATTGATAAGGGTGAGGATTGGGAAAGCAAAGATCCACTTTTTAAAACATCTGTATTTGCTTTATGTAGTGAGCTTTCAAGAGGCACAATAGCATCAAGAGAAGAAACTCCAACAATAATACCTCAAAAAGGAGTTTCAAATAATATTGTTTGGGTAGATTTTAACCGTCTTTACAAACAAAAAACCTTTGAAGAAAAGAAAAACATGCTTTACTCCTCTCATGGCATCACCCTGACAAAGAAAGATACTCTTGTTAATGTTATTCGAATTAGGGAGAAATAGAATTTCCCTCAATTTATAAAGCTGATTTATAAGGAATACATGTCAGAAATCCTTATCTAAATCTTATCAAACGAAGTTTAATTTTAGTATAATGCCATTATATTCTCGGTATAATGCCATTATATTGATGGTTTAATGGCATTATATGGGAAGTATAATGGCATTATACTTATCATTTAATGGCATTATATCAGTTTTATATCAAGCAAAAATTTTTCTAAACGGCATTTCGTTAGTTTAAATCTTTGATTTTCTGGTTAAAGGTCTTTATTATTTATCAGAAATAAGCAAGAGATTGAGTTTAATGAAGCTTTTAACAATTTTTCTACTTAAAAATAATTGATTAAAGAAATCTTTTGTATCTTTGCAGCGTATTTGAAACCTGAGTGATAAGACTTTCATTTATGGAACTCTTTCGCAAAGCGAGTAAAATCAATCTATTAAACAAAAATATTTATTAATCTAATCCAAAAGCAGGACTAATGGAAAAGAGAATTGGAACAATCTCAATTGTTATTTATGATAAAGCGGTAGCTTCTACTGTCAATAGTTTATTGTCAGAGTATTCTGATTCCATTTTGGCTCGTCAGGGCTTACCTCTTTTAGATAAAGGTTTGCACATAATCACCTTAGTTATTGAATCAACAAGCAACGAAATCAATGCTCTAACAGGAAAGTTGGGTAGATTGGAAAACGTTGAAGTGAAATCTATTTTGGCTAAGGGAAATAACAGATAAAAAAATTAATAAACAAAGATATGAATATAGCAGAAAGACACAAGAACTTTATTGATAGAGATAAACTTTATTCAATAATTGAAGGAGAAGCACCAACAGATAGCCAAGTTGATGAAATATTAAACCAAGCCCTTAAACTTAAAGGAATTGGATTGGGAGATGTTGGAGCATTACTTAGAGTGGAAGACAAAGCACAAATCCATAAGATTATGGAAACTGCTAAAATCATTAAAGAAGATATTTATGGCAAGCGATTAGTTTTGTTTGCTCCTTTATATACTGGAAATGTATGTGTAAACAATTGCACCTATTGTTCTTTCCGAAAAGATAATCATCAAATTAAGAGAAAGATTTTAACAATGGATGAAATTGCACAGGAAACTTCTGCCCTATTGAAACAAGGACATAAAAGAGTGCTTTTGATTTGTGGAGAAAACAATTATAATGGTACTGATTATATGATTGAAGCTCTTAGAACAACTTATGGAGTTAGAGAAAGAGATGGAAAAGATTATGTAAGAAGAATTAATGTTGAACTTGCTCCAATGGAAGTTAACGACTTTGCAAGACTTAAAGCTGAAAAGATTGGTACTTATGTTTGTTTCCAGGAAACCTACGATGAAGTAATGTATGAACAATTCCATCCAAAAGGAACACCAAAGGCTGATTATCTTTATCGTTTAACTGTTATGGATAGAGCAATGGAAGGCGGTGTTGATGATGTTGGGATTGGTGCTTTATTGGGATTGATAGATTACAGATTTGAAGTGTTGGCAATGATTGAACATGCCAACCATCTTGAAAGAGCTTATGGATGTGGACCTCACACTGTTTCTGTTCCAAGAATGGAACCAGCTGTTGGAGCTCCTACTGCCGAAAACATTCCTTCACCAGTAAGTGATGATGATTTCAAAAAGCTTGTTGCCATTATTCGTATCGCACTTCCTTACACTGGTATTATTCTTTCAACAAGAGAAAACGACCAAATGAGAAATGAATTAATTAAATATGGAGTCAGCCAAGTTTCAGCTGCTTCTAAAACCAATCCTGGCTCTTATGCACATGATGAAGAAGGAACTGGAACTCAATTCTCAACTGGTGACCACAGAACATTGGATGAAGTAATTTCTTCATTGGCAGATGCTGGTTATATTCCTTCATTCTGCACAGGTTGTTATCGTAAAGGTAGAGTTGGACACGACTTTATGGATTTAGCCAAACCAGGTTTGATAAAAGAATTCTGCTTGCCAAATGCTATGTTTACCTTCCAGGAATATCTTGAAGACTTCGCATCAGAAGAAACCAAGAGAAAAGGATTGGCATTAATCGAAAAAATGAAGAATGAAGTTCCAAAACCACAACTTCAAAAGAAAATTGAAGAAAATCTTCAAAACATTCACAACGGTCAAAGAGACTTGTATTTTTAAAGAAATAGATTTGTAACGATATACCTTCAAAAAATTAACTTTCCTCCTAAAAGTTGATTTAAACTCCAAGAGAACTCCTTATCTCTTGGAGTTTTTTTTGTTGGGAGAAGTGGTTTAAAAATATATTCCAAATAATTTTGCATCTTTAAAATATCTAAGTAAGTTTGCAGTTAGTATTTAAGTTATAAATATATTACATTACCATTTTTAGATATAAATATATGAAAAACTCACTATTGATTGTTAGTATATTGTTGCTTTTTCCAATCCTATCTTTTTCACAGAAAAACAGTTTTCAAGGAAAAGTAATTGATGAAAAAACAAAAGAATCTATCCCTTTTGTAAATATTGGAGTTGAAGGAAAACCTCTTGGAACAATTACAGATGACAGAGGTTTCTTTTCTATTTCAAATATTAAAGTTAATAATAATCTTGTTTTTAGTTGTATTGGATATAAATCTAAAAAACTTAGTTTTGAAGAACTTTCAAAAACCAAAATAATCAGATTAACTCCTCAGGCAAGAACTCTTTCAGAAGTAACAATAACAGGAATGACTGCAAAGGCCGTTATTAAAGAAGCTTTAAAAAGAATAGATGATAACTATTATACTTCTAATATTTATTTAGATGTTTCGTATAATCAAATAGGGATAAATAAAGATAGTGTTTTCTTCATGAACAATCTAAAAGGAATATATAAACATAAAGGATATGACGATCATAATCTTGAAATCAAACCTTTGTATAGCAATATGCAAACTATCAATAGTGGGGCATCAGAATTTAATATTAAACAGATAGATTTTGTAACACAAATGGATTATTTAAAATCAATCCTTAATAGTTTTGAGTATAGTATGGATATTGTATATGATAGCAATAATGAATCGTCTTATATTATAACTATGAATAACAAAAATAATAAACCGGTTATTATTCCTTTTTATGTTAGAGTTAATCCTCGCATCACTAAATTTTTTATTAATTGTAATGATTTTACAATTACTAAAATAGAAGTTATAATTGACATGAATGCTAATGAAAAGTTCTTTAATGGCTTATATTATAAGTCTAAAATTCATAAAGTTTATTCAGTACACAACTATACAAAATATAATGGTAAATATCTTATAAATAATGTATTTCAAAAAAGTATAATGGAAATAATACCAAAAGAAGGATTTGAAAAAATAAAAAAGGAATATATTGTTGAAGAAGGAATAAATGAATACAAGGGATTATTCAATATCAATAATGTTTACTTTTCTGAATCAGAATTTACAGATAAGAGAGAAACCAATAAAGAAATTAAGACATTTGACGAACTAAAAGAAATAGATGAATTTAAAATATTATTGATGGATGATAAGGAATATTCATTTCAGTAAATATTTATTAGCAAATATGTTTTTCAAGCTCAACTAATTATTTTTTTGGCATTATAATAAATATTTATATCTTTGCAGAAATAAAAAAGAATACTCTTATGAAGAAAAATAATTAAATGTTGGTTTAATAAACCGACTCCACAAGAAAAGTTTTAATTTATTCGGTTTAACCTTACCTTTTCGAGGTAAATTTAATTATTTATTATGAGTATAATTATAAGTGATTTGTCATATCACTATCCAAATCAAAAAAATATATTTGAACATTTAAGTTTATCTATAAATAATAATTCTAAATGCGGCTTAGTTGGTAATAATGGAAGAGGAAAATCTACATTATTAAAACTAATTGCAGGTTACTTGAAACCTGTTTCAGGAGATATTTATTTAGGCTCCAAACCTGTTTATATTCCACAACTGATTGAAAGCAATTTTTCAAATGTTGCCAATATGCTTGGCGTTGATAAAAAAATTGTAGCTTTAAATGCAATTGCCAATGGGAGTATATCTCAAACAGATTTCGATATTCTTGAAGACGATTGGGATATTGAAACTAAATGTGAAATTGCTTTAAGTTACTGGGGGTTATCATATTTAAATCTTAACACTGAAATCAGTCAATTAAGCGGAGGAGAAAGAATCAAAGTATATTTATCTAAACTAAACATTTTTAATCCTAAAATTATTTTATTTGATGAACCTACCAATCATCTTGATTTATCAAGCAGAGAATTACTTTATAATTATATCGAGCAAACAAAAGCTACAATGCTTGTAGTAAGTCATGATATAACTCTGCTTAACCAATTAGAAGCAATGTATGAAATATCACATAATGGCATCAATCTTTATGGTGGTAACTACTCTTTCTATGAAAATCAAAAAGAGATAGAAGATAATGCTATTATAAATGAAATCAATTATGAGAAAAAGAAAGTCAATGAAGCTCAGAAAAAAGCCAGAGAGATAATTCAAAGACAAGCAAAAAGACAATCTCAGGGAAGTAAAAAGAATGTAGAGGTTAGAATTCTTAAAAAAACAACAGTAAATAGAGGAGAAAACACACAAGCAAAACTAAAAGAAAAACATGATAAAATTATCAGTGATAATATTGATAAATTAAAACAGGTTCAAGAGCAAAGAGAATTACTGAATAAATTAAAGTTTGAATTTGAATACTCTAAACTTCATAAAGGAAAATTATTAATAAGTGCAAAAGGAATAAACAAGTCATTTGAAGATAATAAATTTTTATGGTCTTCTTTAATAGACTTTGAACTTTACAGTGGAGAAAGAATACATATTATTGGTAATAATGCAAGTGGTAAAACTACTTTAATAAAGTTAATCACAAAACAAATCCTTCCTTCATGTGGAAAGATAGAAAATGCTGAATTTAATTATTGGTATTTAGATCAGGATTATTCAATACTGAACAACGAATATAGCATTTTGGAAATAGCTCAAAAACATAATCAAAATAATTTAAAGGATTTTGAAGTGAAACATCAGTTAACAAGAGCTTTGTTTACAAGTAATCAATGGGATAAAAAATGTAAAGAATTGAGTGGAGGAGAAAAAATGCGTTTATGTATGTGTTGTATGATAATATCTAACAAATTTACAGACTTGATTATCTTAGATGAGCCTACTAATAATTT
>DIOL01000035.1:344-1526 GCA_002423895.1 Bacteroidales bacterium UBA5515 | reverse complement strand
AGATATTTCAAGTTTAAAAATTCTCTTAGAATCAATAAAGAATTACAAAGGAAGTTTGATAATAATATCTCATGATAAATATTTCACAAAAGAAATTGGGATAACAAAAGAATACTTTATGCCAATAACCTATACTCAAAAATAAATTGTACATTTTTACGTTTTTAAGTAGATGACATTAAAAAATATACTTAACGCATTTCTTAAAAGCAATAAGATTTCTGGTCTTATTTTGATTCTTTGTACAATCTTTTCTTTAATCCTTTCCAATTCTCAATTAGGAGAAGATTACATTGACTTTTGGAACTCCAACCTGATGGGCAAAAGCTTGGGGTTTTGGATAAATGATGTTTTGATGACTTTCTTTTTCCTTTTAATTGGATTGGAACTTGAAAGAGAATTATACACTGGTGAACTGTCAAAAATAAAAGATGCAATACTCCCACTTTTTGCGGCAATTGGTGGAATGTTGGTTCCAGCTATTATTTATATTGGCTTTAATGGCGGTAATGAATATTCATCAGGATTTGGAATACCAATGGCTACTGATATTGCTTTCGCTATTGGTGTTTTGGCTCTTTTGGGTAAAAGAGTTCCAACTTCATTAAAGGTTTTTCTTTTAGCATTAGCAATTTTTGATGATTTGGGTGCAATTTTAATCATAGCTTTCTTCTATTCTAAGGAAATAGTCCTTTCAAATCTTTTAATTGCATTAGGAATATTTGCAGTATTGATTTTTCTTAACTACAAGAAAGTTCATAAGCTTTACCCTTATTTGATTGGTGGAGCAATTATGTGGTATTTTATTTACAATTCTGGTATTCACCCAACAATAACAGGAGTTCTTGTAGCATTTGCAATACCTTTCAGAAAATCAAAAGAAGTATCCTGTTCACGTCGCTTAGAACTATTTCTTCATAATCCAGTATCATTCTTTGTAATTCCACTATTTGCTCTTGCCAATACTGCCATAAGGATTGAAGGCGATTTTTCAAGTACAATTCTTCAACCATACAGTATTGGGATAATTCTTGGACTTTTTTTAGGAAAACCATTTGGCATTTGGTTAATGAGTCTGATTGGAGTCAAACTCAAACTCTGCACTCTACCAATTGGATTAAAATTCAAACATATTTTCTCAGTAGGAATTATTGCTGGTATTGGATTTACAATGTCAATATT
>DIOL01000035.1:0-214 GCA_002423895.1 Bacteroidales bacterium UBA5515 | reverse complement strand
ATTGGATTTACAATGTCAATATTCATCACCCTTTTAGCATTTAATGACATTACAATACAAAACAACGCCAAATTCTCAATCCTGATAGCATCTCTATTAGCTGCAATTACAGGATTAATCACACTTAAACTAACCTTAAAAGCAAAAACCAGCTAAAAAAGAAAAAAACCTTAGTTTATATAAAAATATACTTGATATAAATAAAAATATACTT
>DIOL01000028.1 GCA_002423895.1 Bacteroidales bacterium UBA5515 | reverse complement strand
ATCATGCCATGATTCCAACATCAACTCCCTATTTAAATACTTCTAAACAGGCTTTAGTGACATTAAAATAGCTATTAATTAGATTTTTACAAGGATAAATTTCAAGGGAAAAACTTAAGAATTTATAAATAAGAAAAACACATCCAATTAAAGAAATAAAAAAGAAAAATACATAAAAGAGAAGAATTAAGAATATATAAAAATATTTCCCTACCTTTGAACTTTGAAATGAAATAAAAGCTAGTAATGAATATGAATTGGGTTGAAAATACTAACCCTTTGACTTTATTTTCTAATCTCTATTAGGCGAATTTCAATTCTTCTTTCATACATTGCATTTATCTTGTAAATAGATTTTCTTCTTTCTATTGCATTCTTTGGGTTTTCGCTTTTGCTTTCCAATTTACCCATTGCAAGAGTTTTAATGTTTAGAAAAGGAAGATTGTCGTTAGCTTTGTTGGAAAGGAATGGTTTTAGCTTTCCATCGTTCCACTTACTTATATAATTTATTATGGTTCCAATTCTTCTTTCTGAAAGAGCATAGTTATACATATTATTATGTAGTGCTGATGTGTAGCCAATTATTGAAATATCAATCTTTTCTCCTGAAAGAAGTTTATTATAAAGATACTCGCACATATGATTAAGCTTATTCATTCCTTTATCAATGTGTATTTGGAAGAAGTTTTCAATGCTGTCTATTATAATGCTTTCTGTTGAGTCATTAATATAACGAGTGGCTTCTGCTTTATAGATATTGCTCATTGATTTATATTCCTTATAACACGCTTGATAATCTATTTTTGTTGTTGTTGAATTGGAGTTTGGGTTGGGTTGGTCGTTATGGAAAAAGAGTTGAAGAGGTAGATCAAAGACAGGGGAGAAGTTAGTTTTGTTTTTAATCTCTTCCATAGTTGATACTTCTGGCATTCCAGCCATTTCAAACCTGTAAATATCATTACAGCAAGTTTTATTGTTGTTGGCATAAGAACCTTCTCTGTTTGAAGTAAGGTATCCTTTTTCTTCTGGTTCAACAATTACTGGGAAAATATCATTTGCTGGAGAATTAATAGGTTGGAGTAAGTTTTGGGGATTAGTCCAACGTGTTGCCCAACCTTCTGATTGAAATACATCATAGCCTCCAAAACCTAAATGATAATTGGATGAGAAATAAAGTGAATTGTCTTTAATAGAATAGAAAGGAGTAATTTCATCTCCTTCGGTATTAATTGTTGGTCCAAGATTAATTACCTCATTATCCTTTCCATCCAAAACATAGTAGTAAAGGTCGTATCCTCCATAGCCTCCTTCACGGTTTGAAGAAAAATAAAGTATTTTCTCGTTATTGTATATCCCAATATTTGGCTGAGTGTTATTAAATCCTTTTAGATTAATCTTTTTATTCAGCCTTTTAGCTTTTTGATATTTACCATCTTTTAAAACAGATGAATAAATATAACATTTTTCATTATCGTAAGAACTGCAAAGAGTGAAATAGGCTGTTTGATCTAAAATATCAAAACTTATATTTGTAATGTTTCTTTTCTTTTTATTGATTTCTTCAATGTCGTAATGTTTTGCAAGAGAGTGAGAATTGGAGTCAATTGTGCTTGTATAAATTTGTTGATACATATCCTTGTAGTAGGTTATATTGTCTTCAACAATCTTTTTATAATCAATGTTTGTAAGAAAAAGGATTGAGTCATTTAAAACAAAATGTGATGTTTGAGAGGATTCATTATTTACATTCTTCCCAAGATTTTCAACACTGTTACCATAAACAAGTTTATTATTATCAATAATCCACTCAATTTCTTTTAATTTATGTTTGGCTTTTTGAATAATAGTAGAATCTTGAGCTTTGATTAAAAGACTATCTAAAATATCTCTTGCTGAAAAGAGATTGCCATTTGATATGGAAACTTCTGCTAAATTAAGGTGAAGAAAAGGAAAATCTTTAATTAAATCGTTTGTATCGTTTTCTGTGAAGACTTTTTGATAATAAAATTCTGCTTTATCGTAATCTTTCATTACTCTGCAAGCATCACCACATTTATAAAATAGTCTTAAAGGAGTTTTGAAAAACTTTCTTGCTGTTATGTATTGCTTAAGTGCCATTTCATATTCCCCTTGCTCCATCAATATATCTCCCTCTTTCTCATAGGCAATCATATATTTCTCCTGAGTAAATGCATTTGTTGTCAAAAAAAGGAGAAAACAAGCAATAAGGACTATTTTGTTTAAAAGGCTGGACATGGAATAGAGGTTTTTGTTTTTTTGTAGCCAATAGGATTAAAGCTATAAAGTAACCAAATTTCAACACCACCATATGATTTTGACGCAGGAGTTAGTCTGGAGAGATTAACATCATAGGAAATGCCAACATTGAAATTATTAAATTTATATTTCCCCATAACAATTAAAGCATCTGCCGTTCTGTAATATGCCCCAAAAGAAAGTATTTTAGTATCTAATGCTGTTTCTGCAATATTAATGCAATAGTCTGCTCCAATCAAAAGTTCCATAAATTCTTTTTGAGTTTGGAAGAAAACGGTTGGTTTAATAAAGTTATCGTACTTAATCATTATTAAATCGGAAAAATAAGCATTAAAACGAAGTGGAAGAATTATATCTGAGTTTTCATAATAAGAAAGACTTGGTTGGTTAATATGAAATAGAGCTAAGCCTGCTTGAAGATTATGTTTATCGTTTGCTTTCATTTGCCAATGCGTTCCTAATCCAAAGTCATAAGTTCTAACATTATTTAAAAGAATCCCTTCTCTATCTTCTGGATATCTCCCAAAAATTGAATTTGCTAAATCATAACTCCATGTAGAAGTGTTCCCTACAATCCCAAAAGAAATATAGTGTTCTTTAATTGCATTAATGGCTTTAAAATAGGAGGCATATAAACCAATGCTCTGCTGTCCGTATCTTAATGTTCCAGCAATATCAGCCAAAAAACTAACTCCCAAACCAATTCCTTGCTTTTTTATCCTGCTACTGTATGGCAAAACTTCAGCTGTTAGAAGATAGGAATTATAACCTTGTGAAACTGTTGACCATTGATTTCTGTATATAGTACCTGTACGAAACAAATTGCTGCCAAAAGCTGTATTGGCAGGGTTTAATAACATTGGGTTAGCGTCAAAAGTGGAAAAATGGACATCTTGTCCGAAAGAAAAAGTCGAACAAAAACTTAAGGTAAAGACAATAAAAAACAATTTAAGTTTTTCCACAAATCATATAATAATAAGTTCTTTAGTCTCAAAGTGTGTTTTGTTTTGCTAAAAGGTTTAAGTTTTCTTTATGTAAGCGAAAAACAGTCCAATCATCTAAAGGAAAAGCACCAAATGACTTATAAAATTCTATTGAAGGTGTGTTCCAGTCCAAAACAATCCATTCGAAACGAGAACAATCTTCTTTTACAGCAATATCAGCCAAGTATGCAAGAAGTTTTTTGCCATAACCTTTACCTCTATATTCTTCCAAAACAAACAAATCTTCTAAGTATAACCCTTTCTTGCCAGTAAATGTTGAGAAATTATAAAAATATAATGCAAATCCAACTTCTTTTTCTCCTTCCATTATAAAAATAACCTTTGCATTTTGTTCAACAAAAAGAGATTTATGTAAGGTTTGAACATCAGCAGTCACTTCATTTGGCAACTTTTCATAAATAGATAATTGCTTAATGAAATTTAATATTAAGGGAGTATCATTTTCGTTTGCTTTGCGAATAGAAACCTTAGACATGATTTAGTATTTTATTAATTAAGAAAACTAACGAAGCTTAGCGCTTATAGCTTGATAATCTTTTTGGATTAATTCTTTAACTTTAATTAAACCATCTTCCAAAGCCTCAGAAGCTGATTTACGTTGAAATTCATAATAACCATGATAGGCAGCCATATAAGTTTTAGCTGTTCCACGTTCAGAGAACTTAGCAACAAGGTTATTTCTTAAATCATAAATTTCAACAATTACTTCAATTTCAGTTTTGTTAGAAGCCATAGGCATACCCATAGCATTAAATACGCCAAGAGTAAAAGCTGAAAGCCAGCTCCATTTATAATTATTCTTTTTATAAGCATTTCCAAGTCTTATAACAATATTGCCAGATCTCTTTCCCGTTTGATCCATAATATTGTTTTGAACATCATTTACCCACAAATTACATCCATCTTGAATTCTTTTCTCTGCAGTGTAAATTTTTGTTTTACTATTCACCATAAATACACCCTTGCCATAAGGACTTTCAGGAGATGTTGAACCATCAGCAGAATATGAATTAGCTCCGTATGCGTTTTCAAAAGAAGGTACATCAAACCAAATATCCATGCGAGGAAGAAGATTGGCATTTTGATAATCAGGTTGAAAATCAGCAGGCTTTATTGTTTTACAGCCAGCAAAAGCAATAGCGATAATAATTACTAAAAAGGATAATTTTTTCATAAAACAAATTTATTCAAGGCACAAATATACAAAAACTAATTCAAATTGCATATAAAAGACTAAAAAGTCTAATTATTTTCAAATGATAATCTTTAAATTATTAATTTCTATTCAATAATTAGTGTTATAGATTTTATCAATACATACATTGATAATTGACTTTGAAATATGTTGTAATTTATTTCCGTTGCTAAATAAAAGTTTTTATAAACCAAATAATTAGATTTAATATGTTTAATGAATATAACCCAATTAATAAGTTAATGTTTCAGGTTATCGATAACGATGGGAAGGTTATTGATAAGAAATTAATGCCTAAAGTAAATGATGAAAGAGTACTTAAGGCATATAAAGATATGCTTTTTGCTCGTACTGCCGATTTGCAAATAGTATCATATCAACGTCAAGGTAGGATTTTCACCTATCCACCAAACTATGGTCAAGAGGCTATTTCTGGAGCCACTGCAGTTATTATTGAAGAAAAGGATTGGCTTGTTCCAGCTTTTAGAGAAATGGGTGCAATGTTGGCAAAGGGCGTAACACTTAAAGAATTATTCCTTTTATTTATGGGATATGAAGATGGTAATGCATACAAGAATGCTAATAAGGTTTTGCCTATAAGTGTGCCCATTGCTTCTCAAATGCTACATGCCTCAGGTATTGGTTATGAAATAAAGTATAATAAGAAAAAAGAATTAGTTTATGGCTTTGTAGGAGACGGAGGAACATCGGAAGGAGATTTCCATGAAGCTTTGAATTTTGCAGGAGTTTGGAAGGTACCAGTAATATTTATAATTCAAAATAACCAATACGGAATATCAACCCCAACAAGAATGCAGACAGCTTCGGAATCATTAGCAATTAAGGCAATAGCTTATGGAGTAAAGGGAATTAAGGTTGACGGAAATGATTTCTTTGCAGTGCTAAGAGCTCTTGAAGAAGCTAAAAAGGTTTGTGAGAATGGTGAGGGACCAGTATTGATTGAAGCAGTAACCTATCGTAAGGGAGCTCATACAACAAGCGATGATCCAACCAAGTATAGAACAAAAGAAGAGGAAGAAGAGTGGGATAAGAAAGACCCATTAAAGAGATTAAAGCAGTATCTAATTGATAAGAAACTTTGGTCTGATAAGGAAGAAGAAAAGATAATTGAAGACTTTAAGAAAGAGGTTGACAGGCAGTTTATAGAGGCTGAGAATTATTCAGAATATAAACCTGAGGATATATTTAAGTATATGTACTCTGAAATGCCTCAAGAATTAAAAGACCAAGAACATAGACTCAAAGAGTTCTATCGTTGGAAAGAAGAAAGAGTTTCACAAACCATTAAGAAGTAAGTGTTATGAAGGTAATGAATATGGTGGGTGCTATTAATGACGCACTCGATATAAAATTAAAAGAAGATAAAAACGTAGTAGTTTTCGGAGAGGATGTTGGAGTTGAAGGAGGAGTATTTAGGGTAACAGAAAATCTCCAAAAGAAATATGGAGCAGATAGAGTTTTTGACTCCCCACTTGCAGAGAGTGGAATTGTTGGAACAGCAATAGGTATGTCGATAGCTGGTCTTAGACCAGTTGTTGAGATGCAGTTTTGTGGTTTTATTTACCCAGCAATGAATCAAATTATAAGCCATGCCTCAAGAATGAGAAATCGTTCACGCGGTAAGCTAGAAACCCCAATGGTAATTAGAATGCCTTATGGTGGAGGTATAAATGCTTTGGAACATCATAGCGAAAGTATGGAAGCCTTATTTGGACATATTCCAGGACTTAAGGTTATAGCGCCATCTACTCCTCATGATGCTAAGGGAATGTTGATTGCTGCTATTGAAAGCAATGATACTATCCTTTATATGGAGCCTAAGAGGATTTATAGAGCAATTAAACAAGAGGTAAGTGAGGAAAAATTCACCATCGAGCTTGGAAAGGCTAATGTAATAACTCAAGGAAAAGATGTAACAATTGTTAGCTTTGGAGCAATGATTAGAGAGGTTCAAAAGGCAATGGTTATGGCAAAGGAACAAGGAATTAGTATTGAGCTTATTGACCTTAGAAGCATTTATCCAATAGATAGAGAAACCATAAGAAACTCTGTTAAGAAGACTGGTAGAATAATAACTGTTACTGAAGGACCTAAGAGCTTTGGATTGGGAGCAGAGATTGCACAAATTGCAATTGAAGAAGCATTCCTTTCTCTTGAAGCACCTCCTGCAAGGGTTTCTGGTTACGATGTGATTGTACCTCTTCCTAAGGGAGAACATCATTATATGCAAGATGCATACAAAATACTTTATGAAATTGAGAAAATCGTTAAATACTAAGGCAATATGAGATATATATTTAAATTTCCTGATATAGGAGAAGGTCTTGAAGAAGGAGTAATTGTTCAATGGCATGTTGATAAAGGGCAAAAGGTTAAGATGGGTGAAAGTTTGGTGACAATGGAAACTGATAAGGTTGTTACAGAAATACCATCCCCAAGAGATGGAGTTATTGCCGCAAGATATGGAAGCGAAGGTGAAACTGTTAGGGTTGGAGCTGCTCTTGTGGAAATAGAATTAAACGCAGATGAGATAGGCTCAGCTAAAGTAGAAGAAAAACCAAAGGCAGAAAGCGTTGAAGAGGAGGGAGCTGGCGTTGTAGGAACCTTAGAGGTTGCTGGAAATGATTTCGTTTTGACTGCAAGTAAGGAAGGAGTAGCTGAAGAAAAGGAAAATAATCAAAGACAATCAAAAGCACTCGCTACACCAGTTGCAAGAGCAATGGCTAAGGAGATGGGAATAGATATTAACTTGGTAAGAGGAACTGGTCCTGCTCAAAGAGTTATGAAAAATGATATTCTAAGTTATTCTAAGCAAGATTCCAAGTTTACAGTTTCAAAACCTATTGCAAGCGATAATCTATTAGAAGATAGATTAGAAGTAGAACCTCTTTCTCAAATCCGTAAGACCATAGCTAAGAATATGATTCAAAGCAAGCATAATGCAGCTCATATGACTGTGTTCGAAGAGGTAGAGATTTCTGAATTGGATAGGGTAAGGAAGAAATATAAAGATTATTTCAAGGATGAGAATATTAGAATAACCTATCTTGCTTTTATAGTAAAGGCTGTTGCTTTGGCTTTAAAGAAACATAAATCATTGAATGCTGAGATGGATATGGAAAAGGGAGTGATGATTTATAAGAAATACTATAATATTGGAATAGCTGCTGATACTGAAAAAGGTTTGGTGGTGCCAGTAATTAAGAACGCTGACAAGCTAAGCATTAAGGAGATTGCTTTAGAAATTCAAACTCTTTCTGAAAAGGCAAGGGATGGTAAGCTTGGTATGGATGATATGAAGGATGGTACATTTACAATTACAAGCTATGGTAGTATTGGAGGATTGTTTGCAGTACCAGTGATTAATTATCCTCAAGCAGGAATACTTGGAATAGGTAGAATTAGTAAACAACCTATTGTTAAGGATGATAAATTAGATATTGGTCTAATGCTTCCTCTTTCTCTAAGCGTTGACCATAGAATTGCAGACGGTGGAGAAACTTCAAGATTCCTAAATAGGGTTATGAGTTATTTAAGTGAGCCTGTGGGCTTATTAATAGATTAAAATTAAGGAGGAAAAGATTATGTATGATTTAATAATAATAGGTTCAGGTCCTGCAGGCTATGTAGCAGCAATTAGAGCCGCTCAGCTTGGAATGAAAACAGCAATAATTGAGAAGGATAGGATAGGGGGTATGTGTTTAAATTGGGGATGTATTCCTTCTAAGTCAATATTAGAGAGTGTTAAGCTATTCGATAAGATAAAGAAAGATGCTTCTAAATATGGTATTGAAGGGATTGAAAAAGGAGATATTAGTTTCAATTGGAATAAGGCAGTAAAGAGGGCTGATTTGAATGTAAAGAAACTAACCTCTGGTATTGAATACTTATTGAAGAAAAACGGATCCGAGATAATTACTGGCTCTGCTAAGATAATTGATAAGAATACTGTTTCGGTTGAAAATAGACAGTTAGAGGCTAAGAATATAATAATTGCAATAGGTTCTACTTCCACAAGGATAGAATCGAATATTGAAGATTTGGTAATAGAGCCAATGGATGTTTTCAAGGAAAGAGAATTGCCTGAGAATATAGTAGTTTATGGAGAAGGACCTGTTGCAATTGAGCTTGCTCAAGCTTATTCTTTAATGGGAAAGAAAGTATCAATTCTTTTAGAAACCAATACTTTTATGCCACTAGCTGATGACTATCTTAGCAATTATATTCAAACAAAACTGAAGAAAGACAAGATTAAAATTATCAATAATAGCAGTGAGATTTCCATTAAGGATAATTATAAGGATGGAATCTTAAGGGTAAATGATGAGGAAATTCCTTGTGAATTAATTGTAAATGCTCGAAATCGCATGGCAAATTCATTAGATAGTGATATTGAAATAGTATTAGAAAATGGATTTATTAAGGTGGATGATAATCTTCAAACATCAATAGAAGGAATTTATGCTATTGGAGATGTAAATGGTCGAAGTCATTTTGCTCATATTGCTTCAGCAGAAGGTTTGTTTGTGGTGAATATGCTAAATGGAGTAAAGGAAAAGCTCGACCTAAGCAAGTTCCCAATGAATATGTATTCTCAACCTGAGGCAGCACAGATTGGTAAAACAGAAAATGAACTAAAGTCAATGGGTGTTGATTATAAGATAAGCGAGTTTCCACTTTCTGCTAACGGAAAAGCATTAACCGAAAATTCAAATGAAGGTTTTATACGTATTCTTTCCGAAAACCAATATGGAGAAGTTTTGGGAGTGCAGATTGTTTCAAATAATGCAACTGATATGATAAACGAGGCTTCGGCATACATGCAATTAGAGTCTACAGTTTATGATATAGCTAAAACAGTACATACTCATCCAACAGTTTCCGAAGTATTTATGGAAGCAGGATTTGAAGCCGTAGACCATGCAATTCACAAATAATCCCCTGACTGACATGAGTAATCAACCTGTATTATACGCTTATAATTTACCTGACTATACTATATTCGAATCTGATAAGGATTTCGACTACTATATTGGAGAACCTGATAATATTTATATTGTACTTGGAAGGTCAAATAATATTGAAGGGGCAATTAATTGTGAAAAAGTAAAGAAAGATGGAATAATTACCCTTAAGCGTCCTTCAGGTGGAGAGTCTGTTATACTTAGCCCTAATATGCTGATATTCTCATTTAAACAAAAGAGTGACAAGATTCAAAATCCTGTCAAGCTCTTTAAGTTAATTAACGCAAAACTAATTGAGAATTTCAGCAAATTGGGGATAGAGAATCTATATTCAAAAGGAATATCCGACCTAAGCATAGGAGAGAAGAAGATTATGGGTTCATCTATGTTTACCAAGAATAAAATAATATTCTACCATGGAGTTCTGAATCTTTCGGAAGATGTGGAGCTAATAGAGAAATACTTAAAGCACCCATCCAAAGAACCAGACTACAGAAAGAAACGCTCCCACCGAGAATTCGTATCCTCCCTCCAAAGAGAAGGCTACAACCTAACCAAAGAACAATTAACCAAAGCAATAGAAGAATCTATTTTGCAAATAAAGGAAGAATTAAACTACATAAATCAATCATAATAGAAAATACAAAACTAAATATTCCTCTTCCTTATATTGTATTTTGTAATCAATAATACAACAAATCCTGCCCTAAAATGCAAGTGCTACCACCCCAAAAAAGGCTTTTTATAGGTATAAAATAGCCTATTTTGGGTAGCGAATAGGCTATTTTGGAGTTCATTATTCAATATATTGTACTTGTATTTATTGAATTTAAGTCTTAAGTTTATTGATAATACAAGTAGTATATTTTGAATTTATCAATCCTTTATCTCAAAACATTGAGTTATTGAGTTGAGGTTTTCTAAGGTTTCTTGGGTTATGGTGTTAATGTATTTTTCATCAAACTTTCTGCCTACTCTAATGTAGTTGTCTGAAAATCCATACATCATTCCTTTTTCATTATCGCTTTCCCAAAGTATTTTTGCTTTATATCCAATATTGTTTTCGTAAAATTCCTTTTTCTTTTTATTGGAAATATCCTGCATTATCAGACTTCTTTTTTTACGAATATTTACAGGAACTTTTCCTTCAAACTTTATTGCTAAAGAGTTTGGTCTTTCGGAATATGTAAACACATGTAGAGCGGATAGGGGAAGAGATTCAATAAAGGAAATTGTTTCATTAAATTCTTCTTCACTCTCTCCAGGGAAACCAATAATTATATCTGCTGCAATAAATGCATGAGGCATAACCTTCTTTATATATCTTACTCTGTCTTCAAACAATTCTCTATTATACTTTCTTTTCATCCTCTCAAGCAAGAAATTTGTTCCGCCTTGCAAAGGGATATGAAAATGAGGTAGGAAACTTCTTGATTGGCTTACAAAATCAATAATTTCATTTGTAATCAGGTTCGGTTCAATGCTTGATATTCTATATCTTTCAATATGTTCAACCTTATCCAACTCTTTAACAAGACCGAAGAAATCCTCGCCTTGATGTTTTCCAAAATCTCCAATATTTACTCCTGTCAACACAACTTCTTTCTTGCCTTCCTTTTCCAATTCATAGGCTTTTTTAATTGTGTTTTCAATGTTGTCGCTTCTGCTTCTTCCTCTTGCAAAAGGAATGGCACAATAGGAACAGAAATAGTCACAACCATCTTGTATTTTTAAGAAACTCCTTGTTCTGTCTTCAAAAGAGTAGGATGGAACGAATTCTTTAACATTATCAATAGGTACAACCTCTTTGAAATGCTCATCAAATTTTTCCTTGCTTTCAATGTATTCAAATAATTTATGCTTATCAGCATTCCCTAAAATTATATCAACTCCTTCAATCTCTGCAATTTCTTTTGGATTAAGCTGTGCAAAGCAACCAATCACAGCAATTGTAGCATTAGGGTTTAAATGATTAGCTTGACGAATGGCATTTCTGCATTTCTTTTCTGCCACTTGAGTAACAGTACATGTATTTATAACATATACATCTGCAAATTCTTTTGAGGAAACTTGTTCGTAGTTGTTTTGAGTAAATGTTCTTGCCAAATCGGAGCTTTCAGCAAAATTAAGCTTACATCCTAAAGTATGAAATGCAACTTTCTTCATCTATAAAATAAACTATAAGAGATTTTTTGTTTTATTTGAATTATTCGTTTTCCTTTTGAATTGTTTCCATCAGTTTTGAAGATAGTTTCATTCCCCATTCTTGAGAAACAGACATTACATCTTTAGTAATTGAAGTATTGCTTTTAGAAAACTTTTGACCAATTGGTGTTTGATAAAACTTTATCATTTCTTCCAAATCACTTTTGGTAAGGTATTTTTGATATATTGGAATAATCATTTCAATATATTCATTCATAGATTCTTCAATTATATCTTTATAAACTTTAGTCCATTCTTTTTCATCAAGGGTAGGAAGTTGTGTTTTTAACAATTCCATCATTTGATCTAATCCTGCACTTACAGATGCATTACTACCGCTTATTTCAAAGAATTTTTTCAAAGTTTCTGAATATTCTTTATCTGTTTGACAAAAAGCAGTTGTACTAACTATTAGTAATAATGCTAAGGTTGAAATGATTTTTTTCATAGTGTATTTTATTTATTTATCATTAAATTAAACTCTTGTTCTGTTATTATTTTTACTCCTAATTTCTCTGCTTTGCGTTTTTTCTCTGGTCCCATCTTGTCTCCTGCAACTAAGTAATCTACCTTTGCACTTACTCCACTTAAAACCTTTCCAGAATTATCCTCAATAGTTTTCTTTAAAGCTTCTCTGCTGTAATTTTCAAAGGTACCGCTTACAACAAAGCTTAATCCTTCAAGACTGTTGCTAAGGAAAGTTTCTTCAATTTCAAATTTCAATCCTTTGGATTTTAGTTTTTGGATAAGTGTTAAGTTTTCTTCGTTTGAGAAATAATCAATTATACTTTGAGCTATCTTATCTCCAATTTCATCCACCTGTGTTAGCTCTAAGAAATTTGAATTAATTAGACCATCTATATTCTTATAATGTTTAGCAAGTTTCTTAGCAACAACTTCCCCAACATAACGAATTCCTAATCCAAAAAGCACTCTTTCAAAAGGAATATTCTTTGAATCCTCAATGGCTTGAATAAGATTAGTGGCTCCTTTTTCTTGAATTGTGGTTTTCTTGCTTTCATCCATACTTCCAACCCCTATAAGGTCTTCTTCTTTTAGGAAATAAATATCAGCAAAATCATTAATGAGTTTATGGTCAAGCAAGTATTTTATCCTTTCTCCTCCAAGAGTATCAATATTCATTGCTTTCTTACTGGCAAAATGTTCAAAGCGACCTAATATCTGAACAGGGCAGTGGTTATAGTTTGGACAATAATGTCCTGCTTCAGTGTCTTCTCTAACTAAAGTAGTATTACATTCAGGACAATTAGTTATATATTCTATTTTCTTAGCCCCAAGCTCTCTTTTTTCAATATTTACTCCAATTATCTTTGGAATAATTTCTCCTCCTTTTTCTACATATAAATAATCATTTGTATGTATATCGAGCTTCTCAATTATATCTGCATTATGCAAAGAGGCTCTTTTTACAATTGTTCCTCCAAGCAAAACAGGTTCAAAATTAGCAACAGGAGTAATTACACCAGTTCTCCCCACTTGATATTCAATGCTGAGAAGTTTTGTTTCCTTTCTTTGAGCTTTAAACTTATAGGCTGTTGCCCAACGGGGACTTTTGGCAGTTGAACCAAGCCTTTCCCAAAGTTTAGTATTATTCAGTTTTAAAACAATACCATCAATATCAAATCCCAAATTAAATCTTTCCTTATCCCAATAGTCAATAAAGCCTTCAATATCTTCCATTTTATTGCAAATAGCCATAAAGGAAGGAATATTAAATCCCCAAGACTTTGCTTTTTGAAGTCTTTGATAATGAGTTAGAGAATTTAATTCTGGGTTGTTTTCTGTTAGAAGAAAATAGAGGAAACAATCGAGTTTTCTTTTTGCTGTCTCTTTTGGATTAAGGAGTTTAATACTTCCAGAGGCTGCATTACGTGGATTAGCCAAAGGTTCTTCACCTTGAGCAATTTTTTGAGCATTAAACTCTTCAAAACCTTTGTGTGGAAAAATTACTTCTCCTCTAATTTCAAATTCTTCTGGATAATCATTTCCAAAAAGTTCCAAAGGAATTGAACGTATGGTTTTAATATTATCAGTTATATCATCTCCAATAACTCCATTTCCTCGAGTAAGAGCTTGAACAAGTTTTCCTTTTTTATAATTCAAACTTATTGCAACTCCATCATATTTAAGCTCACAAACCCATTCCAATTCTTCGTTTGAGCCAATTCCTTCTTCGGCTCTTTTTACAAAATCTTTAATCTCCTCAATTGAATAAGTATTGGCAAGAGAGAGCATTTTATATTTATGCTCTACTTGTTTAAAGGCTTTATTGGTTTCGCCTCCAACTCTTTGAGTAGGGGAATAAGAAAAGAAAGAGTCATCCATTTCTGGATTCTCTTTCTTGTATTCAGTCTCTAAGCTTTCAAGTTCTTTTAATTTGAAGTCAAACTCAGTGTCGGAAATAGTGGGATTGTCCAACACATAGTAGTTATAGTTATGTTGGTTAATTTCTTTTCTTAGTTCAATTATTTGGTTATAGAGTTGGCTCATCGTCTTTTTGAAGCTCATTTGTTATATCTTCATCAACAATATGATCTTTCTTTGAAATTTGAAGAACATCAGCTGTTAGCTCATCATATTCCATTCTGTTTCTGCAAATATCCATTGCCATAAAAACAGCATTGCGGAAACTGTCAGGATTTGCTACATTCTTTCCTGCAATATGGTAAGCTGTACCATGAGCAGGAGAAGTTCTAACATAAGGTAATCCTGCAGTGAAGTTAACTCCACTATAGAAACTCATCAGCTTAAATGGAATTAAACCTTGATCGTGATAAAGAGCTAAAACACCATCGTAATTTTTAAACTCACCCATACCAAAGAAACCATCAGAAGGGAAAGGTCCAAATGCAAGAATATTTTCATTAAATGCCTTTTTGATAGCTGGCATAATAATTTGTTCGTCTTCATCTCCATTAACTCCATGGTCTCCAGCATGAGGATTTAATGCCAAAACAGCAATCTTAGGCATACGAATAGCAAAATCTCTCTTAAGTGACTGGTCAAAAATTCTAAGCTTTCTTAAAACCAAATCTTCAGTAACAACACTTGGAACATCTTTCAATGCAAGGTGGTTTGTAAGAATACCAATTTTGATTTTATCACAAGCCATAATCATTAAAGAGTCTCTTGCTCCAAATTTCTTTGTAAGATATTCTGTATGACCAGGGAAGTGGAATGTAGGTGATTGAATATTCTTTTTGTTAATTGGATTAGTTACCAATGCATCAAATTTATCTTTCATCAAATCTTCAGCAGCCATATTAAGACTTAAAGCTGCCAATTCTCCAGCAATTTCTGTAGCTTGTCCAACATCAATCTTTACTTCTTCCTGAACAATATTTAATATGTTAAGCTTACCTTTTTCAGCTTGGTCAGTATGTTTAATGTTTGTGAAAGGGAAATTAGGCAAATCAACCATCTTCTTATAATAAGAAAGGATTTTGGAAGAGCCATAAAGAATTGGAGTAAAACTTTCCAATACTCTTGGGTCTGAAAAACATTTCAAAAGAACTTCGTAACCAATACCATTAAAATCACCTTGTGAAATACCAATAGTAATGTTAGAACATTTAGATTGAGTATTCTTATTCTTGTCTAAATTTTTATTGTCCATATTATTTTTGTATAAAGTATTTTTCTATAAATTTAATCATTAATCGAATTCCAAAGCCAGTAGCGCCATAGCCCATATAGCTTTTTTTCTTTTCATTGAAAGCAACACCTGCAATATCTAAATGAATGAATGGATATTCGCTTGTAAAATGAGAAAGGAACTTTCCTGCAGTAATCATTCCTGCATAGCTTTCTCCAGAATTCTTAATATCTGCAATCTCACTTTTAATCAATTCATCATATTCTTCCCAAAAAGGAAATTCTGCAATTCTTTCATAAACATCTTTTCCGGCTTGTTTCAAATCTCCCAAATACATTCCTGCATGATTTTCAATTGCACAAATGCCAAAAGGACCAATTGCACGTGATGCAGCACCAGTAAGAGTAGCAGCATCAATTATTAAAGATGGGTTAAACTGTTTTGCATAAGCTAAAGCATCGGCCAAAATCATTCTACCTTCAGCATCAGTGTTAACAACTTCAACATTTGTCCCATCATACATATTTACAATATCTCCTGAAGCAAAAGCATTACCACAAGGACGGTTGTCAGTTGCAGGGAAAAGACCAATTATGTGAATAGGAAGATTTAAGCGAGCAGCTGCATAAATAACACTTGCCATTGTTGCAGCACCAGCCATATCACTCTTCATATCATTCATATAATCACCAGGCTTAATGTTCAAGCCTCCAGTGTCGTAAACCAAACCCTTACCAACCAAAGCCAAAGGTTGATTATTTAGTGGATTACTTGGCTTATATTCCATAATTGTAAAAGTAGGAGGGTCAATACTTCCCTTATTTACAGCCAGAAGACCACCCATTTGGAGTTTTTCAATAGCTTCCTTGTTCAAAACCTCAACTCTTATGTTGGCTTCTTGACTCATATTAACAAAAGCAGCAGCCAAACCTTCAGCATTTAAAGTACAAACAGGCTCATTAACCAAATCCTTACATTTCTCAATAGCTTCACAAACTATTCTTAAATGATTTATCTCATCTATTTCAATATCATTATGAATAATTGATATATGGTCAAAAGGATGAATAAGTCTTGAAGGGTCAGTTTTGTAGTTGTCAAAACAATAGCTTGCCAAACAAACGCCTTCCACAAAACTTAAAGTTTCTTCTTTTGAAGCATTGGAAAGGAGGTTAATGTTTTTAATATACTCTTTATCAAAAAAATCTAAAGCCACAGCACCAATCTTTCTTAACTCTTCATTAGTTTGGTGAGCAGTTTTTTTGATAGGGTAAATAATTACAATCAACCAATGAGACAGGTGATTGAAAGTGAAGAAAGTTCTTTTGTTTTCTTTATGTTCGTTATTTATGTAAGCCTCTTGATCTTGATTAAGGAGCAAATGATTGAAACTATCATTTTCATCAAACAAAATAACGTTAGAAAATTCTTTCTTAGGGCTTAATAATTTATCTATAGTAATCATAAACTTATGTTTTGTAAATAAACATACAAAGGTACAAAATAAATATAAAATAAAAACTATAAATAGAATTTTAGACGAACTTCTTATTACTTTAGCCAAAGATAAATAGATTGATAAGGTAAAGAGAAGAAGAAATAAAAGATTTAAAGTGCTAATTAAAATTCTTCCTTATTTTGAAGTCTTTGCTCTACAGCTTCGTCAATTTTGTTTGAAATAAAAACATTTCCAAATGCACCAATGCCAACAATTTTACTTTCGCCATCTATAGTCATTTTTGTTGTAGAAAACAGAATATAATTATCCCTACTAATTGCATTATCTGCAAACCCATCCAAAACTGCACCACCAAGCATCATAGTAAAAGCTTGTGCTGTCCCATTCATTTCAGTAAATTCTTGCTTTAAGTTTTCCTGCAAAAGGGAGTTAAGTTTGTTCTTCATAGCCTCCTTATGTTCATCTGTTGAAGGATTAGTAAAAATGGCAATAAGGGCTATAGCTCCAATAATTGCAATAAAAATATACTTTTTTTTCATAAAGGTTTTATTTTAATGTTTCCTTAATTCCTAAATTGTTTTTCTATTTAAATAATAAGTATACAAATGGATAAATAAAAACAATAAATATTTTTAGTCTTGTAACTTATTTCCCTATAATAAGTTTTCCGCTAATAGTTTTCCCATTGATATTTACATTATAGGTATATGCTCCTGCTTTAAAAGAAGAAACATTAATCCTATTTCCTTGTTTGCTTTCTAACTTGGTTTTTTTTACTAATTTACCCTGTATGTCAAATAACTCTATTTCTCCTTTTTTGAAATTATTTGCTTCAATATCAACATAAATATAATCTTTTGCAGGATTAGGATAAACTTTAATTGTTTCCTTTTCTTTTGTTTCAATATCCAATATACTTGTTAATCCATTTGGCATGAACTTCACAATACAATTTTTTAAATTATATCCAATAAGCAAAATTGCACCTCCATCCCTTGTGGCTTTTATTTCATCTAAAGCGATAAAATTTATTGTTGAGTCATTGTAAATTATTTTATAAACAAAGTTTGTATCTCCAGATTGTTTGTAATTAATTATTCCAAATCCAATATATCTATCAGAAGAAAGAGTTAATTCTCTAAGGTTAAAAACTGAATATATTGAATCTTGATTAATAAAATCAATTTTATTTTTCTCAGTACCACCAAAACCATCAAAGTAATTCCAAAATAGAAAAACATTATCGTATAAGTAATTGTAAATTCTTGCAATAGGATGAGTAAATTTTGTGTTTTTATTATATATATAGTAATCGAAAGTAGGGCATAATATTAAATAAGGCATATAATGAATTTCCTTTCCATTTTCACCCAAAAAAGTTAGTGTAGAATCATTAATTTCTTTCATATTTGTTGCACTATAGCCTACAATACTATCTTCAATTTCCAATGTTTCTCTATTAAGGAAGTAAATCTTATTTCTTTCTTGTGTAAATGAATTATGTATAAATGAATATAAAACTTGATTGTCTAAATAACCTATATCAATAACACTTATTGAATCATTAAAGTTTTTTGTTCTTAATACATTACCCATTGTATCGACCTTTATAAGTTTTGTATATGTAAATTCAAAAATTGAAGGGTAGGTAGGAGATGCTATAAATGAAAATAAAATTTCTTTATTATTCAGTAGAATAACCTTTTGGAGCATCCAATATAATGAATCTTCATTACTGTTTCTAATAACATGACTTGATAGCATACTTCCTGAGCTATCCATTCTAATTAAATTTAGATTATTTACATTTGTTGTTGTATCCCAAAAATAATTATATCCATAGAATTTATTATTTAGTTTTAGGAAAGTTGTTGTTCCATCAGGGAAATTGCAAATATCCGATACATCCAAATTAGTATTGATTAACTTAATAGAAGGAATAGAGTCCCTAACATAAATTAAAGCATCTTCATTATCTTGATTATCAATAAAGCTTACACTATTGTATTGATATGTTTTATTAAAATCTTTAATAACCATTTTATCATTATGGTAAACTTCCTGAAGAGCTTGAGCATTAACACCAACACATGTGAATAATGCTAAAAGAACAAATATTATCTTTTTCATTAGGTTAATTTTTATTAATTTGTTTGTGCAAATGTATATATTTTTGAAATAAAATAGCATATAAATCGTAAAAAATATTTTCTAAGCTTGTATTTTAGTCAAAATAGTTACTAAGTTACTTTTTTTGGCCTATTTTCAAAAGTATTTTAGGCTTACTTCTTATTTTCCTATAATAAGTTTTCTACTAATAGTTTTCCCATTGAGCTTTGGTTCTTTGTTTATTTTAAAATTAAATGCTCAATTTTCTGCCCAAAAATATATCTTCATTATTGAAAAAAGCATTAATGTGCTTCTACTAAAACATATTGTTTTTCTATTAAGTCTTTTTAGATGTGTTCGCAAAGTTAGGTTATGACGTTCTATATGGTTAGTACTTCTGTGTTTTGAACAATGTAACTTTTTATCTATCATGTACAGATAGTTTTTTAGCTTGTCTGTATAGATTTTCTTTGCTCGGGATTGTTCAAGGGTTTGGATAACTTTTTTTAATGTACTGTTAGTTCTTCTCCCTATATTAAAAGAAACTACGAATTTATTTTCTCTGTCTAATGCATAAACTATCCATCGCATACGTTTTTTGCTCCCAATAAATATTCTCATCTCATCAACTTCATAACTTTTACCTGTAGATATTGCAGGTTGTTTTATTGATTTTGATATCATAATAATTCTTTTCATTAATGTTGTGGTTGATATTCTTAGTATTCTTGCTGTGCTTCGTATTCCTAATCCTTCTTTTGTTAGAGTAATTATCTTTTTATTTAATGATGGGTTATAAGCTTTATATACGTATTCTTTAACAAATCTCTTTTTGCATTCTTTACAGAAATATCGTTGTTTCTTTTTTATGGTTAATCCACTTTTTATAATATTTGAACCTTGACAGTTTGGGCAATAAAAATCAATACCCAATCTAATACACAAATGACCGAAAATTTTTCTTTTATTCATTATTAAGCTAATTTGAAACACAAAATTAAATCTTAAATCTTATTCCTTAAAATACTTATCTATAATCAAAAAGTCTGTATTTAAGAAAAACGTTTATCCCCCCAATTATTTTAATAGAGGCTGTGTTTTTGGACTTTTTAGGCCGTCTAATTGGCAAAAAGAGGCCGTCTGTAATTCTGTAGACGGCCTCTACGCAGTGTCTAGACGGCGTCTTTGATGGTCGTAGACGGCGTGTTTTTAGTGTTTAGAGGGCGTATTTTTGAAAGAAATACGCCCTCTATTTCGTCTTAAGACATTTTTAGTGCTTTTGAGAGAAACTAACTCTAATTCAGAAATATTATTTTATTGATATCCCTCACCAAATTATATCATAAACTCCAATTCTGACGTATTGCTTTTAATAAACAATTAAGTTATTTCTAACAACAACTTCCTTATTTTTAATTTAGACTTCTTATTTTTGGATTTAGAGGAAGTTATTATACCTAAAAAGTCAGACTTTCTTACCCAAAAAGTTAGTCTTTTCAACCCAAAAAGTCAGACTTTTCGATAACAAAAGTCAGACTTATTGACTAAAAACAAGAAGTCTAAAAGTTAAAAGAAGAAGTATCGATTCAAAAACAAGAAGTCTAAATTTAAAATCATAAGGTAATCTTCTTTGATTGTACTAATTTCGGAACATTTTTTATCAAAATTTCTTTGCTCTGCAAAGCGACAAAGTTGATAACTTGACTTGCAAGCGGTAACCCTATACTTATTCAAGACTTATTTATTCTGTCTTTTTTTAAATAATTTTACTTGTAGATGTTTATCAGTTATTTGCAACATTAACTCCAATTCTGATACACCACATCATAAAATCTTCTTTTGTTGTTGTTTTAAGTTCGTTTTAGAGGTTTAAAAATAGAAAAAGACAGAATAATATTCTGTCTTTTCGCTAAACTCATTTTAATAATTAATGTTTTTCAAATACTTACATCATCAACTCCAAATCTGATACATTACCCAAATTTCCATTCTTTATGTATGGGGATATATTCATGCATTGACTATAAGTAGTGTGTATTCCTTCTACCTGAATGTCTCTTTGTTCTTCATAGCTGTTTTTCATAATTGGGACTGGGTTAAATACATCTTTCAATTCTCCACTGCCTATCTTGGAGCAGATGCGTTTGCCTTCTTCAAAGTAATGCTTGGTGTAGCCTTTGTCATTTACGGTTACAAGGGCACTGGCATAAAGGGTCTGCTGGTCAAATACCGGCGCATAAACACTTTGTCCATTTTGTGTAACATTAATAATACCTCCTGTAAGCTTAAGATTTCTTTCTCCTGCAGCATCATAGTTATAGTAAGCTCCCATTGAATAGTCTTTCACTGCTTGCAGACGGTTGTCTTCTGTCCAGCATAGAAATCTCTCTTTCCAGCTATTTAAATCACTTTTGTGACTAATCATATTTCCTTTTACATCCCAAGAGAAACTTTCTCTTTTCCCATTTAGATTATTTGTTATTCTATTTACTGCGTATGGGTTATTTGGAAAGTTATAACTATATGTATTGTTATAATCTAAAATATAAGTACCATTATTATCTGCACGTTTGCCTCTTAAGCCTTTATTTATTATTCTTCCTGCAGGGCTGTATGTCATATTAAGGCTATAAGTTATTGGAGTATAGTTGTCTGTCCAGTTGCCGTATGCAGAATCCAATTGATAAACATCATCATAGGTATAAGTTTGAGTATAAGGATTTAGTCCTGTGTTTGTTATACTTGTTATATTTCCTACGGAGTCGTAGGTATATGCCAATTTCAGCAAGTCGCCATTTGGATTTCTTGTTTTTAGATTTGTCATCCTGCGCATAACTGAGTCATATATGTAATAGGTTCGCGTTTGGTTACCATTAATAACTGCTGTGCGTTGTTCGTAGGAATTGGAATATATAACTTCTTGATTTTTCACGCCTCAAAGATAGTAAATTTATTTTGAATAGGTATATTTAGATGTTTGTTTTTTAATGTTTTGATTAAGATAAAATGTTGCCATAAATTACACGCCGTCTCATGGGGCAAAACACGCCGTCAAACGCATCATTACACGGCGTCTTTTTGGTCATTACACGGCGTGTAAAATATCGAAATACGGCGTGTAAATAAAATGTAATAAAAACTCTACTCTTATTATCTTGATTTCTTTATAAGTTCATATTTGTATATTGTTGTATTTATGTCTTTTATTCATGATTGAAATACCCAACTCCAATTCTGATACACTACATTATAAAATTGTATTTGATTGATGTTTTAAATTCGTTTTAAAGGATTAAAAATAGAAAAAGACAGAATAAAATTCTGTCTTTTCGCTAAATCAATTTTAATAATCAATGTTTTTCAAACACTTACATCATCAACTCCAAATCTGATACACTACCCAGACACGCTATCATTAACTTCTTTAATTAATCCATTTTTATCAACATATATATCTATTTTTAGAGCAGTAGCATCACCAACAGTACCATTCCTAATCTCATACTTACAGTTTCTATTTAACTTAAAATTTCTTATAATATAACCCGAACAAGTTCTAACATCAAAACTTTCAGGAATATCATTTAGATTTATTGAATATACTCTCTCACTACCCGTTTTGAGTTTTAAATAATAACAATCATGATTATCTTTGTCCATAATATATATAAGTCCAAAATATGTACTACCTGCTTGAAATAATTGTTTCTCTTCATCAAAAGAGAAATTATTCCCTGCACATGAAGCAAACAATAATATTAAAGCTATTATTAGATATGTTATTTTTTTCATATGTTAAAAATTATTTTTTATTTCTTCTTGTTTTTTGTTGTATTGGTATTCACTCCACCATTTATCAATAACTTTTATCTTTTGACTTTCTAATTTATCAGATTCAAACAAATTTTCTATTGAATTATTTCCATGCCTTTTATTAACAAAACTATTAAAGTCATAAAATGTATTTCGACTTGCTTCTGCTTCTTGCTCTGCTGGACCCCCATAATGGTTTGGATGATTTTCAGCATACTCCTTAATAAATGAAGACACATAACTCCATAATCCACCTTTTTGATCAATTTGAGGGACGTGTTTAATCTCATGAGATGACAAAGCAAGCCATTCATATACATTTTGACCATAACCATTATTATTATATGCTTTTGGGTCATCAGCAAAAAAATTTTCTGTAAATGTAATATTTGCCCCTAAACTACTTCTCCCTAATGTAATAGCTCCACCTCCGTCTTTTCTCATATTTTCAAATGGTCTAATTCGTCCAAGCTGTCTTTTATAAACAATTGTATTATCAATATAATATTTGCTAACCCCTGTGACAAGAGATAATAAATGTGTTGCAGATTGTGTGTATTTATATCCACCTAATTTTGAATTATATTTTAAAATTGACTTCGGATACCTTCCATCAGGATCAAAAAGTATTACAGGATTATTAGCACAATAATTGTAGCTAGTTAGGTGAGGTAATTTATCTGAAAGAGGGTCGACGCTTAGCCATATGCTTGCCCAGTCGTAGTAGTATCTTGCTCCATAGTAGTTGTAGCCGGTTTCTTCGTCTTTTTCTTTGCCATTGAACTTGTAAGGGGTGTCGTATTGAGAGGTGTTGTATTTCATATCTACCCAGTCTTCTCCAAATGGTAAGTAGACTAATTGTTGGGTTTGGATTCCTGAGCTGTCGGTGATATAGGATGCACTGCCTAAGTGGTCGCTGTGGTAGTAGAAGATCGGTTCTCCTGAGTTGACTTGAGTTGTGTATTTATTTATGATATTTTCATACAAGTTTCCATTCTTTATGTATGGGGATATATCCATGCATTGACTATAAGTAGTGTGTATTCCTTCTACCTGAATGTCTCTTTGTTCTTCATAGCTCTTTTCTATCTTTGGTACTGGGTTAAATACATCTTTCAATCCTCCACTGCCTATCTTGGAGCAGATGCGCTTGCCTTCTTCAAAGTAGTGCTTGGTGTAGCCTTTGTCGTTTACGGTTACAAGGGCACTGGCATAAAGTGTCTGCTGGTCAAATACAGGCGCATAAACACTTTGTCCATTTTGTGTAACATTAATAATACCTCCTGTAAGCTTAAGATTTCTTTCTCCTGCAGCATCATAGTTATAGTATGCTCCCATCTTATTGTCTTTCACTGCTTGCAGACGGTTGTCTTCGGTCCAGCAGAGGGATTGAAATTGATTATATGTTGATGTTTTTAGTTTCACGCCTCAAAAATAGTAATTTTATTTATAATACAATGCTTTTATATGTTTGTTTTTTAATGTTTTGAATAAGATAAAATGTTACAATAAATTACACGGCGTATCTCGAGCAGAGATATAGCGTATCTCTCGTTGAGATATAGCGTATCTCGATGTGAGATACGGCGTGTAAAATATCGAAATATGGCGTGTAAATAAAATGCAATAAAAACTCAATCTTTATTATCTTGATTTCTTTATAATTTGATATTGATATATTATTGTATTTATGTCTTTTATTCCTAATTGAAATACTCAACTCCAAATCTGATACACTACCACCATTACCCTCCACAATCTCCAATCAGAATAGGTATTATGTTCCCATTATTATATCCAAAATCTATATATTCCAAATTCTTATTCTTATCAAAGAGAAATTTAATACTAAAAACTGCAGGTTTATGAGTTGCGAAATTTATAAAGAAATTTTTTTGTGATTTATGATAAATAGGATCAAAATTTTCATGAATAATATTTTCATAATCTTCATATTCAACCAAATTGAAACTATCAATAAAATTCTGCATAGTTACTTTATTCGATAAAGCAATATTTTTGAAATAGATTTTATTATTCTTATTCTTTTTAAGGTCTATTGAAACTATTTGGAGAGAATCTCCACCCATAGAATAATAAACCAAACCATGTTTATAATAATAATAAACTGTTATATTTTTTTTTGAATCAATATACCTAAATTTTGAACAAGTAATAGTATCAACAACATATAAGATATTGCTAAACTCCTTATCAGGTAAACCCAAAGTTTGAAATAAATTTGCCTTTGAATCTTTAAAAACAATATCGGTAGAACTAAAATCTTTTAAACTAATTATATTATTTTCTTGAGACAAGAGTGAATTTCCAATAAACAATAATGAAATTATAAAAATGAAATGCTTTTTCATAAACTTATCTTCTATATGTACTCTCAAACTTATCTGTTTCAATATTAGGCATTATTATTTGCATTTTCTGTAATTGAGTTAATTTCCCATTATATAAATTATACATTTGTGATGAGTGCTTGCCATTAAAATTGTGATTAAATTCTCCATTAAGAAAAACTTTAGAATTTCTTTCACTAAATGATGAATTAAATCCTGTTAAAGACATAGTATGTCCATCTAATAACGGAATCTTTAAATCTCCTTTATAGTTTCTATTATTATTATCACCTGTTCCTCCCTCCAGTTTTATATAATTATTCATGTCCGTAAAAAATTCTCCTCCTGAAACTTTATTATGTAAAACCCCAAACATTGCTTGATAAACAAATCTTTGAGGAGTAGCCTGTTTTGATTTAGGATCTAACCTTAAAATGTCTGTTTTGCCTTTTGTAGTTGCCTTAACAGCATCGCCACTTATTCTAGTCCCCGGCCTTACATTGCTTATTCCTGCCTCTTTAAATATATTCTCGGCATCTGCTGAAGAAAGTCCATATTGAGATTTAAATGTCTCTTTAGTATCTCCCTGTTCTGCAACATAGGATACTTTCCCTTTAATTGTTACTTGAGGTTCCCACATTTGCCTTCCATCCGGATCGACAAGCATCACAGGGTTATTTGCACAATAGTTATAAGAGGTCAAGTGTGGATATTTGTCTGATAGTGGGTCGAC
>DIOL01000011.1:183762-184739 GCA_002423895.1 Bacteroidales bacterium UBA5515 | reverse complement strand
CGGTACTATCAGGTTCGACATTCTCAGCGGATTTGCCTGCCAAAAATTTATCTACACCCTTTAACGTGCTATTCCGTCAGCACGCGGTAGTTTCACTCCTCCGTCAGTCCTTCACAATATCAGTCAGTATCGGAATTTTAACCGATTGTCCATCCACTTTCGCCCTTCGGCTTCGCGTTAGGTCCCGACTTACCCTGATCCGATTATCGTTGATCAGGAAACCTTAGTCTTTCGGTGTGCGGGTTTCTCACCCGCATTATCGTTACTTATGCCTACATTTGCTTTTCTATACACTCCAATATAGCTCACGCCTTTATCTTCTACGTAGTATAGAATGCTCCCCTACCGATATATTAAATATATCCCATAGCTTCGGTAGTATGCTTATGCCCGTTTATTATCCATGCACGATCGCTCGACTAGTGAGCTGTTACGCACTCTTTAAATGAATGGCTGCTTCCAAGCCAACATCCTAGCTGTCTATGCAATCATACCGCGTTATTTCAACTTAGCATACATTTGGGGACCTTAGCTGATGGTCCGGGTTCTTTCCCTCTCGGCTATGGACATTAGCACCCATAGCCTTTCTCCAGGACTTAACTTTATAGCATTCGGAGTTTGTCAGGAATTGGTAGGCGGTGAAGCCCCCGCATCCTATCAGTATCTCTACCTCTATAAAGAAACATCCCAGGTAGCTCCTAAAAGCTTTTCGGGGAGTACGAGCTATCTCTCAGTTTGATTAGCCTTTCACCCCTACCCTCAAGTCATCCCAAGTTTTTTCAACAACAACGGGTTCGGTCCTCCATTCTGTGTTACCAGAACTTCAACCTGCTCAAGGGTAGATCACAAAGTTTCGCGTCTACTCCTACTAACTATTACGCCCTATTAAGACTCGCTTTCGCTACGGCTGCAATCCTTAAAATCTTAACCTCGCTAGTAAGAAGTAACTCGTAGGCTCATTATGCAAAAGGCACGCC
>DIOL01000011.1:183279-183651 GCA_002423895.1 Bacteroidales bacterium UBA5515 | reverse complement strand
ATGCAAAAGGCACGCCGTCACGGATCTTGTCCGCTCCGACCGCTTGTAAGCGCACGGTTTCAGGTTCTATTTCACTCCGTTATTCACGGTTCTTTTCACCTTTCCTTCACAGTACTTGTACACTATCGGTCTCTCAGTAGTATTTAGCCTTAGCAGATGGTGCTGCCAGATTCAAACAGGATTTCTCCAGTCCCGCTTTACTCAGGATACTGATATGATTAATACAAATTTCCTATACAGGACTATCACCCCCTTCGGTTAACCTTTCCAGGTTATTCTAGTATTTGTATCTTCTCAATGTCTCAGTCCTACAACCCCTATATTGCCGTAACAATATAGGTTTAGGCTCTTCCGCGTTCGCTCGCCACTACT
>DIOL01000011.1:170617-183147 GCA_002423895.1 Bacteroidales bacterium UBA5515 | reverse complement strand
CGCTCGCCACTACTTGCGGAATCATTAGTTATTTTCTACTCCTATGGGTACTTAGATGTTTCAGTTCCCCACGTTCGCCCCATATTAATGGTAATACATCTTCAATGTATTGGGTTGCCCCATTCGGATATCTACGGATCTATTCGTATTTGCCAATCCCCGTAGCTTTTCGCAGCTTGTCACGTCCTTCTTCGCCTCTGAGAGCCACAGGCATCCCCCGTACGCTCTTATTCTCTTTCTCTCGTTTCTTCTCTTATATGCCCTTAATGTCAAAGATCTTTTTGCTTACTTTAAAAGTAAACCTTGCTGACTTATTGAATAAACCAATAAGTCATATCATTTAAAAATTATTGTTATGCTATTGGATTTACAGATACGTATGATCTGTTGTTTTTACGTTTTCTAAATTCAACAACTCCATCAACTAATGCGAATAAAGTATGATCTTTTCCAATTCCTACATTATTTCCTGGATTGTGAACGGTTCCTCTTTGGCGTACTATTATGTTTCCTGCAATGCAAGATTGACCTCCAAATATTTTAACACCTAAACGTTTGCTTTGGGATTCGCGTCCGTTATTTGAACTTCCGACACCTTTCTTGTGAGCCATAATATTTTGTTTCTTATCTTATGTTAATACTAATAAAAATACTTTATTACAAAATTTCAGTTACTTGAATTTGTGATAAATATTGACGATGACCATTCATCTTTTGGTAACCTTTTCTTCTCTTTTTCTTAAAAACAAGAACCTTATCTCCTTTTAAATGTTTTAGAACGGTTGCCTTAACTGAAGATCCTTCAATTTTTGGAGTCCCAATGGTTATTGAACCATCAGCATCCTTAAGCATCACGGTGTCAAATGACATTTCTGCACCTTCTTCTGCTTGAAGACGATGAACAAAAAGCTTTTGATCTTTTTGAACCTTGAATTGCTGTCCTGCGATTTCTACTATTGCGTACATTATTTGTATTATTATGTTTTTCCCTCTTTATTTGGGAGTGCAAAGATACAAATGTTTTATTTACTACCAAAAAAACTTGATAAAATTTTTATTTTTTTGAGAAAGAAATCTCCTTTTAAGGGCTATATATACCTTATGATAATGCGATAAAAGAAAAATGATATTTTTCAATATCAGATTTTTACATACTTACTTTTGACCTATTTTTAAAATAGTAAAATTGCATGAATAAAAAATCTATTTTAATCATCCAATTAATGGAGTATTTGTCTAAAAACAGACAGATATTATATAAAAGCATATTCTTTTTATATGTGTTTTCACTAAACTAATAATATATTTATTATTTTTGCTGAAAATAAATCATTGGAGTGAAAATAAAAATTACATATTCATCAAACAAGAAGTTATTATTATTTGGAATAGCTTTCATGATTGTTTTGTTTTCTTTATTAAATTTGATTGATCTTGAAAATCATTCTACTAAATCCATAACACACAAAATACAAAACAAAGTTAGTGAAGAATTTAGCAGTATAAAGTCTAAAGGAGAAAGGTTTGTATATTATAAGGGAAATCTTATTTCATGGACCGACAATAATATTACACTACCAAAAGATCTTTCTCCTATTCTTAAAAGTAATTTTATTAAGTTATCAAATGGATATTATATCCTTAATCAGGATAAGAAGAATGATTCAATAATAGTATATGCATCACTTGTAAAAAAACAATATCCTTTAAACAATAGTTATTTAAGAAACGAATTTAATCCAAAATTTGATATAGAATACAATTCAGATATTGCTATTACCTTTTATAAAACCAATTATCCTATTGAATTAAATGGAGAAAAGATATTCTATTTGGATTTTTCAAACTTCAATCATCATTCCAATTCTTTTCTAAGTTATGTCATTTCTTTTCTTTACTTATTTATCGTTTTCTTAATTTCTAAATTAATATTGACATTAGTAAATCCTAATAGAAAATTTGCAAGATGGATATATGTTATTTTCGCATATCTTATTCTTTTTATTGGACTTAAATTATTTAATATCTATTCTCCTATTTGCAATATCAATTTTTCTAAACTCTTAGTTGTTGTAAATAACATTGATTTTAGTGTTATAGAAATATTTACATTACAAATTCTAATCTACTTTTTAATTTCTAATCTTGATTTAAAATTAAAAAACGATAAAACCAAACTATTTATTCAGACACTTTTAATTCCAATTACATGGATTTATTTTTATTTTATTAAAGCTTTACTTGAAAGCTTTAATAAAACTATTTCATTAGCTGATATAATTAATTTTGATGGTCAAGTTATAATATTGCTTTTCCAAATATTGTTGGGCTCATATACATTATATATAATTGGGAAAAAGATTCTTCTTCCATTCTACAATTCATGCAAATTTAACAAATGGACATATTTAATTTTAGTACTATGTTCAATTATATCAATAATATTTTTAATCAACAAACTATCCTTCTTATCAATACTTACAATTCTTTTTTCTCTTTATGTTTTGTTTATTATCATTTATAAAGAAGAAATAGTAAAGAAAAAACTTTCCCCTATACTATATTATATTATAATTCTAATCTTATTTTCAATAATTAATGGAGTACTTTTTTATTCCTATAATGCTCATAAAGAAATGGATTTTCTAAAAACTGCCATAAGCAAGATTTCTATGAGCGAAGACAAGGAGGTTGAAGCAATACTATTGAAAATTGAAAAAGAGATTAACTCCGACAAACAAATAAATTCGATAGAAAGTAATAAATCTAACAAAGAACTTGAAACCTATATTCTAAATAATTATTTGCAGGAGTTAAATAAGATTTACAGTACAGATATAATTGTATGTTATTCTGATGAATCTTTATTTATTCCTCCATTAGGTAAACATGTTAATAGTAAGGAGTATTTTAAAACAAGACTTCAAGACTCAAGATTAGTTATTAATAGTAAGTCAATATATAGAGAAAGTACTGATTTGACTGAAAAAGCATACATTGGCTATTTTGAATTAAATCATCAAAATCGAACAAGATTAATATTTATTGATTGCATTGAAAAGAAAGCTTCAAAGGAAATGGGATATCCTGATTTACTTATAAATCAAGAGGCAAAAGACAAGTCTTCACAGATGGATTTAGATTTTTATGGAGTATATCAACATAAAAACTTAGTCTTACAGTTTGGGAATTATAATTATTCAATGAACTTGAATTATACTCCAAACAACTGGTATAAAGAAAATGGATACCTACATTATGTTGTAAATAATTTAAGAAATAACACCATTTGGGTTGGGAGTATAAAAGAACAAACACTTTTCGATAAACTCTCAATCCCTTCCTATCTTTTCTTGTTCTCATCCATTACATTGCTATTAATTATTTTAGTTTCAAATCCACGAAGAATATTCTCTATTGGAGGTTTAAATCTAAGTAATAGTTTGCAAATAACTTTAATAAGTATCTTTTTAATATCCTTTATTGTTTTTGGAAGTATCGCAATTAAATATTTTAATCAATTAAATGAGAAAACCAATAAAGATATTCTTATTGAAAAAACACAATCAATAAGTTATGAGATAAAGGATATTTTCGAAAATCCAAAATTGAGCAATGACGATATTTATTATGAATTGGTTAATCTTTCAAATACTTTTCTAACAGATATTAATCTATATGACAATAAAGGTTTTCTAATTAACACATCACGACCAACAATTTTTTCTCAAGGAATAATCAGTAGATATATTAATAATGATGCTCTTAAACAATTAAAAGAAAGCACAAGTCCTCTAATTTATCAAAAGGAAAGAATTGGCAATAGAGATTACTATGCTTCATATATGAGAATTGTTGATAAAGATCAACAAGAAATAGGATATCTTCACATACCTTATATAATAAAGCAAAAGAATTTAGAAGATAAAATATTAGAATTTGTTTCTGCATTTATAAACATTTATATTCTATGGATAACTTTTGCATTAATTATTTCAATATTACTATCCAATTTTATTACTCAACCACTTAGACAATTACAAGAGAAACTTCATTTGGTCAAATTGGACAAACAGAATGAAAAAATTAAATGGAATAGAAAAGATGAACTTGGCAATTTAATTCTTTCATATAATTCCATGATTGATAAATTGGATGAGAGTGCAAAACTATTATTAAAGGAAGAAAGAGAAGGAGCATGGAGAGAAATGGCAAAACAAGTAGCTCACGATATTAAAAATCCCCTAACTCCAATGAAACTTTCCATTCAACAACTCCAAAGACTACAATCAACTGATATTGTTAAGTTCCATGAACTCTTTCAAGAAGTTACTCCTGCACTTATTGAACAAATAAATACTCTTTCGGAAATTGCTTCTGAATTTTCAGATTATGCTAAAGATAAGGTTAATCTTGGAGAAATCACAAATATTGATTGGTGCATAAAAACGACAATTAATATATTTGAAAATCAAGATAATGTAAAAATTAAATATTACAATCCTTATGAAAATCCAATCCAAGTTATTGGAGACAAGCAACAATACATTAGAATATTTAATAACCTAATCAAAAACTCCATTCAAGCAACATATAATAATGGAAATGGGTTAATAGAAATATTTGTTGAAAAAGACGAAGACATTTGCAAGATTTCAATAAAGGATAATGGAAGTGGCATAAAGCAAGAGAATATTGACAAAGTTTTCTCCACTCAGTTTACAACAAAAAAAGATGGAAGTGGACTTGGACTTTCTATTGTTAAAAGCATAATTGAAATGATTGGAGGAAAGATAGATTTTGTATCACAAGAGAATAAAGGCACAACATTTAATGTTTACTTGCCCATTTGGAAACAATAATTGAATTAAAACGTAATTAATAATTAGGAATATACAAAAAATATTGTATTTTTGTAGGTTGATAATATATAGAAGATAAATAAATATAGATATATGAAGTTCAAGAATGTTTTTATTGTTTTAACGCTAATTTGTTTAAGTTTTGGAGCTTTCGCTCAAAAACAGAGTTTAACCGAAAAAGCTGATGAAGCTTTCTTTGCAAAACAATACACAATTGCTGCTGACCTATATAAAGAAGCTTATGCCGATGTCAAGCTGAACCGCCAGGAAAGAGACAGAATATTATTTCAACAAGCAGAATGTTATCGTTATATGGACGATAAGGTTCAAGCAATTAAAACATATGAACGTCTTGTAAAGGCACAATACTACAAAACTCAACCCAAAATTTTCCTACACATGGCAGACTTCCAACGTTTCAGAGGAGAATGGGATGATGCAGAATATAACTATAAAGAATATTTGAAGTTAATTCCTAATGATGAATTGGCTAAAAGAAGACTTTCTTCTATTGCATTGGCAAAAGAATGGATGCAAAACCCAACCAAACATCAAATAAAAAACCAAAAAGATATTAATACTGAATGGAATGATTGGGCTCCAAAATTCATTCTTCCAGATAAAACAGATGAAATAATGTTTACTTCTTCTCGTCCATTAGATGAAATGTCTTTAAAAGACGCTTGGACTGGAGAATATTTATCAAACATATATACAGCTCTTAAACTCAAATCAGGAGAGTTGGGAGAAGCAATTTTTTTCTCAGAAATTGATGTAAACTCCGATGAAGCAAATGAAGGGGAATTAGTAATTGTTAGTAGAGGTAAAACAAAGAACTACTATTTCTCAAGATGTAGAATAATGGAGAACAAAGACCTTAATTGTGCAATTTATAGTAAACCTATTGAACCCGCAAAAGGCAAAGGCAAAAAAGGTGGTGCTCCAACAAAGAAAATGCCTCAAAAAGGAACAGGTGGCGTTTCTGCCAACGATCAAACAACAAACCAATTAGATGATGAATCTTCTTTCGTTAAACTTGATTTAGGTGACACAGCATACAACTACTTACATCCAGCAATAACATCTGATGAACTAACAATATACTTTTCTTCTAACCGTCCAGGTGGACAAGGAGATTATGATATTTGGAAAGCATCAAGAGAAAACATTAACGAACCTTTCTCCAACATAACAAATTTGGGAAAACATATTAACTCTGAAGGAAAAGAACAATTCCCATTCCTACGCACAGATAAACGTATGTATTATTCTTCTGATGGATTAGCTGGTTTAGGAGGATATGATATATTCTACACTGAATATGAAAATGACCAATGGACAGACCCAGTTAATCTAAAATATCCTATCAACACTCAATATGACGAAATTGGAATAATATACAATCCAAACGAAGACGAATCAGATGCAGCAGAAGAATCAGGATTTTTCTCATCTAACCGTCAAGGAGGAGTTGGAGGAGATGATATTTACTCTTTCTTTAGAGCACCAATGCTTTACACTCTTAAAGGAAAAGTTAGAGATGATAAATCAATGCAATTGATTGAAGGAGCAAAAGTAAAAATAATTGGTTCTGACAAAACAACACAAGAAGCCAGAACAGACCGCAATGGAGAATACGAGTTTACCAATAAACAAATAAAATATAATGTAAAATACACCATTCAAGTATCACAAGTGGATTACATGAATGAAGAAGCAACCGAAACAACCATTGGATTAACTACAAGCAAAGACCTAGTACGTGATTTTGTTCTAAAACCAATTGCAAAAGATCCAGTTGTACTTCCAGAAATTCGTTACGATTTAGGAAAATGGGATTTAAAAGACCAATATTTAGATTCTCTTTCTGACCTATTAGTTGTTTTGGTAAATAACCCTTCTTACGTTATTGAACTACGTTCTCACACTGACATAAGACCTTTTCCACAATTAACCAATGACACTCTTTCTCAAAGAAGAGCAGAATCAGTTGTAGATTTCTTATTTGCAAGAGGAATTGATCGTGACAGGTTAATACCAAAAGGATATGGTGATAGAATACCACGAACATTAACAGCAGATACTAAATCCGAATTTAATGGCAAAACATATCTGTTTCCTAAAGGAATAACTCTTACAGAAAGCTATATAAACAACTTAAAAACCTATGGAGAAAGAGAAGCAGCTCACCAACTAAATCGTCGTTCAGAATTTAGAGTGGTTAGAACAGACTATGTTCCAGCCGAATACTTAGACTCAATTGAAGATCTTGCTCAAAAGAAACCTATTGTAGATATGGTAAAAGGCAATAAACCACTTCCTATTACAACCGTACCAATCATTTATACAGACAATAACATAAAACTAACAATGATTGATGGAGATAAATCCATGCTATATATTATCCTTAACGGAGCAAATGTGCCAGCTATTTACAACGAAAAATACAAAGATGCAGCTGTATTGGATTGGGATGTTGCAATGAACTTCTTACTAACTGGAAGAATAACCAAAGACGACTTCAAAGATAAAGATAAAGCATTTGATGCTCAAGGTAATATTTTGGACGAATCAGTACTAATCTTCAAAACAGCTTACATTGGTAAACACTATGCTGACAAATACGAAGTTTTGATAAAGAAAGGTATGACAGACAAAATGATTGTAAACAAAAATGGAATAGCTAACTTTGGACGCTTCAAATTAGATAAAGCAAAAGGCGAGCTTATATTTGAATAGAATAAACATTTTCGAAATACACAAAAAGGCAATACTAATTTCAGTATTGCCTTTTTTCTTACCAAAATAAGTTTTTTAATCCTATATTTGCATAACTGAATTAATATTATTTATATGAATTTGATTAAAAGATTCTTCAAACACGATTACAAGTCCATACAATCTAACTTTGAAATATTCAAATATATTGGTCCTGGTTTACTTGTAACTGTTGGCTTTATTGACCCAGGCAATTGGGCTTCAAATATTGCAGCAGGAAGTATGTATGGATATTCTCTACTTTGGGTTATTACCTTATCTACCATTATGCTAATTATTTTACAACATAATGCTGCCCATTTGGGTATTGTAACTGGAAAATGCTTGAGTGAAGCAGCCACAGAATATTTACCAAAAAAAGTTCATAGACCAATTTTAGTTTCTGCAATGGTTGCCTCTGCTTCAACCTCACTTGCAGAAATATTGGGAGGAGCCATAGCATTAAAGATGTTATTTAATATCCCCGTAGTATTTGGAGCTGTAATAATATTTTTTACCTCATTATTACTTCTATTTACAAACTCATACTCTAAAATAGAAAAATGGATAATTGCTTTTGTGTCAATTATTGGGTTAAGTTTCTTATATGAATTATCTCTGGTTAATGTAGAATGGCCAGAAGCAATAAAATCATGGATAGTTCCTTCAATACCTGATGGTTCAATGCTTTTTATTATGAGCATACTTGGAGCTGTTGTTATGCCACATAACTTATTTCTTCACTCCGAAGTAATTCAAAGTAGACAATGGAATCTTCAAGATGAGAAAGTTATTAAAAGACAATTGAAATATGAATTTATAGAAACTCTATTTTCTATGGGTATTGGTTGGGCTATAAACAGTGCAATGATAATACTTGCTGCTACAGTATTCTTTAAAAATCATATTTCAGTTACTGAACTTGAACAGGCTAAGGATATGCTAATACCTCTTCTTGGACATTCCGCATCAAATATATTTGCAGTAGCATTATTATTTGCATCTGTTTCATCAACAATTACATCTGCAATAGCAGGAGGATCAATATATGCTGGAATATTTAATGAATCATATAATATTAAAGACCCTCACACAAAGGTAGGAGTTTTAATATCATTCCTATCTGCCCTTTTAGTAATATTCTTTATCAAAAACCCTTTTATGGGACTTATATATTCTCAAACCCTTCTTAGTATTCAGCTCCCAATCACAATAATCTTGCTTATTTACCTCACATCATCAAAAAAAATTATGGGTAAATATGCAAATACCAAGCTTCAGAAAATTTTATTGTGGACAATTGCAACAATAATTATTGCACTAAATATTATTCTATTTAGTGGAATACAAATTTAGCAATTTGTAATCTTTCCTTCCTAAATAAAGTTGTTTTAATAAAACCTCGTTTCAGTAAATTAAAACGAAGAAAGGAAAAATTAAAGTAAAGAGTTAGTAAATTAGAATAAGGAGTTATTGAAAAAAGTCAATCATAATGAAAAATAAGTCCATCATAAATAAAAATATGTCCATCATATTTCCAAATATGTCCATCATATTTTTATTTATGATGGACTTATTTTCAACTATGATTGATGTTTTTTTGAATATAAGTTATATTACTAATAAAAGGATACAACAGCAATTCTTTATGGATTGCTTTTCTTATTACAATTCCAAATATGGGATTAGTTTATTGTAGGTTTCTTGGTCTAAAAGGTGAATTTGCTTGATTTCTTCAATTGATTTGAAAGTTTTTAGGTCAAAGCGGAGTTTAACAATGGCTTTTGCTAAGTAGAAATCAATATAAGGATGAGAGTTTAATTCTTTTATGGTTGAAGTGTTTAAATTAAGTTTCTTGGGATTGGGATTATTTATTTTTAGGTAAGGTTTTATGGATGTATATAGAGTGTCAGTCATACCATAAACTTCCTTTAACTGTTCAATTCTTACATAACCTCCAAGTTTTTGCCCATATTTGAATATTCTTCTGGAATATGATGGCCCTATTCCTCTTAATGCTTGAAGATCTATTGTATCAGCTTTGTTAAGGTCAAATATTGGTTGTGGTTTGGAGATATATTTGTTATTAGAATAGGTATTTGTATAAGAAGTATTGGTTGGTTGTATTGAAGGCTCAATTACAATAAAGGGAGACATTTGACTATAAAGGTCTTCTGTCATAAAATATAGTTTCTTGAGATCTTGTTTCGTTTTAAATCTACCTCCTGCATTTACATAATTTACTAATATACTTGCTTGTTTTGGACTTAAACCAAAAGACATTAATTGTTCTTTATTAATGTTATTTGGATTAAAAGGTTGAAACTTGTAACTATTTCTTTTCCCTCGTGCAAATTCAGTTTTGTTTTTCTGAAAAACTACATTTTCTTTTTTAGTATTTTTTTCTTTATCAGTTATTGGTGTTGGAGTTTTCCCATTTTCAAACAATAACAATACTAACATTAATACTACTCCTAAACCTATCCCCAATAAAAGAAAAACCCCAGGCTTAAACTTCTTTAGTATAAGTGGGGATTTTGGTTTCATATCTTTTTAATCTCTTTTTTATTTGGAGAAATAATCTTCCAAAAATTTATCCAATTCAGCTCCATGAAGATTTTTTGCAAGTATATTTCCTTCAGAGTCTGCAATTAAATTGTAAGGTATGTACTGGAAGTCATAGCGTTTGGTAAAAACATTTCCGTCTCCATAAAGAGAAAGCCATGCTACTGGATTTGAAGTAATGTATGCTTTCCATTCTTTTTCAGTTCTATCTATTGATATTCCAATCATAGTTAGACCTTTGGATTTATATTTGTCGTTAATTTGTTTCATGTGTGGCATTTCTTCTTTGCAAGGTTTACACCATGATGCCCAAAAGTCAACGAGAATTAATTTACCCTTAATATCTCTTTCTGTATAGCTTTTACCATTTAAGTCTACTGCTTGAAAAACCAATTTCTTAGAAGTTTCTTGTGCTAACTTTTTCTCTCCAAGCAATGCGCAGAAAACTTCCTTCCAACGATTATCTTTAGAACTCGTACAAAGAGTGTTGCAATAATCAAGAAGTGGGTTTGATTTGTCAAACTGCATATTATTAACTTGAGAAATTAAAAGCATATAAGGGAAACCAGATTGAGGGTGTTTATCAATGTAGTTTTTATAAGTTGGAATAAAGTTTTTGTAGCCTTCATCAATCTTTTCAAGTGGTAATCTTGAGAATTCAAGCAATTGGTCTTGAATTTTATCCCAAAAGATTGTGAAGTCTTCAGCATGCTTTGTTCCTTTATAACTTAGTTTGATTTTTTCTCCTTTTTTATAACCTTCAACATTGGTAAATTTAATATCTATTGTTTTTCCTCTTTCCACAGGAAGGGGAACATTTACAAAAAATGATTCATCATTGCTTGTTACCAAAAGAGCACAGTCAATAAAATCTTTTTCAAATTTAATACTATCAAGGTTTATTTTTATCTTAGAGTCTTTAAAACTTTCACTGAAAATTATGGAAGGGCTTGTGTTTGACACTTGGTCTGGGTTAGCAAAAACAATTGAAATCTTTCCTTCTTTCATTTCAGGAATTTCAATATTTACTCTTGTAGAATTTTTGGAGCAAGAAGATAGTCCTAACACCAAAAACAAATATAAAAATATTCTTTTCATCTTTTTTACTTTTAATTTAATTGCATTGCAAAGGTAGTAAAAACAATATTTACACCAAAACTAATAACTTATTTTGAAAGAATTTATTTTCTTAGAATTTTAATTGAGTGAGAAAACTTCCTCTGCACTTTTAGTTGTTACTGAAGCCACTTCTTCAATATCAATACTTTTTATTTCAGAAATTTTCTGTGCAATAATTGGAATATAGCTACTCTCATTTCTCATTCCTCTATATGGAGCAGGAGACAAATAAGGAGCATCAGTTTCTAATAATATGTCTTTTAAATCAATTTCTCTAACAATTTGAGCTAAAGAAGCATTCTTGAATGTTACTACTCCTCCTATTCCAATCTTAAATCCCATTTCAATAGCTTTCTTTGCTTGATTTCTATCTCCAGAAAAACAATGAAAGACTCCTGAGAATTTCTTATTTGATGATTTTAGATTATGTTTTAGTTTACCCAATGACTCAAAAGTTTGCTCAAAACCTTTTCTAATATGTATAATTAAAGGAAGGTCAAGATCAATTGCCCACTGAACTTGAGTTTCAAAGGCATGAATCTGCTCGTTAACATAAGTTTTATCCCAATATAAATCAATCCCAATTTCTCCAATTGCATAAATCTTTACCTTTTGAATGTATGATTCAATGTTTTTGAGTTGAGAAAGATAATTCGAATCAACAGAAGTTGGATGTAAACCAAGAGTTGGATAAAAACAATTGTCTTTTTTGCTAAGACTAATCATTGGTTCAATTGAATCAACATCAATATTTGGAAGTATAATCTTTGTAACCTTTGCCTTTTTGGCTCTTAAAATTACTTGGTTAATATCTTCCAAAAACTCTTCTGAATAGAGATGAGAGTGAGTGTCGATGTAATTCATAATGGATCTTAAACAAAAAAAGCCCTACCTGAAAGGAAGGGCTTCTTCAATCAATTAAATATATTATAAACTTGCAATTCTTTTCATACATTTTGACTTAAGGTTTGAAGCCTTGTTTTTATGTATGATAGAACGTTTAGCCAATTTATCGATAGATGACAATAACTTTGGAAGTTTTTCTTCTGCAGTTGTTTTATCCTCTAAAGCACGAAAATCTCTTAAAGCATTACGCATAGTTTTTGCGTAATAACGATTAGCTATTCTTTTTCTTTCGCTTGAACGAATTCTTTTTAGTGCACTTTTATGATTTGCCATAATTATTATTCTATATTAATTGTACCCCGTAGGGGATTCGAACCCCTG
>DIOL01000011.1:94149-170498 GCA_002423895.1 Bacteroidales bacterium UBA5515 | reverse complement strand
AGAATGAAAATCTTGCGTCCTAGGCCAACTAGACGAACGGGGCGTCTCATTGTTTTTTCGCCGTGCAAAGGTACAATCTTTTTAATTACTACCAAATTTTATGACGAAAAAATATTTTTTATTTACTCTCTCTAATCTTTATCTTGCTTAAATTCAAAGCCTAAACGCTTTCCTGTAATTTGTTTTTTTGTTGATAGATTTGATTGAATCTCTCCCACTGTAGTAATTTTTACCTCATCAAAAGGTGGTGTTAGTAGGTCAAAATTGTTTACATACTCCATTGAAGAAACAATAATATTATAGACAGAATCTTTATCAACAACTGCCTTATGAAAGCTTGTATACATCAATCCAACCTCTCTTTTACCTTCAATGAAATAATGATTTTCCTTATTAATAAAGACTCTTCCAATTAAATAACCAATATCCAAATCTCTTTGATAATCAAAAGAATCAGAAAGAAAATTATAGATATTAATCATTCCACAATATGAACGTTTAATATCTTCTTTAATGTAAGGCAATTTCATTACTTCATGCAAACGAGGAAATTCAAAGATATTTGTATGAAGAATAAAAACCAAAGTATCGGAACCAAAACTAAGTTTAAACTCAAAATCACCTTTGTTTTCAAACTTGCCATTAATAGTTGGAAAGTTTTTGTTCAGTTCTGAAACAATCTCTTTTGATACTTCTTTAAAAATATTGAAAGCTTGATGAGTATTTTCACTCACTAAATTATTTAATTCTGCCTTTTGTTGAATTAAATTACCAAGTTCATTGCAATTCATAGTTAATAAAATTTAAATCTTAAAATATAAGTTAGAAAAAAGCCCTGAAGAAGAAAATTCATCAGGGCTCTATCTTAATCAATCCAATGAATTATTCTGGATGGATTGCTTCAACTGGGCATGCATCAGCACAAGTACCACAATCAGTACAAGCAGATGGGTCTATTTTGTAAATATCTCCTTCAGAGATAGCTCCTACTGGACATTCATCTATGCATGTTCCACATGCAGCACAGTCTTCAGAAATTTTATAAGCCATGACTTTAAATATTTTTGGTTTGTATTAAAGTGCAAATGTACGAATTATTTCTTAAATTTGCCCCGTAATTGAATTAAAACAACACGTAATTATGACAAAAAAACACCTAACTAACTCTATTTCAAAGATTATTGCTCTATTTTTATTAGTATTAATTTTCACATCATGCTCAAGAAACAACAAAGAAGTCATCTCTTATTATGAAAATGGAAATCCAAAATTAGTTTATTACACTAAAATGGAGAAAAATATTAAATATAAGGTTGCTGAAAAGATGTACTATGAAAATGGGAAACTACAATATGAAGGAGATTTTAAAAATAACGAAAGAATTGGTAAATGGACTTACTATTTTGAAAATGGAGTTGTATTTTCTAAATGCGATTTCACCAACTCAAAGAGTGGATTTGATTGGGAAGTTTATAAAATAGACAAAACCAAAATAGTTGAATCCAAAGACAAAATCAATCAAGTAAGTTTCTATCCCGATGGAGCATTGGCAGCAATAAAAATTGAGAGTAAAGGAAAAGAAAAAGAATATAAATTTTTTGCCACATACAGAGTTTTGGAAGAAAGAGAATACAAAGGAAATATATTAAATGGACAAACTCTTTCTTTCTATGAAAATGGAAATATAAACTCAAAAAACTACTTCAAAGACGGAATGCAAGATAGCGTTTACCTACTATATTATGAAAATGGCACAACTCAAATAAAAGGGAATTACAAATTAGACTCTAAGGTTGGTAAATGGGAGTATTTTAAAGCAGATGGCACTCCTGATGGAGAAGAAATATATGGACAAGAAGGCTCATTACTAAAACCAAGAGACACTGGACTAAAATACTACGACAAAAACGGTAATGAAATAAAATTTTAGACAATAAGACTATGAATAAAATTGTACCAATATTATTTGTGCTAATGTTGAGTTTTACAAATGTATTCTCACAAGCATTCAACAGAATACCTGTAGAAAGGAAAGGCTCTGAAGCTACATTCAAATTAGACAAAGATTTATATAAGGCGCATTTTGGAATAACAAGTGAGTCAAGAAGACCAAAAATAATCTTTTCTTGTAAATCAAGCTATACTTATAACTCCATTTATCAAGATGCTAAATTGGATTTTGAAGTATTTTCTTGTCCTAAATCAAAAGTAAGCTTTCTTCTAATAAATAACTACTACGATTTTTCATTAGGAGCAGATTTATATGTAATTGAAAATGGACAATTCACCTTTGTAGGTACTTTAAGTATTGGAGCATATAATAGCATTGGTGGAGAAAAAATGAATTATAATTCAATCTTACCATATATTTCAATTGTAAACACAACCGAAAAGACTTATTTCTCATTTGAAGTTCCATTGGTTGTGCTTAACCCAGGAGGACAAGACGAAAGAATAATTGAAGGAAATAAAATACACTACACTCTCTCAAACAAAAAACTACAACAAAACATAACACAATAGAATGAAATTTGAAAATATTGAAATAATGTCACCCGTTGGATCCTACGAATCTCTAATGGGTGCAATACAAGGTGGAGCAAACTCTGTATATTTTGGAATTGGAGAACTAAATATGCGTTCTCGAAGTGCCAATAATTTTACAATTGATGACCTTCGAAATATTGTTGCAATTGCTCAGGAAAATAATCTAAGAACATATCTAACTCTCAATACGATAATATATAATGATGAGTTAGATTATATGCGAAAGGTTATTGATGCAGCAAAGGAAAGCAATATTACTGCAATAATTGCTTCCGATATGGCAGTCATTTCTTACGCAAGAGAAAAAAATGTTGAAATTCATCTTTCAACTCAATGCAATGTAACTAATACAGAAGCAGTGAAATACTATTCTCAATTTGCTGATGTTATTGTTACTGCAAGAGAAGTTTCTCTTGAGAAGGTTAAGCAAATAACAACATATATTAAAGAAAATAATATTAAAGGACCATCAGGGCGTTTAGTGCAAATTGAATGTTTTGCACATGGAGCTTTATGTATGGCCGTTTCAGGCAAATGCTACATTTCATTAGACAATGCAAACAAGAGTGCCAACAAAGGTGCTTGTTTACAATATTGTCGTCGTCCTTATAAGGTTACTGACATTGATGGAGGAACTGAACTTGTTGTTGACAACCAATATATAATGTCTCCTAAGGATTTGAAAACAATAGACTTCTTGGATAAAGTTTTAGATGCTGGTGTTAGAGTTTTGAAGATTGAAGGCAGAGGTCGTTCTGCTGAATATGTAAAAACTGTTACTCGAACATATAAAGAAGCAGTGAAAGCCTATTTTGATGGAGAATTTACTCAAGAGAATAAAGACAAATGGAATAAAGAGCTTAGTAAGGTATACAATAGAGGCTTTTGGGATGGATATTATTTAGGGCAAAGAGTTGGTGAATGGACAGAAAAGTATGGTTCACGTGCAACTAAAGTAAAAGAATTTATTGGCACCATAACAAACTATTTCAAAGATATAAATGTTGCAGAAGTTAGACTCGAAACAGGTGAACTATCTGTTGGGGATGATATTATTATTCTTGGAAAAACAACTGGAGTGTATGAAGACACAATTAAAGAAATTAGAGTTGATTTACTTCCTGTTGAAAAAGCTATTAAGGGAGATATGTTTTCCATACCAACACATGAAATAATTAGAAGAGGAGATAAATTATATAAGATTAAAGATGCTGAAATTTAACTATCACAGTCATTCCACTTTCTGCGACGGGAAAAATACTCTTGAAGAAATGGTTACTTCGGCTATTGATAAGGGAATGAAATATTTTGGATTCTCTGCTCACTCTCCTGTGCCTTTTGAAAATGACTTTGGACTTCAACAAGAAGAAATATCAAACTACTTGAATGAGACCAAGCGTCTAAAAGCAAAATATGAGGATAAGATTAAACTATTTACCTCAATGGAATTTGATTATATTCCTACAATGTCTGAAGACATAAGAGAAAGAGCAATCAAATACCAATTAGATTATATTATTTCTTCTGTTCATCTGGTATATTCTCCAAAGGGATTATGGTTTATTGATGGCTCAAAACAAGAAAGCTATGATAATGGGTTAAAAAATTGCTTTGATGGAGATATTAAAAAAGCTGTTGGAGCCTTCTATAGTCAAACAATTGAAATGATACAAGGGGCAAAGCCAGATATAGTTGGACATTTCGATAAGGTAAAGATGCATAACAAAGATAGATTCTTCAAAGAAGATGAACCGTGGTATAGAGATTTGGTTATGCAGACCATTGAAACAATGAAAGAAAATGATTCAATTTGCGAAATAAATACAAGAGGGCTTTACAAAGGACGTTCAAATGATTACTTCCCTCAAACCAATTGGATAAAAGCTCTTGCCAAAGAAAAAGTTAGAGTTACAATTTCAACTGATTGTCATAAAGCAGATGAAGTTGATAAACTTTTTATTGAATGTAGCGAACATTTAAAAGAATGTGGGCATAAAGAAATTTGGTACTTTGATGAAATTTGGAAATCAACACCTCTTTAATGGAAGAAATTGACAGTCAAATAGAAATTCTTATAACCGAAGATGGTTCTTCAAGTCTTAGAAGAAAAGATTTGCAGGAAGGCTATCATTCCACCTATGGAGCAATTGCAGAAAGTCAGCATATATTTATTAATGCAGGACTGAGAAACATTGAGAGAAAACCTCAAATAAATATTTTAGAAATTGGATTTGGCACTGGTCTTAATGCTCTTTTAACATGTGAATTTGCAATAAAAGAGAAACAAAAAATCTTTTATCAAACAATAGAAAAATACCCTCTTTCCAAAGAAATAACATCTAAACTCAACTATGGGAAAATTCTAAATATGGAAGATGAATTTGAGATCTTACATTCTATAAATTGGGAGGAAAACATTAACCTTAATACCTATTTTGAAATGAGAAAAACAGCCCAAGCAGCAGAAGAAATCTCCTATAAGGAAAACTTCTTTGACTTAATTTACTTTGATGCCTTTGCTCCTCAATTTGAAGAAAAACTTTGGCAAAAGGAAGTCTTTGACAAACTTTTCCTTTCTTTAAAAGACAATGCAAGCCTTGTAACCTATTGCTGTAAAGGTGAGGTTAAAAGAACTCTTAAGAGCTCTGGTTTCCTAATTGAAAAACTTCCTGGTCCTAAAGGTAAAAGAGAAATTCTTAGAGCCAAGAAACTTGCCAGTGGCATTAAACACTTTCTCTTACTTCTTGTTTTAATCTTCCCAATGCTTGCCTTTTCTCAAGAAAACATTGTAGAGAACTCTCAAGCAGAGAAAGAAACAAAAACCAAAACTAAGGTTTCTAAATTCCATCATACCATTGGGTTTAATCTAACTCCTATTATGTTAGGAGGATATAAGTCATTTGAACCAAATGTATATGGGCCGGGGGATGATTTTAGACAAGTTAAATTTGGGGGATTGCATTACTTGAATTTCTTGCCCTACTATCAGTTAGATTATAACAAAAAAATATATCTAACTACCTACTACCGTTACAACCATGTTGGATTTGGTCATTACGCCCAATTGTGCAATCTCACCTTCAGTTACAACTTTCTTAAAAAAGAGTCTAAAACAACTGTCCTCTTAGGTGCTGGTGCTATGTATTATAAAACGGATTCCAAAGGAGGAATTGGTCCCGTTTTATATTTTTCATATAATCAAAAAATCAGCGAACATTTTGGTGCAGGCTTAACTATGGACATTTTCTATAATCCTCACTTCTTTGCAAACTTATCTTACACTTTCTAAAATAATCAAGAAAATATAATAGATTAAGAATGACTGAGTCTAATTTATTTTTTACTCAGTTAAAAATAATTTAGACTCAGTTAAAAAACGCATTTGACTTAGTTAAACTGATGTTTTTGGGGTTTTGGGTGGCTTTTCAACACTCATAACAAGTCTGCAAATAACTATATATTAATTCCTTATCATAGGACAAAGGGGGCTTTTCCTCTGACTTAGTCTGAGCGTTTTTTTATGGAATTTGGTCTTTTTTAGACTAAGTTAAAAAACAGGCAGACTTAGTCTAATTTCTCTCAGACTAAGTCTAATTTTGCTTAGACTTAGTCTTTTTTCAGCCTTCTTTTACTGCTGGGTTTTGGGAGTTTGTTCCTTGACTTCAAGACTTACATTGTATTGATTTTTCCCAGATTGTGCTTTTATTTCTTCTAATGGAAGGCTGCTGACTTTAATCTTTGTTGAATCAACTTTCAAGACCTGCGTAAAATGCTCTACTATCTTATTGTTTCTTTCTTGCATAAAAGTAATCATCTGCTTTTCTGCCTCTTGAGAGAAAAGTGATAGTGCTGTTTCTGTGATTGAATTTTGATTGCTCATGCCTTTTTGCTCAAGAAGTCTGTTTGCAAATGCTATAAATGCCTCATCTTTTTCGCTAATCTCCTTTACTTGTGCAATATCAATTAGTTCAAGACCATTTTGTGAAGCGGAAGGATTATTATTCTTATAATAGGCTATCTTCAAATTTGCTAATGATAGTTCTTCAATTGTTTTCTTGTAGTTGGCTTGCTGAGTAAGAGTTAATACCAATTCTGGTTTTGCATTGGATATTTCTGATAATTGCTTGAATTTCTCAAACTGTTCAGAAGTAAATTCTCTTTCCAAAGGCTCAACAGGGATATTGCTTATTGCTTCAGGGTCAAATCCCAATTGCTCAGCAACAAGACTTACTGGAGAGGTTGCAACCTTAACTAAAAGATTAATCAAGGTTTTAAATATTAGTTTCTTGTATGAAAATTCTGGAGAGTTTACATTTCCCTTAACTGGCAAATCAAGAACAATTTTATCTTTTCTATCCTTAAGCACATAAAGACCAAGCTTTAGAGGAATATTTGCGTATTCAGCCTTTACTTTTTTGTCTTTATCCCCTACCTCACATTTGTAAATATCTAATTTGTTTGTCCCTTTAAGGTTGTAATTGGTAATAATGTTCTGAGATGTAAAAGATAGATTTCCTTTTGTTAGAGGTCTTGCGAAGTATTCAAGTGAATAAGGAGAGAAGTCGTTTAAATTAAGATTATTAATAACAAGCATTAGGTTATGATTAGCAATTCCATCTGCATAGCCTTTCCATTTAATATCTATCTTACCCGTTTTAGCAAGAGAAGCCGATAGTTCAAGTTGATTTTCCTTGTCTAAGGTAAAATTATTTGACTTAATGTATATGTTTTCAATCGGATAAGAAAGAGGAACTTGAATAGATTGATCATTGAAAGTTAAAGAAGAGTTTTCAACAATAAGTTCCCTTATAATAAAATCCATCTTTGGTTGAGAAGATTTTTTGATTGTGTCGGTTTGAGCTTGTTTTGTTTCAGGTTCTTCCTTTGAAGGCTTCATCAGGTAGGTGAAGTTATTGGAGCTGTCTTTGTAAAGGTCAAATTGACTTTTAAGAGCATCAATTTTTAATTTGCCTATATGATATTTGTTCTTACTAAGGCTAACCTCATCAATCTTTGTTTGAAAGTTATTAAATGCAACGACATTTCTTTTCTTATTATCCAACAAAGAAAAGTTTTTGGCTCCAACATTTCCTTTTAAAACAAAATCCATAACATGATTAACATCACCCTTAACATTAAGATTGGTGGATAGCAAACCAGAAACTTCACTAACATTCATTGACTGTTGCAAATATGGTAGAATATTGTTTAAAGCAAAGTTTTGAAGATTTATATCTAAGTTGTATTTGGTTGTTTGCATATTATACTTTGCATCCAAAGCCAAAGAGCCTCCATTTTTAAATTTGAGATTAATGCCTATATCTGAACTTTTATTATCAAAATACATTGAAGGGATATTTAGAGCAAAATCTTCAAGAGCCCATGTGGAGTTTAACTCCAAATCTTTATAAGTTATATTTGTTTGTTTTATAGTAATATTGTTTAGAGATATTTCCCACTTTGAAGCAGTTGTGTCTTCAGGCTGTGGAGTTGAGTCATTAGAAGAGAATTTCTTAATGATATCGTCAAAATTAAACTCTGAACCTTTTTGATTTATATTAATGTCTGCTCCTGCAAGAAGTATTTGCTGAACAACAACCTTTTGAGCCAAAAGAGGATAAATTTTCATATTGAATTTAAAGGTATCCACACTAATAAATTTAGTTTTGTTGTCCTTCTCAAATATATTCAATTTCTCAATCCTCAAACTTCCATTAAATATATTAAGTTTAAACTTATCAATGGTAACTTCTCTTCCCAGCAACTCCTTATCATTTTTCTCAATATAGCTTTTTGCAATTGGGGAAATAAATATTGCAATCAATAATATTAATGTAAGAATAGAAGCTAATACTATTCCTGAAATTTTAATCCACTTTTTCTTAAACATAAACTTTCCTCCTAAACCAAATCCATTCTTGAGGCATCTTGACGAACAAAAATAAACAATAAAAGAGTGAATGCCATTAGAGATGAACCTCCATAACTAATAAAAGGCAATGGTATACCAATTACTGGCAAAAGTCCAATTGTCATTCCAATATTTATAGTAAAGTGAGCAAAGAGAATTGAAGTTACACAATAACCATAAACTCTTGAAAACTTGGAACGCTGTCTTTCCGCCATTTTAATAAGCCTTACCATTAAATATAAATACAGACCTATAACAAATACAGAACCAACAAAACCCCATTCCTCTCCAATTGTGCAGAATATAAAATCGGTATCCTGTTCTGGAACAAAATTATATTTTGTTTGAGTTCCCTTAAGAAAGCCTTTTCCAAAAAATCCTCCAGAACCAATTGCTATCTTTGACTGGTTAACATTATATTCCACTCCCTTAGGATCTGATTTTTGCCCTAAAAGCACTTCAATTCTGTCTTTTTGATGTGACTCTAAAGCATTATCATAAACATATTCAACTGACAATACTACACCTGCTGCAAAAACAAACAAACCCAAACATAGCCAAATTGATAGTTTTCTTTTTCTATTCAATCGCCAAATAATAATGGTAATAACAAAGAGGATACCTATTAATACATATGGGTTTATTACAAGTGAAAGAACAAAGAGAATTGCCATTGCTGCTCCAAAAATCAAAACTGAAAGAGATAGTCCTTCTCTAAAAAGAACTAAAACAAAGACAAAGAAAACCAATGCAGAGCCAGTGTCATTTTGTAATAAAACCAACAACATTGGTATTGCCACAATTGTAATTGCAGCAAACTTTGTTCTAAGATTTTTCATATCAACATCAATTCCCGAAAGTATTTTGGCTAAGGCCAATGCCGTTGTGGCTTTTGCAAACTCGGAAGGCTGTATCCCAAAGTCTCCAACTCCAAACCAACTCTTAGCTCCTTTTGTTTCGGAGCCAACTGCCAGAACTGCCAGAAGCATTACAATAAAAATCCCATACCAGAGATAGGATGTTTGAGAAAAGAATTTGGGGTCAATAACTAATATAAAAAGAGCTATAAGCAAAGATACTCCAATCCAAATAAGTTGTTTCCCATAACGAGCATCTAAATCAAGAATACTTTTATGAGCTTCGTCATAAACTGCAGAATAAATGCTTATCCAACCAATAAAAACCAATGCCAAATAGGTTAGTATGGTTGTCCAGTCAATGTTTTCTAATAATCCTCTTTCTCTTCTTTCCATTTAATTGTAAACTATTTAAGCATTATTAATCGGATTCTGACTTTTGAACATATCTTCTCAATGGAAGACTTTGGCAAGGAGCTGCATTAATATAGGTTTCTTCCATTTCTTTTCTCAAAACCTCACCTCTTATATATTTTTCAACAAGCAAACTTGCAATTGGTGCAGCCCATGTTCCTCCTCCTCCAGCAGCATTTTCAACATAAACAGAAATTGCAATTTTTGGATTATCCTTTGGAGCAAAACATATAAAAACAGAGTGGTCAGCTCCAACATTTTGTGCTGTTCCTGTCTTTCCACAAACAGCAATATCTTCTATCATTGCTCTTCGTGCTGTTCCTCCTCCTTCATGAACAACTCCCCACATTCCTTCCACTGCAAGATTCCAATATGATTGAGGAATCATTGAAAAGTTTTTCTTCACATATTGAGTATTTCGCTTTTTCAAATTCTCATCTCCATAATATCTAACCAAGTGAGGAGTAATATACCATCCCCTATTTGCAACAATTGCAGCAAAATTGGCCATCTGCAAAGGAATAACTCCAACCTCTCCCTGACCAATGGAGTTAGAATAAATTGTAAAGAAGTTCCATCCTCCTCCTTTATAGTATCTATTATAGAAACTTGTGTCTGGAATAAACCCTGATTTTGAGTCTGGAAGGTCAATACCTAATCTCTTTCCAAATCCTAATTTATACATTGCTTCATCCCAAATAGATAATCCATACTTGCTTTCAACCTTTTGAGTTGTTGGGTCTTTTTGTTGAATGATTTTTTGATATACTCTATAGAAATAAGGATTGCAAGACATCTTTATTGCATCTCTAACATTTGAAGCAGATGGGTGATTATGACAACCTACCAATGACTTGTCGCAAGGAAAACCAGTATCGGGATAAATTACTCCCATATCCAAGGCAATCATTGCTTGAGCAACTTTAAAAATTGAGCCTGGAGGATATTCTGCCATTAGAGCTCTATTGAATAGTGGTTTGGAAATATCGTGGAGGAGTTTCATATAATTATTCCCTCTAACTCTTCCTACCAGCATATTTGGATCATAAAAAGGAGCTGAAACAAAACAAAGGATTTCTCCAGTTGAAGGTTCAATGGCAACAATGGAGCCTCTTTTGTTTGCCATTAGTTTTTCAGCATATAGCTGCAATTGCAAATCTATTGAAGAATAAAGATTGCTTCCTGCTATGGATGCAGTGTCATATTTCCCATTTTGAAAACTTCCTTTTTCTCTGTTGTGAACATCAACCAAAGTTATCTTACTTCCTTTTGTACCTCTAAGTATTTCTTCATAATATTTCTCCATACCACTCATTCCAATATAGTCACCCTTTTTGTAGTATGGATTTTTCTTAATCATATTTTCATTTACTTCACCAACGTATCCCAAAACATGTGAAGCAACAGCATGAGGATAATAGCGCAAGGTACGACTTTGAGCATAAAATCCAGGAAACATATATAGCTTCTCCTGAATTGGTCCAAAGTCCTCTTTCGATATTTGCTTTTCAAATGATGATGGAGCATAGGAAGAATAAGTTACTGCCTTTTTCATTCTTGTTAAGAATTGTTCCTTGTCAATTCCAACCAACTCACATAAAAGAGCTGTGTCTAAATTTTTAACTTGACGAGGAATAACCATAAGGTCGTAAACCAGTTCATTATAAACCAAAAGTTCTCCCTTACGATCATAAATCAAACCTCGAGCCGGGTACTGTGTAACAAACCTTAATGCATTCCTGTTTGCCAGTTGAGCATAGGAATCATCAAATACCTGAAGGAATAAAAGTCTAATTATATATATTATCCCCACAGTGATAATAATTCCCATAATAATAAAACGCCGTGAGGAAAGTGTATTTTTCATATCTTTGCAATATCGGTTGCAAATTTACAATAAAAACCGTTAATAAATAATACTTAGGAATGGAAGAATTAATAAATAGAATTTTTAGCATTAAAAACTCAAATGAATTTGAAACCGTTGCTCTTGATGTTTTTAAATTCCAGTATGAAAACAATGAGGTTTATGGCTCTTGGTGTAGATTGATGGGTAAAAATCCAGATAATGTTTTTAGAATAAATTCAATCCCTTTTCTTCCAATTTCTTTTTTCAAAACTCATAAAGTTGTAAGCTTTACATCTTCCCCAGTTCATTTTTTTAAAAGCAGTGGAACAACTGGCAATGAAACAAGCAAACACTTCATTTATGACCTTTCCATTTATGAAAGAAGTTTTACTTCCTGCTTTGAACAATTTTTCTCCAAGATTGAAGATTATTGCTTTATTGCTCTTTTACCAAACTATTTGCAACAAGGCAATTCTTCTCTGGTTTATATGATTGACAATTTCATAAAGAAAAGCAAATATAAAGAAAGCAATTTCTATAATGGATCTTTGGAAGATGTTATCCACACTCTTAAAGAATGCGAGAACGAAAATCGGAAAACCATACTTTTTGGAGTTACTTATGCTCTTTTAGATTTAATTGAAATTGAAAAACTCAACCTCAACAACACCATAGTTTTTGAAACAGGAGGTATGAAAGGAAGAAGAAAAGAACTAATTAGAGAAGAACTTCATAAAACTCTATGCAAGGGATTTGGAATAAATTCAATTGCTTCTGAATATGGAATGTGTGAACTCTTTTCTCAAGCATATTCAAAGGGAGAAGGAAGATTCTTCTGCCCCAATCAAATGAAAATTTTGATAAGAGACACTTACGACCCATTAACCTATATTTCTGAAAACAAAACAGGAGGAATAAATGTTATAGACCTTGCTAATATTTACTCCTGCTCTTTTATAGAAACCCAAGATTTAGGGAAAATTCATTCCGATAATAGTTTTGAACTCTTAGGGAGAATAGATAACACAACAATTAGAGGTTGTAATTTAATGTATGAGTTTTAAAGCTCAATAAAATTCATATTTCTTCCCAATAATCATCTTTTTCTTCTCAATAATCATCTTTCCAAAAAACATAGAATTTACGCAAAAAAATCTAAGATAAATATACTTGAAATTAAACAAGCTTTACAACCTGAAAAACAAGACTATAAACTAAAAAGACAGGCTTTCAATCTCACTAAACCTTAAGTTAATCTCAGTATAATGCCATTATATTCTCCATTTAATGCCATTAAACCAAAACTATAATGCCATTAAACCATAAGTATAATGGCATTATACTGACATTATAATGCCATTATATTAAATCAACTCCTTATTTAATTATTTCTAATCCTTATTTAGTTAGTTTTAAACTTAATTTAAAAAGGAAAAGACTTTATATATTTGGTTTTTTGAAAGACTATAAACTAAGGATTTTTGGTCTTGAAATAGATATTAAAAAATTTAGCATATAATAATTTCCAATTAATTTGCTTTTATTAATCATTTGTTATAAGTTTGCCGAAAATTATAAGCCTTATGATTGCTTTTATTTATAATTACCTATACTATAACCCAACAAGTAAAGAAGTAAATATAAGTTCGGAGTTTATATAATTGGAGTTAGTACTGATAAAGGATATATTAGAAAGAAATTGATTAAAAATTAAAATAAATATCAGCAATGAAAACAATAGTTTATAAATTAATTTTAGGATTATTCTTTACCTTATTTGCGTTTAACCTTAATGCACAAGACTACGAGTATATTCCATTAGTTAAACCAGGCTTGCAGATTTGGACAACTACTGCAACAACGGAAGGCTACCAACATTATAACAAGTTTGCTCTAACCGAAGAGGATACAATAATAGAAGGAGTAGGATATAAAAAACTTTATTGGTTTCAAGATTCAGTTTTTGATTCATTAACTGCTGAGTGTATTGGTGGATTAAGAGAGAATGCTCAAAAGCAAGTTTTTTATAAAGGTAAAGTAGGTTATAATAATGAGGGTTGGATTAATGGATTGATTTGTGATTTCTCTTTAGATGTTGGAGATACGTTTCATATTCCACCTTCTTCCCTCTTTGTTACTATTATTAATATTGATACAATTGAAATTAATAATATAAAAAGAAGACGATTAAGTTTAGGAATGTATGATACAGGATTCGAAGTATGTAAGTATATCGAAGGAATTGGAAATGATCTTGGACTAATGTTTAATATTTTATTAAGATTTGTAATAGGAGGAGGAAATGGAAAGTTACTTTGCTATGAACATAATGGAGATTTACAATATATAGCTGAAGATAGAACAAATTGCAGAAATCCTTTTGCAGGACTTACTGATATATTAATAGAAGATAATTCAATAACTCTTTATCCTAACCCAACGAGCAAAGAAGTAAATATTAGTTCTGAAAACACTATTAATTCTATTGAAGTATTTAATTCCCTTGGACAAAAGGTTTATCAAACTAATGTAAAAGCAAAGGAAAAAACTCTTGATATCTATTCTCTTTCAAAGGGAGTTTATACAATTGGAGTAAATACTGAGAAAGGATATATTAGAAAGAAACTTATTAAAAATTAAAATAAATAATAGAGATGAAAACACATGTTTTTAAATTAGTTTTAGGAATAGTTATTTCCTTAACAGCATTCAATCTTAATGCACAAGACTACGAGTATATACCTTTAGTAAAGCCAGGTATTCAGATTTGGACTTGTGATGCAGGTTATTACGGACATGATGATGAAGCATATAGATTTAGAAGATATGCTCTTACTGATGAAGATACAATAATTGAGAATGAAACCTATAAAAAGCTTTATTCATTTACAAGTAGTGAATTTGATTCTACAACAGCCACCTGTATAGGAGGGATAAGAGAAAATTCACAAAGACAAGTGTTCTATAGAGCAGGAGTAACAAATAAAATGATTTATGATTTTTCTCTTTCTGTTGGAGATACACTTTATGACTCTGATTATCCTGATATAATTTTTCAAGTTGAAGATATAGATACTATTAATTATAATGGAATACAAAGAAGAGAGTTTACAATTCTAACTAATGGACTAATGGCAGCTATATGGATTGAAGGAATAGGCAATTATGAAGGAATATATTATCCTTTCCACACCAATACTGCTGAAGATTGGGGTAATACTCGCTGCTATATTTATAATGGAGATTTACTCTATTCCAATTATTCTCACGGAGGAGATGATTGTATAACCCCTCTAATGGGAATTGAAAACATTTCAGAAGATATTTCAATAAACATTTATCCAAACCCTGCAAGCAAAGAAGTAAATATAAGTTCAGAAAGCTTTATTAATTCTATGGAAGTATTTAATTCTCTCGGTCAAAAGGTTTATCAAAACAATCTAAAAGCAAAGGAAAAAACTCTTGATATTTCATCTTTCTCAAAAGGAGTTTATATAATTGGAGTTAGTACTGATAAAGGATATATTAGAAAGAAACTTATTAAGAATTAAAATAAATAACTATGAAAAAAATATTCATTTTAGTTGCACTTATTCTATTAAGCATAGTTTCAATAGCACAAACCAAATACGGAGTTAGAGCAGGGATGACTTTATCAACATATTATTCTGCTCAATCTGTTTATCAATTCAAACCAGGCATTCATATAGGAGCGGTTGCTGATATCCCAATTGGTTCTTCTAAATTTTCTTTCGTCCCTGGAGTGTATTTTGCTGATAAAGGAACAAAAGCAGAAGGTTATTTTCCACCTGAGAATGTATATTTTTGTCTCCCTGTAGACCAATATTTTTTTGAAGGAGTACATTACAACTATCAATTAGAATTTCCTTTGCTTTTCACTTACAAGATTACAATAAATGATAAATTTAACTTAAAACCACAGATAGGTGCTTATGTTTCCTATACTATGTTTGCAAGAACAAATGAAAAAAGAGATTATACAAGTAATATTTTAATAAACACTCCTCCAGAATTTCCAATTGATTATTATTTTTATGATGATTTTTATTTAGGTTTTGGTGGCAATGTAGGTTTAACTGCTTTCTATAACAAATATTCCTTTACTCTTTCTTGTGATTTTGGCTATAATAATCACCCTAAAAATACTACAGAAAATTTCTATTTTGAATATGACTATCCTGATATTTGTATGTACTTTTCTTTAGGATATAACTTTTAGATAAATAGAATTGATTAAGAATTAAAAGAAATACTTTATGGTATAAAAGCAAAGAGAGGGTTATTCTCTTTGCTTTTTTGTTTTTTTACAGCAAGGATTCTAATGATTTAGGGTTTTGAGATAGATATTACAACATTTAGAGAATAGTATTTGGAAATTGGGTTTTAGAAATTTCCTTTTTTTATTCGAATTAATGAAAATAATTTTCTAAATTTGCCCTTCGTTAGAGATAGAAAAATGTTTATGAAAAGAATATTAATATTAGTCACTATACTTTTTAGCTTTAATTTTAGCTCCTTTGCTTCTGGCAGTGAAAACAAGCCTTTTGATCCAGGTGAAATGATTTTAGGACATATTGTTGATGATCATTCTTGGCATATTTTAACCTATAAGGATAAAGATGTAGCAATTCCTTTACCTGTTATTTTAATTAATGAAGGAAGACTTGATGTTTTTATGTCAAGCAAGTTTGAACATGGTCATGCTACTTACAAGGGTTATCGTTTGGGAAATGTTGAAAGAGATGGAGAAAAAGCAAAAGGAAAGATTATTTGTGTTGATGAAAATGGTAAATGGAATGGAAAGGCACCACTTGATTTTTCAATAACCAAAAACGTGATGATGCTTATTATTGTTGCCTTAATTATGATTGTGGTTGTGTTTAGAGCAAAGAAGGTTGCATTCAAACAACAAGGCAAAGCTCCTAAGGGTGTTCAAAACTTAGTGGAAATTCTTATTTTATTTATTCGTGATGATATTGCAATTCCTTCCATTGGCAAGAAGCGTTATAAGAAATTTATGCCATATCTTCTTACTGCCTTTTGTTTTATTTTCCTTTCAAACATAATGGGATTAATTCCTTTCTTCCCTGGTGGTGCTAATCTTACTGGAAATATTGCTGTAACTATGGTTTTAGCTTTGTTTACTTTCTTCATCACTCAGTTCACTGCTAACAAAAACTACTTCAAACATATTATAAATATGCCCGGAGTTCCTTGGTGGCTTAAGTTCCCTCTTCCAATTATGCCAATTGTTGAAATACTAAGTATGTTTACAAAACCTTTTGCTCTTATGATTCGTTTGTTTGCTAACATAACAGCAGGACATATAATTATTTTAGGCTTCCTTTCAATAATCTTTATCTTTGGTGCTAAAAGTGTGGCAATAGGTTATGGAGTTTCTTTCGTTCCATTCCTTTTTGCAATATTTATGACTCTTTTGGAAGTTCTTGTTGCATACATCCAAGCTTATGTTTTCACTCTACTTTCTGCAATTTATTTCGGAATGTCTCACGAAGAACATGCAGAAGTTGAGCATGGAGAAATTGTAAATAAATAATCTTCTTCTATTTCCAATCTATCGGCAACTGTCCTTGAGCAATTAGATAATTATTTGCTTGAGAGAAATGATGATTCCCAAAGAAACCTCTATGAGCTGAAAGAGGTGAAGGGTGAACAGATTTTAACAATAAATGTTTTGTTGGATCAATAAACTCTCCTTTCTTTTGTGCATAAGAGCCCCAAAGCAAGAATACCAATCCTGATTTTCTATTTGCCAAATTTAATATTACACTATCGGTAAACTCTTCCCAACCCTTGCCTTGATGAGAGCCTGCCTTATGAGCCTCAACTGTTAGTGTTGCATTGAGCAAAAGAACACCTTGTGAAGCCCATCTTGACAAGTCACCTTGTGGAAGAGTTTCAATTCCTAAATCAAGATTAATTTCCTTAAATATATTCTTTAATGATGGTGGTGCTGGTGTTGGATCTAAAACAGAGAAGCAAAGACCATGAGCTTGATTTGGTTCATGATAGGGGTCTTGACCAAGAATTACAACCTTTACTTTATCAAAAGGGCATAAATTAAAGGCATTAAAAATGTTTGAAGCCTTTGGATATATTGTTTTTACCTTATATTTTTGACGTACAAAAGAAGTAAGGTTAACAAAATAATCCTTTTCAAACTCTTCCTTTAAAACCTCTTTCCAAGTCTCTTCAATCTTTACTTCCATATTATATTTATCTTTTGTTTATTAATCTAAAATTGCTTCAAAAATTTCTTTTTCTTTTAACTCCTCAATAGGTAGAATTGTTTTATTACTTTTAATTTTCTCAAACTTATCTGGTTTAATCTTCATTTGCTTTGTATTGTAAATTATAACCTCTTCATTTAAGTCGTCTTTCTTGATTGAATCCAAAAAACTATTCTTTTCCTTTACATCCTCCCGATCATTATTAAATATAACCTTGCTAAAACAATTAGCAAGAAAATATTTACCATCTAAAACTCTAAAATTAACAACAACAATATGTTCTTTTACCTCAAACTTCCCTTTCTTTTTATCAAAAAACGCTCTTGGTTTTGATTTATCCAAAAACGATTCAATTTTAGTGATAACCATAGTTTCTGCATCAATAAAGAATTTTATAGTCTTAGGTAATTGAACAGATGAAAATGCATTATTCAATTCCTTTTTCTGATGCAAAGAAACAATATATTCCTTTTCAATACTATCCTGCATAATAATTTTCATTGAATAGCCAAAGTTTAAATCATTTTTTTGACCCTCCAATCCCTTAGCCATAAATTTAGAATTAAGAATATAAGCCATATAATAATACACAATATCATCAATAGAGAAACTCATATAATTAAAATGATATTTTTCTTCATTACTAATAAATTGATTATTCGAATAATTTGGTAAAAGTAGTTTCAACCCTAAAATACTCCTTCTTTCATAAACATCATTATCCCAACGAAGATATACCAGACTATCGTTTATTTTCTTTTTCATTAAACTTTCCATATTCAAATAGAAGGTTTCTTTCTTAAGAAAATTCTCATCAACACTCCTTAATGCTTTAGTAAGAATTGCCTTTGGCCCCATTCCTTCAACATTAACTTCTGGAAGAGTTGTTTTAAGAGGAATAAGCATTATTTTATTCTCCTTCTTATTTTTCTTTGTTTCTACAACTTGAAGTTTATATCCAAAAGCTCTAATTACAATTGTATCATTCTCTTTTCTTAATTTTAAAGAAAACTTACCCCTATCGTCGCTCATAACTCCATAAGTATTTCCTTCAAGCCAAATGGATGCAAAAGGAATTGTTGTTTTGTCTTCCTTATCTATAAGAACACCGCTATACATTATTTCTTGAGCAAAAGAAAATAATGGTATAATTAGTATAATAGAAATGATTAATCTCTTCATAGTTTTATTTTTTGAGTTATTATTAGTATGTCTTTTTCTTTTTAGTTAATAGTTAATCTATCTTCCACCTCCAGGAGAACCACCTCCTACTCTATCATCAAAGCTTTCTACACTTGGTTTTGATACTTGTTTATTCTTGTAGTATTTTCCAAAACGATAACGTAGAGAAAGGGCAACTTGTGGCCCTTGATATGAATTCCAACTCTTTGATATTGTATTACGATATACTGTTTCACTATACATTTTATTGATGTTTATAAAGTCATCAACACTTATAGTCAAACCTAATTTTTCATCGAAGAAACTTTTGGAAACATTAATCGAAAGGTCTTGGTAGGAACTGCTTGTGCTTAGTCCATACATTGAACTTGAACGGAAATAATAGTAGAATCCTAAACGCCATTTCTTTGGAAGTGTGAAGTCAGAACTTAAACTTGCATTATAACTCCAACTCTCTCTATTAATGTCTAACTCATTGGGAGAAGATAAAATTTGTGAGAAATCTGCTCCAGCGGAAGCTCTAAAACTCCACCATTTATAGAACTCTTTATTGAAGCTAATATTAAAGTCTATATTTTGAGAAGAACCAAAATTAACAGAAGAAGACATTAGTGCCAATGGGTTATATCCAACAAAATTAGAGTCCAATGGTGTCCTGATCCAATTTATATCATCTTTAGTGTGGGAATAGGAAATGCTGGTAAAGAGCATGTATTTCCAAGAATGTGATAGGGATATAGAGTTAGAATATTGTGGATTAAGATAAGGATTACCTGTTGAATAGGAATATTCTGAACTCTTTTGCATAAAAGGATTCAAACTACCTGACCAAGGTCTTGATATTCTATAGGAGTAGGATAGTGTTAGTTGGTTGTCGTCTTTAAACTTATAATTAAGCCTTAAGTTGGGGAATATATCAAAATAACTTCTTTTGTCTATACTGTCTAAAACATATTGATGCCCCTTAGTATTGGTTTGCTCAAGACGTATTCCAACTCTTACATTGAGCTTTTTCTTAAAGGTATTGGAGAATGAAGCATAGAGTGAGTTAATGTTTTCAAAGTATTTAAAGTGGTTTGTTTCCATTGGAACATTAACGTAATTTCCAGTTAATGTATCTAATTGTTCACTTCTGTAGTCATTATCGCTAAATGAGAAATAGGTTTTTATTCCTGTTTCAAGTTTCATTGTTTTGGTAAATGGCTTGTAGTAATCGGCTCTAAAACTTAAATCATTATCTGGAGAAAGGTCTTTTCTTCTAAATCCTTCTTCTCTGTCAAGTATGGTGTTAAGGTCACCTATGTAATATTTATTCCAGCTTTCGGAATTGCTTATATCGGAATTATGACTAAAAGAAAAGTCTAACATAAACTTGCTGTCTAATGTGTCGAGCTTCTTAACATAGTCCATTCCAAAACCTATACTACGGCGTTTGGTTATTGATGATCTTCCTGCAAGGTATGAGGAATCTACTTGATTATAGTTGGGATAAGAAGATATCAAATAGGGATTTTCATTATTTATCTCTGGATTTCCTCCAAAGGAACCATAGAGATTAAAGCCTATTGTGCGGGTTGTATCGATGAGATAGGATGCGTTTAAGTATATATTATTGTTAAGCCATTGCCACTCATCTTCACTCTCAGTTTTGAATAGTACTGTGTCACCTACTCCTTTTGCAGTGTATCTTTCATCTCTTGATGTACCCCTTGATCCCCATTTCATTGGTGAGAATCCTAAGGATGTTGTCCATTTATCATCAACATAGCTTAAGCTCATGGAACCATAGTAGTTAAGCATTGTTTGATAGGATGCTCTTCCCCAAACCGATCCATTAATTCCATAGTTTTGATTTTTCTTTATCTTAATGTTGATTATTCCTGCCGTTCCTTCTGCATCATATCTGACGCCAGGATTTGATAAAACCTCAAAACGCTCCACTTGGTCAGGCGTCATACTCTTTAATAAGTCAACCACACTCTTATATTCCATTCGTAAATCTCTTCCATTATATTGAAACAAAACTCCCGATTTACCATTGAGAGTTAGGTTATCATCCTTATCTATGAAAACGCCTGGGACCCTCTTCAAAAGGTCAAATGCACTTGTTGCTGTTGCTGCTAACTGTTCATCAACGTTCATAGTCAGCTTGTCATCATCAACAATTATTCTTTCTATTTTTGCTGTTATTTCCACTCCAGCGAGTTCTCCAGATAGTTCCATAAATAAATCTCCCAGGTTCAAAACCTTCTCTTTGTCAAATTCCAAAACACCTATTTCTTTTCTAAAAGGCTTATATCCCACAAAACTAACCTTCAAAATCATATCCCTCTTCTTTACATTTTTAATTTCAAAATTCCCGTTCGTATCAGCAATTATACCCTTGTAAATTCCCAGCGTATCGGTTTTGTAGTGAAGGGAAATTGAACTGTAAGGAAGCTTTTCTTTTGAAATTGCATCAAGAATTTTTCCTTTTATGGTATAGCGTTGAGCCATTGCAACACTTGAGAAAACAAGAATTGCGATAAATATGAACAGAATTTTTTTCATATAAATTCTTTAAAGGTTAATAATAGCAAGCAAGATTATTCTGTTTGAATCCCGCAAATTTATATAATAATACGATAAATTTTAATATATATTGCAGGAAAATAAATCTTTCTAATCAACTTTTTATAATATTCATTTTTCTGATTGATTATTAGCGAAATGGAGTTGTAAAAACAATAATCTCTGATTAAGAAAAAATAAATCGCGTATATGTCAAAAGCATATTGCCCAATTCGGGGTGGGCATATTGCCCAATATGATACCCCCCATATTGCCCAATATGGTACCCCCCGAATTGGGCAATATGCTCACCCATTATCGCCGATTTACTACCACCATATCGCCAATTTACTTATAGCGAAACGGCGATTCACTTTTGGTAAATCGCCGTTTTGAAGTATATATATCTTGTATTAAGGTTTTTAAAGTTCCTTATAGTATTAAGCTTTATAGACCAATTCCTCCTCCTTGTTGTTCTCTTTTTCCTGTGGCTCTTTGATCAAAATCATCCTTACGTTTTGATTTGTCAAAATTTTGGGTTTGGCCAAAATTAAATCTTAGTCCAACACTAAGCAATGTATGTTGTGCTTTGTGTTTTAGTTCAAATTTGGCATTACCCATTTCCATTCCACCACCTTGTTCTTTGGCAGAGAAAAGATTTTGAACTCCAAGACTTACAGTTAGCATTTCTTTGAAAAAGTTCTTGTTGAAATTAATGTTTACACCATAGAATCCATCATATTTATATACTCCCCAAACTCCTGGAGAAACATAAACTCCTGAAAGTTCAGCTTTGTATTTCTTTGGAAGGGTGAAGCTTTGAGCAGCGTATCCAACTAAGGAATATGCCTTTTGATTTATATTTAGATCTGATTCAGGGCTGTTGTTATTGGTATAGTTTCCGCTTAAGTAAATAACACTTGTCCACCATTTTGTTATAGGAATGGAAGTTGAAACACTTAAATTTAGGTTATGTGAAGAAGAGATATTTTGAGGCATATAGTAAACAATTGGACTGTTTGGAAGAGGGACTGGCATTTGTGAAACAACGTCTTTAGTGTATGAATAGGTAAGTGAAGTAAATATCATATAAAGGAAGGTGTTTTGTAAAGAGAAGTTGTGAGTGTATTGAGGACGAAGCATTGGATTACCTGTTTGGAAGGAATAGTCATCTGTTTTTGTAAGGAAAGGGTTTAGATTATCGTAGGTTGGACGAGATATACGCATTGAATAGGTGAAAGTAGATTGATATTTAGGTGAGAATTGATGAGATAATGATAAGTTAGGGAAAAAGTCAGTGTAGGATTGTTTAAAGGAGCTATCTCCAATTTGTTGCTTACCATTTAAATTTGCATTTTCCATTCTTACTCCCAAACGAAGTGAGGTTTTTTCTCCAAAAGACTTATTAAGCGAACCATATAAAGCATTGATATTCTCGTTGTAAATAAAGTGATTTGTTTTAGATATATCGTTTAGATTATTAAGTTTTGCTTCAAAATTATTATCCACTTTTGTAATACTTACCTTGCCTCCTATTTCCATATTGAAAGTTTTACCCAATGGTTTCAAATAATCCATTCTAAAAACATAGGAATTATAGGAACTTGAAGTTTGGTTATCTAAGCTTTCATATTTATATGCATTATTTGGGTTTTGAACAAGATTGTAATATCGAGTATTGGAAGAAGAAAGAACATCTTGTGAATTGTGAATAAAGTCAAAATCAGTGCTAAATTTACCTCCAAGGGTATCAATTTTTCTTTGATAATTAAGATTTACTATATAGTTATTCATATCATAAGATGTACCTTCAGTGTTCATATATTTAAGAGAATCTGTTCTAATTCCTCCAAAAAGAGTAGTGAACATTGTTTCATTATGATTTTCTTTAAAAGGACTTTTGCTTTTTGAATAAGTAAGATTTATACCTATTGAATTGCGTTTATTGATTTGGTATTCTGAACCTGCATTTATGGTATAATCTTGAGCATTGTATAAGTTATCTCCAGTTTGATTTATAAAAATACTATCATTTCCAAATCCCATTTCTCTCTTTAGGTTTTGTTCCATTCTTTGTCTCCAGTTGCTTGTTGAGAAAGAAAGAGTGTTGGTAAACTTCTTTGAAACCTGGCTAAAGTTTAAATCTCCTACATAAGAAAAGTCTTTAGTGTAGTAAGCATTTGTTCCAACAGAAAGGCTCATCCCATCATTTTTGTCCTGCTTAAAAATTAGATTTATAATCCCTGCAACACCTTCAGCATCGTACTTGGAAGAAGGATTTGCCATAATTTCTATCTTTTCTATTAAGGTTGCAGGAGTAGCTTTTAGAATTTGAACAAGACTTTTCCAAGGAAGTTTCATATCTCTTCCTGCAAACTGGAACAAAACACCACTCTTTCCATTTAGTTTAAGGTTATCCTCATTATCTATTGCAATTCCTGGAGTTTTCTTAAGAAGTTCAAAAGCATTAGTTACACTTTGAGCAGTGGTCTGGTCAATATTTACAGTCATTTTATCAGCATCTAACTTAACCCTGTCCTTCATTGCCACAATTTCAATTTCGCCAAGTCCTTCGCCTGAAATATTCATTTTAACTTCTCCCAAATCAAGCATCTTTCCTTTAAACATTGAACTATTGATTGGAATAACCATCTTTTCATATCCAATAAAACTTAGGATTAAGTTGAAATTTTCTTTCTTAACATCATTCAAAACAAATACTCCATTTGTATCAGAAGCTGTTCCTTTGATTTGTTTTAGGCTATCTTTTTGGTTGAAAAGTACACAGTTTACATACATTAAAGCCTCCTTAGAACTTTCATCAACAATCTTTCCCTTAATGCTAAAGCCTTGTGCCATTGCACCAATACTAAGGGTTATAACCAAACAAAAAGCAATTATCTTCTTTGTAAATCTACTTTTTGTGATAGGTTTATTCATTAACTTCATTTTCGATGATTTCATTTTTTTCTATCGTTATTGTTGAATTATTTTTATTTGTTGACGTTTCTATAAAGAACTCAGGATTGGTTTTAACTCTACAAGTGGCAATAATCAAAACTGCAATTATAACTACTGCAAAGCCAATAATAAATAGCTTTGTGCTTAATCTTATTTTCATTTTACTTATTTTTTATTTTCGAATTTTGATAATTTGGAAACACCTGACACATCACTGTTTATGTATTTAGGTTCTCCTTTATATCTCAATTCACTTACACCTGAAAGTTCAACATCTAAAGAATCCATAACAGTAATATCAACATTACATGAACCTGTTTCTTCAATTTTAATGTTGTTTACAATAAGATCAAAAGCCTTAATATCACTTGCTCCAGAAAGTTCAATATTGCAATTCTTTACTTTTCCTTTTAATTCTGAATCAGAAGCACCAGCGGCTTCAAAATCTAAAACTTTACATTCTATATTTCCTTTTAAATCACAAGCTCCTGACAAAGACACTTTAAACTGATCAGTTTTCAAATCATTTATGGTTATATCACAAGCTCCAGAGGATTCAAGTTCTAAGATTGAAGGAGTTGTTATTGTAACCAATACCTTATAATCCTTTAAATCTTTTAATCTATTAATGTTAATGTCTTTATTGTGAATCTTTAGTTCCCTATTCTTAACTTCAGTTACTATATAAGGTAAAATTGTAGAGTCAGCCTCAATTACAACTTCACTTTTGTTTCCTATATTAACAATAACATCTATAGCTCCACTTACTTCAACTTTATCAAAAGTAGAAACTTCTTGCGTTGCAACTTTTGTAACTCCGGATAAATCAATATGATTCTTGTCATTAAATCCAGCACAAGATGTTGTTAGTACTGCAATTATATATGTTATTGCAATTCCTAAACCTATTTTTAAACTCGTTTTCATTTTATTTTGATTTTTTGGTTTTAAATTCTTCAAATTTACGAATGATTTCTTCAATATCTATATTTAAAGAAAGCATGGTTTTGAAAACAAAAGGCAAGGTATTTGTACAAAAATCTTCCTTTCTTACTTCTGTTATAATTTCTTTTGCCTTAGATGAAACAAAATATCCCATACCTCTTTTATTAAAGATTATTTCTTTTTGTTGTAGCCAGTCAAATGCTCTCATGGCTGTATTTGGATTCACTTCATTGAGTGCTGCAAGCTCTCTAACTGAAGGAATTCTTCCTTCAGTCTCATATTTTTCTGAAAGAATCCCATCACATATTCTATCAGCAAGCTTGAGATAAATTGGTGTTAAATCTTGTGTTATCATAATCTAAACTTGTTCTTCTGTTATTCTTAAATAGGAAAGCCATAGTAAGAAAAATGAAACTATAATTCCAAAAGTTATTTCCAAGGAATTGTAAGTATCTACCATAGCTTTAAGACGATGTATTTCATGGGCACCAAAGAAATAGTGTACTATTAGAAAATAGATTATAAATACAGAAAATGCAATCCCCATTAAAAGTAAGCTAACTTTAAGTCCTGCATTTTTCTTATAGAATATTGAACCAAAGAAATACAATGCAAAAACAAAATGGGTTTCCAAAAATGATTCTCCCCATTCTTTAACTATCTCAACATAAAAATTTGGCAAAAGAGTAAAGTCAAATCCAACTCCAATTACTAAATATAGAATTCCAAAAACAATACTTCCCAATAACATAAACAATGAAAGAACGATTGGATAATATATAAAAGCTCTTACAAAAACACTTAAATATCTTTCCAAGTTTGAAACAGGAAGCATTAGAATATTTGTTTTGGATGTTTTCTTATGATATTCCTTAAAAATTGAAAAACCCAAAAGGATAAGAAATAAGAAGGTAAAAAATCCTGAATTTGAAGGACTACTTACCATAAAGAATCCTGAAATTATGCCCATCACACTTAGCATAAATATATCTGTCTTTAGATTTAATTTGAAGTCTCTTTTGCATAAACTCCAAAATCTTGTCAAATTTAATTCCATTATTTGTTTCTCCTTATTTTATTTTAATTGTATCTTTTTTGGTTTTAGCACTATCAACAATAATCCCAATCTCCATTAATTGATTTTCTTTAATATCCATATTATTAACCCAACTCATCACTGATATAGTTGAAATTTGAGTAAATCGCAGATTCTCTCTATTTTTGGCAACTTTATCTTTATTATTTGCATAATAATTATTGTCAATAACAACTAAGGTAATCAATAGCGCAATTGAAAAGGCTATCAATAGTTTAACGCTTTTTTGTATTTTTATTTTCTTCATTTCTCTTTAATTTTAATTTAGACTTCTCTCTCTGTAAATCTTAGGTAAGTAATGTATTGAAAGAAAAGAAATATTATTATTCCAATTACTGTTGCCCATAAGTAAAATCCACTTGTTCCATAGTAAGGCATAAAGTTATCTATTTTCCCTCCGAAATAAGCTTTTCCTATAACTCTATCTACATATCCCCAAATATTAGTATAAATTGGTATTATTACTATTGATAAAATTGGAATAAATCTATTTTTGAATTGCGTGCAGAAATGCAAAACAGAAATCAAAGGCAGAGCATAAAAATATGAATATAATATTGATTCAAAAACAAAACCTAAAGTTAACTCATTGCTAATATATACAAATATGTTACCTAAAGCATATTTGGATAATATAAAAAACAGCATAATTCCAACAAAGGATAATATAGGTGCGAAAATAATTACCCTGAAAAAGGATACTAAATATTTCTCAAAAACTGAACTTGGAAGAATAATCTCATTTATCAATAAACATTTCTTTTTCTTTGATTCATACATAAATCCACTTAAAATAACAGCAAACCAAAGAAGATAATTTGAGTTAAATCCTGAATGATATGAAGGATCAATCTTTAAAATATTTGTTTCAAAATTAAGATTGGTTAATAATAGTAGTCCAGCTACAAAAAATCCAAATAAGGCATAGAAATATAATTTCTTATTTAGAATCACTTCTCTTTTTAGAAGTTCGAAAAATCTTTTTAAATTAAATTCCATAACTTTATATCTTATCTATTAGAGTTTGAGAATAAATTCTTAATTCTTTCTTTGTTTTGGAAAACTGAGTTAAATAGAAGTTCAATATCAATATTTGATTCTAAGTTTTCTTTGTTTTCCTTAACAAAAACATTCCCACTAATTGATTCTTCAGAGTAAAGAATATCTGATTGAGCATTTTCTTCTGTGGCAACTCCAAAATAAAGTTTTGATGTTATTTCTTGATTAGATGCATTTAACAATATATTTCCTTCATCTAAAATAATGATACTGTCAATCAAATTATGCAAATCTCTAACTTGGTGGGTTGAAATAATAATAGAAGTTTCTTCATTCATTGCCTTTAGAATAATTTTTCTGAACTGACTCTTTGAAGGAATATCCAAACCATTTGTTGGTTCGTCCAAAATCATAAGTTTTGAATGAGTTGCCAATCCAAAAGCAATAATCACTTTTTTTCTTGTTCCAAAAGAAAGAGAAGTTAGTTTTTCTTTCTTGTTATATATCTCAAATTCGTTTAAAAAATCATCAAAATCATCCATTGAAAAATTAGGATAAAAAGGAGCATGTGTTTTAACATAATCTTCAATGCTCATTTTGTATACATCAAATTCTTCTGGTAAGAAAAACACATTAGACAAGAACCCAACTTGACGTTTTTGTGGATTAAAGCCCATAACTTCAATTTTGCCACTATCTGGGAATAATAATCCAGCAATAAGCTTCAAAAGTGTTGTTTTTCCTGTACCATTTTTCCCCAAAAGACCATGAATATAGCCTTTTTGGATGTTCAGGTTTACATTATTTGTTACAAGTTTATTTCTCTTGTAAGAAAAGTTTAAATCATTTATTTTAATCATTGTTATAGTGTGTTAGTTTATTAATACACCGCAAAAGTACAACACGTAATTTATTTGTCAAGTATTTTAACATTATTTAACTCTATTTCCCCCAAATTTAAGAATTAGAGTTTGCAATTATAGCTTAGCTTTAGATGAAAAAAGCGAAATAGTTTCTTAAAATTGTTTTTCTAAAAAAACAAGTGATATAATTGAAAATATATCCGATATATTTTCAATTATAAGGGATATATTTTCAATTTTGATTGATCTTTTTTGAATTTTGATTGACTTTTTTTGGCTAAAAAACCTTTTTTCTAGATCCTTTCCTTAAGAAATTAAAGTAAGGTTTCATTTTACTGAAGTAAGGTTTCAGTAAATTAAAACAAGGAGTTAGTAAATTAGAATAAGGAGATAATTTGGGGAAATTAAAAAGCCTTCGACATTATTAAATAATGCGAAGGCTAATCAATTAAATATATTATTATTTAAAAAGGGATTCCTTGTGAATTAGTGTTTAACAATTAGTTTTTTTGTTGCAATTGTTTTGCCATCACCAATTATAGAGTAGAAATAAACTCCATTTGGTAAATCATAAGTATTGATTGTTTGTTTTCCTTTAGAAGAAGAACTTAATTGAACTGTCTTTAATTCTTCTCCAATCATATTTCTTAAAACTAAAGTTATTTGTCTGTAGTTTGAAGGTAAAGAGTAGTTAATTGTTGCACTATTAGCAGCAGGATTTGGATATGCTTCTAAAGAAAGAACATTAGATTTAATAGGTTTTGGTAGAGCTGCATCTGGATTTCTATATTGAACAACAAATGATTGTATTGGTTGAAGATTTAATGTATCAACTAAATGAATTCTTGCAGTGCTTGTTACATCACTTGTGTAGGTGTACATCAAATCAAAAGATGTATATTCAACATTAGGAACAAGTGCAACAACGTTTTGTGGTATTGTATCAATTACACATTCTCCATCAAAACACATAAATAATGATGCAGTTGGATTTAAATAAATGTCTTGTCTATAAACTCTAACGTATATCGTGTCAGCACTTATATTTTTAAAATGTATGAAATCTAATGAAACTTCTTCTCCTCCTGTTGAAGCAACATCTATTTTAACAGTGTCAGTAAATACTGTTCCATTGTAAGAGAATTCAAAATTTTGTTGTGCTTTTAAACCTAAAGATAGGCCTAATAGGATTGTTAATAGAAAGTATATTTTTTTCATCTTCTTTTATTTTTAATTTATGGTGCAAATATACAATAATTTGTTTCTTCACACCTACTATTTTGTATTAATTTTAAATTTAGACAATAAATACACTAAAATCTTACAGCAAATTAAAGATGAATTTCATTTACTTGAATAACCTCTTTAGTTTGTGCATCTGTAACAAATACAACAACAGTACATTTAGAAATATCTTGAATATCTGGATCAACATCTATTAGATAATTCTTTTTAATAATTGTTTCTTTTGCAACTCCATTAAGACTTAGTGAATAATCAATAAGAGCATTTTTTCTTAATACATGATTAAACTCAAAATCATTTATCTTTGGAGTTGTTCCATAATTAGGGTCAGTATTATATTGTACACCAATAATTCCACTTTCTAAAACTACAACATTAATAAGCATTGAAGAATTATAGTCTTTAAGAAATATATTTTCTGTACTGACTAATATTTGGTTGTCATCAGAACGATATTCAGCCCCAAGATTAATATTCATAATATGATCTTGAGAATTAATTGTATTTTGTATTTGATTATCCCAATTTGCATCTCCAATTGTATATACTCCTCCTATCTTTTTTCTATTTATAATTCCTGTTGGCAAGGATGTACAACCAAAGTCAATAGCCCATTTTTCTCCATATTCTGTTTTGAAATCAAGATTATTATTCCCTGTTGAAGGATTAGCAAATGCAGTTGCATGAACAGCCATAACAACTAATTGTTCTGAATATTTAGAAATCATCTCTGTTGCTTTTACTGCAGCTCTTGGACAATTTACACATTTCCATCCAGTGTAATCTTCAAGCAAAACTTTTTGAATTGTATCTACTTTCGTAATTGGAGTAGTTTCTTTGGTTTGACCTTTTGGATAAACCAGTCTTTCTTCTTCTTCAATAGTATCACAACTAACCCAAATTAAAGGAAGTATAATTGCAAATATATATATTATTTTTTTCATTTTTCTTTATTATTTTTGAGATTCACCATTTATCAATAACCATTAACCATTATTTAAAAGCTGCTTGTAATGGTTGCAAATAATCCATTTGAAGCAGGAACCATTCTGCAAACTCCTCCAATACAAATTATACCTTCTCTTTGTTTTCCATAACTTAATTGTATTCTTGTTGTTCCTTTTGTGTATCCAACAGCAAAATTATAGTAGTGAACTTTCTCTCCATTTAGTTTGCCATAATTCCATTGGTCAGTTGCAGCAACAAAGAATTTTCCACCCAAATTATATTCAACAGTTCCTTGAATCCAGTCTCCAGCAGCAAATTCTCCATAGTTTTGCTCTGTTAAAAGAAGTTGAACTTCATATCTTAGGGAGCTTCTTTTCTTAAGTTTTTGAGTTAAATCGGCAGCAAATACGTTTGCATAAATAAATTTTTCTCCTTGATGACCTATTGCAATTGGATTGAAGGTTTGATAAGAATACATAAGGTTTAGTTTAAAATCTGAACTAAGTTTTTTACCTAACTCTAAATTTAATTCCTCAAAATATATTTCATCTCCAGCTTTAAAGAATGAGGATGAATATCCTTCAGTTCCTTCATAATTGCCAGCAGGGTTTAGTTGAACATATTTCTTATCTATTGAATTTGCTATTGAATAGTTTAACTTAAGGTCAGTACCATATTTTCCTCCCAAGAAAGTATTCTTTTTCAATTTATAAATAATATCTGCTTGAATACCCATTTCTCCATTTACTTGAGTTGCGTAAGGATACATTGCAAAAAGAGAATATGAATGTTGACGAGTTAGAGCAGGAAGATAATTTACATTAAGCATGTTTCCTGTTTCTCCTCTTCTTGACTTATAACTCATATTATCTATTCTCTTTGCAGAAACATTAATTCCTAAACCCTTTGCTGCATAGCCCAATGATAAATAGGCTGCTTCTCCTTTATGGAATATGTATCCATTAACTGCATTTGGATCTTGTCCTTTTCTTGCATACTCAGCATTAAGATTAAAAGCCTTATAGGACATTTGCAATCTTGCAGCTCCAGAACCAATATTTTCAGGCATTGTAAGTTTATAATTATCTCCTGTTGATGGTTCAATGATAAATCTATCTTCTGCCTTATCGAAAACACTTACAAAACTTCCTCCTGCAATAATTTGCAATGGTGAAGCTTCAAACTTTTTGAAAAGAGAATTGATTGAAACCTCAGCATCAATTCCTCTAACCAAACCAAAATTATCGCTTTCCCAGATCTTTTCCCAATAGTAGCGTTGCTTTCCTATTACTCCTTTTAATGCAACTCCTTTAACTGGACGAGCGATAATTTTTAATCCATCCATTGCATTGTCTAATCCAAGGTTTCTTTCTTCATAGGAACGGAAAATTAAACCATTTCCAAACTGTTCGTAGAAATTTCCTGCAGTTATCTCCAAATAGTCTTTCTTATAGGAAGCAAATCTATAGGCAAGTCCTGCTCCTTTGTATTGTGGGTCAAATCCAAGAATAGGATTTAGATAAGCTTCAAAACGCATTCCTGCAGAAAAATCTCCATTTGTGTAAAGGATATTTGTAAAGGCATTCATTAAAAGCTTTTCGCTTACTTTCTCTGCACCAATTATTGAATCTTCTTTTGATGCTTGAACATCCATCTGAAAGTTTCCAGTTACTTTTCCTCCAAAAATATCTTGTGAGAAACCATTGAAAGAACAAGTAATCAGAAATATTGCTAATAATAATTTCTTCATACTATTTTACTTCTTCTCCTTTAACAATTTTCTTATATACTTCAATTAGGGTTTCTTCATCTCCAGGAGCATATCCAACATGTTGCCAAACAATTTCTCCTTTTTCATTAACAATAAAAGTGTGAGGAGGATTATTTACACCTAAGGCACGTTTAAGCTCAGAGTTTTGATCTAAAACAACTTCATAACCCCAATCAGAACCACTAACAAGTGGTTTTACCTTTGGACAAGTACGAGCATCATCAATTGATACTGCATAAATTTTTATTCCAGTTTCTTTTTGCCAATCATCATATTGTTCAGCCATTGCATTAAGTTCCATTAAGCAGGGTTTACACCATGTTGCCCAAAAGCAAATTACAAATGGTTTTCCATCATTTGAAAATTCGGAAGCTTTAATTGCTTTTCCTTCTAAAGTATTTATAGTTACGGTAGGTAGAGTAGATTTTTTGTTATTTGTTTGTGCGTTAATTGTTATGCCGCATAAGAATATTGCGACAAAGATTAAAATAAACTTTTTCATTTTTTTACGTACTTAAATTTTATATTAGATTAATTATTAACTTTCTCGTTTTGCAGATATATTTAGCAAGTCAATTAAACTACTCTTACTTTCTGAGTCTTTAAATCTATTAAGTTGTATTTCGGCTAAATGACAAAACATATTAACCTTTTCTTCTGATTTATCAATAAAGCCACCATCTCTAACTTTATTTATTAAATCAAGTATGTCTTTTTCTTTTTTATTGTCCTGTTGAATAAATTGCAGTATTTCTTCTCTTTCTTTTTGAGATGATTCATTTAGTAAAAATATTAATGGAAGTGTTATTTTCTTTTCTTTTATATCGTTTCCAAAAGGCTTGCCTGTATTGTATTCAGGGAAGAAATCCAAAATATCGTCTCTAATTTGAAAAGCCAATCCCATGTAATAGCCAAAAGACTTTAAGTTTTGTATTTCTTCAGTGGAAGCTCCAGAACTCATTGCTCCAATTTCTGCAGCAACTTCCATCATAGCGGCAGTTTTATTACTAATTACTTTGAAATAACTTTCTTCGCTAAAATCCATTTTATCAGACACATCTTTCTGCATCAACTCTCCTAAAGGTAATTTGCTTGTTATTATTGCAAAAATTGGTAGAAGTTTAAAATCACTTTCTGTTTCAATAATTTCAAGACATTTTCCATAAAGATAATCTCCATAAAGAACAGCAGTGTTGTTTCCCCATTTGAAATTTAAAGTATCTTTTCCTCTTCTTTTATCACTCTCATCAATAACATCATCATGTACTAAGGAAGCAGTGTGAAGTATCTCCAAAATTAAGGCACATCTTATTGTTTGACTTGTAACTCCATTGGTAGCCTTTGCTGCAAGAAATGTAAGAATAGGGCGTATCTTTTTACCTGATTGATGAAGAATATAATCTGATATATCATCAATAAAGAAACCTTCCACAGAAACGCTTTCAGTAAAACGTTTATCAAAAAGCTCCAAGTAATCTCGTATTGGGTGTGTTATGTTTTTTAAATCCATCTCTTCTAAAAATAAGATTACAAAAGTACTATAAATTTTATATTTATCAATTTTTGATACCCTTTTATGGGCTTTTTTCACAATTTGTGATAATATATCATTTGCTCTTTTATAGATGATATTTTATTTTTATTTATTTTAGTTTTGTTGCTTGTCTTCTAATTTTCATCATTACTCTAATTTGTTATTTGACAAATCTTCACAAACAAAACTTTCACTTCAAATATAATTTCTTTCCATTTCTAATCGTTTTTATTGATATTTGCAAAAAATTAATCGGATATGTTATTTAATGAAATTGTATTTGGACCAATACATAGCAGGAGATTAGGAAATTCTTTGGGGATTAATCTCTTGCCAGCTCACAAAAAACTTTGCAATTTTGATTGCGTTTATTGTGAATGTGGATGGAATGAAGACACAAAAGAAATTGTTGATTTGGTTCCTCAAAAAAAAGATATAGAGAAAGAACTTAAAGAAAAATTAATTCTCTTTAAGGGAAATGGAACAATTATTGATTCAATAACTTTCTCTGGCAATGGAGAGCCAACCCTTCATCCTGAGTTTTGTGAAATTATTGATATGGTTGTTGAACTAAGAAATCTTTATGCTACAAAAGCTAAAATATCTGTACTTTCAAATGCTACAAACCTTTTAAAAGAAGATATTTTCAATGCTTTACATAAGATTGATAATCCAATCTTAAAACTTGACTCTGCAACCCCTAAGATGTTTTATGCAATCAGTAAGGCAAATCCAAAGGTTGTAGATATAGAAAAAGTTAAAGAAAAATTGATTCTTTTTGGCAAAGATGCAATTATGCAAACCCTACTTCTAAGAGGTGAAAATGATGGACAAATTATTGACAACACAACTCAAGAAGAGTTTTCTGCATGGTTGGAAGTTGTTAAACAAGTTAAGCCTCGTATGGTTATGCTTTATGCAATCGACAGAGTTACTCCTGAAAGCAATTTGGAAAAACTAAGTATTGAAGAATTAGAAACATTTGCTCAAAAAGTTAGAGCTCTTGGAATTGAAACAAAAACATATTAAAATATATGGTATCAGTTTCCACAACTAAGAAAATAGACTCCATACTTACACATAAGTTTTGGGGATACATATTTTTAGGGTTTGTAATATGGCTAATGTTCTATTCCACTTTTTATATTGGAGAATATCCAATGCAATGGATGCAAGCAGGATTTGACTGGCTAAGTCAATTGGTTCACGAAAAATTGCCAGATGGTGTGATCTCCGATTTACTTTCCTATGGTATAATTCAAGGAGTTGGAGGAGTGGCTATATTCTTACCTAATATAATAATTCTGTTTTTCTTTATCTCCTTAATGGAAGCAACTAACTATATGTCAAGAGTAGCTTGGCTTATGGATAAACTTATGCATAAAATTGGACTTCATGGGAAAAGTTTTGTTCCAATGATTATGGGTTTTGGTTGTAATGTTCCTGCAATTATGGCTACACGTTCAATTGAGAATAAAAAAGACAGGCTTGTAACCATGCTGATAATTCCTTTTATGTCTTGTTCTGCAAGATTGCCTATTTATATTCTTTTAATTGGAACTTTTTTTCCTAAATATCCAGTTTTAGTGCTTTGTATATTATATCTTTTTGGAGTTTTACTTGCAATTCTATTTGCAATAATTTTCAAGAAGACAATAATAAAAACTCTTAGTACTGACTACAAAATGACTCTTCCTCAATATAAGATTCCAACTTGGAGAAACATTAAACCTATAATTTGGTTCAACACTAAGGATTATTTGAAAAAGATTGCAGGAATTGTATTAATTGCATCTGTTATTATATGGTTCCTTTTCAACTACCCTAATCCTCACGAAACTGGAAATAGCTTTATTTCATATATTGGGAAATTTATTGAACCCGTTTTAATTCCTTTAGGATTTGACTGGAAAATGGGTATTGGCCTTTTGGCTGGGACAAGTGCAAAGGAACTTATTGTTAGTACTCTTAGTGTTTTGGCTCCTGAGTTCACTATTGCTTCTGCTGCAAGTTTCTTAGCTTTTGTTTTAATATACTTCCCTTGCATTGCAGTTTTTACTGTTGTTTGGAAAGAAAGTGGAAAACTTCGTTGGGCTATATTTCTTGCTCTTTATACAACTATTTTAGCTTGGATAATTGCATTTTTGGTATATAATATTGCTTTATGGATAGTTTAAAAAACGAAAAGACAGAACTTCGAAAACTTATTAAAGAACTTAAGAAAGGTTATTCTTTTGAACAAAAAAAAGAAATGTCAAAACCTATTTGGGAAGAGATTGAAACTAGGGATTGGTTTAAAAACTCTAAAATTGTTCTTGCATACTGGTCGATGAAGGATGAAGTATATACCCACGATTTCGTTATTAAATGGTATAAAGAAAAAACAATTCTTCTCCCTTGTGTTGAAGGAGATATTTTGAAACTTAGACAGTTTGAAGGGATTGAATCGATGAAAGAAGGTGAAGCATTTTCAATTTTGGAACCTACTGGTAAGGTATTTGAAGATATTGCATCTATTGAAATAATGATTATCCCTGCTGTAGCTTTTGACAAAAATAATAATCGTTTGGGAAGAGGAAAAGGATTTTATGATCGTTTGCTTGAAAATAATAACTCTTTAAAGGTTGGTGTTTGTTTCCCTTTCCAGTATCTTGATAAAATACCTGCAGAAGAGTTTGATGTTAAAATGGATTATGTAATAAAATGAAGAAAAAACAACTTTTTTTAATTGCCTCACTAACTGGCATCCTTTTAGCTTTAGCTTGGCCAACCTTTGGTTTTGCTCCAATTCTATTTATTGCTCTTGTACCTATTCTTTGGGTTGAAAACTATATTTCAAATAACAAAGAGAAATTCTCCAAATTTGCAGTATTTAAGTATAGTTTTATTGCATTTTTTATTTTCAATCTTCTTACTACCTATTGGATTTCTTATGCAACATTCTTTGGACTTTTTGCTCCTTTTCTTAATGCTTTTTTAGGAGGTTTAGTTTTTCAAATCTATCATAATATAAAGAAGATACATTTCAATAATAACAAAGGCTTTTTTGTTCTTCCAATTCTTTGGATTAGTATTGAATTTTTGCATCTCCATTGGGAATTAACATGGCCTTGGATGACATTTGGAAATGGCTTTTCTACAATGCCTATAATGGTTCAATGGTATGAATATACTGGAGTTTTTGGTGGTTCTCTTTGGGTTTGGATTGCAAACTATTTTGCTTATCAAGCAATTAAACAGATAGGAATTAACGACAAAGTTGGAAAGCTAAAACTTATTAGCAAAAAACTCTTTACCTCCAACCTTTTAAAGTTTGCTTTTATATTTATTATTCCTATTTCTCTTTCACTTATTATTTGGACAAGCTTTGAGGAAGAAAAAAATACTCCAATTGATGTTGTTGTTTTACAACCCAATTTGGAACCTTACGATGAGACAAAGATGCTTTCAAATAATGAAATTGTTAATCTACTAATTTCACTTTCTGAACAGAAAGCTGATGAAAACACAAGTTTTATCCTTGCTCCAGAAGGTTGCTTGGAAGAAAGAATTTGGGAAGATCAAATACAGGATAACTATAACCTTTCTAAACTAAGCAATTTCATTTCCAAATATCCAAAAGCACAAATGATAGTTGGTTCATTCTCTCGCCGTTTGCAATCGGAAGAAGAAAAAACAGAAGCATCAAGAAAAATAGAGTTTGCTCCTTTGCCATACTATTCAGTTTATAATAGCGCTATTCAAATTAAACAAGACAATAATTTTAATGTATATCACAAAACTAAACTTGTTCCAGGAGTTGAAAGACTTCCTTTTAAGAAATATATTGGTAAGATTTTAGACTTTGCCATTAAGTTAGGAAACCTTCCAGTTGGAACACTTGCAATTGATGACAATCACAATCTTTTTAAATCTGAAAGCACCAATGTTAAAGTAACAACTCCTATTTGCTATGAATCAATTTATGGAGAATTTGTTGCAAAAAGAGTTAAAGAAGGAGCAGAGATAATATTTATTATTACAAATGACTCTTGGTGGAGAGACACTCAAGGTTACAAACAACACGCTTCCTATGCTTCATTAAGAGCAATTGAAACACGACGTCCAATTGCAAGAAGTGCCAATACTGGTACATCTTGTTTTATATCTCCAAAAGGAGAAGTAAGTCAAAAAACAAAATTTTGGGAGCAAGATGTAATTAAAGCTTCTCTAATACCCCAAACCAAACTAACATTCTATGTTAAGTATGGAGACTATATAGCAAGAATTTGTCTATTCTCTTCAATAATTATTATTCTTATTGGAATAGTTTATAAAATCAGGCAAAGATATGAAAAGAAGTAGTTTATTTATCATACTCTTCTTAATAATCTTTTCTATATCCTGCAAAGAAAAGAATAAAGATGGAGTAGCAAAGATTGATTATTACGAAATTAATAATGATTTACTTTATCCAGTGCTTGACACCTTAGTTATTATGGAAAAGCAAGGATATTCGAAATTAATTAACGTAGAATATTTTGATACACTTAAAGAGTTCCAATTTTGTATTTATGAAAATACTCCTATTTTTAACCAAGACCACATTAATTTAAAAGGAGTATTTGAATATAAAGGTTTTATTTTCTATTTCTTTGATAATTTTGACAATAGAGATAATTGGCTTAAAAATACAGGAACTAAAAAAGATTATCGATATAAACATTTGACAGAATGGTTTGCAGGAGATCTTGACTATTATAATTTTACATTTAAAAAAGATAAATTTGTTCTAACAGAATTCAAACATCATGATATTTTTAGTGAAGACCAAGAAGCATTAGAATAAATCTTTTTAAGTAAATTTTATTCTTCATAAAGCAATTCTATTATTACTTTATCATTTCTTCTGGCTTTATCACCATCCATATTAATTAATACTTCTCTATTAACTTCAATTCTATGGGGTATTCCTGGATAATAATAATATTCATAAATATTATTATCATCAATTGTTATTTCAGAATTGTTTAATATAGTATCCATTACCATAGTCGCATCTTTATATTTACCCTCAAATTCCATTTTTTCAAAAAATTCCGTTAACATGGACTTTACATCATTTTGATCTAAGCTAGACTCTTGCTTTAAAACACAAAAATTCTCTTCAAAATCAACTTTATCAATATAAAGTTTTGCATTTGATTTTATATAACCTCCTCCAAACAAATTTGGCAATTGATCAACATAATAAAAAGGCAAACGAGTATCTATTTCAATCCCAAGAGGGAAATGGAAAATTTTTAATTCCGGTACAAGTAGATTTTCAATACCTTCTTTAGTAATATATGCTGTTTTTACAGGTTTCATTGTCTTTGTTAAAATATCAAACAATTCTTTATTATCCTTACCCAACACATTAACTAATTCATCAATCATAGTTGACAAAGTTTTTCCTAATTCTTCCCAATTCAAAATTTCATTAAAAGTTCCCGTTTCATCAGTAGTATATAAGATTTCCAAAAAATCATATTTTTCAAATAGTTTCATATATTCTTCTGGAATATCATAAGAATCGGCTAAATAATTATCAAAACCCCAACGTATTGTATAGGAGTTTGCTGTGGAGTCAATAACAGTAAAATATGCAGTATATTCATTTTTTTCATCTTTTGAAACTTTGTCTTTTTTCCATTCCTTATGTGTTTTTGTTATTTTAAAATTATAGCTATCTCCAATTGACCAATAGGCAACAAAAGGAACTCTTGTAGTATCTTGCTGACAAAATAAATTTGTAGTAGTTATAAGTAATGCTATTAAAATAAAGATTTTTTTCATTTCTGATATTTGTTTTAAGGTTTACAAAGGTATTATTTTTTATAACTAACCAAGCCTAACATCAAAATTCTTTTCTAAAACCAAAGATGGTTAATTATTTATTATTGTATTTTTGCTTTGTTATAACTGCTCATAATATGAAAAAATACATATCTATATTATTAATATCTTTTATTCCATTTAGTTTAATTGCTCAAAAAAGTAATAAAGAAATCATACAGTCATTAAAATCATATTATAATTCTTCTGATATTAATTTTGGAAATGTGGTTATTAAATTTAATGAAGATACAATATTAATAGCAGATAATCATACAAAAACTATTTTAAAAGATGATAATATAGTTTATAAAACAAGTAATGGTGGTAAGGATTGGAAAGCTATAAAATTTAATGGAGATTCATGGATTTATACCACAACTCATTTTGAAGATGGGCATATATGGATGGGTGGTTCAGATGAATATATTCATTATTCAAAAGATTATGGCGAAACATGGGAAAAGTTAAACAAGCCTTTTATTCCTAATACAAGAATATTATCTATTTTTATGAAAAATGATACAATTGGGATTGTGGGAGGTCATTCAAATGGATTAGCAATAACTTACGATAATTGGAAGACGACAACTCAAATCCCTACTCCATTAGAGCAAGGTAAATACAAAATTATAAAAAACTCTTCCAGAGATAGAGTAGAAAATATTGCTCTTTTGGATTCAATAATTTTAATTGACCAAAATAATTATATTTATTGTTCAAAGATTAATTCTATTAATTGGAAAGAATTTAATGTCCCTATAAGAGATTTTTTAGTTATAAATGAGAATAAAGAAATCCATTTACAAAATAGACATAAGGTCTATGTATTAAATCAAAATTTGGATCTATTATCAACTTATTTAGTTGATAATAATTTCTGTGAAATGCCTTTTGAAAAGCATAATACCAATATTAGTAAGTTCTTTGATTCAAAAATAAAATCTGTAGTTGTTAAATCTATTTCATTTACACCTATAGAGAATAGTTTGATTGCACAAGATAAAAGAAATGAAAAGATTGCTTACTTAAAGAAAAAGCGTAATGGAAAAATTATTTTTAATAATTCATTTGAAATAGATATTGCTTTTAAAGATGATGTTTTTAAAGCGATATTTGAAAATGATAAATACAAATCATTAAATAAGACAAAGAATAACTTTAATTGTACAGAGGCTGATATCAATAATTTTACAGAATTTTTATCGCAAAAAATCAAAGATTATAAAGAAAGAGAAAATTATGGAGGGAATTCTAGTTTTGTAATAAATCCTGAACATTTAAGTAAAATAGATACAAATAATATAAAATCTTTTTTTAACAATATTGATATTGAAAATCTTTACTCTAACAATAATTTCACATGTAATAGCCTTTTCTATCGATCAAAGAATTATTTTGAGATTATTATCAAAAATGGAGAAAAAGAAAAAATATTAATTAATAATAAGAGCTCTATTTTCTTTTCTCTCCCTTGGGAAATAACATATAATGGAGAAAAATTATATTGCTATAATCCTGAAATGACTTTTTTATTAAGAGATATAATTTTTTCTATAAATATTCCAAATAAAGATTTACTTTTGGGAGGAGAATTAATATATGAAGTTTTAGAGAAAGATCTTCTTAATAACACAGAGTACATCAATCCTTTAAGATAATATCTTTCTGTATTTATTTTATTATTGTATTTTTGCCCTTTGTTTTATGTAAATTTTAATTTGAGAAGATATGTTTAAGAAGGTTCCACACACTTATGTTATTATTTTTGGATTAATTATCCTTGCTGCCATTGCAACCTGGTTTGTTCCTGCTGGTGAATTTGTAAGACAGGCACAGGTTACAGAAAGTGGTAAGATTATTAATGGAGTTGTTAATGGCAGTTATCACAGAGTGGAACAAGCCCCTCAAACCTGGCAAATAATGTCTGCTTTCTTTAAAGGTTTTAAAAAAGCTCCTGCAATTATTGCTTTTCTTTTAATTTTGGGTGGTGCATTTTGGATTTTGAATGAAACCAAGGCTATTGATATGGGAGTTCAGTCATTTTTGAATTATAGCAATAGATTGGAAAGGTTCAGGTTTTTGCGATGGATTGGAGTAAATAATCTTATTATTATTCTTATTATGGTCATGTTTTCTTCCTTTGGTGCTATATTTGGAATGAGTGAGGAAACCATTGCTTTTGTAATTATCTTTGTCCCTCTGGCTATAAGTATGGGTTATGATTCCATTGTGGGAGTATGCATGTGCTTTTTGGCTGCTGGTTTAGGTTTTGCTGGTTGTGTTTTGAATCCTTTTACTTTAGGAATTGCTCAAGATATTGCAGGGATAAAGATGTTTAGTGGAATTGAATATAGATTAGTGATGTGGTTTATTATAACTGGATTAGGTATTGCTTATGTTTTGTGGTATGCAAAAAAGGTTAAGAAAAATCCAAGCAAGTCTATAATGTTTGAAGAAGATAATTATTGGAGAGAAAACCACGATTCAGCTCAAAAGCTGGAAGCTTCAAAAGCTAATAAAGGAACTTGGCTTGCTTATTTTATTTCTTCTGCAACAATTGTTGCTTACTCTTTTTATGTTGGTTTAAATCCTCAAATGTTTAAGGGAGGTCTTTCAACTTATATTCTTCTTTTAGTTTTGGCCATTGTTTTTATTGTAAGTGGATATAAAATGTTAAAGAAATCTGTTCAAATGTTTTGTTTATCAATTTTAATTTTCACAATCATATATCTTATAGTTGGGGTTATGATTTTTGAATGGGACTTTGTGCAAATTGCTGCTCTTTTCTTTACAATGGCTATTGTTACTGGAATGGCAATGGGTAAGGATGCTTCTGATATTTCTAAGCTTTTTATTGCTGGAGCAAAGGATATGTTGAGTGCTGCTTTGGTTGTGGGATTGGCAAGTGGAATTATTGTTATTCTGGAAGATGGAAAGATAATTGACACATTTCTTAATTCAGTTGCAACCTCAATTAATGGTTCTGGACCTGTTGGTGCTTTAAGCCTTATGTATGGTTTTCAATCTTTATTAAATGCGATAATTACTTCAGGAACTGCAAAGGCAGCAATGCTTATGCCAATGTTTAGAGAGATAGCTCTTATGACTGATATTCCTCTTCAATCAGCTGTTACTGCTTTCCATATTGGAGATGGATTTACCAATCTTATTACTCCAACATCAGGAGTTTTGATTGCTGTTTTAGGTTTGGCTAAAATTCCTTATGCAAAATGGGTTAAATGGTCTTGGAAGTTTATTTTGGCTATGGTTATTTTGGGTTGGATTCTTTTATTGCCAACTGTTTTAATTCAATTGCCAGGATTTTAAAAACTCATAACTAAATTAAGTCTAATTCCCCATTTCTTATATTCAGGTAAACCTTCGGTGTAGGTTATTCTTCTTATGTATTCCACTCCAATAAGGTTAAAGAGATTTTGAAAGCCTGCACCTACTTCAATATATGGTTTATCGGTAAATGTTTTCACAAACTCATTATCAATCATAAATCTGTTTTCATCTCTTAGTCCTCCATAGGTTGCTTTGAAGTTAATTTCTTCTCTTAATCCCAATTCTCTAATTAGTGGTATACGGTTAAATAATATTCCATTCAAATTATATATTGCAAAGAGTTGAACATATTTGTCGGAGAAGAACTCCATTGTACTCATCAGGTTGAAGGCTGATTGATGATAAATTATACTGTTATAAGTTGTGTTTGTGAACAAATAAGGCGAAAGCATCTTTCCCCAAATATAACCTCCTTCTGCCCAAAACAACATATAGCCAAATGGATTTAGATTAAGCTTTCGATATGCTTTTACTTTCAGAAGATGAGTGTTTCCAAATCCAAGCTCATAGTTAATGTTCATAGAAGTGTAGTTGCCTGCAAGCTGAACTCTTGCCTGATTTCTTTGAATCCATTTACCATTAAATACAATATTCATATTAATACCAAGTCTGTCGTAACGAAATCCTGTAATTTCTTTTCCATACAAATTGGCAAAGTTCCAATCGCCATAGGCTCTTACTTCTTGAAGAGTTAGATAAGGATTAAAACTAATTCCTTTTCTTGTTTCATACATCCATTGAAGAGTTAGAGCTTTTTGAAATGCAAGCTTATAATCTACAATATCTGTTATGGATAGTGATATTCTGTCGTAGTTGCTGTTGAATATTGTTCTACCAGGGATGAACGTATTATTGGTATATTTTACTCCAATAAAATGAGCAGGAAATCCATTAGGATTTTTGGTTAGAGAGTTGAAACTATATTTTAAATCTAATTCATATTTGAATTTTTTATCCACAGTTCCATAGGCTAACATCCAATTCACATACCAGTTGCGACTAAGTTTATAGTTTGTTTTGCCGCTAAAACGGTATCTTTCGCCCTCAACCTTATTGAAAGAAAACAAATTATCAATTGGTCCAATTTCCAAAGGTCCCATAAGCAGGTATCCTCCATAGAAAATTTCAGAAAGATATTTTGTTACCCTAAACCAAGTTACTGAATTAAGACTGTCAGGCAATTGATAGGTCTTTATTTCTGTTTCGGTTAGAGGAGAAAGTCTGTTTTCTTGGGTAATCTCAAAATCTTTGAGGTCTTTTTCTTTCATAAGTTCATAAGGCTCAAAAATTGGTTGAGAATAAGTATTTATGCTATATCCATAGGTCTTTAGGGAATAGAAATTCATCTTTGCATAAATGGCATCTTCAACAATATAAGTAACCTCCTGTTTCTTTCCATCAATTTCCAATGAGTCTGTTTTGTAATTTTGAATAAAATCAATCTTATCAATAAAGTTAATATTCGATTTTTCAGGAATTGAGAGTTTTGCACTTATTAGTTGATATTTACTATCGTTTGTTATGTATAAATAGCCCATAAAACCTATGTCATAGAGGTTTCTTGGAATGAATGAAAGCTGAATGCATTCCTTGTCATTAACCATTAGGGTGTCTTCAATAAAGAATTTATAGAAGGTTGGAGCCAAACGATTGATTGGACTCATTATTTGATGTCCTAAAACATCAACATAGGTTTGATAAAGATTTATTTTTTGAAAAATGCTTGAACGCATCTGTTTTGCATCATCTTCAGTAACTTGATCTGTTAAATTAACATGTTTTACTGCTATTCTTTGCTCATCAAGTTTACCTCCATCCTTACAAAAGATTTTTGTTATCTCCTCAAAGAAATATAATGGTAAATAGTTCTTGCTGCCATAATAGGTTTGGTCTAAGGATTGCATTAGATTTACAACAGGACGAAGACGTATTTTATTTAAAAGAGTATCGTTGGTTGGGTCAAGAGCAATTAATGATTTGTTGTGAGAGGAATATTGCAAAGGACAATGATTTAAAATAGAATTCTTATCCCTGTTTTCAACTACCTTTTCAATTAAATCAACGGCTGGATTGTTCTTGTTGGTGTATTTTTCCCTTTTTGCAGTAATTACCACTTCCTTAATTTGAGATGCATGTGGCTCAAGAGCAATTTTAATGCTTTTCTTTACTGAACGTATGGAAAGGAGTTTTGGCTTATAAGAAATATGAGAAATTTTAATGGTATCTATCTCTTGTGGAATTTCAATTTCAAAACGTCCATTATCATCACTTGTAACTCCTTGAGCAAAGCCATCAATTGAATAGCTTACTGTAGCTCGAAAAATTCCATCCTTGTTTTCTGCATCCACAACCTGCCCTTTTATTGTTTTGTTTTGTGCAAAACAGAACACATTAATCAAAAGAAAAGAAAAGAAAAACGTTATTTTGAGGAATTTAAAGGTTCTCATATACATAATTATTAGCAAAATTAGTTAATTTGTTGTTTCAAAATTTATTTATTCAATATTATTTTTCTTCTAACATCAAATTTCATTCCAAACTCTAAAGCATAAAAATTTCTTTTCTCTTTCTATTCAAAAAAACAATCAAGACTTACAATAATTTAATAAGGATAAAATATTACAAAACAAAGAGATAATTATTTTTCATAAGGGATAAATTTCGTAAGGTCGTACCATAACATCATTATGGTCGTACCATAGAATAGTTATGGTGGTATGATAACTTAGTTATGGTCGTACCATAATGATGTTATAGTACGACCATAGAGAATTTTTACTTGATTTAATTCCGACTAAACAAGGAAAAAATAACTTGATATAAGGTATAATAAAATTTTTATGGCATAATTTTAAATAGACTTGAGGATTTAATCTCTTTTTATTTTGCTCAAATCTCTTTTTTACAACATTATTTGTAATTTTGTAGATTATTCGTGAAAAAGACGTTTTAGATGAAGAGAATTTTAGTTATTTATACCGGAGGTACAATTGGTATGGTTAAAGACAAAAAAACAGGAGCTTTACTACCTTTTGATATGTCCAAAATATATGAGGCTTTGCCTGTTTTGAAAGAGTTTAACTGTGAGTTGGACTCATTTAGATTTGACCCAATTATTGATTCTTCAAATATGAAACCCGACTATTGGATTGGGCTTGCAAGTGTTATTGAAACAAACTATGATAAATATGATAGTTTTATTGTTTTGCATGGAACAGACACAATGAGCTACACTGCTTCTGCTTTAAGTTTTATGCTGGAAAACCTTGCAAAACCAGTTATTCTTACTGGTTCACAATTACCTTTGGGTATGATTAGAACAGATGGAAGAGAAAACATAATTGGAGCTGTTGAAATTGCATCAAATGAAAATCTTTCTATTCCTGAGGTTTGTATATTTTTTGAAGACAGATTATATAGAGGAAATCGCACAACCAAAATTAATGCAGAATATTTTGAAGCATTCTATTCTGGAAACTTTCCTTCCCTTGCAAAAGTGGGAATTAATATAACTTATAAGCCACATCTATTTCTTCAAAAGCCAACCCAAGCTTTTAAAGCTTACAAGAAACTTGATGATAATGTAATTCTAATAAAACTATTCCCTGGTATTAAGGAAAGTTATTTTAGAACAATTCTTTCAATGGAAGGATTAAAAGGAGTTGTTTTGGAAACCTATGGTTCAGGCAATGCTCCAACAGAAGAATGGTTTATTGAAGCATTGGAAGAAGCAATTGAAAAAGGAATAATCATTTATAACGTAACTCAATGTAAGGCTGGCTCTGTTGCAATGGGACATTACGAAACATCGGCTCATTTGGCTGAAATTGGAATTATAGGTGGGCACGACATAACAACTGAATCGGCAATTGCAAAGCTAATGTTTCTGCTTGGGAACTTCACTGACAAAAGCCAAATTATTGAAATGCTAAACTCTCCTTTAAGAGGAGAACTTTCAATTTAAATTTTTGATTATGGACTACAAGAAAATATTTAACAGGTTTGATGGGTTAAACATCTTGATTATTGGAGATGTTATGATTGATTCATACATGTGGGGAAGAGTTGATAGAATTTCTCCTGAGGCTCCTGTTCCAGTTGCAACAATTGTTAAAACAGAAGACCGTTTGGGAGGTGCTGCCAATGTTGCCTTAAATATTAAAGCTATGGGAGCTAACCCAATTCTTTGTTCTGTTGTGGGACACGACCCAAAGGCAAAGAGCATTCTTTCTTTAATGAAAAAACTAAACATCACTAAAGATGGAATTTTGCTTTCAAGAGAGAGAGAAACAACAGTTAAAACAAGAATATTGGGTAATAAGGTTCAAATGCTAAGAGTTGACCAGGAAATTACAACTTCTTTAAGTGAAAAAGATGAGAAAGATTTTATTGACTCAATATCCAATATTATTAATACATCAAAGATAGATTCAATAATATTTCAAGACTATGACAAGGGAGTAATTACTCCTAAAGTTATTTCGGAAATTGTGAAGCTTGCAAATAGAAAAGGAATACCAACTGCTGTTGATCCAAAGAAAAAGAATTTTCTTGAATATAAAAATGTTACCCTTTTCAAACCAAATCTTAAGGAATTAAAGGAAGGATTGAAAATTGAGTTTGACCTTCCATCTATGGATAATTTGATTGATGCTTCAAATCTTTTGCATCAAAGAATAAAATCTCAAATGATATTCATCACTCTAAGCGAAAATGGAGTATTTATTGCTGACTACAACTTAAAACAAAACAACATGGTAATAATTCCTGCACACCACAGGTCAATTTCCGATGTTTCAGGAGCAGGAGATACTGTTATTAGTGTTGCTTCTCTTTGTTTGGCTTTAGATTTACCATTTAGAACAGTTGCAGAAATTTCTAATCTTGCAGGAGGTTTAGTTTGTGAACAAGTTGGTGTTGTACCAATCAACAAACAATTGCTTTTAAACGAAGTGTGCAATAAACTTTAGGAAATAATCGTAATTATAAATAAAAAAAGAGTATGAAGAATTTTATGTTTTATAATCCAACCCAAATAGTTTTTGGGAAGGATACGATTAAGAAATTAGATAAATTAGTTCCTCAAGATAGTAGAGTTTTAATTACATATGGAGGAGGAAGCATAAAGAGGAATGGAGTTTATGACCAGGTTATTCAAGCCTTAGGAAATAGAAAAGTGTTTGAATTTGGAGCAATTGAACCCAACCCTCACTACGAAACATGTTTGAAATGTGTTGATTTCATTAAGGAAAATAATATTGATTTTGTTCTTGCTGTAGGAGGAGGAAGTGTTATTGATGCAACTAAGTTTATTGTTGCTGCAACCTTCTATGAAGGAAAAGACAAATGGGAAATTCTTCTTACAGGAGGTAATAAAATAACCAAAGCAATGCCTTTTGGAACTGTTTTAACTTTACCTGCAACTGCATCAGAAATGAATAATGGAGCAGTTATCACAAAGAAAGAAACATTGGAGAAATTGGCTTTCCATAGTGAACATTGTTTCCCTAAGTTTTCAATCTTAGATCCTCAAGTAACTTACACTTTGCCTGAAAGACAAATTGCAAACGGAATAGCTGATACCTTTGTTCATGTTATGGAACAATATTTAACCTATCCAGTAAGAAATCAAATTTCAGATCGCTTTGCTGAAAGTATAATTATAACTCTTATTGAAGAAGCTCCAAAAGTTTTTTCAGACCCAATGGACTATGAAGTTAGAGCAAACTTAATGTGGGCTGCAACAATGGGATTAAATGGATGGATTGCTTGTGGTGCTGTTCAAGATTGGGCAACTCACATGATTGGTCACGAGCTTACTGCCTTCCACGATATTGATCATGGTACAACTCTTTCAATTGTACTTCCAGGAGTCATGAAGGTTATGAAAGACGAAAAAGGAGAAAAGATTATTCAGTTTGGAGAAAGAGTATTTGGAATTAAGGAAAGAAGCAAAGAAGAAAGAATTGAAAAAACAATTAAAGCAACTGAAGAATTTTTTGAATCAATTCGCATCCCAACTCGTTTGAGTCATGTTGGATTAAATGAAACTTGCATTGAACCAATTGTTCAAAGAATGAAAGAAAGAAATTGGTCATTAGGTGAAAATGGTACAATTAATTACGAAAAAGTTCGTTTGATTCTTTCAGACAGATTATAGAATAAAACAGTAATGAGAAAACCTATTATACTATTAATTTTATCGCTTTTCCTTGCTTTAAGTCTTACGGCTCAACAACGACCACAAAACTTGCCACACTATGATGAAAAAATAGTTCATTTTGGTTTTCTCTTAGGCTATAATCAATTCTCAGCTCTGCTTAAAGTTAAGGATCCTCTTCCAGAACCTGATAAGGTTGTGGGAATGAATATAGATTCTCAACATGGATTTCAAGTTGGAGTTATTGGAGATTTAAAGATTTTTGAATACTTACGTCTCAGGCTAACACCAACAATTAGTTTTGGAGAAAGAAAGTTTAATTTTAATGTTGTTGACGATAAAGGTTTGTTTAAAACTGAATCAACTAATATTGAAGCCATTTATCTGGAAACTCCATTAGAATTTAAAATTCAATCAAAACGCTGGAGAGACTTTCGCCCTTATGTTATTGCTGGAGGCAAACATGCCTACGATTTGGCTTCACTAAAAAAGAAAAAAATTGCAGAAGAAGATTTGCTCCTTAGAGTAGAAAACACCGATTGGATGTACACTCTTGGAGCTGGTTTTGATTTCTATTTGCAATACTTTAAGTTTGGAATTGAACTTAAATCATCTTTTAGTGTCAACAATATGCATATTCCAGAACCTCAAAAACCATTCTCAAACATAATTGATAAATACAAAACAAGAATATTCTACATTACACTAACATTTGAATAGTATTTCAAATAACTTCCCTTATTTTTCCCTTATAAACAATAAAAAAAGATGATAAAAGAAATAGAAATTAACCTATTGCCTGAAGATTTGGTAAACCAAGAGGTTATAAAGAAAGTAATTGCAAAGAAAACAGGTATAAAGTTAATTGATATTCTTAGCTGTGAAGTTATTAGAAAGAGTATTGATGCAAGAAAGAAACCAATATCATATAGGGTAAAACTTAGTCTTAATCTTCAAGATAAGAAAGAAAAGATGGAAACCTCTAATGAGCAATCTTTTCAATTACCAGAAAATGAAACAATCCTTTATAAGAGAGAATATAAAGATGTTCACAACTCTAAACCAGTAATTGTTATTGGTGCTGGTCCTGCAGGATTGTTTGCAAGTCTTAAGCTTATTGAAAAAGGATTAAAGCCAATAATTATTGAAAGAGGAAAGCCAGTTAGTGAAAGGAAAAAAGATGTTGCACAAATTGTTCGTCAAAAAGAAATAAATTCAGAATCCAATTGGTGTTTTGGTGAAGGAGGTGCAGGAACTTTTTCTGATGGTAAGCTTTACACTCGTTCCAATAAGAGAGGAAACATTGATGAAGTTTTAGATATTTTCATTGAACATGGAGCAGATAAGGATATTAAAATTGAAGCTCATGCACATATAGGTACAGATAAGCTTTCTTCAATAATTAAAAATATTCGCAAAACAATTGAAGAATTTGGTGGAGATTATCATTTCAATACTAAAGTTGTTGATTTTATTCTTAAAGACAATATTATTAAGGGTGTTATTACTCAAAATGGAGATAAGATTGAAGCAGATGATTTTATTCTTGCAACAGGACACAGTGCAAGAGATATTTACTATTTGTTTGATGAAAAGAAATGGGCTCTTGAAGCAAAACCTTTTGCAATGGGAGTTAGAATTGAGCATCCTCAAGAACTGATTAATCAAATTCAATATCACTCTTCCAACTATTCAAAATTGCTTCCTCCAGCATCCTACACTTTGGCATATAATAATAAAGGAAGAGGAGTTTTCTCTTTCTGTATGTGTCCAGGCGGAATGATAATACCAGCATCTACAAATAAAGGAGAATTGGTTGTTAATGGAATGTCCAATTCTTTAAGAAGTTCTCCATTTGCCAATTCAGGGATTGTTGTAAGTGTTAATGAAGAGGATGCAAAGGATTTTGGTAAATTTGGAGCATTAAAGCTTTTGAAACTTCAAGAGGATTTGGAAAGAAAAATGTTTGTTGCTGCAGACAATAGCATTTCAGCACCATCACAACGTTTGACAGATTTTCTCAAAAGCACGCCTTCCTCAGCCCTAAGTCCAACATCCTATTTATGTGGAGTTGTGCCAACAAATCTAAATAAGGTTTTGCCTAAGTTTATTTCCTCATCGCTCCATTATGCTTTCAACGATTTTGGAAGAAAAATGAAAGGTTTTATAACCCAAGAAGCTAATCTAATTGGGTTAGAATCTCGTACCTCATCTCCTGTTCGCATTCCAAGAGATAAGGAAACCCTCCAACATATTCAAATCTCTGGTCTTTATCCTTGCGGAGAAGGAGCAGGATTAGCTGGAGGGATAACTTCAAGTGCAATTGATGGAATAAATATTGCTAATAAAATTGCAGAAAAAAGCAATCTTTAATCAGCAATTAGTTTTTTGTATCTTGGTCTTTTAGGTGTTATATCTCCTAAACGTTTCTTGCGGTTTTCTTCATATTCTGAATAAGAGCCTTCAAAGAAATACACTTCAGAATCACCTTCAAAGGCAAGAATATGTGTTGCAATTCTGTCTAAGAACCATCTATCGTGGGAAATAACTACTGCACAGCCAGCAAAGTTTTCCAAACCTTCTTCAAGTGCTCGAAGTGTGTTTATGTCAATATCATTGGTTGGCTCATCAAGTAGCAAAACATTAGCTTCTGATTTAAGTGTTAGAGCTAAATGCAAACGATTTCTTTCTCCTCCAGAAAGTATTCCTGTTTTCTTGCTTTGGTCTGTACCTGAGAAATTGAAACGAGAAACATAAGCTCTTGAGTTGATTAGTCTTCCTCCCATTTGAATCTGTTCATTCCCTTCAGAAACAACTTCCCAAACTGTTTTCTCTGGGTCAATTTCGCTGTGTTGCTGGTCAACATAACCTACCTTAACTGATTCTCCAACATCAAATGTTCCATTATCTGGTTTTTGAAAACCCATAATCATTCTGAAGAGTGTTGTTTTACCTGCTCCATTTGGTCCAATAACTCCAACAATACCTGCTGGTGGAAGAGAAAATGTTAGGTTTTCAAAAAGAAGTCTGTCTCCAAAAGCTTTGCTAACTCCATTGGCTTCAATAACCTTTGTTCCCAAACGAGGACCATTTGGAATAAAGATTTCCAAACGTTCTTCTTTTTCTTTTGTATCTTGTGAAAGCATTTGTTCGTAGGCACTTAAACGAGCTTTCCCTTTAGCATGTCTTGCCTTAGGGCTCATTCTAACCCATTCCAACTCTCTTTCAAGTGTTTTCTTTCTTTTGCTTTCGGTTTTTTGTTCCATCTCCATTCGCTTGGTTTTTTGATCAAGCCATGAAGAATAGTTGCCTTCCCATGGAATTCCTTCTCCTCTATCAAGTTCCAAAATCCATCCTGCAACATTATCTAAGAAATATCTGTCGTGGGTAACTGCAATAACTGTTCCTTTGTATTGATGAAGATGTTGTTCTAACCAATCAATTGATTCGGCATCAAGGTGGTTAGTTGGTTCATCTAAAAGAAGTATGTCTGGTTCTTGTAGCAAAAGTCTGCAAAGTGCAACTCTTCTTCTTTCTCCTCCTGAAAGATTACGGACAATTGCATCTTCATCTGGACAACGAAGTGCATCCATAGCTCTTTCAAGTTTGTTGTCAAGATTCCAAGCATCATGTTGTTCCATAAGTTCCATCACCTCTCCTTGACGTTCCATTAGCTTGGTCATCTCATCATCACTCATTGGTTCAGAGAACTTCAAATTAATTTCATCGTATTCTTTTATTATGTCGGCTACTTCCTTAACGCCTTCCATAACAACTTCCTTAACTGTTTTGTTTTCATCTAACTTAGGCTCTTGTTCCAAATATCCAACACTATATCCTGGAGAAAAATGCACTTCTCCTTGATGTGAAGGGTCTAAACCAGCTATTATCTTCAAGAGAGTTGATTTACCTGAACCATTTAAACCAATTATTCCAATCTTTGCTCCATAATAAAATGATAGATAAATATCCTTTAAAACTTGCTTGCTTGGTGGATAGGTTTTGCCCACTCCTACCATTGAGAATATTATCTTTTTGTCGTCTAATGCCATAAAAAAATTTATTATTTATTTAGTTTAATATCTTTAATGTTTAATTGAATTGATGTTCTTCCATTCCATTGATTTTCGTCAATTTGATAGGCTATGTCAAAGATTTCACCATTACGTATTTTATCGTAGTAATCGCCAAGTCCAAAGCCTATACATGCAAAAGGAAGATGACGAATGTCTAAATGAATTGCTGAAAAATTCAAATGCTTTTGTCCAACTGGACGCACTTGACCTGTATCAACAACTCTTTTTGAAAGAAATATTGGAGTGTTGTTTTCTTGTCCGAAGGGCGCAAATTGCTTAATTATCCTATATAGCTTTGGAGTAATATCACTTAGGTTGATTTCTTGGTCTATTTCAATTTCTGGAACATATTGCTCTTCTGTCATATCCTGCTCCACTTTTTCTTTAAAAAGACGAATAAACTCATTAAGGTTTTCTTCCTTAATGGAAAGCCCTGCAGCAAATTTATGGCCTCCAAAATGTTCCAAAAGATGAGAGCAAGACTCAATTACATTATATATGTCAAAATCCTTAACAGAACGAGCAGAGCCAGTAATTAAACCATTGCTTTTTGTGAAAACAATGGTTGGCTTATAATATTTTTCAATAAGTCGTGAGGCAACAATTCCAATAACTCCCTTGCTCCAATCTTTTTGGAAAACAACATTAGCCTTACTGCTTAAAAGGTCAGAAGAGTTTTCAAGAATAGTAATGGCTTGTTGAGTAGCTTCAATATCTAATTTTCTTCGTTCATCATTGGTTTCATTAATCTTTTGAGCTACAACTTGAGCATCTTCCAACTTATCACAAATTAAAAGCTCAACTGAATTCCTTCCAGATTCAATTCTTCCTGCTGCATTAATTCTCGGACCAATCAAAAACACCAAATCAATAATGGTTAGCTCACGATTAAAATAAAGCTTTCTATCCTCTTCATTACAAACTCTAACAACATTGCTAAATTTAAGAATAGCTTCAATACCAGGACGTGGTTGTCTATTTATGATCTTTAAACCATAATAAGCTAAAATTCTATTTTCTCCCGTAATTGGAACAACATCAGCAGCAATGGAAATAGCAACAAGATCTAAATACGGAAGAAGTTTATCAAAAGGTTGATTCCTTCTAATATTAATTGCTTGAATTAGTTTAAATCCAACGCCACAACCTGAAAGTTCCTTGTAAGGATAATTAGAATCCTTAACTTTTGGATTTAAGATTGCACAAGCCTTAGGTAACTCATCGGCTGGAAGGTGATGGTCACAAATAATAAAATCAATTTCTTTTTCACTTGCATAAGCAATTTGTTGGGTAGCCTTAATCCCACAATCTAATGCTATCACTAACTTATAACCATTCTCATAAGCCCAATCAATAGACTGATAGGAAATGCCATAACCCTCAATATATCTGTCGGGAATGTAGAAATCCACCTCAGAATAAAACTGTTTTAAATAGGAATATACTAAAGCAACGGCAGAAGTGCCATCAACATCATAATCTCCATAAATTAGAATCTTCTCACTTGCCTTCATGGCAAACATGATTCTATCTAAAGCATCCTCCATATCCTTAAGAAGGAATGGATCATGCAAATCCTTTAAATTAGGTCTAAAAAACTTCTTAGCTTCCTCATAACTATTTATCCCTCTTTGCACAAGAAGATTTGCAATAATATCATAAGCCCTATAATCTTCCTCTCTCAAACATGTAGAATCTACTCTCAAATCCCGTGCAAGCTGCTCAACTAAAGTCCTATCCCCATCTCTCTTTACCACCCAACGTTTATCCATAATAACCAATATTTTCAAAACAAATAATTTACAAAGATATAAAAATATATTTACTCCCCAAAAAAGAAGTTGGTTGAGCTGTTAAGTTATATTAAGTTTAAAATATTATATTAGATGTATTTTCAGAAAAACATCAATCATAATCAAAAATAAGTCAATCATATTTGAAAATATATCAATCAAAAATAAAAATATATCAGACATATTTTTAATTATGATTGAGTTTTTATTTGCCTTCACTCATTTTATCATAATTTCATTCTCTTTGTGGAATTAATTAATTTGAGATAAGTATTTATTTAAGAATTTTGGAGGTTAAAATTTTCAGAAAATGCAATTGTTTTGTTTTCATGCTTATCTTTGCAAAATGATTTTAAAGCATTTATTATGACAAAGCTTAGTGTAAATATAAATAAGGTGGCAACTATAAGAAATGCAAGGGGTGGAAATAATCCTGATTTGATTAAGGTTGCTATGGATTGTGAGAGTTTTGGAGCTGAGGGTATTACTGTTCATCCTCGTCCTGATGAAAGACATATTCGTTATTCAGATGTTAGGAACTTAAAACCCATTTTAACTACAGAGTTTAATATTGAGGGTAATCCAAATGATGATTTTATTCGTTTAGTTGAAGAAATTAAACCTGCTCAAATTACTCTTGTTCCCGATGCACATAATGTTTTAACTTCTAATGCTGGTTGGAATACTATAAAACATAAAGAATTTCTAACTTCAGTTGTTGAAAGACTAAAACTTGTTTCAAGAGTTTCTATTTTTGTTGATCCAGAAGAAGAAATGGTTGCTGGAGCTAAGGCTTGTGGAGCTGACCGTGTGGAACTTTATACTGAAAGTTATGCAAAAAATTATTTTATTGACAGAGATAAGGCCATTGAGCCATTTATAAAAGCTGCCAATGAAGCTAAGCATCAAAACTTAGGGCTTAATGCTGGTCACGATTTGGATTTGGATAATTTGGAGTTCTTCCATAAAAACATTCCTAATCTATTGGAGGTTTCCATTGGCCATGCTTTAATTTGTGATGCTTTGTACTATGGATTGCAAAATACAATTCAGATGTATAAACGTTGTTTGCAATAAATTCACTTCTAATTATATTATAATGGAGCATATTGAACTTCTTTCTCCTGCCAAGAATTTGGAAATAGGCAAGGCAGCCATTGATTGTGGTGCTGATGCAGTTTATATTGGTGCCGATAATTTTGGTGCAAGAGTTCAAGCAGGAAATAGCTTGGAGGATATTGCTTCTTTGGTTTCTTATGCTCATTTGTTTAATGCAAAGGTTTATGTTACCATAAATACTATTCTTTTTGATAATGAATTAAAAGCTACTGAGGATTTAATTCATAAACTTTACGCAATTAAGGTTGATGCAATTATTATTCAAGATTATGGTATTTTGGAAATGAATCTTCCTCCAATAAATATTCATTCAAGCACTCAAATGCATAATATTTCTAAGGAGAGGATTAAGTTTTTGAAGGATGTAGGCTTTAGTAGAGTTGTTTTGGCAAGAGAACTTTCCATTGAAGATATTAAGGAAATTCATTCTTATGTTCCAGATATTGAATTGGAGTTTTTTGTTCATGGTGCTTTATGTAATGGCCTTAGTGGTCAGTGTTATTTAAGTTACGAAATTACCAATCGTTCAGGCAATCGTGGAGAATGCTCTCAACCTTGCAGAAGTAGATACGACTTAGTAAACTCTCAAGGTAAGATTTTGGTTAAAGATAAGCATATTCTTTCCACAAAAGATTTTAATGCTTCTTTATATATTCCAGAAATGATTGAAGCTGGAGTCAGAAGTTTTAAAATTGAGGGAAGACTTAAGGATTTGGAATATGTTAAGAATGTAACAGCTCACTATTCAAAAGAGATTGATAATTTTATAAATACAGGAAACAATAAAGAAAAATATTGCAGAAGCTCCATTGGTAAAACTGAAATTGGATTTGAGCCTGATGTTGAAAGGAGTTTTAATCGTGGATTTACAAGTTTTAATCTTAACGGGAAGAAAGATATTATTGGAAATTTAGATTCCGCAAAATCAATTGGAAAATATATTGGCAAGGTTAGCGATATAAATCGTTCTGGAAGAGGGAAATTCTATTTTCAAGTTGATACAAAAGAAAGATTTTCAAATGGAGATGGACTTTGCTTTATAAGTATGGATGGTAATATTGAAGGGTTTTTGGTTAATGGAGTTGAGGAAAATCCTTCTCAAGGTTTAGTTATGATATATCCAAACAAGAAACCTGACATTAAACTTCTGACTAAAATTTACAGGAATTTAGATACTCAGTTTTCAAAACAAGTTCTTTCTGATAAATCCAAAAGAAAGATTGCAATAGATATTACTCTTTCTGAAACTCCTCAAGGATTTTCCTTACAAGCCATTGATGAGCAAGGGCTAAAAGTTCAAGAAGATATTATTACAGAAAAGCAAATTGCTTTAAAAACTCAAGACTATCAAAACAATCTTTTGAAACAGATTGATAAATTTGGAGATAGCATTTTCTATTTGCGAAGCTTTGAAAACAAATGTTCCAACAACTTTTTCTTTGCCTCTTCCCTTCTTAACCAGCATAGAAGAAATCTTATTGAAAAACTTTATGAATTAAGACAAGAAGCATATAAGCCAATTCAAAAGGAGTTTGAAAAAACCACAATTCCTTATCCTCAAAAAACATTGGACTTTAGAGCAAATATTGTTAATGAAAAAGCAAAGGAATTCTATACTCGACATAAGGTTGAAGATATTGAATATGGATTAGAAAAAGAAAACTCTAAAAACTCTAAACCAAATGAAATGGTTCTTATGCGAACAAAAAATTGTATTCGCTATACCTTAGGACAATGCTTGATTAGAGACAAACAAACTCCAGATTTTGATCAAGAACTCTTTTTAAAAGACAATCAAAGAACCTATAAATTACATTTTGACTGCAAGAATTGTTTTATGGACATTCTTCTTTTGGAATAGGATATTTTAATTTTCTGAAAAAATTTATCCTAAAGACTTTATTTGCCCATATAAAATATAATTCCTAATTTTGCAGTTCTTTTTATTTATAAGCAAATTTTTTATTTACTAAAAGCATAAATCTATGAAACTAATACAATTTGCCTCCATCACCAAAAAGATAGCACTTGCCTCTTTCGGCTTGTTTTTGCTATTATTCTTACCTGTACACTTAGGTATCAACCTATGTCTTTTAAGAGAGGATGGTGGAGAATGGTACAGAAATGCAAGTCATTTCATGGGTACAAACTACATTGTGAAGGTATTCGAAATAGTACTTATGGCTTGTGTGCTTTTGCACATAGTTGTAGCTATTTTGCTCACAATTGAAAACTTTATGGCTCGCCCTGTTCGCTACAAAGTTAAAACTAAAACTAAAACTCCTTTTATGTCTCGTTATATGATTTGGACAGGAGGAATCGTAGCTTGTTTTTTAGTTTTGCACTTTATCAATTTCTATTTCGTTAAATTGGATATTGTTGAAGGCAAGTATTCTGCAAGCATAGAAAAGGTCGATAAAATATTTCAAGAAAAAGCAATGAAACTCCAAAGTGGAGAGCTTAACGAAAAAGACCAAGCTGCTCTTATGGCACAATACCAAGCAATAAGTCAAATCACTCCAGAGAAAATGGACAATAGCAAAAAGAATATGGTTAATTTGACTAAGGAAGAAGTTGAAACTTATTGTGGAAAAGATTTCAAGCATGCTGAACCTGATTTCTACACAATGAGTCAAGAGTTGTTTGCTAAAAAATCTTACTCATTTATCTATATTTTAGTTTTTCTTGCATTGGGATTCCATCTTTATCATGCAATTAATTCTTTAGCTCAAACCTTTGGATTAAGTCATAAGAAATACTCTCCAGTTATTGAATGGGTTTCTGTAATTTATGCTGTTGTTGTTCCTATTGGATTTGCAATCATTCCACTCTGGATTATGCTCGCTAAATAGCAAAAAGATATAAAGTTATTTATTAATAATATAAAGATATAAAGATATGAATACACTTAATTCCAAAATACCAGAAGGTCAGTTGTCGGAAAAGTGGACAAAATATAAAGCAAGTCAAAAATTAGTTAATCCTGCAAACAAAAGAAAACTTGATGTTATTGTTGTAGGTACTGGTTTGGCTGGTTCATCTGCAGCTGCTTCATTGGGAGCTTTGGGCTTTAATGTTAAAATATTCTGCATTTCCGATTCTCCTCGTAGAGCTCACTCAATTGCTGCTCAAGGAGGAATAAATGCAGCAAAGAACTATCAAAATGATGGAGATAGCGTTGACCGTTTGTTCTACGATACAATTAAAGGAGGAGACTATAGAGCAAGAGAAGCTAATGTTTATCGTTTAGCAGAGGTTTCAAATAGTATAATTGACCAATGCGTTGCTCAGGGAGTTCCTTTTGCAAGAGATTATGCTGGAATGTTGGATAATCGTTCTTTTGGAGGAGCTCAAGTAAGTAGAACTTTCTATGCAAAAGGACAAACAGGACAACAACTTCTTCTTGGTGCCTACTCTGCACTTTCAAAAGAAATTAAGGCAGGCACTGTTAAGATGTATGAAAGAAGAGAGATGATGGACTTGGTAGTTGTTGATGGTAGAGCAAGAGGGATTATTACAAGAAATCTTCAAAATGGAGAAATAGAACGTTGGGGAGCACATGCAGTAGTTATTGCAACTGGAGGTTATGGTAATGTTTATTACCTTTCAACCAATGCAATGAATTGTAATGGTTCTGCTGCTGTTCAATGTTATCATAAAGGAGCTTTCTTTGCAAATCCTTGTTATGTTCAAATTCACCCAACTTGTATTCCAGTTAAGGGAGAATATCAATCAAAGCTTACTCTTATGTCTGAGTCTTTGAGAAATGATGGAAGAATTTGGGTTCCTAAGAAAATAGAAGATGCACAAGCAATTAGAGAAGGAAAACTAAAACCAACTGAAATTGCTGAAGAAGATAGAGATTATTATTTAGAAAGACGTTATCCTGCATTTGGAAATCTTGTTCCAAGAGATATTGCATCTCGTGCTGCAAAAGAACGTTGTGATGCAGGTTATGGAGTTGGGGCAACTGGTTTTGCAGTTTACTTGGATTTCAAATCAGCAATTGAACGTTTGGGAAAAGATAAGGTTGAAGAACGTTATGGCAATCTATTCCAAATGTATGAAGAGATTGTAGCTGTTAATCCTTACGAAAACCCAATGATGATTTATCCAGCTGTTCACTACACTATGGGAGGTCTTTGGGTTGACTACGAACTACAAACAACAATTCCTGGATTGTTTGCTGCTGGAGAAGCTAATTTCTCAGACCACGGAGCTAACCGTTTGGGTGCTTCTGCTTTAATGCAAGGATTAGCTGATGGTTATTTTGTTTTACCATACACAATGCAAAACTATCTTTCTGACCAAATTTATCAATCAAAAATCTCAACAGAAACTGAAGAATTTGCGAATGCAGAAAAATCAGTTAAAGAAAAGCTTGAAAAGATAATGGCGATTAAGGGAGAAAAGACAGTTGACTCTTTACAACGAGCACTTGGACACATTATGTGGGAATATGTTGGAATGGGAAGAAATAGAGAAAACCTTCAAAAGGCTATTCCAATGCTTGAAAATTTAAAGAAAGAATTTTGGTCAAATGTTAGAGTTACTGGTGATCTGAATTCTTTAAATCCTGAACTTGAAAAAGCTATTCGTTTGGCTGACCATATTGAACTTGCTCAAATTATGGCTAAAGATGCTCTTCAAAGAGAAGAAAGCTGTGGTGGACACTTTAGAGAAGAATATGTTACCGAAGAAGGAGAAGCTAAGAGAAATGATCAAGACTTTATGTTTGTTGGTGTTTGGGAATACAAAGGTAAGGACCAAGAGCCAGTTATGCATAAGGAAGATTTAAAATACGAATTTATTAACGTTCAACAAAGAAATTACAAGTAAGATGGATTTTACATTAAAAATATGGCGTCAAGAAAATAGAAAAGCTAAAGGACGTTTTGAAACATATAAAATAAGTAACATTTCTCCAGATTGTTCTTTCTTGGAGATGTTAGATATATTAAATGAAAGCCTTGTTAATAAACTATCACACCCAGTTTGTTTTGATAATGATTGCAGGGAAGGTATTTGTGGTATGTGTGGTATGTATATTAATGGACATCCTCATGGACCTGATAAAGGAGTTACTACTTGTCAGCTGTACATGCGTAAGTTCACTGATGGCGAAACAATAACAATCGAACCTTGGAGAGCAAGACCTTTCCCAATTATTAGAGATTTGATTGTTGATAGAACTGCTCTTGATAAAATTATTCAAGAAGGAGGTTATGTTTCTGCAACAACTGGAGGAGTTCCAGATGGTAATGCAATTCTAATTTCAAAACATAAAGCTGATGAAGCAATGGATTCTGCTTCATGTATTGGTTGTGGAGCTTGTGTTGCTGCATGTAAGAATGCTTCTGCGATGCTATTTGTTTCTGCAAAAGTATCTCAATTGGCACTATTACCTCAAGGAAAGCCTGAAGCTGCAATTAGAGTTCAAAATATGGTTGCAAAAATGGATGATTTGGGATTTGGTAACTGCACCAACACTTATGCTTGCGAAGCTGAATGTCCAAAACAAATTAAAAGATCAAATATTGCAAGAATGAACAGAGAGTTTATTTGCGCAAAAGTTGGTTCAGAAGAATCAACAAAAAGATAAAACAAATAAATAGATAGAATTTAAACCTCCTTTGTAGAGAATTTTAAAATAAGCAGGAAATTAAACTCCCTTATTTTCTCTACAAAGGAGGATTATTTTTTAATCAAAAGAAAAAAAATTCAAAAAAGATTTGGAAAAAAAGATTTTATTTCATTACTTTGCCGAAATATTTAATTGAGACAAGGTTATGAAGAAATTTTTAAGCTTTTTCCCTGCCTGGTTAATAATTCCGCTTTTCGTAATTGGAGGGCTTATTGCAGGTCTTTCTTCCTACGCCGTCTATATGTCGAGGTTTCATTCCTATCTTTCCGATGATCCCGAAACTTGTATCAACTGCCATATAATGGCTCCTTATTACGATACATGGTCTCACAGTTCTCACAGATATTATGCCAATTGTAATGATTGTCATGTTCCTCATAATAATATTGCAAACAAATACTTCTTTAAGGCAAAAGATGGATTATATCATTCTGCTGTTTTTACTTTTCATGCAGAACCCCAAGTTATACGTCCAAGAGATGCAAGTTATAATGTAATTATGGATAATTGCATTCGTTGTCACGAGCATTTAAATACAGCCATAGTAAAAAATGGAATGTATAGTTTTGATGACACTAAAAAAGGAATGGCTAAAGCTTGCTGGGATTGCCATACCAATGTTCCTCACACAAAAATTAGTAATATATCTTCCTCTCCAAACTCTCTTGCTCCACTTCCAAAATCTCCAGTTCCTGATTGGTTAAAGAATAAAACAAAAAAATAATATTATGATTATGAAGAAAATATCAGAAGCAATAAAGAAAAGGCCTATTATAGGTTGGGCTATATTTGTTACTGTAATGGTAATCGTATTTCTTTTAGGATTATTGGCAGCTTCAATAACTGAACGCCGAGCTGAAATTGCTACCCTATATAGCAATAAGAAAGTTGAGATTAAAGGTATTAATCCTCATTCTTCTGAGTGGGGAATTAACTATCCGAGAGAATATAACACTTGGTTAAAAACCAAGAATATGGATTTTCAAAGCAAGTATAATGGCAACATAAAACAAGATGTTTTAGAAAATAGACCTCAAATGGTTGTCCTTTGGGCTGGCTATGCTTTCTCAAAAGACTACACTGCACCAAGAGGACATAGTTATGCCATTGAAGATATTCATCACACTCTTCGTACTGGAGCTCCACAAAACGATACTGACGGACCTCAACCAGCAACTTGTTGGACTTGTAAAAGCCCCGATGTTCCAAGAGTTATGAATGAAATTGGTATTGAAAAGTTTTATAATAAAAAATGGGGAGCATTGGGGAAAGAGATTGTTAATCCAATTGGTTGTGCTGATTGTCATGATCCAAAAACAATGGCTTTAACCATAACTCGTCCAGCACTTATTGAAGCTTTTGCTCGTCAAAACAAAGATATAAAACAAGCAACTCCTCAAGAAATGAGAACTCTTGCCTGTGCTCAATGCCATGTTGAATATTATTTTACAAAAGAAGGAAACTATTTAACCTTCCCTTGGGATAAGGGTATGAGTGTTGAAGCAATTGAAGAGTATTACGACAATAAAAAATTCACCGACTGGACTCACGCTCTTAGCAAAGCACCTATGTTAAAGGCTCAACACCCCGACTATGAACTTTTCTCTGTTGGACCTCACGCTCAAACAGGTTTGTCTTGTGCCGATTGCCATATGCCTTATGTTTCTGAAGGAGGAATTAAATACTCAAACCATCAAGTTATGAGTCCTCTAAATAATATTTCTTCCACTTGTCAAACCTGCCATAGAGACAGTGAAGAAAAGCTAAGAAATTATGTTTATGAATATCAAGACAAGGCAAACGAGATTAGAGAAAGATTGGAAAAGGAACTTGCAAAGACTCATATTATGGCTAAAATGGCTTGGGATAATGGTGCAAGTGAAAAAGAAATGGCAGATGTTTTGAAACTTATTCGTCAGGCACAATGGCGTTGGGATTATGTTGTGGCTTCTCATGGTTCAACTTTCCATGCTCCTGTTGAGGCTCAAAGAATTTTGGCTCACAGCTTGGACAAAACAATGCAGGCTCAAATTCAAGTTCAAAGAATATTATTTAATCATGGAGTTAAGGACATATACCTTCCTGATATTACAACAAAAGCTAAAGCTCAAAAATATATTGGACTTGATATGGCAAAAGAAAACTCAAATAAAGAAAATTGGATAAAGAATACTTTACCTAAGTGGTTGGAAGATGCTAAGAAAACTGGTAAACTCTCAAAAGAATAACTACTCTTAAAGAATATAACCAACCAATAAAATCATAATGAAGAATAAAAAAAGGATTTGGGATATACCTTGGGGATATAAAGAAAGTATAGCAATTGTTTTGGGGATAGTTCTTGTAGGATTCCTGCTACAAGTAACTATTGGCAAGTTTGATTTCTATCTTCTAAGCTACCCTTATAATTTCTACTTTGGAATCTTCTCTTTAGCCTTTATCGTTTTATCTGTTTTCCTTAAAAGAAAAGCTTTCTTTATTTGGTTTACCTCTCTTTCTTTTTCTGTTTCACTTATTGGAGCAATAACTTTCCTTTCAATAATTATGGGACTAACCAAACAAGTTCCAGTTGTTGACAGAAGTAATATCTTTACTCTTTTAGGGTTTAATCAAATGACCTCCTCTTGGGAATTTGTTCTTATTTATTTTCTTCTTTTCCTTTCACTTGGCTGCACCATTGCAAAAAGAAAACCTCACTTAACAAAACAATACTTTGTTTTTTTATTAAATCATCTCGGTCTTTGGATGATTCTTTTCTTTGCTGGATTGGGATATTCTAATTTGAATCGTTATGTGATGTATGTTGAAATCGGAGAAACTCAATGGAGGGTTTACGACAAAGATTCAAAAGTTGTGGAACTTCCCATTGCAATACAGTTAAACAATTTTACTATTGAAGAATATATACCTAAGCTTGCAGTAATTGATAAAAAAACTGGAGAAGTTTTGCCTAAGGATAAGCCTGTATATTTTCAAATAGATACAAATTCTAAAGAAGAGTTTTCTTTTAATTGTTATAAGATAAAGCTAAAGAAATATATCCATAACGCAGTTCGCAATAGTGATACTTCCTACAAGGAAGTGCCAATGAAGGCTTCTTGTCCTGCTGCCCTTGTCGAAATAAGGAATAATAATAAAGTAAAATCTCATTGGATTTCTGCTGGCAACAAAATGCAAATTCCAATGTTTACGGATATTGACTCCAATTTGGCTTTGGTTATGACTCCTTCGGAGGCTAAGAGTTTCATTTCTAATATTGAGGTTTACACTCAAGAGGGAGGATACTATAAGGAAGAAAACTTAAGAGTCAATTATCCATTAAGGGCTGGCAACTGGAGAATTTATCAATATGGTTATGATAATAATATGGGCAAAATGTCTTCCTATTCAAGCTTTGAACTGGTGTATGACCCATGGTTAAATATGGTGTATTTGGGAATTGGACTTTTGGCTTTAGGTTCTTTTTTATTAATAATTTTCGGTAAAAACTATAAGAAATGAGTTGGGATAGCTTTATTTGGTTTGCATTGCCTTCAATCTTACTTTGGGTTCTTGCATCTTTGCTTGTTTACAAAACAAAGTATAGATTGGTTTCTAATATTCTTTTCTTAATGGGAATATCCGTATTTCTACTTTTCATTATTCTTTTTTGGCATTCTGTTAATCGACCTCCTTTTAGAACAATGGGAGAAACTCGCCTTTGGTATTCTTTTTTCATAACATCTATTGGATTTATAACTTACAGGATTTGGAAATATAAATGGCTCCTCTCCTACACTGCTTTGGTTGGTTCTGTTTTCATCATCATTAATCTTCTTAAGCCAGAAATACATTCAACCAATCTTATGCCTGCTCTTCAAAGCTATTGGTTTATTCCTCATGTTACATCCTATATTATTTCATATTCAATGTTTGGAGCATCAACCATTGCAGCCATCATTCTTCTTAACAAATTAAGAAAAAACAAAGACGACAGAGAATTGGAAAAACTAATTGACAATTTAGTTTATGTTGGATTTGGCTTTTTGGCTTTAGGAATGCTTATGGGTTGCATGTGGGCAAAAGCAGCTTGGGGAAACTACTGGTCATGGGATCCTAAAGAAACTTGGGCTTTTTTAACCATAACAACTTATTTAGCATATATACACACAAGAATACAAAGAATCAATATTAGAATTTCCCTTTGGATATTAATAGTTGCGCTTATACTTCTTTGCATAACATGGCTTGGGGTTAGCTATTTACCATCATCTCAAGGAAGTGTACATGTTTATTAATTGTGTTTTGATTTTTAAAATAATAAAAACCAAATCTCTTGCGTAATTAATTCATAAAACCACTGATAAGAAAAAGTTATGGAAGACAAAATAGAAATAATAGATAATAAGGAAGAGAATAGATTTGAGTTATTTGTAAATGGAAAAGATGCAGGGGAGATTGATTATCAAATAAAGGATTCAAAATTAATTATAAATCATACAGGAGTAAATAAAGAGCATGAAGGGAAAGGCTTGGCAAGAATGCTTGTGGAGTATGCTGTAAACTATGCAAGGGAAAACAATTTTAAGATTTTACCTATATGCCCTTATGTGAAGATTGTTATTGAGAGAAATAAAGAATATCACGATTTACTATGAGTGTTAGAAGCAAAATTAAAGATAGAGATATAGTTAGGCATTATACTAATGGAGAAGTAACAATTGTTTGGCAACCAAATAAATGTTGTGCCTCTGGAATATGCGTTAAAAATAATCCTGAAGTTTTCAAACCCACAAAAAGACCTTGGATTCAACCCGAATACTCTACAACAGAAAAAATTATAGAAACAGTTAAGCTTTGTCCTTCTCAAGCTTTGACATACTATATGAATAATGAATAAAATTCAATAGTATTTCATAGTAGCTTTTAGTAATTTCTCTACCATAATTTATACATAACTTCACCTTAATTCCCATTAAAAAATACTCTTATCCGATATAAGTGTATCAAATCCTTATTATACTTGAAAAAGATAAGGATTAAATTTGGTAACGTACGACCTTACTCAAGTAACATGCCACCTTACTGATAGTATGGTGCCACCTTACTGAATTTTTCCCTTATTTAAATAAATTATTACTTGATTTCAGTAAATTTATTCTTGATTCTAATAAATTCTTTCTTGATAAAAATTTGAGGAAAGGGGGTTTAAATTTACTTTTGACTTTATTTTGGAAATGGTTTTTGGAGTTTGTTGGGGAGGATTTAGGATATGATTGGGAATAAAAAAAAGCGACTGATATGTTTTAAATATCAATCGCTTTTTTTGTTTTGTAGCGGGGACGAGAGTTGAACTCGTGACCTCCGGGTTATGAATCCGACGCTCTAACCAACTGAGCTACCCCGCCAAATGAGGGTGCAAATTTACAAAAAAATCAATTACAAACAAATTAATGTGACTTTAATTGACTTTTTATTGGTTTTCTCTTGCTTTATTGCATCTCTTTTTTGAGATATTCTCCTGTTATAGAATTAGGATTTTTGATTATTTCTTCTGGTGTTCCTTCTGCAACTATTTCTCCTCCAGCCTTTCCTCCATCTTTACCAAGATCTATTATATAGTCTGCAACCTTAATAACATCAAGATTATGTTCAATTACAATCATTGAATTTCCTCTCAGCACCAGTTTATCCAGAACTTCCAGTAAAATTCTTATATCCTCAAAATGCAGTCCTGTTGTTGGCTCATCTAAAATGTAAAGAGTGTTTCCTGTTTCCAATTTACCCAATTCGGCTGCAAGTTTAATTCTTTGAGATTCTCCTCCCGAAAGAGTTGTGGAAGGTTGTCCAAGTGTTATGTATCCAAGTCCAACATCTTTAACTACTGATAACTGACGTTTAATTTTTGGATGATTTTCAAAGAATATTGCTGCTTCTTCAAAACTCATATTCAAAACATCACTGATTGATTTTCCCTTATATCTGACCTCAAGGGTTTCTCTATTATATCTTTTGCCATTACAGTCTTGACAAGTTACATAAACATCAGGCAAGAAAGACATTTCAATTTGCTTTACTCCTGCTCCTTGACAGGTTTCGCATCTTCCTCCCTTTACATTGAAAGAAAATCTTCCTGCCTGATAGTTTCTAATTTTGGCTGTTGGCAATGAAGCAAAAACCTTTCTTATTTCATCAAACACTCCAATAAAGGTTGCTGGGTTTGAACGTGGAGTTCTTCCTATTGGATATTGGTCAATTTCAATTACCTTGTCTATATTATCTATCCCTTTAATTTTCTTGTAAGACAATGGATTTTTGTCAGAACGATAGAAATGTTTGCTAAGTATTGGGTGAAGGGTATTATTGATTAGTGAGGATTTACCACTTCCTGAAACTCCTGTAACGCATATAAACATTCCAAGAGGTATCTTAACATCAATATTCTTTAAATTATGTCCAGTGCACCCTATTATCTCTATTGATTTTCCATTTCCTTTTCTTCTTTCTTTTGGAATTTCAATTTTTCTTATTCCTTTAATGTAGTCTCCTGTTATGGAACTTACATCAGATTGAACTAATTCTTGAGGTGTTCCATTAAAGATTATTTTACCTCCATTAACTCCTGCACCTGGACCAATGTCACATATCCAATCACTTTCGGTAATCATTTCCTTGTCGTGTTCAACCACAATTACACTATTACCCAAGTCTCTTAGTTTTTTGAGGGCTTGAATAAGTTTTACATTATCCTTTTGATGCAGTCCTATGCTTGGCTCATCCAAAATATATAATACATTTACAAGCTCTGAACCTATTTGAGTTGCTAAACGTATTCTCTGTGATTCTCCTCCTGAAAGTGTTCTTGTTTGACGGTTAAGGCTCAAATAGCCTAAGCCAACATCTAAAAGGAATTTTATTTTAGTGTTTATCTCTCTTAAAATTTCCCTTGCAATTTCCTGTTTCCTCTTTGGCATCTTTTCCAAAATGGTTTCACTCCAAATTGCCAAGTCTTTAATGTCCATTTGAGCAAGCTCAGCAATGTTTTTGTCATCAATCTTAAATTGAAGAGATTCTGGTCTTAAGCGTTTACCATTACAGTGAGGACATTGAACATTATTCATAAAACTACTTGCCCATTTTTGAATTGAAGCAGGCATGTTCTCTCCACATTGAGAGTTAATGAAGTTAACAACGCCTTGAAATCTATCCTTACTCAATGACCTTATTCCAAGATTGGAGTCATAGGTTTCAAGTTCCATATCTGAACCATAAAGAAGAATTTGCATTGCTTCATCGCTTATATCCTTAATTGGAGTGTCGAGAGTGAAATCCATCTTCTTTGCTAACGCTTCCAATTGTTTGGTAAACCATGAGCTTTTATTTGGAATTCCAAGAGGCACCAAACCTCCTTCATTTAGAGATTTAGAGTCATCGGGTATTAGTTTCTGAATATTAACCTGAGTGGTTTCTCCCAATCCATTGCAATGAGGGCAAGCTCCATAAGGAGAATTGAAAGAGAAAGTGTTGGGCTGTGGTTCTGGATAAGATATTCCTGTGGTTGGACACATTAGTTGACGACTCAAATAGCGAATTTGATTTTCATCATCAATTATCATCATTGTACCATTACCATGTTTAAAAGCAACCTCAACAGATTTTTTAAGCCTTGTAGTGTTTTCAGGATTGATTTTCAGTTTGTCAATAACAATTTCAATATCGTGTATCTTATATCTGTCCAATTGCAATCCTGTTGAAATATTTAATATCTCTCCATCAACTCTTACCTTCAAAAATCCTTTCTTTGCAGTGGAAACAAATAATTCTCTGTAATGTCCTTTTCTTGCCTTAACAACTGGAGCAAGTATTAAAACTGTTTTGTCTAAATAGTTAGTCTCAATTATTTCAAGTATTTGTTTCTCGGAATACTTAACCATTTTCTCTCCAGTGTTAATGGAATAAGCATCGGAAGCTCTTGCATAGAGAAGACGAATAAGGTCATAAATTTCAGTTGTTGTACCTACTGTTGAACGAGGGTTTTTATTTGTTGTTTTTTGTTCAATGGAGATTACTGGAGAAAGTCCAGTGATTTTCTCAACGTCTGGTCTTGCCATTGAACCTAAATAGTAGCGAATATATGCTGAAAAGGTTTCTAAGTATCTTCTTTGTCCTTCTGCGTAAATGGTGTCAAAGGCCAATGAGGACTTTCCACTCCCACTCAAACCTGTTATGGTTATAAGAGAATTTCTTGGCATTGCAAGAGATATGTTTTGCAAGTTATGAGCCTTAGCACCAAAAATTTCGAGTTTGTCTTCTTTCATTTTTTGTGGTTAAAATAATTTGCAATAATACTACTTTTTTGCGAGCTAATTATTGATTCCTCGTCTTAAATATTCTTTCAATAACCTGTTGATTAATTTGTAATCTAATATTTTTTATTATCTTTGTAGCTTAAAATGCTAATATAATATTAATTCTTATAAACATTAAACCCTTTTTTGTATGAAGAAAAGTTTGTTAATCATCGGTTTAATCGTTTCTGCAATGATGTTTAGTTGCCAAAACGATAAAGAACAACTTGCAAGGGAAAAACAATTACAAGATTCCTTTGCTCAAATAATGTCTGTTAAAGATGGTGATTTGGAAAATCTATTTATGGAACTTAACCAAATTGACTCCTCTCTAACTGAAGTTACAAGCAAATATACTAATGTGTCAAAAGTTGCCAATACTTCTGGCGAAATGTCTAAAGACACTAAGGTAAGTATTAAAGAAAAGATTGAAACAATAAATAATCTTTTGGCTGAAAACAAGAGAAAAATTGCAAATGTTAACTCCAAGATGCAAAAGAACAACAAGGAGAACGAACAATTGAAAATTTTTGTAAAGAATCTTGAATCAAGAATAAAAGAACAAGAAGAACAAATTCAAGCTTTAACTGCTGAATTAGCAAAGAAAAACATTCAAATTGATAACTTAAATAAAAATGTTGCTGATTTGAATGAAAAAGCAAAACAAAGAGATGCTCAAATAATGAAGATTGAAGATGAAAAGAACACAGCTTACTTCGTTATTGGAACTAAAAAAGAACTTTTAAGCAAGAATATTATTGATCGTAAGGGTGGTTTTATTGGAATTGGTAAATCATCTGTTTTATCTTCAAATGCTGACTATACAAACTTCACTAAAATAGATATTCGCAACACTCAAGAAATTGCATTAACAGGAAAGAGAGTTGAAATAGTTACTTCTCACCCAGCTTCTTCTTATTCATTGGAAGGCGATATTAAAGCACCAACTTCAATCCGTATTACCAACCCAGAACAATTCTGGAAAGGAAATCGTTGCCTAATTATAAAAGTTGACTAAAATACATTAAATTACATAAAGAAAAACGAGGGTTAATTAATTTTAATCCTCGTTTTTTTATATCCCTATTTCAATTAAAACAAAAATTTAAAGGGACTTATTTGAAAATATGATTGACTTATTCAAAAATATATCTGATATATTTTAAAATATGATTGATATATTTTTAATTATATCGGGACTTTTTTCTTGATAATGGGATTAAAGTTTTCTCTCTTTAATTCTCAATCAATTTTATTCAATTATCATTTGTTCGTTTTGCATATCTCTTGTTAGATAATCCCAAGATAGACCATTCTTTTGAGGCAAATATATTCTAAGCTTTTTGTTATTCTTATTATAAATTTTGTTTCCTCTTATTGAAGGATTTAGAAAACGAAGATGATTATACTTTACTCCTACTTGCTGTGCAAAAGCATATAGGTCGTTGATTGTTGTGTCAACTATTATCTCTTTTGTAGGAATTGGTTGATAGGTGTCTTTCTGTCTAAAATAATAGCCATATTGTTGAGGGTTTTCCATAATAAGCTTATAGGCTATAATTCTGTAAACATATCTTGCTGTTTCGGTGTAGGTGTATAAATCCCAATAATTATTGCATCCTTGATCATTTAATCTTGTCTTTACTGACCTTTCTCCAGAATTATATGCTGCACAAGCTAAAGCCCAATCGCTAAATACTTCTTTTTTCTGTTTTAAATATTTGCATGCTGCAATTGTAGATTTCTCCAAATCGTATCTTTCATCCCAACCATCCAAAGTATCCAATCCATATTCTTTTGCTGTTGGAAGTAAAAATTGCCAAAATCCCTCTGCCTTGGAAGGAGAAACAACATTATTTAATCCACTTTCAGCAACAGCCAAATATTTAATATCATCTGGAACTGACTGACTTTTAAGCAAAGGTTCAATTATGGGAAAATAACGTTGTGCTCTTTTAAGAATTAAGAAAGTTGTTGAGTGATTGTACATAATGGAAGTTAGTTCTCTGTCTAAAGCCTCTCTAACAAAAACATTATCCAAAGGTATTTCCTTCCCACAAAACTCTACCTTTTGAGGAATGGGTGGAGCAAAATTTTGATAATGCTGCTTAACAATATCCATATACTCACTATCGCTATTTGCAGGTGCAGTTCTTGCCATTACAAATATTCCCATAATAATAGCAATGGAAGATAATACTATAGCCACAATACTCAATTCCTTAATCCAACTTTTTTTCATTACAATTAACCTTTTGTTTTTTTCGTTACTATTGCAAAGATACTTAATCTTATCTTCATTAGCGAAATTATTATTATTTTTGTACTTTATTTTTAATCCATAACGTAAATTATTGAAATGCTAAAACGATTCACTATAACCCTATCCTTAATTCTAATATCTCTTATTTCCTATTGTCAAACTCTTTCCGACCAACAAAGAAAAGATATAATATCCGATTTACAAAAGCAAATAACCATTGTTTCTGCTTTCTCCTCTGAAAAGCTTGATATGATTCCTGTTTACAATTCTCAACTACTAAATGCCAATAAAACTTTGGATAAGTATGAGACATATAAATCTGATAACTTGATTTATGCTAAATGGTTTGAGCTAAAGACTTTGGTTAAGCAAAACAAAGAAATGGTTAATTTCCTTGAGCCAAGAGTTGGCGACTGGTTTTACAGGAAAGCAGTTGGTTTTGTTGCAAACAATGAGAAAGCGAAAGCTGTTGAATTCTTGAATAAAGCTCTTGTTTACGATTCCAAGAATGTTATGGTGAACTATGAATTGGCTAAGATAAGCTTGGATAGTGGTAAAATTGTTGGAGCAACCAATCGTTTGACAAATATCCTTTCGCAAATGCAGCCCGATGAGGAGGAGAAACTCCTTTGTCAAAATCTAATTGCCTTTGCTTATGATAAAAACCTTCTGAAGTCATTATCCCTAATCAATCAAGGAAAGTATGCTTATGCTGTTGATATTCTAACAGAGTTAGATTCCTATTGTCAAGCAGATATTTATGGCATTTGCAATAAGGCTGTAATTAAGAAGAATTTGGATTTTTGTAAGACAGGCATATATAACGAGCATATAACCGTAAGCAAGAAAGCAATGGAGATTGGGAGGAGTGATGTTGCTGGAGATTTTGTTCAAAACACTTACGATTACTTCCAAAGAAACCGTCAATCCATTACCGACACCACAAGCTTTGAGGGATTGGTTCGTGGAGTGGTTGATTCCTACATTGGACAAATTAAAAACCTCTATAGTGCAAAGAATAATGAAGCAAAAATTGATTTAATTAGAAAGACTAAAGAGCTTGTTGCATTGGTTGGAGGAGAATATGAGGCTGGAGTTCTTAAAACATTGGCATCAATGCAAGGAACAACAACTCCTGTGGATATGAAACTTGACTCCATTGAAAATGCTGCTCCTGTGGAAGGCTACACTCATCAATATGCTCAATATGTTAAGGATAGCATAAGCAATGCACAAGAAAAGGTTAAGGAGATAGAGAAACAATTTATTCCTTCCTCCGAAAATAAACTCCCTGAAAAATCATTAGCTGTTGAACAAACTAAAACCAAGAGCTTAAGAAAAGAGATTGATGATAAGTTTTATGAGTCTCGCACTTTTATGACCGTAAGCAACTACGATAAAGCCTTAGAGGTTTTGGAGAAAGCAAATCGTTTAGCTAAGATTGATGCAGAAAAGCAAGAGGTTGAAAAGATGTACACCTCTGCCATTAGGGAAATAACTGCAAGGAGAATGTCTGCTGCTGAATATTCAATCTTTCAAGGCGATGTTGCAAAGGCAGATAGCTTGGTGGGCATTACTAACGATTTGATTACAACCTACAAAATGCAACAAGACCCAACCATTATTAATATAATGAATAGCTATTTGAGGGTTATTGACCAAAAGGTTTGCCAAAAGAAACAAGATGAGATTGATGTGTTTGTTTATAATATATTGGATTGTGTTAGAAGAAATGACTTCTATAGGGCTGATGAGCTAATTACAACAGCAATGCAAGTGAAAGGCTCCTCAGAGTGTAGATTAGACAAGCAAAAAATTCGTCAACTGAAACGCCAAATTGAAAAGCCATTAGAATACGTCAATAAGAAAGAAGTGGTAATGAAGAATTTGGAGAATAAAGACACCTTGCTTTTCATTAAAACTTACGCAGAATTGGAAGAGTTTTGGAACGATAACAAGCTTGTGGAAATGAGCGTTGAGCATCTCCCATTAAGAAAGATATTATACAACACCAATAATAGCGAATTGGTTATTAAGTCAATTGAGGAAATGGTTAAGTATCGTTTATACTTTGGCTCTTTGGAAGCATTGGGAGCATTGAAAGATATGGGCTTTAAGAGAAAACAGACTAAGGACGCACAAAAGAAAATTGGTATGATGATGTCTTTGGATGTTGTAAATCGTCCTGACAAGATTAGAGAAAGCAATTTGATTGACGATAAGTTTAAGAATGATAAATGGTTTAAGGATTTCTATAAGAGCTATAATAAATATTTGATTAGTTGGCGTAAAAACAATTAAATATGGCAAAAGAAGAAAATGGCATTAAATACTTCACCCTTTTAGAAGCCTTAAGAAGCATTCAAAACACCTTACTTAATCGCTACACCTCTTCGTTTTGGGTTAAAGCCGATTTGATGAAACTAAATCATTATGTTCATTCAGGACATGCTTATCCTGATTTGGTTGAAAAACAAGATAACAAAATTGTTGCTCAAGTTAGATCACTAATTTGGAAAGATGATTTTGAAAGAATAAACACAAAGTTTGTTTCCACAACCAAAGAGCCAATTAAGGATGGTATAACAGTACTTATTTATTGTAGAATTCAGTTTGATGCTCTTTATGGATTATCTTTAAGAATTATTGATATTGACCCACTTTTCACTCTTGGAGAATTGGAGAAAGAAAGGTTAGATACAATTAGAAAGATAAAAGAAGAAGGACTTTGGGATAAAAATAAAAAACTTCTCTTGCCTCTTTTACCTCAAAGGCTTGCAATCATTTCAGTTCAAACCAGCAAAGGGTATTCCGACTTTATGAATATAATAAATGAGGAGAAACAACCCTACAAACTTTTCACCATGCTCTTCCCTTCTCTTTTGCAAGGGGATAATGCTGTTGAATCTTTGCTTATTGCATTAGATGCAATTGAAATTGTTAAAGATCATTTTGATGCAGTTTTAATTATTCGTGGTGGAGGTGGAGATATTGGTTTGGCTTGCTATAATAATTATGAATTAGTTAAACGTATTGCCTCCTATCCTTTGCCAGTTTTAACTGGAATTGGGCACTCAACCAACGAAACCGTTAGCGAAATGGTTTCTAATAAAACTGCTATCACACCTACTGAACTTGCTGATTTTATAATCAAACGCTTTGTTAATTTTGATCAACAAATCAAAGAAATTAAACTTAACCTTTTTAATATTGCATCAAGACGAATAGAAAGAGAAACTCAAACCCTTGCCAATTATCAACAAGTTTTAAAACTCCTTGACCCCAAAAATCTTTTAAAAAGAGGATACTCCATTTCATACCTAAAAGATAAAATAATTACATCAGCCTCTGAACTTAAAAAAGGGGATCAATTAGTTACACTATTTTCAGACGGAAAGGTAATTTCAACAGTAAACGATAAAGAATAGAAACATGAAAACAAAAGACTATACTCAGAAATTTGAAGAACTAACCAAGATAGTTAAAGAATTGGAAGGTGGTGATATAGCAATTGACGATATGACTATAAAGATTCAAGAAGCGTTAGTTCTATTGGATGAATGTAAAGAAAGTCTAAGCAATGTAAACGAAGACGTAAACAAAATTCGTGATGAAATAAATTCAGCTAACGAAAACAACATTTAATCCTTAGCTTATTTAAACAAATTTACTAACTCCTTATTTCATTTTACTGAAACCTTACTTTAATTTTTTCTTTCTTTACTTTATTTTACTGAAACAGCGTTTTATTTTTTCAAGGTAAAATATTCATTTTTCTCCATAATAATAACATTAATCAATAAGTAGAGACGTGAT
>DIOL01000011.1:44158-94029 GCA_002423895.1 Bacteroidales bacterium UBA5515 | reverse complement strand
AAGTAGAGACGTGATTAATCACGTCTCTACTTATTGATTACTATATTTAAGAATATCTTCACAAAAGAATTCCAATTTAATTCCAGCTTGCTTGAACATTTCTTCCGATTCTTCACCTGCATGGTATTTCTTTTCACATACAACTCTTTTAATACCGCAGTTGATTATTAACATGGCACAGGTTCTACATGGAGTCATTCTGCAATACAGGGTGGCTCCATCAAGTGCAATGCCTCTTCGTGCAGCCTGGCATATTGCATTCTGTTCCGCATGAACTGTTCTTACACAGTGTGTAGTAATGGTACCGTCTTCGTGAAAAGTTTTCTTGAAAAGATGTCCAACCTCATCACAGTGAGGCAAACCAATTGGAGAACCAACATATCCAGTAACCAGCAACTGCTTGTCCTTAACAATAACGCAACCACTTCTTCCTCTGTCACAAGTGGCTCTTTTTGCAGCAGCATTTGCCAGCTCCATAAAATATTCGTCCCAGGATGGTCTCTGGTATGTGTTTTCTCCTAATTCCTGTTTATTTTCTTCCATAAATCTTCAATCTTTTCTTTTAATTCTTCAATTGTACCACTATTATCAACAATTATGTCTGCCTTATCAATGCAAGATTTTAAATTTTGAGAATTTACATCATTTGACTGCATCTCCCTTTCTTCATTTTGCTTGAAAGTTTCAAAGCTTACATTATCAGTTGAACTTTTTCTTTGAACTATTCTCTGGTATCTTATTTTAATATCTGCATCAACAGCAATCAGAAGAAAATCTTCTTTCTTTCTGAGAAATTCAACTTCCATTGGATTTCTAACGCTTTCAATCACGCTGTTCTTTCCGCTGATTTTTGCTCTCTGATAAAGGCTTTCAATAATGTATGATGGACTATGCTCCTCTCTTAAACGATTACCTATTAAAGTCATGGAATCTCTATTTACTTCCAATCCTTCTTTTTCAATTGTTTCAACAATAAAATCTCTTGCTGAATAATGTAAGAATCCCTTTTCTTTCAACAAATCAACAATGGTACCCTTGCCTGCACCAAGAGTACCTGTTATGCCTATTATTATCATCTTAGTATTTAAAATTTATACTTTGTACTTGAATGATATCTTTGATAGGTCATCGTTTGCTTTAACTATTTTTTCTTTTAGGCTCTGTTTATAGTTTTTCATTTTCTCTCTAAGAGCTGAATCTCCATTAGCCATTATTTGAAGAGAAAGTATTGCAGCATTTAATGCTCCATTTATGGCAACTGTTGCAACAGGTATTCCTGGAGGCATTTGAGCAATGGCAAGTAAGGCATCAAGTCCATCCAAAGAGGCTTTAATTGGAACACCAATAACAGGAAGTGGAGTCATTGCTGCAATTACACCAGGCAAATGAGCAGCCATTCCAGCTCCTGCAATAATAACTTCAATTCCTCTGTCTTGAGCTTCAGTAGCAAACTTTTCAACTTCTTTTGGAGTACGGTGAGCTGAAAGTGCATTAATTTCAAATGGTATTTCCATTTGATCTAAAAATATGGCAGCAGCTTCCATAACAGAATAATCGCTGGTGCTTCCCATTATAATACTTACTCTTGGTTTCATCGTCTATCTCTAATTTATATTAATTATTTTGAGTTTCAAAAATACAACATTATATAAGAATGTCAAAATCTGATGAATATTTTTAAAGATTTATTACCTTTGCAGATAATTTTGTTTGGTAAAATATAAAAAAGTTTATAACCAAAGCAATTAAATTGAATGATATGAAGAGGATAATAAAGTTCTTCCTTAGAAATATTCCACGTAAATACTTACAAAAAGTGGTTTATTTTGCGACAAACAGCATTAAGATTTTTTATCTTGGAAATAAGGTTGAATGTTCTGTATGTGGAAAACATTATAGGAAGTTCCTCCCTTATGGATATGTTAATTCAAGGGAAAATGCTCTTTGCCCAAATTGCTTAGCCTTGGAGCGTCATCGCTTACTTTGGCTTTACTTGAAAGAAAAGACAGATGTTTTCAAGAAAGATATTTCATTTCTTCACATAGCACCTGAACTTTGCTTTATTGAAAGTTTTCGCAATCAGAAAAACATAAAATATACCACTGCCGATTTGGAATCTCCATGGGCTGATGTTCATTTGAATGTTGAAGATATGCCTTTGGAAACTGAAAGCTATGACTTTGTTATGGCCAATCATATATTGGAACATGTAGATAATCTGGACAAGGCATTAAGCGAAATATACAGAGTGTTGAAAAAGGGCGGATTTGCAATTTTACTTTCTCCAGTTAATCCAAAACGTGAAACAACCTACGAAGATAAAACCATAACCGACCCTTTGGAAAGAGAAAAACATTTCGGACAGAAGGATCATGTACGTGAATTTGGAATGGATTATGCTTCAGTTCTTAAAAGAGATGGAACTGAAATTGTTGAAGACAGATTTATTGAAAGTCTTGACAGAGAAAAAGTAATACGTTATGCATTGGCAAATCCTGACAGCTTGAATATTGAGAATTATGTCTTTATTGCAAAAAAACTCTAACTAAAAGAAATAAGGAAATGAAAATAACTATAATTGGTCCTGCATATCCATACAGAGGTGGACAAGCACTTGTTGAGGCTTATCTTCATAAAACTGTTTCCGAAATTGGATATGACACAAACACCATATCTTACAAACTTCTTTATCCTTCAATTTTCTTCCCTGGCAAGACTCAGTTTGACAATTCAAAGCTTATTCCCTTTGAACATAATGATAAGATAAAGAGAATAATCAACTCAATCAATCCTTTCACATGGTACAAAACCTACAGGGAAATCAAGAAAGATAAATCTGATTTGATTATTATTGTATGGTGGATGCCATTCTTCGGTCCTGCTTTGGGAACAATAGCATATCTGGTGAAGAAGAAACTGAAAAAAACCAAAATATGTTTCCTTGTTGAAAATTACACTTCACATGAAGGCTGGTGGTTTGACCGTTTTTTCTGCAAGCATACCCTTAAATATGCCGACAGTTTCATATGCGAATCAAACTACATAAACAAACAGATCAAGGTTGATTTTCCAAACACTCCTATTTACGAAACCACACTTTCAATTTACGACTGCTATAACCTAAACAAGTATACAAAGCAGAGTGCAAAAGAATTTTTAGGAATTAAAACTGAAAATGTTGTTCTTTTCTTTGGAATGATTCGTCCCTACAAAGGGCTGGACAAACTTATTGAAAGCTTTAAGCTTTTGCTTGAAAAAACTCCTGATACAACACTTTTGATTGTTGGCGAATGCTACGAAGACATCAAGAAATATGAAAAAATGATTTCTGAAAATGGAATTGGTGACAGAACAATTATGGTTAACAGTTTCATAGACAATGAAGATATTGAGCCATATTTCAAAGCTGCCGACATGGTTGCAATGCCTTATTATTCTGGCACACAAAGTGGAATTTTGATGATGGCTTACGGATTCAATGTTCCAGTTGTTGTAACCGATGTTGGAGGTATTTCAGAACTTGTAAAGAATGATGAAACTGGAATAGTTGTAAAGAATAATGAAGTTGAAAATTTCCTTCCTGCAATGGAGAAAGTTCTGTCAACCAAGAATACAGTTCCTTATTCTGAAAACATTTCAAAATTTGTTTATGGACTGGGATATCAGAATTTAAAAAACATATTTTCTGAATTATTGAACTAATGAGAAACATACTTGTCATAAAAACTGCTGCCACTGGCGATGTTGTAAGAACAACTACTCTTTTACACTGTTTCAGAGAAGACAGCGTATGGTGGATTACTTCCAGAATGAATGCTGACATTCTTCCAAAGGAACAGAAATGTTTGAAGCATGTAATTGCCATTGAAGACTTTTATACAAATAACGAGATTAAGGATATTACATTCGATCTGGTTCTTTCACTTGATGATGACAAAGCCAGCATTGAAATAATAAAGGATCTTAATTACAAAAAGCTTACTGGAGCTTACAGAGATAAGGAAACTGATAAGATTACCTATACTGAAGATTCTGCTCACTGGTTTGATTTGAGTTTGATTTCTCATTACACCAAGGAAGAAGCTGACAGGATGAAGTTTGAAGGAAAATTAAGTGTTCAGGCTCATCTTTTTAAAATGATTGGAGAAAATTTCACCTCTCAGGAATATCTTATTTATGAAGGAGTAAAAGCAAATCCAGACAGAAAATTAATTGGAATTGAAGCACGTTCAGGCGAAAGATGGCCAACAAAACGCTGGAACGGTTATGAAGAATTTGCTGAAAGACTGAAGAAAGAAGGATATGAAGTTGTTTTCTTTGAACAGAGAAACAGCTTTAAGGAATATATGGAAGACATAGCAAAATGTGGCTGTGTTATCTGTGGCGATACTTTGGGAATGCACCTGGCATTAGCTTTGAAAATACCAACAATAGCAATCTTTACCTGCACAAGTGCAGATGAAATTTACGATTACTCAATAATGGAAAAGGTTGTTTCACCTTATTTGTGGGATGCCTTTTTCAAAACAACATACGTTGCCAAGGCAGTGGAAGCAATAACTCAGGAAATGGTTTGGGAAGCTTTTAAAAGAATATATAAATTATGATAATCAGATCTAAGGCACCTTTGAGACTGGGACTTGCAGGAGGAGGAACTGATGTTTCACCCTTTTCCGATATTTATGGAGGATGCATACTAAATGCAACAACATCTCTTTATGCCTATTGTGACATAATTCCAACCTCAAGTGGAGAAATCAATTTTTATCTTCAGGACAAGAAGGAGAAATATTCTTATAAAAGCGAAAAGCAGCTTCCAATCAATGGAGAAATTGACCTTTTAAAATCAATATACAATCGCATTGTTAAAGATTATTCACTTGAAGCACTTTCATTCGACATTCACACCTTTGTTGATGCTCCTGCAGGTTCAGGCCTTGGAACATCATCTACTCTGGTTGTGGCAGTTGTGGGAGCATTCAGTGAATGGCTGGGATTGCCACTTGGAGAATATGACATTGCCAACCTTGCTTACAGCATAGAAAGAGAAGACCTTAAACTTGCAGGAGGAAAACAGGACCAGTATGCTGCAACCTTTGGAGGATTTAACTTTATGGAATTCTTTGCAGAAGGAAAGGTTATTGTAAATCCCTTAAGACTTAAGGATGAAATTATAAATGAACTTTCAAGAGATATTGTTCTTTACTATACCGAAACATCAAGAAAATCTTCAGATATTATTCAACTGCAACAGAAGAATGTTCAGCAGAAGAATGAACAGAGCATTGAAGCAATGCACAAACTTAAGGAACAGGCCATAATGATGAAGGAAGCTCTGTTGAGAAATGATCTGGATGAAGTTGGAAACATACTTAACATTGGCTGGGAATATAAAAAACAGATGGCTAAGGGAATAACAACCAAACTCTTTGAAGATGTCTACGCTTCTGCCCTTAAGGCTGGAGCCATTGGAGGAAAAATTTCAGGAGCAGGTGGTGGAGGTTATATTTTCTTCTACTGTCCAAACCAGTCAAGATATAAAGTTATTGAAAGCCTTAGCAAATTTGGAGGTACAGTTAGAAGATTTGAATTTACCAAGTCAGGATTAAAAACCTGGAAGAACCAATAAGAATGAATATTAATGAAGCAATAATTCTGGCAGGAGGTCAGGGCACAAGACTCAAGAGTGTTGTTGCTGACATTCCCAAACCACTGGCTCCTGTTAATAATATACCATTTCTGACTTATCTGATACGTTTTCTGAAAAATCAGGGCATTAAGCATATTGTTCTTTCTGTTGGCTATCGCTGGGAATTGATAAGGGAGATTTATGGCAACAGTTTTGAAGGAATTGAAATAACTTATGCCGTTGAAGAAACTCCACTTGGAACTGGTGGAGGAATTGCTCTGGCAATTGAGAAAACAAAAGATGAAGATGTTTTAATTCTTAATGGAGATTCTTTTATTGACTTTGACCTTAAGGAGTTTTATGAATTTCACAAAGCAAACAACTCTGCAGTAAGTTTTGTTCTTAAGGAAATGAAAAATTTTGACCGTTATGGAAGTGTTGAAGTAAATGACAGGAAAATAACTGCCTTTTGTGAAAAGAAATTCATAAGCAAAGGACTTATTAATGCAGGAGCATATATTGTAAAAAGAAACATATTCAGGGAAATGAACCCAGGCAAAAGATTTTCATTTGAAAATGATTATCTGGAAAAGAAAGTTAATGAAGGCAAGTTTTTCGGTTATACAGCAAAAGGTTATTTTATTGATATAGGCATACCTGAAGATTATTATAAAGCACAAAAAGATTTTAAAGAAATATGGAAATAAACATTCCTGTTGGAATAAAGGGAGAAAAAGAAGTTGTGGTTGACAGCACCAATACTGCCAAGGCATTTGGTTCAGGACTTATTGATGTTTTTGCAACTCCGGCAATGATTGCTCTTATGGAAAACACTGCACATTCAAGCGTTCAGGACTTTCTTCCTCAAGGCAATGTTACAGTTGGAATTGAAATAAATGCAAAACATATAAAGGCAACTCCAGTTGGAGACAGGGTTAAATGCTTTTCAACACTTGAAAAGGTTGAAGGAAAAAGATTATACTTCAGTGTTGAAGCCTTTGACCAGAAGGGAAAGATTGGAGAAGCAAGCCATATAAGATATGTGGTTGATGCAGTAAAGTTTGTTGAAAAGCTTAAGTAATAAAAGATAAATATAAATTAAGGACGCAGGTCCTGTTAAACATAGAAAATGGAAAATAAAGATTTTAAAATGGTGGCTAAAACAATGTATGGTTTGGAAGATGTTTTAGCAAATGAAATTGAAGCAATAGGTGGAAAGAATATTGAAAAACTCAACAGAGCAGTAAGTTTTGAAGGCGACATGAACATGCTTTACAAGGCTAACTATCTGCTTAGAACAGCAATAACAATACTTAAGCCAATATATAGTTTTGAAGCAAACAGTGACAGAGAGCTTTACGACAACATATACAAATACAAATGGGAAAAACTTCTCAATGCCGATGGAGTTCTTTCAATTGAGCCATCCGTTTACAGCAGCATATTCACACATTCACTCTATGCATCTCAAAAAACCAAAGACGCCATCTGTGACCGTTTCAGAAGAATGTTCAATCAGCGACCAAATGTTTCAAAAGAAGATCCCGATTTAATACTTAACCTTCACATAAACGAAAATCAGGTAACAGTTTCACTCAACAGCAGTGGAGAAAGCCTTCACAAAAGAAACTATCGCCTTAGAGCCGAAATGGCACCAATAAACGAAGTTCTTGCAGCAGGACTTATTCAACTTTCAGGCTGGCAAAGAGACTGCAACTTTTTTGACCCGATGTGCGGTTCAGGAACAATGGTAATGGAAGCAGCAATGTATGCCTACAATATTCCAGCACAATACTACAGATATGATTTTGCCTTTAAAAAATGGGGTGACTTCTCAATGCCTGAATTCAAAAGAGTGAGAGATGAAGCCAACAAACAGATCAAAGAATTTGACTATGAAATCTGGGGTTCCGACATATCAGGAGCAGCCATAAAAACAGCCACAGAAAACATAACCAATGCCAAACTTCACAAAGACATTGAACTTTTCCGTGCCGACATTCAGGAACAAAATCCACCAGAAGGCAAAACACTAATCATAATGAACCCTCCTTATGGACAGAGAATTGAAACAGACGATCTTTTCAATCTTTACGACCTTATTGGACGAGTATTCAAAAACAAATATTCAGGAAACACAGCCTGGGTAATAAGTTCCGATTTGGATGCCTTCAAACATATTGGACTTCGCCCATCACAGAAAATTACAGTTTACAACTCAAATCTTGAATGCCGATTCTGTAAATATGAAATTTACGAAGGAAGCAAAAAAGCTAAAAAACAACAAGAATAGAAATTTCTTTTGTTAAAATTAAAAAAATAGGGTTTTAAACTTGCAGAATCAATATATTTTCATACTTTTGCTTTAGTTTTTAAGAATTATTTCCAATAACTAAATTTTTGTATGAAGAAATTCTTACTTTTTTTGGTGCTGGTATCAAATGTTATTTTTGTATCAGCTCAGCAAATATCATTGAATGATTTTTACAGGTTAGAAGCTAAAGGGCAGTTACCTAATGATTTGTCTAATATTATTAAAGGATTGAATTTTGATGGGTCAATTCCCAAAAACGATATTCAAAAAGCATCAAATGATAATATTAAGGAACTTTTACTAACGGGAAGAATTGTTTATGGCGACACCGTTACAAAGTATTTGGAGAAAGTATTAGATAATTTACTGGTTAATGATTCCAAGTTAAGAAAGGAAATAAAAATTTATACCATTAAATCAGCAGAAGCAAATGCTTTTATGAATGGTGATGGTTTTTTGTTTGTAACCATAGGTTTTATTGCTCAATCAACCTCCGAAGCTGAAATTGCTTATGTAATTTCTCACGAACTTATACATTACGTAAAAAAGCACTCACAAAAAGAAAGTGAAGATAAAGCAGACAGGATTCAAACAATTGATGATTATTTAAAATACCATTCCCGTTCTCGAGAACAAGAGTTTGAGTGTGATAAATTAGGTTACGAAAATTTCTTTAAAAACACTACTTATGACTCAAAAGCTGTTGATGGAATGTTTGATATTCTTCAATATTCCTATTTACCTTTTGACGAAGTTAAGTTAAGTAGAGATATTTTTGAAAATGAATACTACAAATTTAACGACAGTTATTTTCTTCAAAACATCACTCCTATTGTTTCTCGTGAAGATTATATTGATACTTTCTCAACCCATCCCAACCTAAAGTCAAGAAGAAATGAAATGGAAAGCATTGTTTCATCATCAGTTGTTTTGGGTACAAGTAAGTTTATTCAACCTCAAAGTTCTTTTGAATTTATAAGAACCATTTCTCGTTTTGAAACAATAAACCAACAAATTATTACCAATAATTATATTAAGGCTTATTATAACACTCTTTGCCTGATTAAGGATAATCCTGATAATAAATTTCTTAAAACAGCTTTAAATGCTTCTCTTTATGGAATTGCAAAAGCTAAGATTAGTGGCAATTATCAGGATATTGATTTAGGAACTCAAAAAACTGAAGGAGAGATGCAGTTTGTTGTAAATCTTTTCAAGAAAATGAACAAAAAGGAGTTGGCTCTTCTTAGTTTAAGACAATCATGGGATGCAATGAAATCGTATCCTAATGTAAACTACTTCAAACTACTTTTTAATGATATGGTTAAGGCTTTAGTTGAAGAAAGTGATTTAGGTTCATTGAATAAGTTCTCCGACTATAGAATGGGTGAGGTTATTGTGGAAGACACTACAGCAAATGACAATGAAAATAAAACAAAATACGATAAAGTTAAGAATAAAAGACTTGTTGGTCATTTAAAAAGCTTCAAAACCGAAAACTATATGCTTGGCGACTTAAAGAAGGATGAAGAATTTGTTAAAGCTTTCAATTCTTCTTTAACCCAAATTGAAAATCAAAATGCCAATGATTATATCACATCATTAAGAGATAACACAGGCAAATCAAAAGTTAAGAAAAAAATTATTGTATTAAATCCATATGCTGAAAAAGCTTATCGCTCTGGCAAACCTTCATCAAAATCATCAAAAGAAACTCAAACAAAAAGACTGGAAAAAAGAATTAAAAATATAGCTAAAGTTGCAAATCTCAATCCAATAATAATTTCAAACTATCAAAAAGAACTTTCTCTGAACTATCAACTTAATTCACGTTTAATTGACTATTCAAGAAGTTTGAATAAGTTTTCTGAAATAACCTATGAAAGCAGAGATTCCGAAACCTTGGCAAAGGAATTAGGTACTCCTATTTTAAATTTGGTTTATTATGAAAAGAAATCTTTGGGTTACAAAAAGAACAAGACATACAAAAGACTTCATACCCTTTTCTCATCAATGACCTTGCCAACACTTCCTTTCAGCATTTATCAATGGGTGTTCAGAGAACAGGCAGGAAAACTGATTTTTATTTCCTATGATTTGGAAAACAACAAAACAATATATTCAACAACAAAGCAATTTGAACATGAAAATACTTTTGATATGTTAAATCAAGAGCTTTATGAGTGCTATGTTAAAACTAATAATCTTTCAAAAAACTAATAAGATGAAGAAATATAGACTTTTATTATTTGTTATTGTTATTGCTTGTTCTTCTAATGTTTTTGGTCAAGCAGGTTATTTGGGAAAAAGATGCCACTTTGTTTTTGATGCCCGTTTCTCCCCTGCAATTTTAACTCCAGTATATATGGTAGGGACTCATTACTGTGATTTTAACACACATTTTTCTCCAAGCTTTGAATATGTTGTAAACAGAGACTGGGTAATTGGTGCAAGCTATCAGTTTGAACATTCAAAATACACTCCAGAGTATTCATCTCATAATGAAATACCAATTCCCCCTCCTAATTATACTGCTCAAGAGTCTGATATAGATTTATATGGATTTGGCATTTATGCAAAATACTACACCAATCCAAAAGCACCACTTGGCTACTATTATAAGTTTGGATTAGATTACTTCACCTATACTGCCACTGGAAAAATTAAATATGATTATCTTCCAATGTCAACCACTTTCAAGGGAGAAGACTGGGCTTTGGGATTTAGAATTGAGTTTGGAAAAACAGTTTTCGTTTCAAACTATATTTCATTAGGTACAGGCCTTTCGCTTGGAGCATTGACAAATGGTTATCGTTTTATGAGTATGGAAAAAAGAAATGAACCAATTCACCAGGCCTCAACACGTGTACTTGCCAATTACTTTATTGGAGTTAATTTAACATTAGGAATTTTACCTTTTTAATATTTAAAAATACAGAATCAGTATGAAAAGATTTTTTATCGTTTTTGCTATGCTCTTTAGCTTTGGAGCTTTCTCTCAAAACATTCAATGGGGTGCAGATTATGAACCTGAGGATGATGGTTCAATTTACAATTATGTAGGCTCAATTGGAGAAACTCATTATTATAGTTTTGGTTACCAGACAACAGCATTTACAAGAAGATTTAACAGAGTTGGATTAATGTCAGTTACCAAAAACAATGTTAAGACCTATAATCCAGAATATTTCAAAATACCAACTTTCTCACTTATTAAAACTGTTACAACAAACAATGAAGTTGCAATTGTTTATTCCGAAGTAAATAAGGATATTGAAAAGAATCAGGTTAAGTGCAAGCTGATTGACAAAAACACTCTTTTAGAAAAATCAGAAAAGGTTTTGTTAGCCTTCAACCATACAAGAAGAGATGACCCAAAAATTTATCTTTATTCTTCACCAGATAAATCAAAATATGTTATCACTTATATGAATGTAAATTCAAAAACCAATGAAGGTTTCTATAGTGTAAACGTTTACGATAAAGACTTTAATAAAATTTGGGATAAAAAATACTCAACAGAAAATGAAGGTACAGTTTATTTTATGGATGTTGCTGTAAATAATAATGGAGATGTTTACCTTCTAACAAAAATTGAATCAAATGAAGAAAAGGTTTATCTTTCAAAACTAAATGATGAAGAAATAACAGAATACTATGTAAGTGACAAAATTAAGCTTAATGATTCTAAACTGCATTTGATTGATAACGATAATGTTTTTATTGGCAATAACTCCGAAGGAAATTTTAATGGCTATACATATAAAATAAGCACAGAAGAAATAACCAATAACGTTTCCTTTGAATACAAAAAAGAAAAAGGAACACTTTGGGTGATAAAAGATATACTAACCTTAGAAAATGGTAACTTGGTTGCAATAGTTCAAGATGCCTATCTATATATTTACGAAACAACAAAAACTCCCCCAACCTACACCTATTTCAACAGAAGCTTCTATGCACTCTGCATAAATCCAAACCAGTCAAACCTTGTTTACAATCAACTTGTGTCAAAGGCAACATGCTATTATAATCGTTGGCAAATAGAATATGGACAATTTGAAAGACCACTTTTCTTTACCAAAGGAAACGATTTCTACGCAGTTTACAACACCGACAAAGACGATAACGACCTTAGTGATGAAGTGTTTGTTGAAACCAATATCAGATTCCCAAAAGGCAAGAAAGTTGTAGTAACCAATCTGATGAAAATTTCACCAGAAGGCAAACCAACCCTTAAAACACTATTCTCTAAAAAAGAAAATCAAGCATTCTTCTCCGAAAACCTATCATTTAAAGATGAACAGGGAAACATAATAATGGGAAGATTTAAAGGAGATATACTTAACTTCGGAACAATGGAAATAAATAATTAACTAAAATAAAAGATAAAAAACATGAAAAAACAAGTACTTTTTTTCGCAATGCTATTCAGCATTTCAACTCTTTTCTCACAAGGCTACAGTAAAGGAGACTGGCAATTTGGACCCGTATTATCTGTAGGAACAAATATGGATATTTCAGAATTTGGAAGTTGGAAATTGAGTATAGGTGGTGGATTATTTTACAACTATGCCTTCACTGACGTAACATGTGGAATCTTAGAAGCAAAATATGAATTTCGTACAGATATTGAAAACCATTTTCAATATATAAACATTCCAGCACTTGTTTGTTTTCAGTTTAACAATCAGTATTTAGGATTTGGAGCCCAATACTCCTATTGTATATCTCCAGCTAAACATTATTTTGAAGTTCCAGGAGGAACACTTAACTACCCTTCAGCAATAATAGAATATAGTTATATTTCACATTATAGCAGGAGTGGAAATTTTGTATACTATATACCAGAAGGCTTTAGAGCAATTGTAAGAGTAGGATGCTCCTTAACAGAAATAGCTTATGGATTACCAGGAGACTCTTTTCATTCTGGATCATACAAATACCGTCCATTCTTTCTTGAAACAACATTACGTTTCGATATAGGTAAATACTTTGGAAATAACACTCAAAAAGCTAAGAAAAGAAGAAGGAAATAACCTAACCCCTATCCCCTTTATGGCTTTGGTACACCTTTACAGAAGTATAAACAGAACCTAAAGCCAAAAGCAACCCAGTCCCAGTACCAACTGGAGCCCCTCCAGAAGGAGCAGAATTAACATTATTCCCATGATTTTCAGGAGGAGTAGGTTGAGAAAAAGATGAAATTGAAATTGAAATAAGAGTTAAAAAGAAGATAATTTTTATTTTTTGATTCATAGAAAAAATAGTTTTTTGATTATTAATTTAATTTTTTACTTTTTACGATTCTATTTATTCCTTAATTCCTGAATGATTATAGCTATCATTCAGGAATTATAGATTTATGATTTTTCTTATATAAGTTTTATTTTGTGTTGTAATATTTAGAATAAATATTCCTTTTTGATCTATATTTATTGAATTGGAATTGACATTATTATTTATTTTTTGACCTTTTAGATTTGTTAATTCAAGACTCAAAATCTTAGATGAAGAAATAACATTTACTTTATCTTCTGATTGATAAAGAGAAATATTTTCATCATAAGTTTTTATTTCTTCATCTGATAATTGGTTTCTATAGATTTTTAGTTGAAATTTATCTTGAGAGTTTATTTGATTGGAATAAAAACTATAAACACTATCATTTTTAAAGTTTATTAATTCAACATTAGTAGCTTTGTCAAAAAGTGAAATTTTATAATATTGATCAATAGAATCAAAATCCAAACTTATATTATAGTTATCTTCTGTTTTAGCTACAAATCCAATATCTACAATCAAACTATCTTCAATTTTTGGAATTGAATTTAAAGAAAACTTTTCATTACCATATTTAGTAAATATTTCGGGACTTTGAGACCAACCACTTAGTTTTCTATTGTCATAATTAATATCATATCCTAAACTTGCACTATCCGTAATTATAATATAAGTCTTGTCATTTCCATCAGAGTAAGATACATTTAGGTTAATAACAGAGAAATCTTCAATGTTTTTTGATTCAGAAGCAGTTCTATTTATTGTTAAGGAGTTATTTAAATTACCAACTTGAACCATAAAGCCTGCAAAAGGAGGGATAGAATCTGTTGGAAGCAATGCAAAGTAATTTGAGGTATTATTATCTAATAATGAAGGAAGGGAAACATTTGTCCTTTGAAGTTGATTTAATTTAACGTAAAAAGGATATGGATTGCTGCATAAATGCCAACCTCTTTGAGTGTTTGGAGTGGATAAGGAGGCATTGCTTAAAAGCGAATATGAACTTTCATTATTTAATTCTCCGTAAAATTTCAATAATTTATCATTTTCATAACTAACTAAATATCCTCTTCCATCTACAAAGAAATCACCTATATTTGAAGCATCCTGCCAATTCATCCATATACCTTCATTTCCATAATCTTCCTTCCAATAATATAAATCATCATTAGCAGATATATTAAAAAAGACATTCCCAATAGAGTCTTGTGTGCTTGAAGTGGTTTTAATTGGCAAACCATATAAATTCCAACCATTATCATTAGCAGTATAACCTTTAAAATAAGACTCAACAATGGTTTTATTCCATACATTCAAGTTCCCATTATTGATGAATGATGCTTTTTTTTGATTTAGAGTGTCTTTAATAATCAGATTATAACATTCTGCATTAGTTCCATTATCAATTCTTAAGGTTTGATTATTAAGAATAATGGCATTATCAATTTTCGTTGGCTTTCTCTTAGACCAATTTGCATCATTCCAAGAGCCATTAGTTAGTCTTTGAGAATTAACACCTGTTTGAAATAAAATACTATTTGAATACACACTATCATTTCCATTAATAAATAATAATGTAGCTTCATAGTAAGTATCTTCTTCAAGATTTGCCAAAATAAAAGAAGTGTCTGTATTGGATATATTCTCCATTTTCGCCAAACTATCAACATTACCATACGCATTACTCATAGTATGCTTTCCAAAATCAGCAAAATTATTTGCATTAGTATTTCCCACACTTCCTATCTGTGTCCACTGCGAATTTAGTGTTGGAAAACCACTTGTAGGATTAACTTTTACTCCTTTATTCACATTTGATTTACGTCTTAATGTAGTTTTATTTGTAGTAATTGTTGGATTATCTTGATTAGGATAACACCATCCTTTAATACCTGGATCCTCTCCTAAACATCCAAATATATCAACATATTCTCCATTTTTCATTAACGCAATAGCATCATCACCATTATATACAAAATAACCTTTTAATATAGTATCTTTACAAAAAGCTCCTTCGTTTGAAACATTGATACTCTTTAACAATTCCATAACAACAAAACATTGATTAGATTTTATTGTATCTAAATAAGATAAAGGCGAAATTCTCACAGCACCAGTGGCTAAATTATATTTTATTGAATAATCGCCCAAACAAATATCTTGTCCTGTTCCATTATAAATTTCTATTGCTCTATCATCTGTAGTTGCAGTAGTATATTCGGAAATAAATAAATCATCTGCAAAAACATTTGCTCCATTGGATTTCTTTTTTAGAATAACTTTTCTATTTGAATTTGTGTCTGTTGAAGAGAAATTAAGTTTTGCAGAATTTGGAGAAATATCACTTACATTATTAATTGTTGATTGATTAAGAGTTGTAAAAGAAATAGTATCTGTTCTACCCTCAATAAAGCAATGATAAATAGTATTAGGGTTTAAAGATGATATTTGTAATGAGTTTAAATTAGTAGTAAAAGGTGAATAAGGAATTGGAGTTTTTGTAATATATGTATAAGAAACTGATAAATCATCAATAATTAAATTAGGAGAAGTACTTGAAAAAAACCATAACTTACAATTTGAATTGCCGTTTGAAAATATAGTATCGTAAATTTTGGAAGAGTTTTTAGCTACAGTAACTACAGAGTATGTAGATGGGAAATTCCCTAAGCTATCTGATTGATAAATTCTTAAAAAGTTTACATTTGAAGTGTTAGTATTCTTTATTGAGAATCTTAGTCGATAGTTCCCTCCTGATTTAGATAAATCCATAAAAGGAGTAACTAATCCACTATTTTCATAAAAAGAGCAGCTGTCCCCATTAGTATTAAAAAGATTTCTTCCTTTAAAGCCAGGTTTATTGGTATAAGAAGAAGGCAAATTAAAATATGCCGAATTAGCACTATAAAGGTTTCCACTATTTGTAATTGGGAAACGAGAAAAATTTTCAAAAAGGACAATAGTGTCTTCAGAAGATTTAGTAAAAACATGTATATTCAAATTCTCACCTTCTGAATTTGGAAAAGAAATTAAAGTAGAGTTATGAGTTGTGTTTGTTGATGTTAAGCTTTGAGAGAAAATACAATTTAGAAAGCCAAAAAAGAATATTAAAAAGAGAAATAATTTATTCATAATTGCATATTTTAATTTGATGCAAATGTATCATTTTATTTTTAGATTACAAAATAAAAATTAATTTTTCTCTTTTCTACATTAATCTCTATTTTAATTGGTACTATTTTATCTAATTTGTTCCGATTATATTTTATTTTTTAGAATCTAAATAAGGGAATTGGTTACTTATTATATAAATGTATAAGAAGACTCAAATATCAATATCTATGTTCCATTGGATTTTGGGGAATAAAAAAATTGGATTCAAAAGAGGTTTTATGCTCTTATGAATCCAATTTGTTGAATATTTATTCTAATTCTTCTCTATTCTCTATTAGTTGAAGAAAGAGAAATTGTTCTTGATTTTTGCTTTTTCTTTTAGGATTTGAAGTGGAAGACGTAGTTGTGATGTTTTTTGCATATTACGCATTCCAAAGTTTTGTTGAATCATTTGTGGTTCTTCTTTTGTTTCTTTCTTACCAAATGAATCAATTTCTAAAATATAAACTCCATTATATCCTTTTACTGGTTTTTGAATTCCAGTTTTAGTTGCTGCTGCAAGTGAACCAAGTACTCTCATTTCTGGTCCTGCTTGAACGAAATAAGGGTCGCCAAATGATACGTTTGCTGCTGTGTCTACTTTTGTGTTTGCTTTAATTGCAATTGCATCTAAAGTTTTATCAGTTGAAATTAGAGTTTGTGCTTTCTTCATTAACACTTCAGCTTTCTTTTCAATTCTTACTTGATTTTCAATATATGGTTTTACTTGTTCTAAAGTAAGTGTTCCTTTTTCTTTAATGTCTTTTACTCCAGCAACAACAAACATTTCTCCTGACAAATCATAAACTTCTGGAGCAACATCTCCTTTTTTAGTGTCTTCATTAAATGCCCATCTTACAATTTCTCTTGCATATGGAGTTCCATTAAGTTGGTAGTCCATATCTCTTAGTTGAGAGGTAAGAATATTTAGGTTTTGTTTTTGAGCTGTTTGTGTAAATGAACTCATATTTGTTGCTGAACCTAAGAAATTATTAGCTTTATCTCTAATTTCATTAACAGTTTTTTCACTTGCTCTAATTTCGTTGATTATGGTTGCAACTTGCAATTTTGTTACTGGAGCAGTTTTACCTGTTACTTTAATTAACATATAACCCATATCGTTAGGAATATTGTAAACAAAGATTCCGTTGATTGGAGTTGTGTTGATTGAGTTGTAAAGGTCTGATTGAAGTTGTCCGTCTAATAACCATCCAGAGTCTCCCATGTTTTTTGCAGCTTCAGGGTCATCAGAATATTTTGCAACATTATTTTCAAATCCTGTAGCATCAGCTTTTACAATATTATATACACTGTCTTTAAGTTTGGTTGCAGCTTCTTCGTTTCTTTTTATGTCTCCACCAGCTTTGCTGTTAAGAATAATTATTCTTGAAAAACGTACTGAGTCTGGACGTGCTTGAACAGAGGTTAGTTTTCCCATAACCCAGTTTGTTCCATTTTGGAAAGGTGCAATAAAACCACCTACGCTAACTTTTGAAAGTATTGAATCTGGAATAACTTGTGCGAAAGCTTCTTTTTTATAGTAGTTACTATCATACATTCTGTCTGACATTGTTGAAACAAATGATGCTAATTCGTTTGGAGCCACTTGTTGGAAAGCTGCAAAGGTTTTAGCAACTGTATCATTAATAACTTGAATGTCTTGAGGTGATGGTGCAACTTGGAATTTAACAAATTCAACATCTCTTATTTCTTCAGGAAGTTTAAATTCGTTTTTATGTTCTTCGTAGTATTTTTTGTAATCTGCTTCTTCAATCTTAACTGCATTATCAGCTACTGAAGTGAAAGGAAGTAGTGTGTAGCGAGAGTTTGTAGTTTTATCATAAAGATTGCTTAAATGAGAAGCCATTGCTTTTGGTAAATACATACTTTTTGAAAGAAGAACTTCATATTTTTGTTGTAAACGATTTTTCTTAATATAGCTTTCAAAATTTCTCCAAGAAGCTTGTTCTTCTGCAGGAAGTTTATCAAATTGTGCTATATATTGAGAAACTTGTTGCTTGTTGTAGTTTCCTGTTTTAGGATCTGAGAAGTTTTGAATAACCATTGGGTCAATAAAATCTCCAAAGAACATATCATTCAATTCGTCTTTCCCAACTGTTAGACCAAGCTTGCTAAATTCTCCAGCTAATAGCTTTTCATTCAATAGTTCTTGGAAAGCTTGTTGACGAACCATGTAATTTTGTTCTGTTGTAAGATTGTCGGTTTTGTTTTGTTGCTTCATGTTTGTTTCAATTGTTTGGCACATCTGATCAAACTCAACCTTTGTTATTTCAGTTCCGTCAACAACTCCTATATTATTAGGAATCTTGTTTCCTGATTTTGAAAAAATATCACTAAAAATAAATGATAATATAGCTATTGCAATAATTGCAACTGCTATACCTGCTCTTTTTCTAATTCTACCAATAATAGCCATTACTAATTTGTGTTTTATTCGTTATTATTAAATTACTATAGTCTTTTTTTCTTATAGCCTGCAAAAATAGGAAGAAAATCACTATTTAAAAACTTTTTATTTAAAAAAGTGCAATAAATACAATAAAAAAGATATTTGATTTGTTTGTTTGAAGTATCTTTGCTACAAATTTTAATAAAGTTTTACGATGCTAAGAAAAACATTTTTTATACTAATTTCGGTTATTACCCTAAGCATTAGTCTTAATGCACAAGAAGAAGACAAAGGATTTGAACTATCTAAAAACCTTGAAATCTTTTCATCAGTTTACAAAAATCTACATTTAAACTATGTTGATGAAATTAATCCTGGCGATTTAATGAAAACTGCCATTGATGCCATGCTTGCTAAATTGGACCCATACACAAATTACATTCCAGAGGCAAATCTTGAGGATGCTAAATTGCAACTAATGGGTCAATATGGAGGAATTGGAGCAGTTATACACGAAAAAGATGGTAAAGTTTATATATCTGAACCTTATCAAAACCTTCCTGCCGATAAAGCAGGTTTTAAGGCAGGGGATATGATTATTGAAGTTAATGGTCAAAGTGCTAAGGATAGAACATCTGACCAGGTAAAAGAATTTCTTAGAGGACAAGCAGGTTCAGAAATCAAATTAAAAGTACTTAGAGATGGAAAAGAAATTGAGAAAACTTTTATTAGAGAAGAGATAACCTTAGATAATGTACCTTATTATGGAATTGTTGGGAAAGATATTGGTTACATTAAGTTAAATGAGTTTACAAATGGAGCAGCAAATAATGTTTTAAATGCTTTTAAAGAATTGAAGAATCAAAATAATGACCTTAAGGGTTTAATTTTGGATTTAAGAGGAAACGGAGGAGGACTGTTGAGTGACGCTGTAAATATTGTAAATATGTTTGTTGAAAAAGGACAAAACATAGTTTCTACAAAAGGAAAAATTGTTGAAAAAAATCAAACCTTCAAAACAACATTTAATCCTATTGATTTGAATATTCCTATTGTCGTTTTAACTGATAATCTTTCTGCTTCAGCATCTGAAATTGTTACAGGAAGTCTTCAAGATTTGGATAGAGCAGTTATTATGGGACAAAGAACTTATGGGAAAGGATTGGTTCAAAATATTATTCCTTTAACCTATAATGCTCAAATGAAGGTAACTGTTTCAAAATACTATATTCCAAGTGGTCGTTGTATTCAAGCAATAGATTATTCACATAGAGATGAACAAGGAAATCCAACTAACGTTCCTGATTCTTTAAAAGTTGCTTTTAAAACCAAAGGAGGAAGAACAGTTTATGATGGATTTGGTATTGAACCAGACATTACAATAGAACCTGAATATGCAAGTCCAATAATTATATCAATAATTACAAAATTCCTTGCCTTCGATTTTGCAACAGAATTTGTAAAACAAAATCCTACAATTCCTTCTCCAAAAGATTTTAAGATAACAGATGAAATCTACAATCAATTTGTAAGTTTTGTAAAAGATAAAGATTATTCCTATTCAACAATTACTGAAAGAATGCTTGCAGAATTGGAAGATATGGCACAAAAAGAAAAATACAGTGAAGAAATAGATAAAAGTATTGAAGAGCTAAAAGGAAAGATTGAAAATGATAAAAATAACGACTTCATTAAGTTTAAGGATGATATAAAAGAAATTCTTCTTTCTGAAATTGTTGTTAGATACTATTATCAAAAAGGAAGAATAGAAGCTTTGCTTAATTTAGATAAAGAAGTTAATAAGGCAATTGAACTTTTATCCAATACTAAGGAATACAATAAAATTTTAGGCAAATAGATACATTATAATTATTAACGAATTATTTCTTTGTTTATGGAGATGAAAAAATTATTGAAGTTATTACTTATTTGTTTTTTGTCTGTACAATCTGTTTTTGCTCAAACAAGCAGTGAAAAATTTACAAAAGAAGAAGCATTAAACTTCCTGAAAGCTTATATGCCTTTAAGTGATATTGCAGACTATGATGAGGCTTTTTTCGAAACTCAGGTAAATTATGCTTTTAAGGCAAGAGATTATTTTTTCTGGGGAAAAACAATTCCAGATGATATTTTCCGCCATTTTGTTCTGGTTTACAGGGTAAACAATGAAAACCTTGACAGTTCAAGAGTTGTATTCTTTGAAGAGCTTAAAGACAGAATTAAAAATAAGTCAATGTATGATGCTGCTTTGGAAGTAAATCACTGGTGTCATGAATATGTAAACTATAAGGCTGCTGATGGAAGAACTTCAGCTCCACTGTCAACAAGAAGAACATCTCATGGCCGTTGTGGAGAAGAATCTACCTTTACAGTAACTGCTTTACGTTCCGTTTCAATTCCTGCCCGTCAATGCTACACTCCTCGCTGGGCTCACACTGATGACAATCATGCTTGGGTTGAAGTATGGATTGATGGTAAATGGTATCATCTTGGAGCTTGTGAACCAGAACCAGAATTAAATGCTGCATGGTTTGATGCTCCTGCCAAAAGAGCAATGATGGTTCATACTACTGTATTTGGAAAAGGATACGAAGGAAAAGAAGAAGTTAATTTAGATAAAGAACTATACACAAAGATTAATCTTTTGGAAAACTATGCTCCAACAAAGAAAATCTATGTTAAAGTAAATGACCTTGATGGAAATAGTGTTGAGAATGCAGATGTTGATTTTGGACTTTATAATTATGCAGAATATTATCCAATTTCTCAAAGCAAAACAAATAAGGAAGGTTTAGCTTTTTTAACAACTGGACTTGGCGATTTAATGATTTGGGCAAATAAAGGAACAGATTATGCTTATAAGAAAATCAGTGTTAAAGAAGTTGATACAATAGCTCTTACTCTTTTGCCAAATAGAAATAAGGATTATGAAGAACTTTTAGAAATTGCTCCTCCAGTTCCAAGAGCAGTTACAAAAATTGCAAATAATAAGGTAAAAGAAAATGCAATCAGATTAATATATGAAGATTCAATTCGTAATGCTTATATAGCAACTTTCCCAAATGAAGATTATATAAGAAAGCTTTATATAGAATTACCTTCTTTTGATTCAGCAGATGTTTCTTACGCTATCAAGCAAAGCTGGGGAAACTATAAAGCAATTGAAGAGTTTTTAAAAGAGAATAAGAATAAGCCTGAAGCTATGACAATTTTGAAAACTATCTATGAAAAAGACCTTAGAGATACACCAAAAGATATTTTACAGAGTCATTTAGATGCTTTTATTAAAAACAAAAAAGATCTTCCTTATTCAAAAGAAATTATAGATAATTACATTCTTAATCCTCGCATTCAATTAGAATTAATTACTCCTTGGAGAGAATATATAAGCAATTATAAACAAGATTTATTTAAGGGGAATGAAGATTTTGGTGCCAAGGAAATAGCAAAATGGATTAAAGAAAACATAGAACTAAACAACGAAGACAACTATTATAACTGCCAAATTTCTCCTAAAGGAGTTTTACATTTGAAAGAAGCTGATAAGGTTTCAATGGAAATTCTTTTTGTTGCAATTGCAAGAACTTTTAATATTCCTGCAAAATATGACTGGGCAACTGGAAATGCAATGTATTATGGAAATGGAGAGTGGAATTATGCTTTTGTAAAAAATGAAAATAAAGATTTAAACAGTAATAAATGTATTCTTACCCTACATGATGGCAACACAGCAAGCAAGATTAAGCCTGAATATTATACTCATTTTACTTTAGCTAAGTTTATTGATGGAAAGTTTGTGACATTAGATTATGAATACGACCCTAAGTTTAAAGAATTCCCTGAAAGATTGGTTTTGGATGCTGGATATTATCGATTGCTAACTGGAAACAGAGCAAATGATGGAACAGTTTATGTTAAAACCAACTATTTTGAACTAAAGCCAAACACTAAATCAGATATAATGGTTCAGCTTAGAGATTTGCCTCAAAGCTTGGTTAAGGAAGGAAGTATTAAGATGGAGACAAAAGTAAAACTTCTTAATAAAGAAAAAACGAATCTTTCTAAAATAGCAAATGGTAAAGGATTGGTAATGGCAATTATTGATCCTCAAAAAGAACCAACAAGACATATTATGGTTGATATTCCTTTGTTTAAGGAAGAATTTGAACAATGGGACGGAGGAATACTTTTCCTTATTCCTGAAGATAAAATCAGTAATGATTTTTCAGTAAATAAATACACCAAACTACCAAAACAATCTCTTTTTGCAATAGATAAAAACAATAAAATCCTATCTCAAGTTATTAAATCAACACAAAAAGAACTTAAAGACAACCTTCCAATTCTTCTTTTAATAACTAAAGATGGAGATATAGTTTTTCTTTCAGAAGGATATAGAATTGGGGCTGGTGAAAATCTTATTAAATCAATTTTTCAATTAGAAAGCAATGAGAAAAAATAATATAAACAAATCAAGTAATGTATTTAAGGCTTTGAGCCTTGCTTTGGTATTATTCTTTATAGGAATTAATTCAACCAATATTAATGCTCAACCTTACAAAAGTAATGTTCAGTCATCCAAAGAGCCATGGAGATATGGCGTAAGAGCTGGTTTAAGCTATGATAATGTAACCGTCAAACAGGGAGTTAACTATAAGTTCGGCTGGAAGGCTGGATTGGTTGCTGAAAAAAGATTAGTATATAACCTGTATTTTCAACCTTCACTTTCTTTTCAAAACAAAGGCTTTCGTTCCGAAATTCCTTCTTATGAGAAAGTTGATGTGAATGCTTATTTGCTTGAAGGAGTTTTAGGATTATTAATTAAGTTTGGAGATGAAAGAAAAGGAAGTGGATTATATATTTCTGCTTCTCCCTATTTCACTTATGGTATTGGAGGTAAAACAGATTTTGTTGACCTGAGGAGTTCAGCAGATTCAACTTTTTATGGTAGTGCAAAAGTAAATACTTTCGCCAATGACCTTTATCAACCATTAGATATTGGTTTCCAATTAGGATTAGGTTACGACCTTAATCATAAATTATCTATTGGAACTTTCTATTATTTTGGAATGCAGAAAATGAGGAATGATGCAAATTATCGTTGGAAAGGATTCCAAATTCATTTGTCTTTTTTCTTTAAATAAGAGATATAATCCAATAACTTAGTTAATAAAACTTCAAATAGTCTGAAATAGGTTTTCTTATTTTAGGATTAAACATCGTTTCCTTCTACCAAAACTAAGTTTTCTTCTACATTAATAAGGATTAAAAATAATTAAATAAGACTTTGATCTAATATAATGCCATTATATCCTCCATTTAATGCCATTATACTTGTGATATAATGCCATTATAGTTGTGGTTTAATGGCATTATACTGAGAATATAATGGCATTATTTGAGATTGGAATAAGGATTAATTAGTTTATATCCTTATTTAGTGAGATTTATAAAAGGATTAAATGGGATTTAAATTGATTCTATTAGTAAATTCTTTCGTGAATTAATCCACCAATCAGGATAGAGAGTTTATAAGGCAGGTTTTTCCAAAGAGAGAAGAACCATTTGTTATTGCGAATTGAGTTTGTCTTGTGAGATGATGACCAGTAAAGAGGAATTTCCTTTGCCTTAAAATGTTTTTTGAAAGAATAAACCGAACTGTCTTTGGTGCATCTTCCAAAAGAATAGGTTTTTGCATTGTTTTCTTTGCAGTAATTTATCATTGAATAATGAAGCAGGTAGGAAATATAGTATTTATTAGCAGAACTTAGAGTTGCAAAAAGATTATTTTCAAAATAGGAGTCAGTAATCTTATCTATGCTTGCACTCCCTATTGGTTTATTATCTTTATAAGCTACAAATAAAATTGTGGAATTTGATTCAACCTTTTTAATTAAATGTCTTTTATATATTGCAGGAACTCCTTTTTGGTGCATCCTTTTAGTATAGACCTTATAGAAATCATTAATTAAATTCTTATCAACTCCCTGTTTTATAATAACTCCATTCAACTGGGCTTTTCTTATTTTCCTTCTAATATCTGATGTATAATTATATCCTTGTTGAAGGTCTATCTCAAAATTTACTTTATCTGAATAAATAAAGTCTGAGTGAGCAACAGTATCTCTTATTTGCCAATTATTGGAAAGAGATTGGAAATCGAATTTTGGAGGATTGGTTTCAATAATTCCTTGAGATAGATAAGGAAGAGAAATATAAGTATTATTGCACTTAACCATTAAAAGAGCAAATTCGCTTTTATCAATAAAATTAAAAGGAAAGCGATAGACTTTCCTTTTATATATTTTTTCAAATTGCTCGATTAAAGAACTTGCATTCTCTACCTCAATCATTATGTTTAGATTTTGAATGGATGTTTTGCCAGTGGAAGTTTGCAAAGAGGGTGATAGTCCCCTTTAAGTCCAATTGGGGTAGCATTTCTTATGTCGTGAACTATTTGAATGCAGTTTCTTGCATCTTCAAGTCCAAATCCATTTCCTGCCAAAATATTCTTATAACTTAGAGTGTGAAGTTCAGTGAAACCTTCGCTAAATTCAATTTCAGTTCCTTCCATTTCAATTTTACGATAGGTTCTTTTGCCATTCTCTTTACATTCTTGAGGCAAAGTATCTGCATTTATACTCATAAAATATCTAACTCTTGCTCTTTCAAATTCCAAATATCCTCCCACTCTGTCGTGTTGATAAATATGAACAGTGTTTTGTTTAATAGGACCAAATATCCAAGAAAGCATATCATAGAAGTGAACTCCAATATTGGTTGCAACTCCTCCTGATTTTTCAGTAAAACCTTTCCAAGATGTGTAGTACCAAGTTCCTCTTGAAGTAATGTAGGTTAAATCAACATCATAAATCTTATCCTTTGGACCTTCATCAATTTGTTTCTTCCATTTAATAATGGCATCGTGAAGACGAAGTTGAAGAATATTGTAAACTTTCTTTCCTGTTTCTTTTTGCATTAATTCAAGAGCATCAATATTCCATGGATTAAGAACAAGAGGCTTTTCGCAAATCACATCTGCTCCAGCACGCAATCCAAAACGTATATGAGAATCGTGAAGATAGTTAGGAGTACAAACAGAAACATAATCAAGTTTTTGGTCTGTATGTTTTATCTTTTCAACAAATCTATCGAATCTTTCAAACTCTGTGTAGAAGGAACAGTTTGGGAAATAGGAATCCATTATTCCTACTGTATCTGATTTATCAAGAGCAACAACAAGATTGTTATTTGTATCTTTAATTGCTCTTAAATGGCGAGGTGCAATATATCCTGCAACGCCAATTAGTCCAAAATTTTTCATTTTTTATTTTATTCTTGTAACTCTATTGTCTTTTAATTTGTACTCTTGACCAGATTCAGGACAAACAGCAATATTATCTTCATTAAAGTGAAGTTTGTGACCATATTCACTCATCCAACCAATTTGCTTTGCTGGGTTTCCAACAACTAAAGCATAAGGAGGAATGGTTTTGGTAACAACTGCTCCAGCTCCAATAAAAGCATATTCTCCAATATTATGTCCACAAACAATTGTTGAGTTAGCTCCAATGGAAGCTCCCTTACCTACAATTGTTTTTGCATACTGGTCTTTACGATTTACAGCAGAACGTGGGTTTGTAACATTGGTGAAAACACATGAAGGTCCTAAGAATACATCATCTTCACAAGTAACTCCAGTATAAATGGAGACATTGTTTTGAACCTTAACGTTATTGCCTAAAATTACCTCAGGTGAAACTACAACATTTTGTCCAATATTACATCTTTCTCCAAGGGTTGCTCCTATCATAATATGAGAAAAATGCCATATTTTTGTACCTGAACCAATGGTGCAACCTTCGTCTATAATTGCTGTTGGGTGTGCGAAATACTCCATATTAAAAAGAATTTTGTTGACAAATTTTGTTATTTGCTTGACTGCAAAGATAAAAATTATTTCAAATACTTTTTATAGGGTTCAAAATATTACTTAACTTTGCACTTTAATTATGGGAAGAAAAAATATGAAGAGGTTGATTAAAAATTCATTAAATTATAGTTTGGCTGTTTACTTTTTTTGTTTTTTGGTTGTTATATCAATTAACGCTAATGCTCAAAAAAATAGAGTAAATACTCAACCTAAAATTGCTTTTGAAATAACTTCTCATAACTATGGCGTGATTTTTGCTGGTGATAATGGAGAGGTAGATTTTAATTTTAAGAACGAAGGAAAGAGCCCTCTAATAATAAATAATGTTGTTTCCTCTTGTGGGTGTACGGTAGTTAAATGGTCAAAAGACCCAATAATGCCAAACCAAACAGGGACAATTAAAGTTGCATACAACACAAATATTATTGGAGATATAAAAAGAAGTATTACGGTTTCAACTAATGACCAAAGCCAAAGCAGAATTGTTTTGATTCTAACGGGTAAGGTTGTAGCTAAAACAAAATAAATAAAAACAAATTTTAAATATAAATGAAAATGAAAAAGTTAGTTTTATTAACACTCCTTGTTTTTGGAGTTTCATTTGGAGTTATGGCTCAAAACAACAAACCAACTACTCCTAACAAAAATCAAGTAAGCTCACAAGCTGAAATTACTTTTGAAAAAATAGAACACGATTACGGTGATGTTCCAAAGAATGGAAATGGAGAAACAACATTTTCATACAAAAACACAGGAAAAATTCCATTAATTCTTTCTAATGTTCGTTCATCTTGTGGATGTACAGTTCCAGCATGGTCAAGAGAACCACTAATGCCTGGCCAAACTGCTTCTATTAGAGTAAAATATAATACTGCCAATCCTGGACCAATCAACAAAACCATTACTGTTGAATCAAATGCAAGAGAAAATAGAGTTGTTCTAAGAATTAAAGGAAAAGTTCTTAACTAAATCTCAATAAACTTAACAAACAAATACATAAATTAAAAGAATTTTATTATGCCACAAATATCGCATAAAGGTAAGATATTACCTGCTTCAGCTATTAGAAAGCTTGTGCCTTTTGCAGATGCAGCAAAAGAAAGAGGAATAAAGATCTACCACCTTAACATTGGTCAACCAGATATACTTACTCCAAAAGGAGCTATTGATGTACTGAAAAATGCTGACATGCCAATAGTTGAATACACTAATTCAGCAGGGAACCTTTCTTACAGAAAGAAATTAGCAGGTTATTATCAAAAGAATAATATTAATGTTACAGCAAATGACATTATAATTACCAATGGAGGTTCAGAAGCTCTTCAATTTGCTTTTTCAGTTTGCTTAAACGAAGGAGAAGAAATAATTATTCCAGAACCTTACTACACAAACTACAATTCTTTTGCTATTCAAAGTAATGTTGTAATCAAAACAATCCCTTCATACATTGAAAACGGATTTGCACTCCCTCCAATTGAAGATTTTGAAAAAGCCATTACACCAAAAACAAAAGCAATAATGGTTTGTAATCCTAACAACCCAACAGGTTATCTTTATTCACAAGAAGAACTTGAAGTTTTAGGAAAATTAGCTAAGAAATATGACCTTTATCTTTTTGCTGATGAAGTTTATAGAGAATTTTGCTACGATGGAGCTGAACATCATTCAGTAATGAACCTTCCAGGTTTAGAAGAAAATGTTGTATTGTTTGATTCAGTTTCAAAACGTTATAGTGCATGTGGAGCAAGAGTTGGATGTATTGTAAGTAAGAATAAAGAAGTAATGGATGCAGCAATGCGTATGGCTCAAGCAAGACTTTGTCCTCCATATTTTGGACAAATCTTTGGAGAAGCTGCAGTTGACACTCCTGAATCTTATTTTACAGAAGTAAGTGCAGAATATACAAAACGTAGAGGAGTTTTAATTGAAGGAATTAACAATATCCCTGGTTGTTTCTGCCCAATGCCAAAAGGAGCATTCTACACAATGATTCAAATGCCAATTGATGATAGTGATAAATTCTGTAAATGGTTATTGGAAGACTTCTCATATAATGGAGCAACAGTAATGTTAGCACCAGCTACTGGATTCTATTCAGATCCTGAAAAAGGAAGAAAACAAGCACGTATTACATATTGCCTATGTATAGATGATATTAAGGCAGCAACTAAATGCTTGGAAGAAGCATTAAAGGTTTATCCAGGCAGAACAAACTAAGATTAGAAATCTTAAAATAAATAAAATACCACCCAGTTTTCTGAGTGGTATTTTTTATTCCCATAAACTCAATCCATTTTTATGTGGATTAATCAGTTTTATCCATTTAGTCCTTTATAACACCTTTTCATCCTAAATTTATTTCTGTTCATGCGAATAAGTTTTTTTTAAAATACTATTGTATTTACTTTTGCAGATAGAAATTATATAGATTATAAAAAAATACGGAATCTATATTATCATTGAATAAATAATTTAAAACTAATGGCTTTTTCAAATTATTTATTCAATTTTCAAACTGAACTTTCCTGCAATTAATCATTTTTAATTGTGTTAGTTAAATAATAATAATGTGTGATTGTCTCAAAAGAGGCAATCACTTTTTATATTTTGATATGTAAATTTATTCTTCTTTTCAATACATTACTGCTCCAATACATCCTTAACATATGTCATTTCATACATAATATTAGCAGGTTTCATTCAAGTATTATCACATTTTTGTAAATAAAATTCTTAAATTGGAATCTCTTTTCTACATTTGCATAATAATTCTTATAAATATTAAAGGAGAATAAAATAAAGAAATCTTCAATTTTACTTATTAAATAAGGAAAGGAATTAATTATGTCTATTTGTTATATACTCATCATGCGTAAATTTGTGGTTGGAGCCACATAAGTAAATGGATACCTTGCAAAAATCTTTATGGGTGCTTATGACTTCAACAAAATTGCAGCCATGATTGCATAAACAAGTGCAATTTTAGAAGGTGATATTATTAGAGTTTTTAAAAACTTGAAAACGTAATTAGTTGGCAACTAATAATAGAACATCCAATAAAGCTATGGATTTTAGGAAGTTTCTACCCTAACTTTCTGCAAAATCAATTAGCAAATTGAAAGAAGTAACATCAAATACAATTAGTAGAATATACTGTCGTATTCGCTTTTCAGTATATTAAATAAAGAGTTGAAAAAATCAATTGAAGAACTCTATATTAAAGGTTCACAATCAAAACCTAATATTCCAACAATAAACTAAAAATGAACAAAGAAACCATTCTAAATTCTGTAAAGGTCAGCTACGAGGGTCATGAAGACTATCTAAGCCAAGCGTAGTCGGTCACTTTCCTTATATTTATAAATGTTTTACTTACAACCTTATTATTAAATTTCAATAACAAAAAATAAACTAATATGAAAAAGATAAATTGGAAAAAAAATATTCTACTATATTTTTATTCTATTATTATCATTTCCATATTATTTTTACCAATTGATGTTATGATTTATGGTGATGTTATTATAAAAAATTTCACTAGATATTTCTTTATACACATACTATATAATTCTTTATTAATTATTATATATATAAATGCAGTGATTTATTTTAACAATAAGTATTGGAAAAATAAATTAGTTTTTAGAATGATCATTGAAATACTTTTCGCTTTTATAATAGTATATTTACTCTCTTTTCTATTTTACATCATATTTGAAAATAAACAATCTGTATTACATTTTATATCCAATGTATTTAATAAACAATATTGTGCTTCATTTTGTTTAGAAGGAGGATTTATAATTCTACTTATAGAAACAATTTATTCATATAATAGACAAAAGGAAAAAGAAAGAGAAAAAGAAAAAATCAAATATATTCAATTAAAGAATCAATTAAATCCTCATTTCCTTTTTAACAGTTTAAGTGCATCAATTTCACTTATAAAAAGAGATCAAATAAAAGCAGTTGATTATATAAAAGAACTTTCGTTAATTTATAGATATGTTTTAACTAATACTGAAAATGATTTTGTAAGTCTTGAAGAAGAGATTGATTTTATTAAAAAGTATACTAATATTCTTCAAATACGTTATGAAGAAGGATTGAATATTACATACAACATAGAAGATGAGGTTTTAAATATGCAAATTATTCCTCTTTCATTACAATTGCTTGTTGAAAATGCTACTAAGCATAATGCTATTTATTCAAATAATCCATTAAATATTCATATATATTCAGAAGGAAATCAAATAATAGTAGCAAATAATATTATTAAAAAAAATGCAGTAATGGATTCAATTGGTGTGGGATTGAATAATCTTAATCAAAAATATAATATTCTTTTTTCAAAGAATATTCAAATTATTAATGATAGTAAAAATTTTATTGTAAAAATACCTCTAAAATGAAAGTTGCAATAATTGAAGATGAACCATTAATTCAGGAAGAATTAATAGATTTATTAAATAAATATTTCCAAGAACTTGAAGTTATAAAAACCTTAATTTCGGTTAAAGAAAGCATTGAATGGTTAAATGAAAATATGGTTGACTTATTGTTTATGGACATTCAACTAAATGATGGAATAAGCTTTGAAATCTTTGAACATATGGAAATTAAGACTCCTGTAATTTTTGTAACAGCTTACAATGAATATGCAATAAGAGCATTTAAAGAAAATTCAATAGGGTACTTACTAAAGCCAATTATAGATAAAGATCTGATTCAGGCGGTTAATAAATTTATAGATAATAAGGATTATACATATTCAGATAGGATAAAAAAACAATATTGAAAACGAAAGAAAACGACTACAAAAACAGATTTGTATTGAAATTAGGGGCAAAACTCGTTGTTGTTGATGTAAACAACATTGCTTATATATATTCATACGATAGGAATAATTTCTTAATTACAAAAGATAATAATAAATATATTGTAGAATACACTATAGAGAATCTTGAATACATGCTTGATCCGAAATTCTTTTTTAAAGTATCTAGAAAATGTATTACATCTATTAATGCTATTAATGAAATAATAAAATACTCCAATAGATCATTAAAGATTGACCTTAATCCAGATTGTGATATAGATATTTTTGTAGGAAGGGATAGAGTTAATAATTTTTTAAATTGGCTTGATAAATAAATCTTTTTTTACATTACATCTTATAAATATTACATTTCATCCAAATAATGAGGCAGTTTGCTCCATGCCCCTTTCTAATAATATTTCATCCTTATACCTTTGTTTCCAAAACATATTAATATGTTTTTAATTTTTTGTCAGTATTATTTTCATAATACATACATTTTAATAACATTTATAATTAAAAAAACAGATGAAAAAACTACTATTTTTTCTTTTAGCGATGATTATCGCTATTCAAGGTTGGTCTCAAGTCATTAGTACATTTCCATGGACTGAAGGATTTGAAACAGGACTAACCAATTGGACGCAACAATTTGTCTCAGGAACTAACAGTTGGTCAGCTGCATCATCTGCTTCCCAGATAACATCTGCACAAGAAGGGACGCAGTTTGCAAGATACTCTCATTCCTCAACTGGAAATACAACAAAGCTTGTATCCCCAGTTTTTGATATCTCAGCATTAACAAATCCAACAATGTTTTTTTGGTACACACAATCTGATTGGAGTGGGGACCAAAATACAATAAAAGTATATTATCGAAATGATACAGTTTCCACTTCTACTTGGACGGAAATACTATACTTAAGTCAAAATACTCCATCCTGGACAATGGTCACCCTCCCTCTTACAAATGGATCATCAACTTATCAAATAGCATTTGAAGGATATGATGACTATGGATATCCAGTAGGTTTAGATAATGTAACAATATTAGATTTAACCTGTCCTGCACCAACAAATATAATTGCATCAAATCCCACATTAACAGGAGTTGATTTAGGATGGACAGATGCAACAGGAAGCACTTGGAATATTCAATATATGTTAGCAACAGAAACAGATTGGGCAAATGCAACAACAATTTCTGGAGTTGCAAACCCATATACATTTACAACCCTTAATTCATCAACAGCATATAAAGCAAGAGTACAAACAGATTGTTCAACAGATCAAAGTTTATGGTCTTCTACAATAACATTTGCAACTACGTGTGATGCAATAACAACATTTCCATGGAATGAAGGATTTGAGGTTGCTTGGTCACCAGCAGTTTCTCCAGGTAATTTATTGGCTCCTAATTGTTGGACTAACATAGATAAAGGTTCCGGAAGTACAAATATTTGGTCAAGAGGCACAACAGCACACACAGGAACTGGTGCCGCACAAATGTATACTGATAATAATAGTCAAAATAATGACTGGCTTATTTCTCCAAAAATCACACTAACTGGAAATGAAAGATTAAGATTTTGGGCTCAAAATTATAGTGCAACTTCAAGTGAAGTTGATGAAATCTCTGTTTGGATTTCTGATGGAATTATAACATCTATTGATACAACCAATATGGGAGTATATGATTCAATACAAGGATTTACTCAAGTTTTCCAAACAGGAATACCTATTGGAGCTTGGCAACAATATGAGATTAATTTAAGTCAATACTCAGGAGATAGATACATTGCTTTTGTAAGAAGAAATGAACCTAATAATGGATGGTATCTACGTTTGGACGATGTTGAAATATCAGAATTGCCTTCTTGTATGAGACCAACAAATGTTACTATTTCAAGTATTACAACAACAGATGCTGAAGTTTCATGGGTGAATGGAAATTCAGCCGATGCTTCATGGTGGGTTTATTATAAACAATCTACTTCTACAACATACGATTCAGTATTAGTTACTTCTAATCCGTATGTTTTAACAAGTTTACTTCCATCAAGTGGTTATGATATTTATGTTGCAACAGATTGTGGAACTCAATTATCAGAAGCAAGTCCAATAGTTAATTTCCGAACTCTATGTGATGAAATATCTACTTTACCTTGGTCAGATAATATTGATACTTATGGAACATCTTCAGGCTCTTTTCCTCCATGCTGGACAAGACCAGTAATAAATAATCCATATACAGCTTATCCTTCAATAGATGGTTATACTTATCACACTTCTCCTGCAAGTATTAAATTCCAAACTGTAACTACAACTCCAACTTATTCTGTAACTCCTGCTTTTAATGCAGATTTAAATACTCTTATGGTTTCATTTTGGTTAAAAGCTGAAGGTGTAAATAATCAATCAGGAACAATAACTGTAGGAGTAATGAGCAATCCAAATGACACAACAACATTTGAAGCTGTTCAACTAATTTCACCAAGTACTACAAACTGGATAGAATATAGAATAATGTTAGCAGGAATACAACTTCAAGGTTCAGGGAATTATATTGCATTTAAACATAATTCAAATGCTGATAACTGGTATTATTGGTTAGATGACGTAGAAGTTGATGAAATTCCAGCTTGTCCAAATACTTATGACCTAACTTCAACAATCCTTTCTGCAACTTCAGTTGAATTGGATTGGATGGACAATGGAAATACTATAGGTTGGGTAATTGCATACGGAGATTCAACTGCTTTTGATCCATCAACAGCAACTCAAACAATGGTTCTTTCTTCTACAGATCCGATCCCATATATAGTTTCAAGTCTTACACCTCAAACTCCATATAGTTTTGCAGTACGTCAAAATTGTACAGATGGAGCATGGAGTAATATTGTAACAATAGTTACTCCAGCTATAGCAGCAACATTGCCTTATACACATGATTTTGAAAATGTGACTGAAAATAATGCTTGGACATTTATTAATGGAACTCAAACAAATCAATGGATAATTGGAACAGCTGCAGATACATTAGGAACAACAGGACTTTATATTTCAAATGATGCAGGTGTATCAAATGCTTATACAGTAGGAACATCAAGAGTTTATGCTTATAGAGACTTTGAAGTACCAACGGGAGCGGGTGAGTTAGAGCTTTCATTTGATTGGAGAGCACAAGGAGGAGCTGCACATAATGATTTCTTAAGAATGTACCTAGTACCACTTGATGCAAATATTACTGCAGGTAATATTCCCGCAGGAGGCTTAGACATCTCTGCTCAGATAGGTAATTATGCTGGTTTAGGTGAACATTGGTTAAGCATGTCTAATGTATGGCAACACAAAACAATGAGAATAAACAGTATTCAATTCCCTAATTTGGCAGGAAGAACATGGCGTTTATTAGTTCATTGGAGAAATGAAAGTTCCGCAACAACTGATATTCAGCCACCAGCAGCAGTTGATAATATTCAATTATCAGTTGTTTCATGTCCAACTCCAAGTGCACTGGTTGCTTCAAACCCAACAACAACATCTATTGATTTAGCATGGCAAGAAAATGGACAAGCAACAAATTGGATAATAGAATATAAAGAAAATTCAAGTTCAACATGGAACCAAGCAAATGCTAACTCAAATCCATATACTTTAACAGGATTAAATAATTCATCTAATTATCAAGCAAGAGTTCGTTCATTATGCTCAACAAATGATACTTCACTTACATCACTTACCATTTCATTCAATACAGCTTGTGATATAATCACAACATTCCCTTGGAGTGAAGGATTTGAAACATCTTGGATTGCTTCACAAGCTCCAGGAAATGCTTCTGCTCCAAATTGCTGGATCAATGTTAATAAAGGAAATGGTTCTTCAAATCTTTGGACACTTTCCACATCTTATTATCATTCAGGAACAGGCTCTGCTCAAATATACACGGATAATAGCAACCAAAATAATGATTGGCTAATAACACCTGAGTTATCATTAACAGGAAATGAAAGACTTCGTTTTTGGGCAATGAATTATTCTACAACAACAAGTGAATTAGATGAAATTTCAATTTGGGTATCTGATGCAGATTTAACAATTGATATAACAAATATGGGAATACTTGATTCTATTTCTGGCTTTACTGAAGTTTATCAAACAGGAATACCTGTTGGAAATTGGCAACAGTACGAGGTAAATTTAAACCAATATTCAGGTAATCGTTATATTGCTTTTGTTAGGAAACATACTCCTGATAATGGTTGGTATCTTCGTTTAGATGATGTATTAGTTGAATCTATTCCTGCATGTGCTCGACCAACTAATGTTGTTTCAGTAAGCAATACTCAAAACAGTATAGAATTAAGTTGGACAAATGGAAATACTACTGATGCTTCATGGTATGTTTATTATAGACCAAGTGGAACAACAGATTATGATTCTGTTTTAGTTAATTCTAACCCTTACATATTATCAGGATTAATTTCTTCAACAGTATATGATATATATGTAAAAACAGATTGTAGTATTGACTTATCAGAAGCAAGTCCTGTTGTTAATTTAGCAACAGCTTGTGGAATAATTTCTTCTTTCCCTTGGGCTGAAGGATTTGAAAGCACAAACTGGGCTCCAGCTGTAGCACCAGGAAACAAACCTGCTCCTAACTGTTGGACAGTTGTAAATAAAGGAGATTCTGGCACAGATTATTTCTGGAAACATAGTTCAAGTGGATATGCTGGAGATGGAAGTCATTCAGGTAATGGTCATGCAATGTGTTATACTGATTATGGTACAACAAATCATAACGACTGGTTAATTACACCTCAAATTGCTTTAACAGGAGGTGAAAGATTACGTTTTTGGGCAATGAGGGCTTGGAATGGAACAAGTGAACCTGATGAAATATCAGTATATATTTCTGATGTAGATGTGGTATTAGATACCACTGGAATGGGACAATATGGAAATTTACCTAACTTTACTCAAATATTTACTCAAATGCTTCCTTCAGGCTCTTGGCAAGAATACGAAGTAAACTTAAGTCAATATTCAGGTAATAGATATATTGCTTTTGTACGTCAAAATACACCTGATGGATATTATTTACGTTTAGATGATGTTTTAATTGATGCTCTTCCATCATGTGCAAAACCTACCAATGTTGTTTCTGTAAATAGTAATCAAAACGATATTGAAATAGGATGGACAAATGGAAATACAACAGATGCATCTTGGTATGTTTATTATAGACCAAGTGGCGCAACTGATTATGATTCTGTTTTAGCTAATTCAAACCCATATATTTTAGGAGGATTAACTTCAGCTACAACTTATGATATTTATGTTAGAACTAATTGTGGTACTGAACTTTCAGAAGCAAGTCCAGTTGTTACTTTTGCAACAACTTGTTATGCTGGAGCTATTTCAACTTTCCCATGGACTGAAGGTTTTGAAAGTGGATTAATTTGTTGGCAACAAGAATATGTTTCTGGAGCAATTGATTGGACTAATGAAGATAATTATTATAGTTCATCAACACCTGCACATGGAGGTCAAAAGATAGCATATTTCTATAATACTTCTGGAAGCAAAACAAAATTAGTCTCTCCACTTTTAGATATTTCAGGATTAGCTACACCTTACGTTAGTTTCTGGCATCTACAAAGTGCTTGGGGATCTGATCAAGATGAATTAAAAGTATTCTACAGAGCAAGCTCAGATAGTTCTTGGACACAATTATTCCACTCTACTTCTAGTATTACAGCATGGCAATTAGATTCAGTTGCATTACCTTCAGCATCTTCAACCTATCAAATAGCATTTGAAGGATTTGGTGACTATGGATATGGAGTTGGATTAGACGATGTAACAGTATACGACCCAAGTGGTTCAGCTTGTACACCACCAACCAATTTAGCAGTAAGTAATATTCAAAACACCTCAGCAACCATTAGCTGGATACCATCAGGCACAGAAAGTCAATGGCAAGTACGTTTGGAAGCAACAGGAACACCAGTAGATGTTTCAAGCACAACCTATACTTTCCCTTCAACCCTAACACCAGCAACTCATTACACTTACTTTGTAAGAGCTAATTGTGGAACTAACTATTCAGCTTGGGTACAAGATACATTTACAACTACAGCAGGACACCAAGCAGTTCAAGTAACTACTTTGGCTCCTTCAGCAATAACTCAAACAAATGCAACCTTCCAAGGTACATATGTTCAAGGTACAGAAGCAGTAACTGCAATAGGATTTGAATACAAAACAAATGTAGAAACAACTTGGACAGACCAAGCAGTAACAACAATTGCTACTCCATTCAACTATGCAATAACTACACTAATAGCCAACACCAACTATGAAGTAAGAGCTTATTCCGTTACACCAACCGATGGAAGAGTATATGGAGCAACCCTATCATTTGCAACCCCAGCAATAGTACCACCAACAGTAACTACATTAACCACTACAGGCATAACTCAAACTAATGCAACATTCAATGGAACAATAGCACAAGGTTCAGAAGAAATCAATGCAAGAGGCTTTGAATATAAGCTACCAAGTCAAGCATGGCCAGACGCAAACATAATCTCTGCTACAGGAACTAACAACATCACTGCATCAGTAACCAACCTACAACACTCTACTACCTATGAAGTAAGAGCATATGCAAGAACAGCCAGCATGACCAATTACTATGGAACCACACTAACCTTCACCACACAAACACCAGGCGTAACCCCACCAACAGTAGTAACCAATTTAGCTAATCCAGTAAACGATAGAAATGCAACACTAAATGGAACCATAACTGCAGGCAGTGAAGCCATCACCAATCAAGGCTTTGAATGGAAAGCAGCAAGTGCAAGCACCTGGACACCAGTAACCGTAGTACCAGTAAATGATACCATAACATATCAACTAACAGGCATAGAACCATCAACACTATATGAGTTTAAATCCTTTGCAACCACAGCAAGTGGAACAGAATATGGAACAACACAAACCTTCCAAACCTTAGGATTAAATACTATAGACGGAAGCGTAATAACAGTAATGATGTATCCAAACCCAGCAAGTCAAGAAACTAAATTAGTAGTAAAAGGCTTACAAGGTGATGTAAAGATTACCATTAGTGATGTACAAGGCCGCATAATCAACACCATTAACACCAGAGCACACAACAATAAGGTAGAAGAAACCATAAATGTAAGTGATATGGCCAATGGCGTATATTATGTAAGACTACAAAACGATCAAATAAGTAGAACCCAAAAGTTAATAGTAAAATAATAACCAGAAGGTACTATTTAAAATAAATAGACAACTAAACACGAAGTGGCTACCTAAAAGGTGGCCACTTTTTTGTTATATCAAAATAAGCTTGACTTACTTAAAAATAAACGAGACTTATTTGAAAATATAAGGGATATATTTTTAATTATGATTGATGTTTTTCTGACTTTATCAAATAAGCGTTTATTTTTCTCTTTTTAGAAAAGTCCAACAATGTTTCCTTCATTATCAATATCAATATTCTCTGATGAAGGGATTTCTGGAAGGCCAGGCATTAGCATCATTTCTCCTGCAATTGGGACAATAAATCCTGCTCCTGAAGAAATCTCAACATCTCTAACCTTAAATGTAAAGTCTTTTGGTCTTGCTCTAAGATTAGGGTCATCAGAAATTGATTTTTGAGTCTTGGCCATACATATTGGCAAAGAAGAAAGTCCTAATTCATTTATATTCTTCATTTCAGAACAAGCCTTTGAAGAAAATTCGACTTTCTTAGCTCCATAGAGTTTCATGGCAATTGTTGTTACTTTATCCTCAATTGAAGCTTCTTTATCATATAGGAAATTAACTTCTTCTTTTGTTTGAATGTTTTTCTCAATTTCTTTTGCAATATCAATTGCTCCTTGAGAACCTTTTGCCCAAACCTCTAAATCAAAAACTTTTACTCCTGATGATTTACATGATTCTTTAACAAAATCAATTTCTTCTTGTGAATCATTGGCAAACTTGTTGATTGCAACTATTGGAGTAAGTCCAAAGAGTTTAATGTTTTCAATGTGTTTTTCAAGATTTTCAATTCCTTTCTTTACAGCGTCAAGGTTTTGTTCACCAATTTGCTTAACACCAACTCCTCCATGGTAACGTAAAGCACGAATTGTTGCAACCAAAACTATTGCATCTGGTCTAAGACCTGACTCTCTACACTTTATGTCTATAAACTTTTCAGCTCCCAAGTCAGCACCAAAACCAGCTTCAGTTACAACTATATCTGAAAGGCTCATACCCATTTTAGTTCCAATAATTGTATTTGTTCCTTGTGCTATATTCGCAAAAGGTCCTCCATGAATAATGGCAGGTGTTCCTTCTGTTGTTTGAACAAGATTTGGTTTTATTGCGTCTTTCAACAAAGCAGCCATAGCTCCATGCACTTTCAAATCTCTTGCAAAGATTGGCTTTTTCTCGTAGGTGTATCCAATAAATATATTACCCAATCTTTCTTTTAGGTCTTCAAGGTTTGAACTCATACAAAGAATTGCCATTACCTCAGAGGCTGCAGTAATCTTAAATCCACTTTCACGAACAACACCATTTGCACTTCCTCCCATTCCAATAACAATATGTCTTAGCGAGCGGTCATTCATATCCATTACCATTGGCCAGCGTATTGTTCTTGGGTCAATACATAGATTATTTTTCTTACTTTGAACATTATTATCAATTATTGCTGAAAGCAAGTTGTGAGCTTTTTCAATGGCAGCAAAGTCGCCTGTAAAATGAAGGTTAATATCTTCCATAGGTACAACTTGAGAGTATCCACCACCTGTTGCTCCTCCTTTTACTCCAAACACTGGACCAAGAGAAGGCTCACGAAGAACAACTATTGTCTTTTTGCTAATTGCATTTAAAGCCATTGAAAGTCCAATTGAAACTGTTGTTTTTCCTTCTCCTGCAGGGGTTGGAGTAATGGCTGTTACCAAAACTAATTTGGTTTTTTTTATTTTTTCTTCATCTATCAAGTTTAAAGGCAATTTAGCCTTATATTTACCATAATATTCAATATCTTCTTTGTGTATATTTAGTTTTGAAGCAATATCTTTTATATGTAGCATTGAATATTCATGTGCAATTTCTAAATCTGTTTTCATATCTTTTTTATGTTTAGTATATGAATATACAACTACAAATAATGGTTTTTATTGTAAGAGAATTAATTCTTCAAGAAATAATATTTTAAAAACTGTTTTCAATATGACACAAAAAAAGGGAACAATACAATTATGTATTGCTCCCATTCCAATTATTATGGTTGTTAATTTTCTGAGAAGGATTAGATTAGTTTTGCTAATTTTTCAGCCAAATCACAAACTCTGTTAGAGTATCCGTTTTCGTTGTCATACCATGAAACAACTTTCACCATATTTCCTTCAAGAACCATTGTAAGTTTTGAATCGAAGATTGATGAATGAGGATTTCCAAGTATGTCACAGCTTACAATTGGATCTTCAGTGTATTCTAAAATACCTTTCATAGGTCCTTGAGCTGCTTCTTTCATAGCTGCATTGATTTCTTCTTTAGTTACAGTTTTTTCAAGTTCAACTGTTAAGTCAACAACGGAACCGTCTGGAGTTGGAACTCTCATTGATAAACCATCAAGTTTTCCTTTTAATTCAGGAATAACTAAACCTACAGCTTTTGCTGCACCTGTTGAAGTTGGGATGATTGAAACTGCAGCTGCTCTTGCTCTACGAAGATCTTTGTGAGGAAGATCTAATATTTGTTGGTCGTTAGTATAAGAGTGAACAGTGTTCATTAAACCTCTTTTAACTCCAAATTTATCGTTAAGAATTTTTGCAACTGGAGCTAAACAGTTAGTTGTACAAGAAGCGTTAGAAATACAAGTCATTTCTTTTGTAAGAATGTTATCATTTACTCCTAAAACCACTGTTGCATCAACATCTTCTGCCTTATCAGCTGGAACTGTTAAAATAACTTTCTTTGCTCCTGCTTTTATATGTTTTCCCATTTTTTCTTTATTGCGGAAAATACCAGTTGACTCAATAACTATGTCAATTCCTAACTCTCCCCAAGGAAGATTTTCAGGATCTTTTTCTGCAAAGACTCTAATCTTCTTTCCGTTTACCACAAGGTATTCACCTTCTGCATAAACTTCTCCATTGAAACGACCGTGAACTGAGTCATATTTTAATAAATGTGCAAGGGTTGTTGCGTCAGTTAAGTCGTTTATTGCTACAACTTCCAAGTTGTTTTTAGATTGAATGTTTCTGAAAGAAATCCTTCCGATACGTCCAAATCCATTGATTGCTATCTTTACCATTTCAATTTTGATTTATTTGATTAATAGATATTATTAATTTCTTCAATTACGTATTGAACTGCAAAGTTAGAACTAAAAATCGAGTTAAGAAAGTTTTTATCTTGATTTTTATTATTTTATATATCCAAAAGGATACTAATAGAGTGACTTAAAGCCTTTGTATATTAGATACCCTGAGTTATCTTTCTAAAGATTGTTTCAAGGCTTTGTCCAGAGGCTAAATGTTTGGTATTGTCATCTGCAACAACTTGTCCGTTATTGATAATAATTGTTCTACCACAAACAGCTTCAACCTCTTGCATAATGTGAGTGGATAATAAAACAGTTTTGTCTTTACCAGCATTTTTAATCAAATCTCTAACCTCAACCAATTGGTTAGGGTCTAAGCCAGAAGTTGGTTCATCAAGAATTAATACTTCAGGGTCATGAATCATTGCTTGAGCAATACCAACTCTTTGACGATATCCCTTTGAAAGAGTGCCAATTTTTTTGTTCACTTCCTTTGTTAATCCAGTCATTTCAATCATTTGTTCAATTCTTTCTTTCTTTTGTTTTCCCAAACCATGAACTCCTGCAATGAAATCAAGAAACTCTCTAACATACATATCCAAATAAAGTGGATTTTGCTCAGGAAGGTAACCAATTTTCTTTCTAACATCCATCGGATTATCAAAAATATCGTACCCACACACCTTCACATTTCCTTTTGTTGGAGGTATAAAACAAGTGATTATTTTCATCATTGTGCTTTTGCCAGCACCATTTGGACCTAAAAGACCAACAATTTCTCCTTTGTTTATTTCTAATGAAACATTATCTAAAGCCTTTTGTTCATTGTAAACCTTAGTAAGGTTTTGTATTGATATAGACATATTATTCTATTTTTGTAACAAGCTGCGAAATTAAAATAAAAACTGTACTTTTGCAAATTATAATATTTTTATTGATGAAAATTACAGCAAAAGAGAACATATCTTTACTTAATTTGATTTTGGAAACCTTCCCCGAAGTATCTGTTTCAAAGGCTAAGAAGATGATAATTTATGGCTCAATCTCATATAAGGAAGCCATTATTAAAAGTCCTGAATATATGGTGGGCAAAGGAGAATCTGTTGAATATACCAAATATTCAGGAGGAAGTCATATTGCAAGAGAAAAAACAGATGTCCCAATTCTTTATGAGGATGAATACCTTATTGCAGTAATTAAACCCTCAGGAGTAAATGTTGACGCAAGTCCTAATGAGAAAGTAAAATCTCTTTATGCTCTAACCAAGAGTTATGTTAAGAGGAAATGGGGAATGAGACAAAATTTATTTATTGTTCATGAACCACAAGGCGATGAAGCAGGAATTTGCATATTTGCCAAAACAAAGAAAGCTCAAGAAACACTAAAGAGAAATTTTCATCTTTCAAAAAGAGAGTATAATGCAATTGTTTCTGGTAAACCAAAGCATAAAAATGATAAATTAAACCTTTGGTTAAAGAGAGGTAGTAAGAATAGAATTTTTCTTGAAAAACCTCAAACAGAAGGAGCAGAATTATGTGTTATTAAGTATACAACAGTTGAGAATTATGACGACTATACACATATAGTTATTAATCCTGAAACCTATTTCCCATTGCAAATTCGTTTTATTTTAAGTCATATTGGAAATCCAGTTGTTGGAGATACTCGTTTTGGAGTTAGACAAGTGTCTGCTAACTGGTTAAAAATGTATCTTACTAAAATAGAACTTCAACATCCTGCAACAGGAAAGAGATTAAAAATAGAAACTTCACTTCCAAATACATTTATGAAAGTAAATTTACCTATTTTTGCACCCTCAAACGAAAAGAATATAAAAATAGAAAATAAGGAAGAAGACCAATAATAAAGAATATTTTTTATAGTTTATTAGGTCTTATATTTCAATAAAAAGGAGAGTTGTCCGAGTGGTTGAAGGAGCGCGCCTGGAAAGTGCGTAAAGCTCAAAAGGCTTTCAAGAGTTCGAATCTCTTACTCTCCGCAAAAAATCTTAAAATTATTCTTATTTAAGAGCTGCAATTATCTTTTGAGAAAGGAATAATGCTAATTTATAGTATGATTCAACTGTCCAACCTGCAACATGTGGTGAAAAAACTGCATTTGGCATTTGAAGAAGTTCAATCAAGTCTTTTGGAATATCATTATCTGAACATAATTCTGAACTAAAGGCTTCATATTCCAAAACATCCAAACAAACTCCCAAAACCTTACCTTCTTTAAGTTTATCAACCAAATCCTTTGTCTTAACAACTTTTCCTCTTGAAGTATTTATTAAATAGATTGGTTTTTGAAATTTTGAAAGAAAATCCTTCTCTACCATATATTTTGTTTCATCTGTTAGAGGAACGTGAAGAGAAAGAATATCAGATTCCTTGAATATTGTTTCAAGTGAAACTTCATGAGCAAACTGATTAGAATAGTTAGTTTTGTATTTATCGTAGGCTATTACTTTGCAATCAAATCCCATCAGTCTTTGAGCAAAAGCATTTCCCATATTTCCATAACCAATTAATCCAATTGTCTTCCCTTTAATTTCCAAACCCCTATTATCTTCTCTTTTCCAAATACCTTTTCTAACTTGATGGTCTGCAATTGAAAGTTTGTTGAAAAGACATAAAAGCATTGCTAAGGCATGTTCTCCAACTGCATCACGATTTCCCTCAGGAGAGTTAAGGCATTTAATACCTTTCTTTTCTGCATAATCAATATCAATTGCATCCATTCCAGCACCAACACGAGCAATACATTTTAATTTAACAGCCTTGTCTATAACCTCTTTATCTATTAAAATCTTGCTTCTTATAACCACTACCTCATAATCTCCAATTTCTCTTAAAATATCCTCTCTTTGGTAGTCTGGTTTATGAACAACTTCAATTCCAGCTTCCACCAAATTATCTATTAGCACCTTATGGGCTGTGTCAATTATTAATGCTTTCATCTTTGTAATTCTTTATATTGATTAACGTATTCAATAAAATCTTCAATATCTCCATTAAATGTATTCAAATCAACCTTCCCTTCAATTCCATCAACCTCTCCCTTATGCGAATATTGCCAAAGTGTCCAATGTTTATTGTCTGGCTCTGAGCAAATCCTACAAATCCAAATTTCATAATCGTCAAAAAAACCTTTAATGTAGTCATTATAGCCTTCAATGTTAGTATAGATTATGGGTTTTACAAAATAGTTCTTTTCAATTTCAGTTAAATAGTTTTTTATTTCAATTCTTATTTGATCAACCTTTGAAAATGATAAATAATTACCATGACGCTCAACATCCAAAACAGGGGGGAGGTCTAAGTTTTCAATGGATACTTGATTAATAAAGTTCTGTGCTTGTTCTTTTCCAGAAGTTCCAAAACGGAAGAAATGATACGCTCCAACCAAAATTCCATTTTCCTTAGCATTAAGATAATTTGTCTTATACTTCTTATCAACAAAGTTAACTCCTTCGGTAGCCTTTAAATATGCAAACTCGATACCATCCTCTTCAACTTTCTCCCAATCAATTTCATCTTGATGAGAAGAAACATCAATACCAAAAACAGTATACTTTTTATCGTCAATCCTCACTCCCTCACATTCATAATAACTCTTGTAATAGTCTTTAATGTTATTAAATGAAAAATAAGCAACGATAGATAGTATTAGAAGTATTCCAATAGCTAATAACCACCATTTCAATCTTTTCTTATTTTTCTTTTTCATTATTTACATCCAATTAACTAAAGGGAAAGACTATTTTTTACCTTTTATGAATTGATTCTTATTTTTAAAATAAGGTCTTAGAGTTTCTATGCTTTGCTTAAATTGTTTTTTTTTAAATTGATTGTCTGCTTTATCCTGATTAACATTAAAAGAAATTGAATCTGTTTCAATATTAAAATCTGTTTTCTTTAATTGCTCAATAGATTTTATTGAAATATCTTTTGGGAAAAGAGCAATGAAGGAAGAAAAATTAGAATCCTCAACTAAGAATATATCATTAAATCCAAGCTTTTCTTCTTCTCTGTAATTATAAAGAATGGTGAAGTAGTCCTTAATTGTATCTTCGCTTGCAAAACAAGTGGTTTTCTTAATCAAACAACTATAAAGATAATCATCATAAAGGATAAAATAAGTAGGACGAATTTCAATAAAGTTCTTTCCCTCAATCTTTCCTTTGGAATTTCTTTTCTTAACCTCATTTACAAAAATCTGCATCTGAGAGCCAATACTCTTTTCAATAGGTTTAACATTTATATCATTTGATTTAACTCTGCTGATTGGGAAAAGCAATCCTCCATAAATATCATTAACAGTGTCTTTAATGTTGAAACCACTCAAAGCAAAAATCTCTGGCATATAGTAGTTTTCCTTAACCTTATATTTTGTTATTTTAACATCCTCGTTTTCTTTCTTATTACACGAAAAAAACAAAATTGAAAGGGAAGATATAATTGTAATTAAAAGAGTTAATTTTTTATTCATATTTCTTTATAAGTTCAATAATTTATAATTCACAATTTGGATCATATTCATCTAATTTGTTGCTCCAAAGATATTTTTTGGTCTCTTTAACAATTACTCCTGATAGCAAAAGCACGGAAATCAAATTAGGTATTGCCATAAGTGCATTCATTGTGTCTGAAATATTCCAAACTAAATCAAGATTCATAACAGCTCCAATAAAAACTATAACGACCCAAGTTAATCTATAGTATATTATTGTTTTTTTACCACCTAAATATTCAAGTGCTTTTTCTCCATAATAGCTCCATCCCAGTATTGTAGAGAAAGCAAAAGTAATGATGCTGATATTTAAAAATAAACTACCAACATATGGCAATTTTGAAAATGCTTTTTGGGTAAGAAGAGCAGTTTGTGTAGCATCAATATCAGGATATGCAACAACAGAGCTAACAATAACCAATCCAGTCAATGCACAAACCACAACGGTATCCCAAAAAGTTCCAGTAGAAGAAACCAATGCTTGACGAACGCTATTGCGTGTTTGAGCAGCTGCAGCAATGATTGGAGCCGAACCTAAACCACTTTCATTTGAGAAAAGACCGCGAGCAATTCCATATCTTGCAGCCATCATAATAGTTCCTCCAACAAAACCAGCTCCAGCAGCTTGAGGAGTAAATGCTGATTTAAAAATTAGAATTATGGTTTCATCCAAAAAATTCCAATTCATAATTAGAATTGCAATACATCCAATGATATAAAATACTGCCATAAAAGGAACCAAGCTTCCACATACTTTTGCAATTGCTTTCACTCCAAAGAAAATAACCAATATTACCAACACAACTTCAACAATTCCAGTTGCAAAATGAGGTACATCATAAGATATAAATAAGCAATCAGCAATAGCTTTTGATTGAACTCCATTGCCAATTCCAAAAGAAGCAAAAACAGTAAAAATGCAAAACAAAACTGCAAGCCATTTCATTCCTAAGCCTTTTTCAATAGCATACATAGGTCCGCCTAACATCTTCCCATCTTTAGTCTTTTCTCTATACTTAACAGCAAGTAAGCCTTCGGAATACTTTGTTGCAATTCCCAAAACTCCTGTTAACCAACACCACAAAACTGCGCCAGGACCACCAAGTGAAACAGCAGTTCCAACTCCAATAATATTACCAATACCAATGGTTGCAGCCAAAGCAGTCATTAATGCTCCAAACTGAGAAACATCCCCTTTTGAGTTTTTATCCTTTGTGAAAGAAAGCTTAATTGCTTTAAAGATTTTTAATTGAGGAAGTCTTAGTCGTATGGTCATGAAAATATGAGTGCCAAAAAGAAGAATAATCATTGGCCATCCCCACAAAAACCCACTAAGAGCAGAGAAAAAAGATTCTAATTGTTCCATAAAAGAAAATAGTTTTGATTATACAAATATTTCTAAAGTGTACAAAAGTAATAAAAAAGGCAACTTAATATATAAGTTGCCTCAAAAAAATCATTTCTTTTTTAATCTTTTTTCTTTCTTTAGAGCATTGTCTATAATGTACAATATTTGACCATTAACACTTCTAAACTCATCCGAAGCCCATTTTTCAATAACTTCCATAGTTTCAGCGTCCAATCTCAAAAGAAAACTCTTTGAATTCTGTTCTTTCTTACCCACCAACTTTTCCTTTCTTAGATAATTTATTAAGAGCTTCTTCCAAAGAATTAGGAGAATGAGTACCAATCATAATCTTTGTACCATCTTTCAAAATAAGTTCCAAACCATTATTTCCCGAAACGGTATAGCAGATATTACTTTTAACTTGAACCCTAAAATTACGAAAACGCAATCTATTTCTTTTAACGCCCCATCCTCCAAATTCAGTTAAAGGATTATATCTCCTAACCTTTGCCGATTCAATACTCTCCCAACTAAAAAACTTATACTTAAGATGAAAAGGAAAGTACATCACATACACACCCTCATCATTAATATAAGTTTGAAGATAGCTAAGCAAAAGCACACTCGAAAAAATAATAACAAATAAAGTAACAATAATTAACATAGTATTGCTCATAGGATTATCTCCAAAAGCCCTTCCATAACCAACCTGCATAATAACCCCAACAATAAACATTAAATCCAAACCAATCATAAGCAACCATTTCCACCATGATTTCTGGTATTGTCTTTCATTAAACTCAATCAAATTAACTCTTGCCATAACTCAAATACTTTTATTTAAATAATAACTAAACCCTATTGATAAAGAGTTCCCGCATTTACAACTGGTTTAGCCTGTTCGTCAGCGCAAAGCACCACCAATAAATTGCTAACCATTGCAGCCTTCTTATCATCATCAAGTTCAACAATCTCTTCAGTAGCAAGCTTATCCAAAGCCATCTTAACCATTGAAACAGCACCTTCAACAATCTTTTCACGAGCAGCAATAATAGCAGATGCCTGTTGACGGCGAAGCATAACAGCAGCAATTTCAGGAGCATAAGCCAAATAATTAATTCTTGCCTCCACAACTTCAATTCCAGCAAGGAATAACCTTTTGTTTAATTCCAATTCAAGCTTGTCATTAACCTCTTCACCACCAGAACGCAAAGTAATATCATCATCAATTTCATTATTATCATAAGCAAACTGACCAGCAATATTTCTTAAAGCAGCGTCACTTTGAATAGCCACAAACTGTTGATAAGAATTCATTCTGTCAATAATTCTTGATTGAGCATCAGTCTTATTGTCAATATCAAACATGACCTTATAAGTATCCTTAATTCTCCAAACAAGAATCAAACCAATCATAACAGGATTACCCTTCTTGTCATTAACCTTAATAGGTTCAATGTCCAAGTTTCGTGCCCTGATAACAAGTTTTTTCTTAACATAGAAAGGATTAACCCAAAAGAATCCATTTTGTTTCATAGTACCCTTGTACTTTCCAAAGAAAATCATAACTCTGGCCTCATTAGGTTCAATCATCACAAAACCAATAAGAGAAAACATAAGTATTGTAAACAATACTAATTCACTTACAATAATCCAACCCTCGTTGCCCTTAAACATAGAAGTTGCAACGAAAATCATAGCAGCAATAATAATGATTTGGATAAGAATCATAAAAAAGCCCGAAAGCCTAAGACCATTAAAATCTTTTTCTTGTGTGTTCATTTTACAATAATTTTTTAGTTATAAATAATATCATTTTGATATTGCAAAGATATATATAATATTTTTTCACTTGCAAGAAAAAAGAGAAAAAAATGATTATTAGAAAAGATTCAATACATAGTTGAGCCTTATGGATAATATCATTGCATTAATTTCAAAGTTAAGAATAAAAAAATGCATTAATTTCAAATTCTTCATATAATACTATTATTGTCATTTTTCATATAACTACTTATTCCCATTTTCTAACTCCTTACTTCAGAAAATTAAAACCTTATTCCATTTTACTGAAATCTTACTTTAATTTACTGAAGTA
>DIOL01000011.1:39395-44023 GCA_002423895.1 Bacteroidales bacterium UBA5515 | reverse complement strand
AGTAAGGTTTTATTTTCATAATATCCTATTTTATTCTTCAACCTCCTTATTAAATAGAAACCGTTTAATTTATTCACATATCAATGTCCTTCTTTGGCATAAGTAAATTGTACTTTTGTTTCCCAATTTAATAAATTAACTTTTAATTTTATGGATAACAGGAGAATTAAAAATCTTATCACATCAGTCTCAAAACCTACACATAAGTATATTGCAGAAAAAACTTTCTTAGGAGTTGAAAAATCAGGGGAAATAGTTGAAAAAGAATTGGAATCTTATAGTTTTACACTATACAATGAAGAAGGAAATACTTTAAACTATTTTCAAAAGTCAAAAAACACTTCTATCAGCAATCATAAGATAAAAGAAAATGGAGATGAGAATGATTCAAATACAAATTTTCTAAAATATTCTTATAAATACAATTCAAAAGGTCAAATTGTTGAAGAAAATACCTATGATTCAAATGGATTGTTAATACAAAAATCTATATATGAATACAATGTAAAAGGCTATATAGAAGAATGTAGAGAATATGATATTGAAGGGAAATTAATTTCATCAAAAAGATACGACTCAAAAGGAAATATTATTGAGAGAAACATATACGATAGAAAAGGCAAACTAAATAGAAAAGAACTTTTTAAATATGAGTTCGATAAAAATACTGTAGAAAAAAATACATACGATTCCGAAAGAAATTTTAAGAAGAAAGAAATATATAAATACAATTCAAAAGGGAATGTAATAGAATACAATTCTTTCAATTTAGAAGAAATGTTCGATTGGAAATGTATAACCTCACAATACGAATATGACCAAAGAAATAACTGGATAAAAAGAATAATAAATGATGGTGAAAATTACAAAGTAACAACAAGAAAAATTGTATATTACGGTGAAGAAGAAAATACAGATTTTCCAAATTGGGATTCCCCATTTTTCAAAGATTTGAAAGAATAAAGAAAGAGTAATTAAGTATAAATAGAATAATTGAATACATAATTAAAAATAATACCTTTGTAACTTAAAACAAAATACTAACTTTTAAAAACAGAATAATTATGAGTGATTTTAAAGCACAATTAGAAAAAATCCAAACAGAATTCATCCAAGAAGAACACAGAACAGAAAATGAATTCAATATCTTTAATGCTTTGTACAATAATCGAGAAGAAAAGCTCCATTCCAGATTTATTTCTTATTTACTATCTCCGACATCAAGACATGGCATGGGATATAAATTTTTGAAATCGTTTATAGAAGTCCTTTCTGAACATGGGCATGGAGAAAAACTAAACAAATTTGATTTATCCAATTGCGAAGTTATTCCAGATGAAAAAAATAAAGTTGAATATAAAAAAATAGACATTCTAATAAAAAATGCATATAAACAAGCTATTGTAATTGAAAATAAAATCTATGCACGAGATAGTAATCATGAAAATAAACCTCAAGAGCAACAGATACAACTCAACAGATATTGCAAAGTATTAGAGGAAGACGGAATAACAGATATTATTACAATATACTTAACTCTAGATAGACATAATCCTGAGAGAGAGGATGAAATAAAATACCATCCTATAAAAATCGACTACCATAGAGAAATTCCAAAGTGGTTAGATAAATGTATAGAAATAGCAGATAATTGTTTTCTATTGAAGAATATTCTATTGCAGTACAAATCAGTCATTCTTACTCTTACAAACAATCTGGATAGAGTGGAAGAACTTAAGGGATTGATTGATGAAAATATTAATGAGGACTTGGACAATACTTGGGAAGAAAGAAATTACATTTATTCAATGGATGATTTTAAACATGTAAAGTGGCATACTATTGAAGAATTTTGGAGGGAATTAGCTGATAGCATAGGTGGTGACCCTTTTAATGCTAAGATAAAACATAGGATAACTATTGAAGAAATATCAGGTATAGTACATAAAAATTGGAAGGGCTCTTATGGAATAACCTTTGAATTAGGAAATGGAGAAGAGTGGTATATAGTAAATGATAAAATAAATGGTCTTACTTATGGGAATTGTGGAATAGAAATAAATGATAAAGAAGAGGATAAAAATTGGTTTATTGCCTTTAAAGATGAGAATAAAAGAATTAACCTTACAGACTTTAATAATAAAGAAACTTTTATGCTTATAAATGCAAAGAATAGAAAGGATACTATAGAAAAAATTATAGACTCAGTAGCAAAAAAATCTAAATAGCATTATAATATGAAGAGGTTGGTACCTAATCCTGAAGATAAAGGCTTAAAGGGGAAGATAAAGTATCTCGAGGAGAAGACCTATTCTGCTATTGAAAATTCTGGAGAAATTGAAAAAGGAGGATTTAAATCTAGCAGAATTTTATCATTTAATGAAGATGGTAATCTTTTACTTGAAGTTTGTAATTCAGAAGATTACTCATCTGAGGAGACTTATATCTATGATTCAAATGGGAATTTAATTGAAGAAAGCACAAGTATCATTAATCAAATAACTACCTACAAATATAATTCTAACAATCACATAATAGAAGAAAATTGTTATGAGAGAATTGAAAGCCTAGGAGAGAATATTTCCTTCAACACGAAAATAAAAGGGAATCTTATATGTAGTACAGTTTATGATTTTGATTCGAATGGGGCACTAATAAAGGAAAAAAAATATAATTCTGATAAATGCCTTACAGAGTATACTATTTATAAATATGATTCTGATGGAAAAATAAAAGAGGAAAATGTCTATGATTCATATAGACGTTTAGAAGAACGAACTATTTATAAATATGATTCTAATGGGAATATGATAGAAGCAAATTCTTATGATTCTGATGGACATTTATTTTGGCAAAATATATATAATTCTAATGGGATTCTAATAGAGGAGAATTCTTACGAGGATGATGGAATATTGTCTGGGCAAAATATTTATGACTCTGAAGGGCATCTAATAGGAAATATTACTTACGATTCAGATGGGGAAATTTATGAAGAATATGTGTATAAACATAAATACAATTCGAATAGACAATTAATTTATGGTTTTAACGAGAAAGATGAAGAGTTGTATTTAATGACTATTCACAAATATGATTCAGAAGGGAAAGAATATAGATGTATTACTTATGAATCTAATGAAGAGTTATTGAGCGACCAAAAATATATAAAATTTGACGATAAAAATAATTGGATTAAAAGCACTGTTAAGCACAACGATAGATTAGAAATAATTATAAGACACATTGAATATTATGGAGAAGATAAATAATTCAGTTCTCTTATGTATAATAAATAATATAGTATGAAATCCTTTGTAGCTATTGATTTTGAAACTGCAAATCAGCATAGAAGTATTTGCAGTATGGGGGTTGTTATTGTGAAAAATGGAATAATAACCGATAAATTCTATAGTTTGGTTAAACCTGAACCTAATTTCTACTGCTATTGGGCTACTCAATGTCATGGATTGACTAAGAAAGATACTATTAATGCTGAGAATTTTCCTGAGGTTTGGAGTAATATTGTTGGTAGAATTAAGAATTTGCCATTGGTTGCTCATAATAGTCCATTTGATGAGGGTTGTCTTAAGGAAAGTTATGAAAGATATAATATGAAATATCCTTATTTCCAATTCTATTGCACTCTAAAAAAAGCAAGACAGGTTATTCCTAATTTACCAAACTATCAGCTTGATACTGTTTCCAAACACTTAGGCTTCACTCTTGAAAATCATCATAACGCCTTAGCCGATGCAGAAGCCTGTGCCTTTATTGCAACAAAGATACTATAGGATTAAAGCTTAAAGAAAACCTTAAATATGAATTTAATCAAAAGAGTCACTGAATAAAGGATATTATATTTAAGAACAAAAGAGGAAGCGTAATGATTATTAGAAAAATTATGTACTATTGAATGCACAATTATATCTATCTTTGTACTGTTTCTCTATAAAGCATTTTATCCGAGAAAAATAAAAATGGATTTATAAACCAAATAAAAGAAATGAAATGATTAAAGACATTAAGAATTTACTTAATCAAGTAGCTATCATTAATAAAAAAAATGAAGAAATATTAGATGCGACAGGAGGTCGATTTAATATGTTTAAAATTTGCGGAGTAAATCATTATGAAAATACTCATTCTGCAATAATTGCTGAGTTTCTAAATCCCAATGGAACTCATGGTTTAAAATCTAAACTCCTTGAATGTTTTATTGAAATGCTTGGAGATAAATTTAACATTAAAGACTTTAACCCCTCTATGGCTAGTGTAGAGACAGAACATTATACTGGAGATGGAAGAATAGATATTTTAATTGAAGACAATCAAAATAAAGCTATAATTATTGAAAATAAAATCTATGCATCTGATCAATCTGAACAATTAAAGAGATATGATAGATATGCCCAACAACAATATAAAAATGGCTATCAAATTTTATATCTTACTCTTGAAGGGCAAGAGGCATCAGAGCAAAGTGGAGAGGGAGTTGATTATGTAAATATCTCTTACGAGACAGATATAATCAATTGGCTTGAAAGCTGTGTTTCAATAGCCACTCGCTATCCAATAGTTAGAGAAACAATAATTCAATATATTAATCATTTAAAACAATTAACAAA
>DIOL01000011.1:38570-39244 GCA_002423895.1 Bacteroidales bacterium UBA5515 | reverse complement strand
AACAATTAACAAATCAAGATATGAGCACAAAAAATGAAGAAGAAATCACAGAAGTTTTGTCAAAAATCGAAAACTTAAGAGCAGCTAAAGCAATTAGTCAAAATTATTCAGCGACTTTTAATGCTCTTGCAAAGAAGCATTTCAATCCAAAAATGGAAGAATTTGCTAAGGAAAAAGGATTAGAATATTATAATGAAACAAGTGACGAACCTTTTATTAAATTTTATCTAACAAAATCCGATTGGAAAGGAAAATTCAAAATATTATTTACTAATGAAGAAAACAAGTGCGAGTACGGTCTCTTCTACAATTTTCCAGATGAATATAGTGTTTCTGATGAGATTTCTGAAAAACTAAATGAAAACTTAAGAAAAAAGACTGGTGAATCTTTTAAAAAGGCTCGATTCTGGCCATTTTATAGTCAATTTTCAGAACTGAATCTTGATGCTTGGGAAAGTGATATTATTAATAGTGATAAATTTTTCAACGATTGTAAAGAAAAGATAGAAACTTTACTTACTGCAATGGAAGGAATTGATTTTTAATATTACAAGAAACATCCCATCCTCAATACATTTTATAAGTACTTTTATTCTTGAATTTACAAGCCTATGTTTTTCTTTGGCATAGGTTTGTTTTGATCTTCGCAAGCATTATTAATCAAAAAAATTATT
>DIOL01000011.1:37876-38457 GCA_002423895.1 Bacteroidales bacterium UBA5515 | reverse complement strand
CATTATTAATCAAAAAAATTATTTGCAATGAATACAAAAAGCTGTCTCGAGCAAAATGGAATTAAGGGAAATGTAAAGTCGATAGAAACTAAGACTTACTATATTTCTCGAAAGTCTGGGGAGATTAAGAAAGGGAAATTAAAGCACTTTGATTTGGAGGTATATGATGAAGATGGGTATATATTAAGTCATAATTTTAGAACTTCTAAATATGATATGAAAGTCCTTTCTGAGTATGATTCTAATATGAACATTCTTAAAGAAAGTGTATTTGAAAAAGAAGCTTTGGATTATGAAATGATTTATAAATATGACTTAAATGGAAATCTTATTGAGGAATTAGTTGTTTATCCTAATGATAATTATAGAGGAGGAACGAAATATGAATATGATTCTAAAGGGAAAGTAATTAAGGAACATATAAGCAATTCAGAGGATTTGGATAGAGTGCAAGTTTATAAATATGACGAAGAAGGAAAAGAAATTGAGTTTTATTCTTTTTGCGATGGAGAGCCAAACTCTAAAAACATCTATAAGCATGATTTAAAAGGAAACACCATTGAAATTAATTATTACGATGA
>DIOL01000011.1:37362-37738 GCA_002423895.1 Bacteroidales bacterium UBA5515 | reverse complement strand
ATTGAAATTAATTATTACGATGAAAATGATAAGCTAATTGGAATACATAGATATGAATATAATTCAAATGGCAATAAAACTGAATTGGTTTCCCTTGCAAACGGAAGATTAGTAAAGAAGAATATCTTTAATGCAAATGGGAAAGTGGTGGATATGTATTATACCAATAAAGAAGGAAATTTATATCTAAGGCTTAAATATAACTACAACTCTTTAGGGAACTTAACAGAAAAGTATTCGTATGATTCTAAAAACAATATCACTTATCAAGAAACTCACCAATATGAATTAGACCAATATAATAACTGGATAAAAGATATTATTTTAAAAAGCAAAAGAGGAAGCGAGATAATTATTAGAAAGATTGAATATTATG
>DIOL01000011.1:36361-37217 GCA_002423895.1 Bacteroidales bacterium UBA5515 | reverse complement strand
AAAAACGCAAGACAAGTAAGGATAAGACGGCTTATCTTTTCAAAAGGTATATTTGGCTTTTGGATATAATTTATAATGCCAAGAAAATTAGCTTTGAGGATATTAATAATAGATGGCAAAATGCTTCATTGAACTATTCTTGCGAAGAATTACCTCTAAGAACTTTCCATAACCATCGTCTTGCTATTAGTGAGATGTTTGATATTGATATTACCTGTGATAGGAAGGATGGAAATAAATATTTTATTGAATATGAGAGGGATTTGGCAAAAGGTAAGATTAGAACATGGCTTTTGAATAGTCTTTCTGTAAATAATATTGTTAATGAAAGCCATAGGCTTAAGGATAGGATTCTTTTTGAAAATGTTCCTTCTGGTCAAATGTTCCTCACTCCTATTATTGAGGCAATGAGGGAAAGTCATGCAATTAATATTACTTACCAAAAGTTTGAACATAACAAAGCATATAGCTTTGAGATTCATCCTTACTGCGTTAAGATTTTCAAACAAAGATGGTATGTTGTTGCTTTCAACCCTTATAAGAATAATATTTTAATTTATTCTTTGGATAGGATTAAGAATGTTGAAACCACTTCAAATAAGTTTGATTTGCCAGAGGATTTTAATGGAGAGGAATATTTTAGGGACTCCTTTGGAATAATTGTTGATAATTATTTAGCAACAGAAGAAGTTTTATTGAAAGTATTTGATGAAGATGTAAAGTATATTGAAACCCTTCCTTTACATAATTCTCAAAAAGAAGTACAAAAAGCCATTGATTACACAATCTTCAGTTATAAGATAAAACCCACTTACGATTTTATTAAGGAAATTCTTTCACATGGACGCTACATAGA
>DIOL01000011.1:35989-36212 GCA_002423895.1 Bacteroidales bacterium UBA5515 | reverse complement strand
CTTTCACATGGACGCTACATAGAAGTCCTTTCTCCAGAGAGTTTAAGAAATGAAATCAAAAGAATCTTAAAAGAGGAGTACGGAAGGTATATTTAATTGTAATTAATAAAGGAGAATTCAAAATAACTAAATCTAATATCAACAATTCAGAGGTCATTTATTTGATAATTCAACCCAAAAAGTCTCACTTTTCATCTCGGTAAGTCTCACTTTCTATCCTAAT
>DIOL01000011.1:33219-35781 GCA_002423895.1 Bacteroidales bacterium UBA5515 | reverse complement strand
TCTATCCTAAAAAGTCTCACTTTTCAACAAAAAAGTCTCACTTTTTGGGGAAGAAAGTCTCACTTTTTGGGTGCGATTTATTGCATTTTGGATTTGTTTTTATTGATATTGCTTTTGGAAATTCAAATAAATTGACCATTTTGCACTGTGAGAGTGCAATATTATGCAAAAAACGCACTGTGAGAGTGCAAAAATGGATGATTAGTTTGTTGTATTATTTATTTATTATCTTTGCTTTTACTAATCACTTTGAAAAGAGAATTATTATGAAAAAAAATGTTCTAATTATTTTATGTTGTTTTCTTTCTTATAATATTAATGCTCAAGAGGCAAAGGAAAAGAAGTTTACTCATTCTCTTACTGAAAATTTTGGTACTATACTTAAGTTTCAGCTTGATAATATGCCTAATTATCCAGCATTAAATGGAGATTATAGCTTCTTAAATCTTATTCCTTCTTACGAATTTGGGTATAATAACAAGGTTTTCTTTAGATTAAAATTTAGGAATCTTGAGAATGAAAGTAATAGTTTTGAGATTTACAGACGTTTTGATGCTTATAGTTTAGTTTTGAACTATAATTTACTAAAAAGAAATTCAAAGCATTCATTCAAAATAGGCACAGGTTATGTTTTAGGGCATTATCACGATAAAACCTTCTATGAATATAATGAAGAAATAAATTATAATTATGGAAAGGATATAGAGAATCATTTACTTTTCACATTATCTTATCTGTACAAAATAGATAATCACTTATCTTTCGGAATAGAAGCTGATTTCTATGATGTTTTAATGTATAGAGAATATAGTGTTGCTATAAGATATACCTTTTAGTTATATATCCTTTATCGTTTTCTTTAAAATAGGGTGCAAAAGGTTTGGGAGGATTTCTTTTAAAGGTGTTAGAACAAAGTCTCTTTCTTGGATTAGGGGATGAGGGATTTTTAGAGTTGGAGTATCTAAAATAATATCTTCATAAAAGAGAATATCGATATCTATTGTTCTGTTTTGATAGCCTTTGTGTAATGAATTTCTTTGTCTTCCTAATTCTTTTTCAATCTTATTACATATCTCCAAAGCCTCAAAAGGAGTTTTTTTGGTTTCAAACTCAGCTACTGAATTTATAAAAGAATTTTCACTTTCAAATCCCCAAGGTGATGTTTCAATAAAAGAAGATTTTTTTATCAACTCTCCAAGCTCTTTTTCCAAAAGTTTATAAGCAGAAAGAATATACTCTTCCCTGTCACCCAAATTACTGCCAAATCCTAAAACTATTTTCATACTGCAAAGATATTATGTTTTTTAGGATTCTCTTTTAGAAAAAGATTATCTTTGCAGAGAAATAGTGATAATTTATTGTTTTATAAGATGAGTGATATTAAAAAACTTGGCAAGCAAACAGCTATTTATGGGGTGCCAACAATTATTGGACGTTTTCTTAATTATCTTTTAGTCCCTCTTTACACTTATAATATCGCAACTCAAAACTATGGAGTGGTTAGTGAGCTTTATGCTTACATATCTTTCCTTATGATTATCCTTACCTATGGAATGGAAACGGCTTTCTTCCGTTATACTCAGACTGAAAAAGATAAGGGTGTGGTTTATAATACTGCAATGCTTTCTCTTTTTGTCTCCACAACTCTTTTCCTGGTTATTACCTTTCTTTTTATAAATCCTATTTCCTCAGCCTTAGAATACTCAGATAATAAAAACTATATCTTACTCTTTATTTTAATACTTGCTCTTGATGCTCTAAGGGCTATCCCCTATGCTCTTTTACGAGTAAAACAAAAAGCAGCAAGGTTTGCAATGATTAAGTCAATTGATATTTTCTCCAATATCTTTTTTAATCTCTTCTTTATCTTGCTATGCCCTACCCTTTATAAAAGTGGAAATGTTTTAATTACCTCATGGTTTAATCCAAATGATTTGGTTTTATATATTTTCGTTTCCAATTTCCTTGCATCATTGATTGCAGCCATTTTGCTTTTGCCAGAGTATTTGAAGTTCAGTTTTAATTTCGATTTCAAACTTCTTAAGAAAATGCTTGCCTATGGGCTTCCTGTTATGATTGGAGGTTTGGCAGGAATGGTAAACGAAACCTTTGACAGGATTGCACTAAAACATCTTGTTACAATTCCAGAAGGAATAACCGATGCACAGGCAATAAGTGATTATAAGATGAGTCAGATTGGAATCTATGGAGCTTGTTATAAGCTATCAATTATCATAAGTCTATTTATCCAAGCCTTTAAGTTTGCTGCTGAACCTTTCTTCTTTTCTAAAATGCAACAAAAAGACGCCAAAGAATCCTATTCAAGCATAATGACAGTATTTGTTATCTTCCTTTGCTTTATCTTCCTTGGAGTTATGGGATATATTGATATATTCCAATATTTTGTTGGAAGGGATTATAGAGTTGGACTTGGAGTTGTGCCAATACTTTTGGGAGCAAATCTGTTTCTTGGTATTTATTATAATCTTAGCATTTGGTATAAGGTTACCGACAAAACAATTTATGGAGCTTATATTGCAATAATTGGTGCTGTAATTACAC
>DIOL01000011.1:31076-33057 GCA_002423895.1 Bacteroidales bacterium UBA5515 | reverse complement strand
TTAACTATATCTTAGTTCCAATAATGGGATATATGGGAGCAGCATGGACAACCTTTATCTGTTATTTCACAATAGCAGTTCTTTGTTATGTGATTGGTCAAAAGCATTATCCAGTAAACTATAACCTGAAACATATAACACTATATATTCTCCTGTCCTTCTGTCTTTACTCATTAATGTCCTTTGTGCCAATTGAAAATACGCCAATAAGACTGATAATAAATACAATTATAATCCTATCCTTTATTGCCATAGCCTATAAATTAGATATTAAAAAGCTAATTCGCAGATAAGGGATTAAATCTTTTTAGCATGAAAAAACCTATTCTGCTTTTTTTATTATTGTTCTTTGCAATACAAGGTTTTGCTCAGGAACATAAAATAAATATTAGTATTGATACAACCTATATCAAACTAAAGCAAATAACTAAACCTGCAGTAAATATTTCTCTTGAAAATGCAGTGAAATTCAATAATAAATATTATTGCATAATTAACGAAATTCCATTAACTGAGACTTCATGGGATGCGAATAAATTTATTATTATTTCTGACAAAGGTGATTCTGTAAAAGAAGTTGAATTACCCAATGAATTTATAAGCTCTTTCTATACAGATCTTTTTATTTACAAAGACAGGGTGACAATTAAAGACTACTATGATTTAAAAACTTATTATTTAGATACAATTCAATATAAATGGATAGAAACTGAAGAGGCTGATGATTTGATTTATGAAGATGAGGAATTTTATGTTACTTATATGTATTTTGGAGAATTGGGAAGTACTACATGGTTTAGGGATAAGAAAACAAATAAAGAATATGATATTATTGGATATAAAGATGTTTTCAGATTAAATGGAGACTTTTATTTAATAGGTTATGGTGGTATTAATATATTAAAGGACGTTTCAAAACTAAAACTTAGCAAGGAAGACTATTATTATAAAAAGATTAAGGAAGAAAAAGCTTTAAAAAATCAATTATTTGGATCAACAAACGAGCCTGAACTTATTTCATACTTTCAAGAAACTCCCTATGATATTTATTCTCGAGAAAATTATTCTTCAATAATAACTTCTTTTATTTCTGATAATAAATTATATCATATTTGCTCTGATTCAACTAAAAAATATATTGGATATATTAGCAATAAGAATATGGTAATAATTGATACACTTCCTGATGATATTCAAATGTTTAATATGTATAATTCATATAGATGTAGAATTCAAAAAGATAATTCTCAAATAATAAAGTTTGATCAGAAAGGAGATGAAAATCAATTTGGATTTATTGAAATTAAAGATAATGATATAAAAGTTAGGTACTTTATCCATGATATTGATAGTGTAGACTATATTGGCGAAGAAAGATTTGAAATGGCTTTTGATTCAATCTTTAATTATTTAATTAGCAATAAAGATATTACTATCTCACAAATTGATTCTCTTGAAAACATTTATGGAGGTATTGATACAAAAATTGTTTTTACAAAAGAAAATACAAGAGATTCAAAGCATAACCTCGTTGGAGGAAAAAGATATTATAAAATTCATGATTCAATAATCTCTAATAAAATAGACTATTTTTATACTGAAAATGATTCTTTAGTAAAACAAATTAATTTTGAATGGGATAAAACTCCTATTTATAAAAAAATTAATGAAGGATACATGCAATCTTATAATCCTTTCGATGAATCTCCTTACGAAAAAAATTTTGATATTCAATTTAATGAATTATTAAACAAAATTACTAAACAATTGGGCAAACCAAAAATTAAAAAAGAGAAGAATTATAAAGATTATAAATGGAAAAGAAAAGGAGTCTTTAATATAGAACTTGAGAGAAATTTTGATGAAATGATAAGAATCAATATAGATAAAGATTAATCCAATCTATTTCAAGCTTTATACTAATCAATCTTTATTAGAAAATTATCAATTTTGATTCCAATCTCATATAATGCCATTATAT
>DIOL01000011.1:29707-30889 GCA_002423895.1 Bacteroidales bacterium UBA5515 | reverse complement strand
ATAATGGCATTATACCAAATTTATCCTTGATATATTTAATTTTATCCTTGATATATTTTGAAATATCCTTGACTTATTTTTTTATAAGCTTGATTTATTTTTCTCTAAATTTGCTTTAAACTCATATATCTTAGGGTTTATTTTGCTGAATAATACTCTTTTAAATTTGGCTTAATTTGGTTAGGAGTTTTATTAGGGGTAACTTTGCAAAAAATTTTTATTTGTTATAATGACACTTAGTATTCTGAAAAAAGAGATTGTTGATCTTTATTCAACTCCCATTATTCAGCAGACCTCGTTTTGGTCTATGGTGAAGAAAAATCAGGGAGTGGAGTCTTCGGCTTTTGATTTTAATGCAAGAAACAGGGATTTATATTCCAATGTTGGAGGTTACTCCTGTACTCAAGCCGATTTTGTAATGTTTTTGCGCTATCTTAACAACAAGGATTGCATTGCCTATGTGCCTTACGGTCCTGAAGTGGAGCCTTCTGAAGAAAATCAAGGAAAATTTCTTGAAGAGTTGTCCGAAATTCTTCGTTCCTATTTGCCCAAAGACTGTATTGCCATAAGATATGACCTTAACTGGGAAAGTCATTGGAGCAAGGAATGTGATTATAATGAAAATGGAGAATGGATTGGTGCTCCAGATAAGAAATATCAGGAATTCAAATTAAATTATGGAACAACTAACTGGAATCTTGTAAAATCAAATACCGATATTTTGCCAGCAAACACAATTATCCTAAATCTTGAGGGGAGTTATGAGGATATTCTAAACAGAATGAAACCTAAAACAAGATATAATATTGGTCTTGCACACAGAAAGGGTATTGATGTTCGGACAATGAGCTTTAAAGACCTTGACCAATGGTACAATTTATATCTTACAACAGCCACAAGAAATGGACTTCATATCAATGAGCTAAGATATTTCCAATCTGTTATGGAAGCAAAGATGGATAATGCGGATTTGCCAGTGCAAGTGAAGTTACTTATTGCATATTTGGATAACCAACCTTTGGCAGCAATGTTCTTGGTTTTGTCGAGCCATAGAGCAACCTATCTTTATGGAGCCTCTTCCAATGAGAAAAGAAATTATATGCCTACCTATGCTCTTCAATGGAGAGCAATTGAGATTGCAAAGGCTAATGGATGCACTGAATACGATATGTTTGGAATTTC
>DIOL01000011.1:28847-29594 GCA_002423895.1 Bacteroidales bacterium UBA5515 | reverse complement strand
GAATACGATATGTTTGGAATTTCTCCCAATGCAGAACCTTCACATCCAATGTATGGTCTGTATAAATTTAAACAGGGATTTGGAGGAGAAATATTTCATCAATTGGGATGCTGGGATTATCCGTTGATTGATGATAAATACTCCCTGCTTCAAGCAACAGAAATGCAGGATAGAGGATATTATATTTGATATTTGGAAAGAAAATATTAGTTTTGTAGTCAGAAAAATATATAATAAATGAAAGTTAGAATAGTAAACAAGTCGAAACACCAAATTCCAGAGTATGCAACAGAGAGTTCTGCAGGAATGGATTTAAGAGCAAATCTTCAAGAATCAATAGTGCTTAAACCTTTGGAAAGAGCAATGGTTGAAACAGGATTATTTATTGAATTGCCTATTGGCTATGAAGCACAAGTTAGACCAAGAAGTGGACTTGCAGCAAAGAATGGTATTACAGTTCTCAACACTCCTGGCACAATTGATGCAGACTATAGAGGTGAGATAAAAGTTATACTTGTAAACCTTTCAAATCAAGATTTTGAAATAAAAGATGGAGAAAGAATTGCTCAAATGGTGATTGCAAAACACGAAAGAGTTGAGTGGGAAGAAACCGATGAACTGTCTCAAACTCAAAGAGGAGAAGGTGGATTTGGACATACTGGAAGAAAATAAATCAAAACAGAATACAAATAAAAAAACCTTGCAATTATTAAATTTGCAAGGTTTTTTATTTTGTGGGAGCAACAG
>DIOL01000011.1:26433-28705 GCA_002423895.1 Bacteroidales bacterium UBA5515 | reverse complement strand
TTGTGGGAGCAACAGGATTCGAATCTGTGAGCATTGTTTAATAATTGGAGGTAGTATGTTTACTATAATTTTATTATTATTTTCTCCTCTTTTATAAAAAGTTATAAGAAATTAATATGTATCTTTGTTGGAAATAATAAATAAGATATTATGAAAGACAATTCACATATTATTAAATATCTTAATGAATATGTTAAGATGCCAGAACCTCGCTACGCTGTTATGTTAAAAGGAGATTGGGGATGTGGTAAAACTTATTTTATAAAAACGCAAATAGAGAGTTGGAGTAAGAAAAGTAAAACGAAATCAGATGATATTACTTTGAAACCGATATATGTTAGTCTTTATGGACTTTCAAATACAACAGAAGTTACTGACAAAATAAGAAATGTACTTAATCCTTTTTTAACTTCTAAAGGGATTAAAATAGCTAAAAAAATTATTTTTGGAACTATTGCAACTACATTTAAGATAGATTTAAACTCAGATAAAGACAATGAAAGATCATTATCCTTTGATTTAGATTCATTAAATCTTTTAGATATTAAAAGTGACAAAATAAAAGGAGAAAAAATTCTTATTTTTGATGATTTAGAAAGATGTAAAATACCTTTAGATATTTTATTTGGGTACATTAATAATTTTATAGAACATAAACAATGTAAAGTTATTTTAATATCTAATGAGCAAAAAATTGAGGAAAAAGAAATAGAAAAAGGAAATGAGGATAAGGATATTAATAGTAATAAAATAACTTACAAAGATTTTAAAGAAAAATTAATAGGACAAACATTTGAAATTTCTCCTGATTATGAAAAAGTAATTAAATGTTTCTTAAGTGAAATAAAAAATAGTTCCCTACAAAATAATTTTAATATTATCAATGATGTTTTTATCACTTCTAAAATAAATAATCTACGAATATTAAGGCAATGTTTTTATGATTTTCAAAGATTAGAGGAGCTAATAAATAAAGATATAAAAAAGAAAACTAATTATAATGATTTCATAAAGGAATTGATTTGCTACTTTATAATATTTTATTGTGAATATAAAAGTGGGAACCATAATATAAGGACATTTCAAGAATTGAAAATCTCTAATAGCGGAAACTCTATCTTAGATAAAAACGAAATTCATAAAGATGAAAATAAATATTCCTATATTATTAATAAATATAATCTTAATGACTCTCATAATATATTAAGGGGCAAAATAATAATTTACTTTATAGAAAATGGGACCCTTGACATAGAAACACTAAATCAGTATTTATTACAAAATGTATATTTTGCATATTCAGATCAAAGCCCTCAAAAACTACTCAAAAACTATAATTTATTAAGCAATATTCAATTTGATGAAATTTACAAAGAAGTATTGTCAATATTTGAAAATAAAAAGTACGATAATATTTACCAATTATTAGATGTGTGTGGAATTTTCTTATCCTTAAAAGAAGACAAGATAATATCCTATAATAAAAATGATATTGTTAAAATAGCAAAAGATAATATCGATTTAATGATTTCGAAAAATAATGAATTTGATAATAGGAATTTGTTTGATATTTATTATCTCTGTTCAGACACTCCAGAATTTATAGAAATTAGTAGTTACTATGAAAAGAAAATCAAGGAGAAAACAATAAAAAATTGGAAACAGTTTTTGAAAGATTATTTTGAAAATTTAGATGATGATAAATGTAACAATATTTTTGATAAAATGAGGGGAGAAAGTCCTTTTGAGAGATTAAAATATGAATTTACACCCATATTTTACCCTATTGATGTGAAAAAATTTGCAATAAGAATTAATGAATTAAGCAATAAGTCAAAAAATCAACTTAATAATTATCTAAAAATAAGATACTCACTATCTAACAATTATCAAATTAGTAGTTACCATATAGGAGATTTAGATGCATTAAATAAACTAATGATTATATTGGATAAGAAAATCAAATTATCAAAAAGTATTGACAAGTATGTTTTAAATAATCTAATAAAAACAATTAATAAAGCTATTGAAAAGATTAAACCAAATCCTAATCAACCAGCAGATAATTCAAATGTTTTTTGGGAATAGGAAGTTTAAGTTAATTGGCGTCTTTTGTTAATCTCCTTATCTTGTATAATACAATTCTACATTTGCCATATTGATAAAATTATATTTGCACTTTTAATACTAAATTGAACAATTTAAGGAAATACCAATAAAAAAACCTTGCAATGATTAAATTTGCAAGGTTTTTATTTTGTGGGAGCAACAG
>DIOL01000011.1:0-26304 GCA_002423895.1 Bacteroidales bacterium UBA5515 | reverse complement strand
GACCCCCTGCTTGTAAGGCAGGTGCTCTGAACCAGCTGAGCTATGCTCCCAAATCGGTTTGAGGTTGCAAAAGTACGACCTTTTTTCATTCCTGCAAATTTTTCTGCTTTTTTTTTGCTTTTTTTTGAAGATTATATTCTTGATTGCTTCTCAAAATATTAATTATTAGCCAATTATTTTTCTAATTTATTTTCTTTATTTTTTTCAACTAAACATTGATATATTCTTCTTTTTGATTTTTCTAATTATATTTATTACCTTTGCAAGTTAATATTAATCAGAAATTCTATTTGAAATAAGTGCAGTATGGGAAAGAAATATCAAGAATATAAGCAACTTGATTTAACTACAATTAATAAGGATATTTTCAAGTATTGGGAAGAAAATAATATCTTTGAAAATAGTTTAAAACTTCGAAAAGGTAGTAAGGAATTCATTTTTTATGAAGGTCCTCCTTCTGCTAATGGTCAGCCTGGTATTCACCATGTGATGGCTCGTGCAATTAAGGATATTTTCTGTCGCTACAAATCAATGAAAGGTTTTTATGTTGCTCGTAAGGCTGGTTGGGACACTCACGGTTTGCCTGTTGAATTGGGAGTTGAAAAAAATCTTGGCATTACTAAGGAAGATATTGGAAAGAAAATTTCAGTTGATGAATATAACGCAGCTTGCAGAGCTGAAGTAATGAAGTATAAGGATTTGTGGGATAAGCTTACAAAGGAAATGGGCTATTGGGTAGATTTGGAAAATCCTTACATTACTTTTAAAAACGAATATATTGAAACTCTTTGGTTTTTGATTGGAGAGTTATATAAAAAAGGCTTACTATACAAAGGATATACAATTCAACCATTCTCTCCAGCTGCTGGAACAGGTTTAAGTTCACATGAATTAAACATGCCTGGTTGTTATCGTGATGTTAAGGATACAACAATGGTTGCTCAATTCAAAATCAAAACTGACGAATATACAAATGCTTACTTTTTAGCATGGACAACAACTCCATGGACTCTTCCTTCAAACACTGCTTTAGCTGTTGGTAATAATATTGATTATCTTTGGGTAGATACTTTCAATCCATACACTGCTGAAAAGGTTATTGTTGTTTTGGCAAAACCTTTAATGGCATCTTTCTTCAATCCTGAAACTCCTGAATTGCCTATGGAATATTCTCATGGAGATAAGGTTCTTCCATATAGAATTATTAAGGAATGTAAGGGTAAAGATTTGGTTGGAATTGAATACGAACAACTACTTCCTTGGGTTAAACCACAAGAAAAAGCTTTTAGAGTTATTGCTGGGGATTTCGTTACAACTGATGATGGTACTGGTATTGTTCATATTGCACCTACCTTTGGAGCTGATGATGATAGAGTAGCAAAACAAAATGGAATTCCTCCTTTAGTTTTAATTGACAAAGAAGGCAAGCGTCAACCAATGGTTGATAGAACTGGAAAGTTTTATAGTATTGAAGATTTAGATAAAGACTTTATTAAGGAAAGTGTAAACGTTGATTCATATTCTGCATTTGCAGGTAAGTTTGTAAAGAATGCTTACGACAAAACCTTAACTGAAAAAGATATTAGTTTAGATGTTGAAATTGCACTTTATCTAAAACAAGAAGGTAAAGCCTTTAAGATAGAAAAACATACTCACTCCTATCCTCATTGCTGGAGAACAGATAAGCCAATTCTTTATTATCCTTTGGATAGTTGGTTTATTCGTACCACTGCAATGCAAGAAAGGATGATTGAATTAAATAAAACAATTAACTGGAAGCCAGAGTCAACAGGAACAGGTCGTTTTGGAAACTGGTTAGAAAATTTAGTTGATTGGAATTTATCTCGTTCACGCTATTGGGGAACACCACTTCCAATTTGGAGAACAGAGGATGGAAGCGAAGAAATTTGTATTTCATCTGTGGAAATGCTAAAAAAAGAAATAGATAAGAGTGTGGAAAAAGGATTTATGATGGAGAATAAATATTCATCTTCTGATTATAATTCTTTTGACCTTCACCGACCTTATATTGATGACGTTGTTTTGGTTTCAGCAAGTGGAAAGAAGATGTTTAGAGAAACAGACCTTATTGACGTTTGGTTTGATTCTGGAGCAATGCCTTTTGCTCAAATGCACTATCCTTTCAGCTGCAATAAGGAAGAGTTGATGAAGAATTTCCCAGCTGACTTTATTGCTGAAGGAGTTGACCAGACTCGTGGATGGTTCTTTACCCTACATGCAATTGCTACATTAGTTTTCGATTCTGTTTCATTCAAAAATGTTGTTTCAAATGGATTGGTTTTAGACAAGAATGGGAACAAAATGTCTAAACGTTTGGGCAATGGAGTAGATCCTTTTGAAGTTATTGGAAAGTATGGAGCTGATGCAACACGTTGGTATATGGTTTCTAACTCTCAACCATGGGAAAATTTGAAATTTGACCTTGATGGAGTTGATGAGGTTAGAAGAAAACTTTTTGGAACTCTTTATAACACATATAGTTTCTTTGCTCTTTATGCAAATATAGATTCATTTGTTTTCAAGGAAGACGAAGTTCCATATAAAGAAAGAGCAGAAATTGACCGTTGGATATTATCTGAGTTAAATTCATTAGTGAAAATGGTTGATGAATCATATAATGATTATGAACCAACAAAAGCAGCAAGAGCAATTGGAAATTTTGTTGATGAATATTTAAGCAACTGGTATGTTCGTTTATGCAGACGTCGTTTCTGGAAAGGAGAATATACTCAAGATAAGATTTCAGCATATCAAACCCTTTACACTTGCCTTGAAGTTCTTTCTCAACTAATGGCTCCAATAGCACCATTCTTTGCAGAAAAACTATTCTTGGATTTGAATGAAGTTTCAAAAAAATATAAAGACAATAATCAAAATCCAATAGGCTCAGTTCACTTCACTGAATTCCCAACTGTAAAAGAAAACTTAATTGATAAAACACTTGAAGAAAGAATGCAATTGGCTCAAAAAATATGCTCAATGGTTCTTTCACTTAGAAAAAGGAATAACTTAAAGGTTCGTCAACCTTTACAAAAGATTATGATTCCTGCTTTAAATGAAGAATTTATCAGTCAAATTGAAAAGGTTAAAGAGCTAATTCTTTCAGAAGTAAATATAAAGGAAATTGAGTTCTTGTCAGCACAAAACAATGTTTTGGTTAAGAAGGCAAAAGCAGACTTTAAATCTTTAGGACCTAAATATGGTCAAAAGATGAAAGCAATTGCTAACGCTATTAATGCTTTCTCTCAAGAAGATATTTCAGAAATTGAAAGAGAAGGAAAGATTTATATTGACATTAATGGAGAAAAAGTTGAACTGCTAATTTCTGATGTGGAAATTGTAACTCAAGATATTCCTGGATGGGTTGTTATGAATGAAGGTGCAGTAACTGTTGCTTTAGACACAACAATAACTGATTCCCTTCGCAAGGAAGCAATTGCAAGAGAACTTGTAAACAGAATTCAAAACATAAGAAAAGAACAAGACTTCGAAGTTACCGATTTCATAATTGTTGAGATTGAATTTAACCATCTTTTGGATGAAACAATTGAACAATACAGCGAATATATTAAAGGCGAAACCCTAACAAAGGAATTGTCATTAGTTCGCAAAAATGATATTGAAGTTTATCTTGGACAACAAATAACAAAACCAATTTCAACAATTGATGTTATTGAAGGTGTTGAATTGGCAATAAATATTAGAAAAGTATAAAAACCAAAAAAATAAATTATTAAGATTATGGCTAAAGAAAATCAAATGGATGCAGCAAAACTTGAAAAATTAAAAGTGTTGCAATCAACAATTGATAAGATTGAAAAAAACTATGGCAAAGGTTCCATAATGAAACTTGGGGACAAACCTGCTGCTGATGTTAATGTAATATCAACAGGTTCTCTTGGATTAGACATTGCTCTTGGAATTGGAGGATTACCAAAGGGAAGAGTTATTGAAATCTATGGACCTGAAAGCTCTGGTAAAACAACATTAGCCATTCATGCAATTGCTGAATCACAAAAGAATGGTGGAGTTGCTGCTTTTATTGATGCTGAACATGCTTTTGACAGTTTCTATGCTCAAAAATTAGGTGTTGATGTTGAAAATCTTTTCATCTCTCAACCCGATAATGGAGAACAGGCTTTGGAAATTGCAGATAATTTAATCCGTTCTGGAGCAATTGATGTTATTGTAATTGACTCTGTTGCTGCTCTTACTCCAAAAGCTGAAATTGATGGAGAAATGGGCGATAGCAAAATGGGACTTCAAGCAAGACTAATGTCTCAAGCTCTAAGAAAACTAACCTCAACAATAAGCCGTACAAATTGCTGTTGCATATTCATCAACCAGTTAAGAGATAAAATTGGTGTTATGTTTGGTTCTCCAGAAACCACAACAGGAGGTAATGCTCTTAAGTTCTACTCTTCTGTTCGTTTGGACATTCGCCGTATTCAAGCCATAAAAGATGGTGAAAGCAATGTTGGAAACCGAGTTAGAGTGAAGGTTGTTAAAAACAAACTTGCACCACCTTTCCGTCAAGTGGAATTTGACCTTATGTTTGGTCAAGGAATTTCAAAGGTTGGAGAAATTGTTGATTTGGGCGTTGAAAAGAATGTTATTAAAAAGAGTGGTTCATGGTTTAGCTATGGAGATACAAAACTTGGTCAAGGTCGTGAAGCTGTTAAACAACTACTTTTGGATAACGAAGAACTTACCGCTGAGCTTGAAGAACAAATTCGCCAAGCATTAAAAGAATAAATGAAAATTCAAATAAATCAAATTAACCCTAAGACTTTAGGTTTAGATTATAACAAAGACTTAATTACTGATTGTTTAAAGGGAGTAAATACAGATGTTTTATCAATATTTCCTGAACTTTCAGTAAGTGGAGGAATGTTGCTGAATACTTCTTCCTACAATGATCTATACTCCAATTCAATGATGATTTGTGAAAGCCTGATTGAAGAAAAAAGAGATTTAATTTTTGGGACACCCATTCAAAGTGGTGAAGGACGTTTCAATTCACTGGTTATGGTGCAAAATGGAGAAGTTCTTGCTCTTTCCACAAAGAAAAATCTTTCACAATTTGATATTGGATTCCAACAAGGAGGAGGAATTGAACTTGTAAAATATAATAACCACACCTTAGCTTTTGGATTCTTGGAAGACTTGGAAGAGTTTGCTAAAGAGAAAATCCAAACAGATGTAATTGTTCTATGCTCCAACTATTTGTTTCATCAATCCTCACAAAAGGAATTGTTTGACGAAATGGTTATTACAGCAAGAACACTTAATGCACCAATTGTTTTCTGCAATCGCTATGGTGCAGAAGGAGGTTATGTTTATGGAGGTGGAAGCTTTATCATAAACAGAAAAGGTGAATTATGTGGATTGTTTTCAGGATTTAATCAAGAAAGCAAATCATTTGAAACCTTAACCCTAAAACCAATTGTTCAAAACCCAAGTTCAAAACTTCAAAACATTTATGACGCACTGACAACTGCCATTAAAGATTATTTCAATAAGAATGGAATTAAAAAAGCTGTTATTGGTCTTTCAGGAGGAATTGATTCTGCCCTTGTTGTTGCAATTGCGGTTAGAGCATTAGGAAAAGAAAACGTTATTGGTGTACTTATGCCTTCTGAATATTCTTCTGAACATTCAGTTGAAGATGCTTTATGTTCTGCAAAGAATTTAGAGATTGAGCATTATATTGTTCCGATTAAGGATATGTTCAATCAATGCAGCACAACCTACAACGAAGTTCTACCAAATCAAAGCTTCAATGTTGCTGAAGAAAACCTTCAAAGTCGTTTGAGAATGATAACTCTAATGTGGTTTGCCAATAAATTTAGAGCTGGAGTTCTAAACACCACCAACAAATCTGAAGCTTCCGTTGGTTATGGAACAATTTATGGAGACACTTCTGGAGCAATATCAATCCTTGCCGATGTTTACAAAACAGAGGTTTGGGAATTGTCAAAATACATCAATAATCAATTCCTGGAAGAAAATCCTGACTCAAAAAACTTACCTATCCCACAAAATTCAATAGATAAAGCTCCTTCAGCAGAATTGCGTCCAAATCAAAAAGACTCCGATTCATTACCTGATTACCCTGTTTTAGATAGGATTTTAAAAGAACATTTGGAAAATTGCAAGACTACAGAAGAAATTCTAAATTATTTTGAAAAGGAATCTCTACATGTTGAGAAACAAACAATTGAAAAAGTAATACGATTAGTAAAAATTAATGAGTGGAAACGCCGTCAATGTCCAACAGCAATAAAATTAACAAAATTCTGTTTTATTATTGACAGGAAAGTTCCAATATCCTAAATTATATGAGCGATAAGATTAAACATGAATGTGGAATTGCAATGCTTCGTTTGTTGAAGCCATTGGATTACTACGAAAAAAAGTACGGAAATAAATTCTGGGGCTTAAACAAAATGTATCTTCTAATGGAGAAACAGCACAATAGAGGACAAGACGGTGCTGGTTTGGCTTCAGTCAAGTTTAACACTGAGCCAGGCGTTCCATACATCAACATTGAGAAAAGCAATAGCAAAACTCCAATTCAAGATGTTATTTCAAGAGCTTTCGCAAATGAAAAGTTTGTAAGCGAATTGTATTTAGGACATTTGCGCTATGGAACATTTGGAAAGAATGAAATAGAAAACCTTCATCCTTTTTTACGTGAAAGCAATTGGAAAACCCGTTCAGTTATTCTAGCAGGAAACTTCAACCTGACCAATATTGATGAAATGATGGATAAGCTTGTTGAGTTAGGACAACACCCTGTTAAAACAGCTGACACAGCAGTTATATTGGAAAAGATAGGTCATTTTGTAGATAAGGAAGTGGAAACAATATTCCGCAAATACAAAGACCAGGGAATGGATAATATGACAATTACTAATAAGATTGCTAAAGAAATAAATATTGCAAAAATTCTACAACAATCATCAAAACGTTGGGATGGTGGATATGTTATGGGAGGAATTTTAGGACATGGAGATGCTTTTGTTTTAAGAGATCCAAATGGAATAAGACCTTGCTTCTACTATTATAACGATGAATTTGTTGTTGCAGCCTCTGAACGCCCAACCATTCTAACTGCTCTTAATATGAAAAGAGATGAAGTGAAAGAATTGGGATGTGGAGAAGCCTTAATTATTAAACGTGATGGTACAATTAGCATCGAACAAATTCTTCCTGCAGCTGAAAAACCTGCAAAATGCTCCTTCGAAAGAATTTACTTCTCTCGTGGTACAGATTCATCAATTTATCAAGAAAGAAAGAACTTGGGACGCAACCTGAGAGAATCAGTTCTAAAAGCAATTAACTACGACTTAAACAACACAATTATATCCTATATACCAAACACAGCTTCCGTTGCTTTTCAAGGCTTAGCACAATCTTTGAATGATTATACAAATCAACTGAGGGTTAATAAAATTGTAGAAAAACAAAAAAATGGAGTTCTATCAAAAGAAGAACTTGAAGAAATCTTCTCTCAAGACTGCGTTAGAAGAGATTATTTGGTGGTAAAAGACGTGAAGATGAGAACCTTTATTACCAATGCTAACGATAGAGATGATATGGTAGCTCACGTTTACGATGTAACCTACGGACAAATCAGAGATCATGTTGACAATCTTGTTGTTTTGGATGATAGCATTGTTAGAGGAACAACACTTAAGCAAAGTATATTAAGAATAATTGACAGACTTAATCCAAAGAAAATAGTTGTTGCATCATCAGCACCTCAAATACGTTATCCTGACTGCTATGGAATTGATATGTCAAGGATGAATGAGTTTATTGCTTTCAATGCAACCATTGCACTTTTGAAAGAAAACAATCTTACTCATATCATTGATGAAGTATATCAAAAATGTAAAGCTCAAGCTGATCTTCCAAGCGAAGAAATTGTAAACTATGTTAGAGAAATCTACAAACCATTTACCAACGAACAAATAACAGCTAAGATAACAGAACTGCTAACCCCTGAAGACTGCAAAGCAGAAGTTGAAATAGTATTCCAAACAATTGAAGGCCTACATGAGGCTTGTCCAAATCACACTGGAGACTGGTATTTCACAGGCAACTACCCAACACCAGGAGGAAACAAAGTGGTTAATCAAGCCTTTATCAATTTCTACGAAGGTAATTCAAAAAGAGCTTATTAATACAAAAAATAAAACAAAGATTTTACTAAAAACAAAGTGCGGGAGATATTTCTCTCGCACTTTGTTTTTATTAGGATAAGGTATGCTTTTCTATTGAACAATAAGTTTCTTGGTGTGTTTTATGCTATTGTTTACAATTCTAACAAAATAAACTCCTTTTTCATTTCCTCTCATATCAAGCTCCAAATGTTTTGTGCTTTGATTAACCTTATGCGTTTGAATAAGTCTTCCAACCATATCATAAACCATAACATCAGCCTCAGCATTCAGGCCTTCAATTTCAAGAGTTGACTTGTCATTTGTCGGGTTAGGGTACAGCTTGGTTGAGATATTTGTGAAATCTATATTTTCCAATCTGATATGTGTGAAACAGACAGTATCACTGAAAGCACTTTCGCAAACGCCATTTTTAGCTTTAACCGTATAGCAATAAGTTTCACCTTCAATCATACTGAAATTATCCACATATGTATTAGCATCAACATTTGCAATTAAACTGTCATTGCGATAAACATCATAACTCCCAGCATCACCCTGCCAGCCAATTTCAATATTATTAATACTAAAATTGTATATGTTCAAATCATAAGGAGCATCAGGAGTTGGAGTAATATTTAAAGTAAATACAACACTGTCATTAAAGTAAACACCTGCAGAATCGAGAATAGTACCATTAAAATTACAAGTCCCTCCATCACAGATTGTAGTATCAATAAATTGAAAATTCCTTTCTATGAAATTAGTAAACTCACTCCAGTATTGATTTGATTGATAACTTGAAAGAGTATTAACAGGAATATAAACAGGAATAGTTTTATTTACATTTTTAAAAGTAAGAGAAAAAATTGTTTGAGGAGTTGTTGCCTGATTAATAAATGAACATAAAGCAATGCAACTGTCAAAAGCATTAATACTAATAAAATTAAGTGAGCTTGGAAAAACAACAGTGGTTAATCCAGTACATTTATTAAAAGCCCTCATCCCAATTGATTTAACATTGTCAGGTATTTTTACAGAAGTTAAACCACTGCAATCAGAAAATGTAAATGGATTAATAGTTTTAAGAGAATCTGGAATTTTAATGCTTTTTAAATTGCTGCAATCCTTAAATGTAGAATCTCCTATGTAAGCAACAGAGTTTGGAATAGATATTGAAACTAATCCGCCATAACCCTTAAAAGCATTTCCAGTAATACTTACTGTACCATTTCTAACACCAATTGAAGTGTTTGAACTCATTGAACCTTTAAAGGAGTATAAAACATCATTAATATACACTAAACCATAAGGCATATTATTATAAAATGGAGTATTCATAAATGCATTAATACCAATTAAATTAACAGTATTTGGAATAGTAATTGAATCCAGACTGAAACAATCTTTAAATGCATTAAAATAAATTGCAGTAATAGAATCAGGAAAAGTAACCGAACTTAACATATCACAATGTTCAAAAGTAAAAGGGTAAACAGCTTTCACCCCATTTGGAATTGCAATTGAGGTTAAACTTCTGCAACTGTAAAAAGCTTTAGCACCAATTGAAGTAACAGAATTTGGAATTATTATGGATTCTAATACAGTACAATTTTCAAAAGCAGCATCACTAATATATCTGACAGAGTTTGGAATGTTAACGGATTCTAACCCTATGCAATGATAAAAAGCATAATTTCCAATTTCAATAACAGAGTTTGGAATGTTTACTGATAATAAATTAGTACAATGATAAAAAGCCCTATCTCCAATAGATCTGACAGTATAATAATAGCCATCATACTCAACAGAATCAGGAATTGAAATTGTGTCAAAATATTCATCAGTATAAGCATATTCATTACTGTCCTTAAATGTTACCTCAACTTGGCTGTAAGCATAATAAGGAGAAATAATATTATAGTATATGGTATCGCCATCACTATTTACTGCTGAAAAATCTTCAGCTTTGGAACTAAGATTTAATGCAAATACAATTGCAACTAAAATAAATAATGCTTTTTTCATAATATAATTATTTTTAGGTTTATTGTCTTTATTTCCTCGTAACCAAAGAAATTATTTTGAACCCTGCAAACATACGATTTATAATTAAATAAAGAAACAATTATTGGAAATTTTTTTAATATATATACCGATATAACTTTTTATTGAACAATAAGTTTCTTGGTGTGTTTTATTCTGTTTTTTACAATTCTTACAAAATAAACTCCCTTTTCATTTCCTCTCATGTCAAGTTCCAAGTGTTTTGTGCTTCGATTAACCTTATGTGTTTGAATAAGTCTTCCAACCATATCATAAACCAAAACATCAGCCTCTGAGGTTAAGCCTTCAATTTCAAGAGTTGTTTTATTGTTTGTTGGATTTGGATATAGCTTTGTTTGAATATTTGTGTTTTCTATATTTTCTAAGCCAATATTTGTATAACAAATACTATCACTAAACTCACTTTCGCAATTGCCATTTTTAGCTTTCACCTTATAGCAATAAGTTTCCCCTTCAATCATACTAAAATTATCCATATAGTTAGTAAGACTAACATTAGCAATTAAACTGTCATCACGATAAACATCATAACTTTCAGCATTACCTCGCCATCCAATTTCAATATTATTAATCGCAATATTATATATGTTCAAACTTTGAGGAACAGCAGGTATTGGATTAACATTTAAAATCAAAATAACACTGTCACATCCACTAATCAAAGTATAAACTCCAGCAGAATTTAAATTTGCACCATAATCAGTATAAATACTTCCCTGGCAAATTGTTGTGTCAATATTATGAAGAGTCTTAATTCCAATTTGGTTTGTAAAATCACTCCAGTATCGAGCATTATTGTAGCTTGAAAGAGAAACACAAGGCACATACAAAGGAATAGTTTTATTAACAATTGAAAAACTGGTTGAAGATTCAATATTAGGAGGATTTATTGATTCACTGCTTATTGAGTTTAATGAATTACAATAAGCAAAAGTTTCAAATCCGATATAAGTTACATATTTTGGAAGTGTTATAGAGGTTAATCCATTGCAATTATAGAAAGCTCTGCCTTCAATTGTATACACATAGTTTGGAAGAGTTATGGAGGTTAATCCACTGCAATTATAGAAAGTACCACCTTCAATTGAATTAATATTATTTGGAAGAGTTATTGAGGTTAATCCACTGCAATCATAAAAAGCATTAACCCCAATTGAAGTAACTGAGTTTGGAATTGTTAGTGTAGTTAATCCATTGCAATAAAGAAAAGCCCATTCTCCAATTGACTTAACAGAGTTTGGTATTGAAATTGAAGTTAAATTTCTACAACCATCAAAAGCATCCCCTGCTATACTTACAGTACCACTTAGAACATTAATTGAAGTATTTGCAGGCATTATTCCTTTATATTTGTACAAAACATTATTAATATACACTAATCCATCTGTTTTGATATCATACCAGGCAGTATTTTCAAAAGCTGAGCCACCAATTGTAGTAACAGAGCTTGGAATTGTAATTGATAATAATCCTGTACAATTTGAAAAAGCTCTATCACCAATATAAGTAACAGAATTTGGAATTGTTATGGAATTTATACGATAACAACCACTAAAAGCCCAAGCACCAATTGAAACAAGAGAGCTTGGAAAAGTTACAGATTTTAATCCTGTGCAATTAAAAAAAGCACTTTCACTAATACTGATAGTCCCTTCCTGAATATTAATAGTTGTACTGTCAGTTATTGAGCCTTTATATTCGTATAAAACGTTGTTAATGTAAACTAAACCATTGGGAATATTATTATAATACGGTGTATTATCAAAAGCATCACGTCCAATTGAAGTAACAGTATTGGGAATTGTTATTGAAGTTAATCTTGAGCAACCAAAAAATGCTGAACCCCCAATTGAAGTAACAGAATTTGGAAGTGTTACAGAGATTAATCTTACACAAGCACCAAAAGCACCTTCACCAATTGAAGTAACAGAATTTGGAATTATTACTGATGTCAATGGATTAGAATTTGCATAAGCATAATTTCCAATTGAGGTAACCTTATAATAATTACCATTATAAAGAACAGAATCGGGAATTGAAACATCACCAAAATAAGAAGTACAACCATCGCCTCTGTAAGTAACCGCAACCGTATAAGGATAAACAGGTGAAGTTATTCTATAATAAATGGTATCACCATCAAATACAGAAGAAAAATTTTCAGCTTTAGAGTTTAAGTTTATTGCAAATAAAATTGCGGCTAAAATAAATAATGTTCTTTTCATAATACTATTATCCTTAAATTATATTTATAACATAAACACTTAATCATTCAAAAAAGTAAGCAATTTTTATTTATTTTTATTTATTTACTCATATTAGAAACAAACCCTTTGTCAAACTACTGTTGAATAAACTCACAATTAAATAAATTGGAAAATATTTGACGTAAATGAATTTCAAGAATTGCTAAAGAAAAAACAAATTCACTTTTAGCCAAAGCAAAAGAATGTAAAGAAGCAATTTAAAAAGAATCCAGCAATTCAAGCTCAGTATAAGAGAAAGGAGATTTAATTTGCAATGACGACAAACCCTCATCCTTTGAAACATTAATCTTTTTGATAGAGTAAGCACTCATTTTCTCATCATCAAAAGGCTTCATCAACCTTTCAATATCATCTCTTTCAAGCTTGGAATCCATCCAATAATCAATCTCACCCTTATTCAAAATTAAAGGCATACGCTTTTTAGTATTATGAATCCTTTCCATAAGACTGTTGGCATTGGTGGTGATGATTGAAAAGCTGTCAATAACCTCACCCGTAAGTCTGTTTACCCAGGCATTGTAAATACACCCAACATAAAACACATCATCCCCCTTGGGAAAAATATAATAAGGATAAGTATTTTTGTTGTAATGCCTCCATTCATAAAAACCATCCATAACAACAACACCCCTACTCTCCATAATAGAATGCCTGAAAGAAGGCTTATCGAAAACACTCTCACTCCTGCTGTTTAGGGTTAAGTTCTGAAACTCCTTATAATTATCCCCATTAGCAAAAGGAGGAATAAAACCCCATTGACAAGCCTCAACCCTGTCAGCCTTAACAATTGGAATAAAAGGATGAGATAAGCCACCAATTAAAGGATAATCTGAATCCAGTTGAGTGTTAATAACAACATTACCCCTACTGGAACAATAATCCTTAATAGATTGAGAAGCCTTATTTTCAAAACTAAAAGTAAAACACATACCACAAAAATAGAAAAAATCACGCAAACAAAAACGCCCTACCTTACAATATTATAATCAGTCAATTCCAGTACAGAACTTATCTCAATGCTGATAGGATAATCAGTTTCCTCACGCTTAATCAAACCAACACCCCTGGCAAAATACTCTTTTCTGTAGAAACACATCTCAGGAGGAAGCATGAAAATCCTGTTATAAAGAATGGTAACAATAACATCATTATAAGTAACCCCATTAACCGTTATGGATGTATCCACAGCAATGGTCAAACCTATATTTTGATTTCCAGATTCAGAAGCACTCTGATAAAATTGCTGCCCCAGAGTTTCCGAAAGAATACCCCTCCAGGCAGGCTCTCTATAGCTGCCCCATAATTTGCTAATCTCATAACGCCAAATGAAAACTTCCCCATAAATTGAATTAGGATAAAACTTGGGCAAGGCTACAGTGTCTTTAACATATTCTCTTGGATAGTAATTAACCAGTCTATCATAAATATACAGCTGATAATCCTCCATAACCCTGAGAGTGTCACTGTTATTATAAACCCAGTAAGAACCAGGGAAAACAGGAAAATACTCCTTAGGCAAAATAGTATCATAATCAGGAACAGGACGAGGAGTAGAAAAAGGCTCTGGAAAAACAAAATCATCTTCACCATCACAAGCAATAAAGCCAATAGATAAGCAAAGCATCAAAAACAACAATAATCTTTTCATAATACAAAAGTATTAAAGACAGATAAAAAGGTTAATTACAAAAGCAAAGGTATAATTTAAAATAACATATTCGGATAATTAATGAGAAAATATTTTTTAGAAAGTATTTCATCCTTTATTATCAAAAGAAGTATCGAATTATTAATCCTAATAGTAGATTATTGTGGTATTATAAATACCACACGACATAAAGGAATTTAAAGACATTAATGTCCTAATTGTCCTTTGCAAAAAATAAAACCTTGTTTCAGCAAAATAAAACAAGGATTTATTTTCACAAAACAAGGGATTATTTGTACAAAACCTTGTTATAAAATTATAAAACGAGGAGTTAATTCTCGAAAGATGCACGTCTTTCATACCAAAAGATGCACATCTTTCGTGGTAAAAGATGCGCATCTTTTTTTACTAAAATTTATTGGGAAATTTTGAATTAAATCTATAAGAACTTAGTCTTATGGTTTAATCTTTGCAAAGATATAAAAAATATCTTTATTAGTCAATATTTTAGATTGAAATTTTTATTTATTTTTTTATGAATCATCAGAGGATTTTAAGCCAAAATAATTTTTAAATGGCAATTTTAAACTAAGAATGGGCTGTGTGCTTGCCCTTATTTTTTTGTCTTGAACTGAGATTCGTCTGATTAAATGATTAGTCTGATTTTTTATCAGAATCAGGATTCTCAAGACTAAAGGATTTGCTGGATTACGTTACTTAATTGAAATCCAATTAATCTCTAAATACTGTAAATCCTGATTCAGAAAATTAGTAAATAAATTCTCCGAATTCTGATTTAATAGTCAGTTTGGTTTTTGGGCTTTCCTCTACTCTTCCTATAATTTGGGCATCCACATTGAATGTTTTGCTTATGGCTATTATGTCTTTAGCTGTTTGTGGGTCGGTGTAGATTTCCATTCTGTGTCCCATATTGAAGACTTTATACATTTCCTGCCATGAGGTTTGTGATTCCTGATGTATCATCTTGAATAGTGGTGGGATTGGGAAGAGATTGTCTTTGATGATGTGTACGTTGTCTACAAAGTGTAACACTTTTGTCTGTGCTCCTCCTGAGCAGTGTACCATTCCGTCTATTTTTGCTCTATGTGTTTCCAGTATCTTTTTGATGATTGGTGCATAGGTTCTTGTTGGTGAAAGTACCATTTTGCCTGCATCCATTCCTTCAATTTCGGTTGGGGAGGTTAGTTGTTTTGTTCCACAATATACTACTTCATCGCTAAGGGAGTTGTCGTAGCTTTCTGGATATTTTACTGCAAGGTCTTTTGAGAATACATCATGACGGGCTGAGGTTAGTCCATTGGAGCCCATTCCTCCATTATAGCTTGTTTCGTAGGTTGCTTGTCCAAAGGATGCCAAGCCTACAATTACGTTGCCTGGTTTGATGTTGTGGTTTGATATTATTTCGCTTCTTTTGGCTCTTGCTGTTACTGTGCTGTCAACTATTATTGTTCTAACTACATCGCCCACATCGGCTGTTTCGCCTCCTGTGGAGTATATGCCTATGCCCAGCTGACGCATTTGTTCCAAAAATTCTTCTGTGCCATTTATCAAGGCTGAGATTACTTCGCCTGGTATAAGGTTTTTGTTTCTTCCTATGGTGGATGAAAGCAGTATGTTATCGGTTATGCCTACACAAAGCAAATCGTCAAGGTTCATTACTATTGCATCTATGGCTATGCCTTTCCAAACGCTTAAGTCGCCTGTTTCTTTCCAGTACATATAGGCCAAGGATGATTTGGTTCCTGCTCCATCGGCATGCATTACCATACAATAGTTGTTGTCGGAGGTTAATTTGTCTTCAATTACCTTACAGAATGCTTTAGGGAAAAGTCCTTTATCTATGTTTTTTATTGCATTGTGAACATCTTCCTTTGATGCTGAAACTCCTCTGAGATTGTATTTTTGTGTATCCATTACTTATTCTATAATCAATTATCAGGTTGCAAAGTTACGTTATTTCTATAACTTTTAAGTGCTTAAATTTAGTTTTTATGTTTTTGTATCTATTCTTCTATTGCAGGTTTCAGGGATTAACGTTTTGCCAAAACTGTGGAAAAGACTTTCTAACACATTCCTTATCGTCAACTTTTATGTTGTCATACTTCACTCCAAGCATACCAAAGGCCATTGATATTCTGTGGTCATTGAAGGTTTTTATAATTATGTTTTCTTTTGGGTTTTCAAGTGTTTGGCTGTTTGCCTTTATAACAAATCTATTCTTATTGTCTATTTCTGCATCTGCTCCAAGGGCATGCAAACCTTCCAAAACGGCGTTCAGTCTGTTGCTTTCTTTGTGTTTCAGAGTGTCAATTCCCTCAAAGATAATTGTTTTATTGCATACAAATCCAGCAACTGCAAGGCTTGGAAATATATCGGGGCAATGCTTTATGTTAAATGTCAGGGTTTCTTGATTTGAAATATTTTCTGGATTATATGATAAGTGAAGGTTATTGTTGATAAACTGGCTTTCTACTCCCAAAAGAGAGAAATAATCCATTGCTGCTTTATCGGCTTGAAGTGAATGGGGGTTCAGATTTCTTATTAATATTTTGCATCTTGGATATATGCATATTTTCTCATAGGCAAAGCAGGCTGACGACCAGTCGCCCTCAACGGTTGTTTCCTTAAAGGTATATTCTCCCTGCTCTACTTTAATTGTGTTTTGTTTTTCTTCAATCTTGGCTCCATATTCTCTCATCAGAGCTATTGTCATTTGTATGTAAGGAAGTGAAACAGGATTATCAATTTCAAGCTCCAAGCCTCCTTCAATACAGGGTGAAATTAAAAGCAGAGAGGATGCAAATTGACTGCTTAGATTGGAGTTTATCTTTATTGTATTATTGCTTTTTAAGGCTTTCCCTTCAATTTTAAGTGGCAGGCAACCTGGGTTTCCTAAATAATTTATTTCTGCTCCCAAGTCCTTTAAAGCACTTACCAAGGGCTCAATTGGTCTTTCTTTCATCCTTTCATCCCCATCAATTATCCATGTGCCTTCTTTAAGAGAAAGCAGTGAAAGAAGAAACCTTACCACTGTGCCTGCATTGTGGCAATAGAGCGTTTGGGTTTTGCTGTTTTCAATCTGAGAAAGGAGTTCTTTCATCAAAATGGTGTCTTGGGCTAAAGAGATGTTGTTGATTTTAGCTTTGGTTTGTGACAAGTTTTGAATAACTAAAAGTCTATTGCTAACACTTTTAGATGAGGGAACGAAGAATTCTTTCATATTTTATTTGAGCAGATTAGAGGTTAATCTGAAACTCATTAATTTTTCTGTAAAGTGTTCTTTCCGAAATTCCAAGTTCTTTGGCTGCAATGGAGCGTTTGCCTTTGGCTCTTTCAAGTGCTGAAATAATCATCTTCTTCTCCATTTCAATCAGAGTGGTTGGACTTTCATCAACTTCAGCGAAATCGTCATTTTCAATCACCTCTTCCTCTTCTTCCACCTTTTGAATTTCTTCTTTTATGGTTGGATAAACATGAGTTGAGGCTGAGCTTTGTTTTGGTATTAGTAGTGGTTCAATTTTGTGCTCTCCAATAAGTTGTTTGATAAAGACTTTTATCTCTTCAACCTCTTTCTTCAGTGCTTCAATCTGTTGTTTGTTGGTAAGTATGGAAAGAAGCAAGTCTTTTTGACTGCAAAAGCTTTCATCATTTGAAAAACCATCCACAACCATTGGCAGGGCTGAAACTGGAGGTATGTATTCTTTCAGAACATCAAGGGTTATTAATTTCTCTTTTTCAATTATGGAAATCTGTTCTGTTACATTCTTCAACTGACGTATATTGCCTTTCCAGCGATAGTTTAAGAGATAGTTTCGTGCTTCATTGGTCAAGCTTAGGATTGGCATTTTATATTTTTCGGCCTGATCCACTGCAAAACGACGGAAAAGCAGGTAAATATCATCTTTTCTTTCTCTTAGAGGTGGAACATAAATGGAGACTTGACTTAAACGATAGTATAAATCTTCTCTGAATCGTCCTTTGTTGATTGCATCCAGAAGGTTTACATTTGTTGCAGCAACAATTCTGACATCCACTCTTTGAAGTTTGCTTGAGCCAACGGGCAAAAACTCTCCACTTTCCAATACTCTTAAAAGTTTTGCCTGCATAGACAAAGGAAGTTCTCCAACCTCATCCAGAAATATTGTTCCCTTGTCGGCTTCAGAAAAATAGCCCTTACGGTCTCTGTCTGCACTTGTGAAAGCTCCCTTAACGTGTCCAAAAAGTTCACTTTCAATTGTGCCTTCTGGAATGGCTCCACAGTTTACAGCAATGTATTTACTGTGTTTTCTTGAACTGTATTGATGAATTATTTTTGAAAATACTTCCTTTCCAACTCCACTTTCTCCTGTAACTAAAACGCTCATATTTGTTACAGATACTTGAAGCGCAATCTCTAACGCCTTATTGAGTTGGGGGTTGTTCCCTAAAATTCCAAATCTTGTTTTAACCGATTGAATATCCATCTTTTTGTTTTCTTAGAGTGCAAAGATACAAAGAATTGACAAAATGTCAGTCTATAAAGAAGATTAATCTCTACATTAAGTATCTGAATGGTAAAAGCAACCATTCAAACATTTTATCAACTCCTGAACGATTCTTCCAACTTTCATATTCAAAAGCTTTTGTGTATTTCAGTGTTGTTTCAAAATGTTCTTTCAACTGCTCAATGACCGATTGTTCTTCTCCAATTAGAGCCAGTTCGTATTGATAACGGAAACTTCTGTAATCGAAATTTGCTGAGCTTATGGAGAATATTCTTTCATCGACCATAAAGCCTTTGGAGTGAAGATTCCCTATTTGATAAAATCTAATATCAACTCCTCCCTCACAAAGTTCTCCTAAAAACTTCCTGCAAACTATATCAGCAATTCGAACATCGGAATGGAAAGGTATTATAACAGTTACCTTAACTCCTCTTGCAACAGCATCACAGAGTTTCTTTCTAAGCCTGTGTCCTGGAAGGAAATAGGGACTTTCAATAACTATTTCGTTTGTTGCCTTATCAATTAAATCTTGATAGTATCTCTTAATGGCTTGATGATAGGGATTGGGTACATCTTGAACCAACACCCATGAGTTATAGTATTGATTTCTCTTATAGCTTTTGCTGGAAAGTTTATATTTATCATAGGTTCTAAAGCTTTCATTAAAGGAATATCTGAATAGCTTTGTCAGGTCTGCATCATCAATTCTCAGGTTCAACTCTCTCCAACTTATGGAATATGCTGTTAGATTTGCAGAGCCTATATATGTTATGTGATTGTCAATAATAAGTATTTTGCGGTGATTGCGACAATGGTTTTTAATAAAATAGGTTCTTGCAAGTTTAATTTTCTTATAAACTCTCAGCTCAACTCCATATTCTAATAATGGCTCATAAAAGGCAACATCTGAATTGCTTCCCCATCCATCAATTAAAACCTTTACTTTAATTCCCTGTCTTGCTTTCTCTATAAGTGCTAAGCGAAATTTCTCTCCTATTGAGCCTGTTCCAAAACGAAAGGTTTCTAAAGCAATGCTTTTTGTAGCCTGCTCAATATCCTTAATCATATCGTTGAACAAAACAAGATTGTCGTTATAAACTTTGTATTGATTATCCATAACCTTTTTTTAGGCACATTAAAATTTTAATACAATACGACTTTTGATGTCTCTTTGTTGCATAAATGCTAATAAAAACAATGAACGCATATGGATATATCATAGGGTTTTCCGCTAAAATAAACAGAAAAACAAATAAAAAAACGCCGAGAAATTTTGTATTTATAAAAATAGTTGTAATTTTGCACGACCAATTCTGAAAGGAATTGGAGAGATGGGTGAGTGGCTGAAACCAACAGTTTGCTAAACTGTCGTACCTATAACGGGTACCGGGGGTTCGAATCCCCCTCTCTCCGCAGAAGAATTGAGGAAGATATTCGGGGTGTAGCGTAGTCCGGTCATCGCGCCAGTTTTGGGAACTGGAGGTCGCAGGTTCGAATCCTGCCACCCCGACAAAGAGGAATCAAGGGATTCCTTTTTTTATCAAATGATGGTTCAGTAGCTCAGCTGGATAGAGCAACTGCCTTCTAAGCAGTGGGTCGTGGGTTCGAATCCCGCCTGAATCACAAAGCAAAAACGCAAAGTATTGAAATAGTATACTTTGCGTTTCTTTTTTATCGTAAACGCGCCAATCCCGCACCTCGTCTCTGATTTTTATGCTAAAATTAGGGCGTTTTGTGCCGAATTAATTCTTATTTTTGCCTTATGGATTTAAAACCTTTTATAAGATTATATTCAGAAAAATCGAAAACGGCTAAAGTTAAATTTCGCCTCAATATCGAGAGGAAGAGGCTATATATTACTACTGATGTATCTGTAGATGCCAATCTGTGGGATAATAAGAGAGGGCACCTCAAGGCTAAAGCGGTGATGAGCTATGAGGATAGGACTTCTATTACTAATTCTATCGAGAACTGGAAATCCTGGATAAGAAGCTCAATTCTTGCTATGCTTGATAGAAATATAGAGCTTACAAGCGAGAACCTATCCGAAGAGATTAATAGGCTTAGGTATGCTGATAAGAACTCAGTAAAGAAAAATGACGGTTTCTTCGACCTTATGGATAAGTGGATGGATGAGGTTAAAGTGTCGCCTGGAAGGCAAAGGCACTATAAGGCTTTAAAGAATATATTAAGTCGTTACCAGGCGTATAAGAGAATTTCACGCCCTCGTTTCGATTTAACCACTAAAGCTCTCAATTCAGACCTGCTACTAGAGGTCGAAGCTTATATACTAGATGAAGGGGAGATAGCGGAGAATATGCCTGAATTATACGAAGGGAGGGCATTTAACCCCAGGAGCCAAAATTACGCATCAGGGCAAATGCGAATACTAAGGGCTTTCACACATTGGCTCCAACTTAAGAAAATCATCACCGATAACCCTTTCGAGGAGTTCTCTATTAAGGAAGAAATATACGGCACTCCTATTTATATAAGCATAGAGGAGAGAAATAAGCTGTATAATTACGATTTCTCCTTTAATAGGGCTATAGAAACTCAAAGAGATGTGTTTGTATTCCAATGCTTGATTGGTTGTAGGGTTAGTGACTTAATGGCTTTAACCAAGAATAGCGTTATTAACGGAGCGGTCGAATACATAGCGGGGAAAACGAAAGACAATCTTCCTATTACTATTAGAGTACCACTTAACGACACTGCTCAAGATATACTATATAAGTATAGAGGTTACCCAGGAGAGAAGCTGCTGCCTTTTATTTCAGCGACGAAATACAATAAAGCAATAAAGCAAGCTTTCACCATTGCTAAATTAGATAGGATTGTTATAGTTCTTAACCCTGTTACTCGATTACCCGAACAAAAGCCCTTATATCAAGTTGTATCTTCTCACACAGCAAGGAAGACCTTTATCGGGAATTTATATAATAAAGTCAAAGACCCTGACCTCATCGCGTCGATGAGTGGGCATGTTGAAGGCTCTAAGGCTTTTAAACGTTATAGGGCTATTGAGGAGGATGTAAAGAAGGAATTAGTTAATATGTTGGAGTAGGCTACTTCGACCTGCCCGAAATCTCTAGTATTACATTTGCCAAAGCCCATAAGAATAGTCCGCTTAATGCTGGGATGAGGGACAAACCTATATAAGCAAGGCTTACTTCTTGCTTATACCCTTCAATATCCGTAGCCGTGAAAGCCTGATAGATCATTACTCCTGTCGCTGCTACTCCTGCAGCTAGTATAAGCATTGCTGTTATTTGCAATATTGTTTCTGATAATGTTTCTGATAATGTTTGTTTCATTTCGTTTTAATTTTTTGTTTTTAATTATTTGCAAATATACAATTATTTTCTCGCCATTATCATTAACACAATATACCAACCTATTATATCCTCTTTGTTCACCTCAAAAGGAGGGTATATGGTATTGATAGACACGCATTTAACTTTGTTCTCTTCTTCGCTTGGGTAGATTTGTTTAATCACCACTCCATTACATGTGTCCAACACAAACACTTTCCCCCACTCGATGAACGCTTTCTCATTAATCCTCTTGGTTAGTAGTAAACATCCTTCCGGATAGTCAGGCTTCATGCTATCCCCCGATAATGGTATTACTAAATCCACACCTTTAATAGGCACAACGACATTTTCTAAATCCCACTCTCTTATGGAGTCAGTAAAACCCGTTAGAGTCCCTGCCATAGCAGACACAGGCAGTTGAGGTGCGTAATACACGGTTTCGGTTTTTGTTGGTTGAGGTTCTTGACCTTTGAGCATTTGCCCTTCTCCTGTTAACAACCATTCTACGTTAATGTTTGGCCATTTAGCTAGTAGTTTATCTAATAGTTCATTGCTAAGTTCATTTCTGCCTGATTTTATATGGGTGAGTTTAGCCTGAGTAAACCCAGGGATTTCTCTCTCTAATTTATAACCATTTAGTCCTATTGCTTTAATTAATTCTAAAAGCCTTTTTGACTTATCTGATATTTTTTGCTCTTTTTTATTCATACTTTACATTATGTTTAGTATATTTGCATTTTATTAACCTAAAATTTATATTGTCATGTTAATTTCATTTTTATCTTTAATAAATAAGGAGCAAAAGTATATTAAGTTCTTACGCTCTCGTTGTGCTAGAAAAGCAGATAAATACCGTTTGTTGTATTGGCATTACTCCTTCTTGCTAGGAGAATCTTCAAGTATTCTTGACCCGCCTTCCACTCCCGATAAGATTAAATAGTATTATTTATACACCATTTTAGTGATACCTTTACTGAACTTAGGGTCATTATCATTACTCACGTAAGGGTATATTATGGGTATCGAGAAACTTACCTTAGTGCTCTTGCTTTCTTTATCCTCATTACTCTTACCTATGTTAGCAGAGATTACCTTTATGCTTATACCGGCTTTCTTCCCTTCTTTTATTTGTTCTTCTACTGACACTACTACCTCAAAACCCACGTAATGTATGGTGTGAGGAGAGTTTTTAACCTCTTCTTTTTCTTTGCCTGCTTCTTGTGGGTTAACTATTACGTTACTATCGGCAAGTTCGCTTTGGGCTTTCTCGACCCCTTTTACTATTTCTTTCAGGGTCTCATTAATGAAATCACTTAAGTCCATGTCGCTATTTTATTTAATTTTTTCTTTCTGTTTTTCAGGTGGATTTATTATTTGGCGGCTAATTTAGCCTTAATAGATGCCTCGGCTTCTGATAGCAAGGATATATAGCTTTTTAAGTCGTTAGAGTCTAATATGGATGCCGACTTAGCCGTGTATCCTTTAACATAAACTGCAATAGTCCATTTGGACTCTTTTATTGAATAAAAAGCAGTGAATTTTAGACCATCTCGAGTTGAATAAACGCATTCGGTGTAAATCTCTGGGGTAGTCGGGAGCAGCTCGTTTTGTATATGCTCTAAGGATTTTTTGCAGGCGGAGATTTCGTCTAAATCTAACGTGCCTATATAGCTGTCGTCCCCGTATTTGGAATAGGAACTGGTTGTAAGCCTTAGGCAACCTATTTTTTGAGAGGTGGTAATGTTGCTGATTATTAATATTTGATTTTCTACTCCTTTTATTTTAGATAGGTCATAGAATTCTCTTTTTAATAGGCTCCCGTCTTTTTCTGAGAATTCCACAGACTTACTTTTAGAAACTGTCGCTTTTTCTTGCGATTGGACAGATACGGTCATTAAGGCCAAAACCACGATTAAAACTTGTTTTTTCATACTTTTTCTTTTTTAATGTACTATTTTATTTAATTTTTTTCTTTCTGTTTTTCAGTCTTTTATAATCTTAACGGTTGTTAAAAAACGTTAATAATATACATTTTCTATACTACAATACAAAATGTATATTATCTTTGCCGTGTAATTCTGAAATTGACATCTAAGCCAATGACAAAATTACATTTTAAACGGCAAATGTAGTGATAATGTTACGATTTGCAAAATTTAAAAACAAAAAACGAAAAAACGATGAGCACACAGGAACAAATTCAAAGACTGAATCAAAGATTAGTAGAATTAGCGAATAAATACGATTGCACAAAAAAGGCAAGAGCAGCAATGGATATGAGAGGACAAAATAGCTTTCATTTATACCAAGAACTAATAGCAATCGAAAGAGAAATGAAATCCACTCAAGAAAAGAGGGATTCTTTAATTAGTAAATAACGAATAAAACGAAAAAACGATGAAACATCTTAGAAACGGAAAAGAAGAAGGAATGTATGATATAGTTGATTTGAGCACAACTCAACTTAATGTTATCTGCTTTCTATTAGAAACACTTGATAACAGGTGTTTCACAGAAGAAGCCGGAGAGTTTTACGGAAATGATAATTTCGCGGTGAAACTTAACGCCGAACAAAGAAAAGCTCTACGTGACTTTGTCGTAGAACTAAGACCTAATAAAGACTGAACCGCTATATGAATGCTAAACTGCAAGAATTAATAACCCTCCTTAGTGATAAGGAGGGAGAGGTTAAGGAGATTGAGGTTCTTCTTACCGGAGATGATATGAAGGTTAAGGTTAAATATTTCTCAGAAAGTGAAAAACATAGGAAACCTACTAAAACGCAAGAAGATATTACTAATCTATACGACAGCCTGCCTGATGAGTTCACATGGAAAGAGGCTAAGCAAATAAGCCGTAAGGCTCATAACACTCAACTCTCAAGGCTTCTGAGCAATGAGGAGTATTTCATTAAAGTATCACAAGGGAATTACAAGAAAGTAAATAGAAAATAAGATGCAATTGGTTAGGGCTCCTCTCACGCCCGCCCTCTTAGAATGGTTGTAGAGTGGTTCAATTCCACTCCTAAGAGCAAAATCAAAAACGAAAAAACAATGACTAAACAAACACCAACATTAGAAGACTTCATAGCGAGCAATGCCTCAAGTCAGCTGATTATAGTTAGATATGACGACCTTAAGAGGTGGGCTGAAAGCCTTTTAGAGATAAGAGATAAGACCTTAAGGGCGAATATAGATGAGGTTTACCTCTCAACAGAACAACTGTCTGAACAATTTTCTCTAAGCCCTACCACTATCTTCGAGTATGAGAAAAGAGGGGTTATAAGGGCTTACCGCTTCGCTAAAGGAGGCAAGAAAGTTTACAAGAAATCAGAAATTATAGCCTTACTCGAGGCTCCTAAAATCGATTAAAATATGGAAAGAAAGTATGAGTTCAGCAGAGGCTGGCAAAAAATCCAAAATACCTATGGCAAGAGGGTTCAAGCCGAAGTTAAGAAGGAACTAATGGGGGTTATCGGTATCAATAACCGAAATTCTTGGGGCTTGTGGAAATCCGGAGTTTTCTCCGATACTATCAAGTTAGCTCAACTAAAGGGCATAATTGCTGTATTTGCAAAGTACGGGGTTAAGAGAAAGCACATTTGGGGTAAAGAAGACACAAACGAATAAACGATTATAAAATGGCACAAAATGATTTAAACGAAAACAGGTGGAACATGATTACCCACCACAATGAGGGCTTACGCGAATTCAAATTCGATGATTGCCCCGACGTTAAATGCGTCATCGACGATGCTACTGACATCCTTAAGCTAATTGTGAGAGGAGAAGTAGTCAACGAGTTCAACTATGTAGAGCAGTTCGGAGGCATAGGCTTAACGCACGAGGACTCCAAGCTTGAGGCTTATCTTAATGTGATAAGTCGCACTATTCAATCAGGATTAATCTATTCATGAATTAAAAATTAAAAATTAAACCCCTATGGATTTTGAAACAATTAAACGAGATGTACGAGATTTCGGCCATCGAAATAATGCCTGTGCAGAGCAATTTAGGCGAGTACTCAACAGCGATGATATACACGAGTTATCGAATGTTATTAAGGATAATTTTTATTGGTGCTGTCGATCAATTGAAGAATTTTCTTCCCTTTTAAAAAAGCATGAAGGCGCTTTTTGCAAAGAAAAAATTTATCTGAACACCTCTGTAAAAGAGGGATTCCTTTTAGCTTGGGACAACGCCTCTGTAGAAGCTTCGGGCAACGCCTCTGTAGAAGCTTCGGGCAACGCCACTGTACGAGCTTGGGACAACGCCACTGTACGAGCTTCGGGCAACGCCACTGTACGAGCTT